>NZ_JANEWG010000042.1 GCF_028069725.1 Citrobacter sp. Awk 4
ACAGCTAAACGGAAATCACTGAAAGTCAGAATGCGGAAGCGACACCACGGTCCGGCTCGAAAATCGATGAGACGTTGACGGCTGACCGGGGCCGCCCGCAGGGACGCGGGCGGAGGGGACGGCCTGCCGGGACGCAGGCTCGACCCCGACCCGAAAGGCAGACGGCATAAGTCGAATGTATCGCGAAGCGACGATTTTCCTTGCCGGGAGCCTGGGTTGCAAGGGAGGCGGCGGTGAGCCTCCCTTGCACGTTCACAGGTAGTGTGGTTTCAGAGAAGCAGTGAACATAAAGTGAACGTCACCCTTCTCCAGAGTGACAGGTTCTCCCTAATTTCTTAACTGACCAGCATTACACCTGTGTGCCGGTTTTTTCGTCTGAAGGGTGCCTTTAATCAGAATGGCTTCCGGTAGAGTAGGGCAGAAATAAACTTTCGCCTTCTTCTCACTTCCCGAAAAGTAGCTCGGTATATTTCGTTGAAATGGCGCCGCTACGCTTTCCGTCTGCGCCGTAGTACCGGTCTTCCCGGCATAAGCGCTCTTTGATATCGCAGAAAATACCGTTGGCAAAGGTAAACTCGGTCGTATCAAATTCTCCCTGTGAAAACAGTCTCTTTGCGGCTTTTTCACCGAGGTATTTTTCGGTCTTATCGCGGGAAACGCCTTTCGCGCTGTCAGCGCAAATATACTGATCGCACAGCACGCCCGCTTCTGGAGAATGGGGAGCGGAAGGTTGCTTCGCGCTGGCTGATGTCACCACGCCAGCCAACAGCAATGGCAGAGAGTATGAAAGAATGTTCTTATTCAATGGAGTATCTCAGTAAGTGTTGTTGGGAGCGTTCAGTCTAATCTGAACAATACCGCGCTGCCAACCGCTTATCCGGAGACATCCCCACGGCTGTCGTGGGAGTAGGGCGTAGCGGTTCCCTTATTTTGGTGTTCAAATCCGGGTTGCTACGACAGAGGCATCGTCAAACAACACCCCCGTGAATTGCTCGCGGGGGTGTTGATGGGGTTAAGGCGTGACGATGTTGAACCAGAATTCAAATTTATCCATGTAGCCGAGCATAGCGTCGAGTTTGGCGCCATCTCCGGTCACCTTCACGTCGCCACTCTCCTGCGCCTGTTTCAGCGTGACTTCTTTCAGGATAATTTTGTTCAGCGTGTCGCGATTCAGTGAAATGGTCGCGTCAGCCTCTTTCGCTTCGGCATTGGCGGTATGGTTCAGCACGCCATTCTCCAGCTCAAGCTTGTACTTGCCGCCGTCGCTGCCGAGGTCGATGTTGAATACCGATTTCGCATCACCGGCTTTCTGACCGTTGATATGCACCGCCAGATAATCAAAGAACATTTCCGGGGTCATCGCACGTACGGTATCCGGGCTGGCGGTGTTCGGGGTCGGGCCTTTCACCACGCCATTACGCAACTCCTGCGCGCCGGTCAGGTAGAAGTTACGCCACGGGCCGGATTCAGCCTGATAGCCCAGTTGCTCCAGCGCATCCGCTTCCAGGTTACGCGCATCCTGGTTATTCGGATCGGCGAACACCACTTTACTCACTACCTGCGCGACCCAACGGTAATTACCCTGGTCAAAGTCGGTTTTCGCTTTTTGCAGGATGGCGTCCGCACCGCCCATGTATTCGACGAATTTCTTCGCCGCTTCTTCTGGCGGCAGTTCGTCCAGGGTGGCCGGATTGCCGTCAAACCAGCCGAGATAGAGCACGTAGGTGGCTTTCACATCGTGGCTGACCGAACCGTAGTAACCCCGGTTCGCCCACGTATGCGCCAGTGAATCAGGCAGTTTAAAGTTGGCGGCAATCTCATCACGGGTCAGGCCTTCGTTGGCCATGCGTAAGGTCTGGTCGTTGATATAACGATAGAGGTCACGCTGGCTCTTCAGCAGTTTGACGACATTCTCGTTACCCCACGTCGGCCAGTGGTGCTGCGCCATCAGAATTTCCGCTTTGTCGCCCCAGCGAACAATCGCTTCGTTAATGTATTTCGACCACGGCAGCGGCTCGCGAATTTTCGCGCCGCGCAGCGAGTAGGTGTTGTGCAGGGTATGGGTCACGTCTTCTGCGGATTCAATGAGTTTTTTCTCTTCGATAAACCACAGCATTTCTGAAGGCGCTTCAGAGCCTGGCGCCAGCATAAAGTCATAGGTCAGGCCGTCAATGACCTCTTTCTGGCCGTCTTTCTCAATGATATTGGTCGGCGCAATCAGCGTCACTGTACCGGCAGAGGTGGTGGTTCCCAGCCCCGCGCCGACCTGGCCTTTGGCATCCGGTTTCAGCAGGTTGCCGTACATATAGCTGGCACGGCGGCTCATCACATTACCGGCCATAATGTTTTCTGCGACGGCGGCTTCCATAAAGCCAGCTGGCGCATACACTTTCACTTTACCGGATTTCACATCGGCTTCATCCACCACGCCGCGCACGCCGCCATAGTGGTCAACGTGACTGTGCGTGTAGATAACGGCGACCACCGGTTTGTTACCGCGGTTTTTAAAGTAGAGATCCATACCGACTTTGGCGGTTTCCGCAGAAACCAGCGGGTCGACGACGGTAACGCCCTCTTTCCCTTCGATAATGGTCATATTCGACAGGTCAAGGTTGCGGATTTGGTAGACGCCGTCAGTGACTTCAAACAGGCCGCTGATATTAATCAACTGAGACTGACGCCAGAGGCTTGGGTTTACCGTATCGGGCGCTTTTTCCCCTTCTTTAATAAAGGCATACTGCTGTGGGTTCCAGACCACGTTCCCTTGTTCGCCATGAATAATGTCGGAAGGAAGGGCGGCAATAAAACCTTTGTGGGCGTCGGTAAAGTCAGTGTTGTCGGAGAAAGGGAGCTGATTATAGAGTTGTTCGTTGGCTTGCTTAGTGGCGGCAGTGGCATCCTTTGAGGCGGTATCGGCATAGGCTGGAACAATGAGTGTTGTTAACAAGCCTGCCAGGGCAAGCCCTCTGGCGATGGGTTTTAGTCTCATTATGATTCTCACATTTTTTAGGTTTAGTGATGAATATCAGTACGATCCCTAAAGTTACATTCTGTAACCCTCGCAATTAAATATAACCCGTTGTTAACATTCAGCCAGTTAATCCATACAAATATTTAATTTGATAAGTTTCACTTAACATTTTGATTAATCTATCAGGATTAAGGCATCAGAGACGGGAAATCGACAAAGGGCAGAATAAAATCGGGTAACGCTGAAATGTGATTCGTATGTGGGTGGATAAAAAAGCACCAGGCTGGTCTATGCTCAAAAGGGTAATGACGAGCTCTATTTTTTGACGCTATGAATAATAACGATAATTACACATTTGGGGTGGTGGTGATGAACAGGATGATGCTCACTATTTTGGCGTGTTTTATGGTCATTCTGGCGCTCCCTTCCCTGGCGGCGGAACCCCGACAGCAGCCCACAGAACAAGAGCGTGCGCGCACGGTTTATATTTTTCATCAACCCATTGTTATGTTGCAGGCGAAGTTTGGCCTGACCACGCCAGAAGAACGCGTTCTGCGGATCCACAATACATTGCGTAATTTTACCCAGGCGGACGTGCGTGAGCCGTTGAAAATTGTACCTGTCACTCGCTATCGCCAGCAGGGGCGGCTGATCGTGATGAACGGCAAGCCGGTCATGTTGTTGGCACAAGGGGATCTGGATGAGGGGGACGACCTAACGCTCGACCAGGCCGCACAGCGCGTACTGGCGCGGATGGAGATCCAGCGCACCTCTCTGCGCGACCAGTATGACAGCGGTTGGCTTGCCCTCGCCGCCGTGAAAACCGCCGCAGGCTTACTGGCGCTCACTTTGTTCTGGTATGGCGCTTACCGCTCCTGGCGGTGGGTACGTCGACATTATCGACGTAAAATTTTCGAAAACCGTAGCTGGATCCCGCAAAACTGGCGGCGTTTCGTCGGTGCAATTGAAACCCGGTTGTATGCGTTATTGATGATGTTGCTCGGTATCCTGGCGTTCTACGTCTGGCTAAGTTGGGTATTCAGTCTGTTCCCGTGGACCCGGGTATGGGGAGAATCGCTGGGCGACTGGTCCGTGCGCGTTGTCAGGGAAATCGCGCTGTCGATTGTCTCCGCATTGCCTGGATTAATGATTGTCCTGCTCATCTTTGCCATCACCGCGCTTATTTTAAAATTGCTCAAAGTGATCCTTAATCAAGTGGAAGCCGGGCGATTGACGTTGCCTGGCATTCACCCTGAAACGGTCGGTGCGACCCGCAAGCTGATATCCGTTGTGGTGTGGTTGTTTGCGCTTTCGGCGGCGTATCCTTTTCTTCCCGGCGCGAATTCACTGGCGTTTAAAGGTATTAGCGTCTTTTTCGGTTTAATGCTTACGCTCGGCTCTGCGGGGGTGATGAATCATGCGATGAGCGGACTGGTACTCATCTATTCACGCGCGCTGCGCAAAGGTGATGTGATCCGTATTGCCGATAATGAAGGGCTGGTGAGTGAAATTGGTATGCTGGCCACCAAGATAATCACCCGGGAAAACTACGTCGTAACGGTTCCCAATGCGGTGGTGGTCAGTGGCAAAATTACCAATCTCAGCGCGCAAAATCCTGATGGCGGCGTCAACTTAACCGTGGGCGTCACTATCGGTTACGACACCCCCTGGCGTCAGGTACATGCCATGCTTGAACTGGCCGCCAACCGTGCTAACGGCATCGACCATACGCAGCCGCCGTTGGTGCGCCAGCTCAGTTTGATGGACTGGTATATCTCTTATGAGCTACAGGTTCGTCTGCAACCCGATGAGTCGCTGGCAGCCGCCCGCAATGCCTTGCATAGCAATATTCAGGACGTTTTCAACGAATTTAATGTGCAAATCATGTCGCCAAACTTTGTGATGCAACCGAAAGGGGCGGTAATGGTAGCGAAGGAAGATTGGTATGCCTCACCCGCAATGCCGCCCGAAAAATCAGAAGCATAAAGGGGCTAGCGACGATAAATTTCTACCCGATTACGTCCGTTGCTTTTCGCGAGATAGAGCGCCTGGTCTGCCTTCTCAATCAGTTGTTTGTAGTCCGGGTGATAATCGTACTCGGCGATACCAATGCTGGTGGTGACGGAGAAGGATTCCAGCGGTGAAGCAGAAATACGCAGGCCGGCAATTTTTGTCCGTAGCGTTTCCAGAATGATACTCGCCTGTGATACATCGGATTCGACAAGCAGCACCATAAACTCTTCGCCGCCATAGCGAAAAACGTAATCGCTGCTGCGGATATGCTCGTAAATCACTGCGGCGACATTTTTCAGCGTGATGTCTCCGGCATTATGTCCGTAGCGATCGTTGATCTGTTTGAAATAATCAATGTCGAGCATGGCCAGCACGAACGGTTTACGCGAATGCAGCGCAAGGGAAATTTCGCGGCGCATAATGGTGGGAATAAAGCGGCGGTTCAGCAACTGCGTCAGCGAATCTTTGCCGTTTTCTTGTTTCACCAGCTCTTCAAACATAGAGGCGAGGAGGAAGTGGATTTGCGTGGATAACTGGCGAATATCCTGCAGCAAACTCATCCGTTCTTCTGCAGAAGGCTCCTGGCCGTTCAGTAACACCTGATTCAGGTTATTGTCTATCTGCTGTATCAATTGCTCCATCCCGGAAAGCAGTTTTCCGTTACCGAGAATGTGTTTTCCCTTATGTGATAACCACATACCAAAGTCAGATTTCGACAAAAAAATCAGCTCTTCGGCAGGCAAGCCCGTAGCAATATTGTAGATAAACTGATTCTCCCAGTCGGTCAGGGAGCGGATCTGGCGTTCCCGCTCGACGTTGACATCATCGTAAATCGTCAACAGGCGGTACTGTTCCTGGGTGTTCATGGAATTTTGGTAATTAGGAGAGTAAGAGACGGTCATCGCCTCTATCGCCGTGTCCATTGCCAGACTGCTAAAGCAGATTGCATCGCTGAGCACGCTCGTCGGGTAGACGGATTTCTCCTTCAGCAGGCGGTACAGCTCATCTTTTAATCGACGTGCGCCACGGGCGACCAGATCTATCGGCAGACCAATACGGGCATGAACGACGCCAATATCGCGCTGTTTCGCCAGCAGTTGGTGGAGATCTTCCTGCGCGCTTCCCAACACGCTGCGTAACCAGTGAAACATGCTGTGGCTGAGTCGGGTTGCCACCTGTTCAGTGTTGAGGAACAGCGCGCTCTCGGCGTGTGAAAGCATATAGTCATAAAAAACGGTAACCAGATGATGAATCTCCTCGTCGGTTAACGAGGTCAGTATCTCGTGAACCTTAGGAGAGGTTTGGTGAAGCAATGTCTGCCATTCTGTAAGGAGTAATTCGTCGTTACCGGGTTCTACCTGTTCCATCTTTCCGCCACGTGTCAATACCATTAAAGAGTGAGGCCGATATTACGAGGAATTTCAGTGCGATGGTCAAGCTAAAGAGTAAGACACGGGCGCGCTGAAGCACTCATTGTTTATCGTTTGCGCACTTCACTAAAAGTATAGAGGATACTGGCACGGGAAACGTACAGTTGCTGAACAGAAGCCCTTTGCGGCGAGAGCATCAAACTGACGCAGGCGTCCACGTCGTATCAGGGATTATTTAAAAATAAACGTAAAGCGTATTGCCGGATATTATTTTCTTAACAAGAGTATTCTGTTTAATATCAGTTTGTATTTTTTTAACGTTAAGAGATATAGTTTACAACTCCCCCTGGCGTAGACGGTCTGGTATTCGTATGCATATTCATCCACCTGTACAACCCGATCAAAGTATTGCGCGTTTAACCGCGGTACTGACACCGTTGGCAGAAAAAATGAAAGTGATCCCGCGTAAGCGGATTACGTGGGATTATCAAGGCCAGTCACAGCTCTATCTGTTCATCGAAGGCGAACTCTCAATATTGCGGGCCTCGGATGGGCTTCTGATCGCCACGCTGTATGACCCCCATCTTTTTGGCCTTGCTGAGATGATTCAGCCCGTTCGGGGGCATATTTTGCGCGCGGAGCAGGATTCAACCATCCTGCGGGTTGATGCGCAAAAGGCCGCTGACGTGTTTCGCCGGGAGGGATTATGGGAGGATGTTGCCGCGCTGCTCTCATATCACTCTGCGTATCTTTTTTATCGCGATGCGTTGATTGTGCAGCAGGGCACTTATTCCGTTATTCGTAGCCACTTGCAGGAGATGATTTTACTGCCGGAGGAGACCCGAATGAGAACCTCGATCCTCGAGTATATTCAGGAGAGAACCCACCTTTCTCGCAGTAGTGTATTGAACGTGCTTTCTGCATTAAAACAAGGGGGTTACATAGCCTTTAAACGCGGTGGTTATTTGACGGAGTTGACAGACTTACCTGAACGATTTTAATTTCTCTGCAGTAACGGAAATTTTATGATTCTCAGCGCGTTATCTCGTTCATAAATACTTTGTCCAAAAATAAATAAGTTTATGATTACCCCTGTGCGTGTTTTTATTTATATTTTCTGCGTCTTATACAAATGCACGCGATCATAGAGATTGCAACACGTTAATAATGGGATGTTTATGAAAAAGACGCTTGTCGCTTTAATTATGGTTAACGCGGTTACCGCATCAACCGCATTTGCCGCTGCGGACACCGGAACCTGGTATGCCGGGGGGAAATTTGGCTGGTCGCACTATTTTGACACCAGTAGCAGTAAAAATGGGGGAAATACCCAATCAACTGATTTCGATTTTAATCATGATAATGTCGGTGGTGGTGTATATACCGGTTATCAGATCACCCCGTGGCTGGCTGTTGAAGGGGGCTATGACTATTTGGGGAATATGGGCGTTGAAGGTCACCACGGTGCTTCTGGCGCTAAAATGAAAAGTCAGGGGCTACAGTTGTCATTAAAAGCCAGTTATGGTCTGAATGATAACTGGGATATTTATGGTCGGGCGGGGGCAATGGGTTACCGCGCGGAATCTGATATCAGTGGTAAAAATCGCTTTGAGACTGGCGTGCGTCCGTTAGTGGCGGTCGGGACGGAATATGCTTTCAATCAAAACCTGGCCGGTCGCTTAGAATATCAGTGGGTGAGCAATGTCGGGAACGAGAATCAGATTGGCGTCAGCAGCGATGTCAGTTCTCTGAACGTCGGTCTGACGTACCGTTTTGGACAATAATACGAGAGGCCGTCGTCATAAAACCCGATACCGAATGTGTCGGGTTTTAACCATCCCCGGGTTATGACACTGACTGGAGTGTCATCGAAATCTCCTGCAATCCTTGCTCATTTTTCTCCTTCAGGTAGTTGTCGTTCAGATAGCTAAATTGCTCCAGTTTTGTCAGTGCGGCGTAAACCCGTGCTGTCTCACTGTGGGTATCAAAAATATCTTTCCTGGTGCTCCGTTGCAGATACTTCTGTTTAAGGCTCGCCGTTAACGTGCTTATTTTTTGTTTATTTTGCTGGTGTAGCGGCAGCAACGTGGCTGTCTGAGCAGGCGTGGTGTCTGGTGTAACGACGGGAACGGTCAGGGCATTTAATTGTTGTACGGTGTCCGGCGAGTGAGTACTGCATGCGGTGAGCAGGCTCAGACTGAGTAAAATAGGAGAAATGCGGATTTTCATAAAAATATAACGCTCTGGTGAATAACTTGAGGGTAATTATCCCGTTCGTATTTCGTCTGGCGAGAAGATATTTGTTTAATTTTAAATTATGTCCGCAGAATATTTAAAATTAAACAAGTTGTGTTGTGATAAATAACGGAGTAAGTGATAACCTGATTTTCAGTTATCTACACTACGACATAAGCGTTGAACGTTGTCGAAAATATTTAATGTTATTGAGTTGTTTACTCTTTGGCGCGTTACGGCGCGTTTAGTAATCTCCACTTAAATATTTGCCTGGCAACAATACGCTGGCAAAGAGGCAATTATGAAACTGAATAAAATTGTTGGTTATATGGCGATGGCAGGGGTGTTATCGACGTCAGTTATCGCATCACCCGTAATGGCAAATGACGCGCCGAAGGAGGCCACGTCGTCCACGAAAGCCGCGAATGAAGCGCTTTATCGCCAACTGCCATTTTCCGATAACACTGACTTCGCGAATGCGCATAAAGGGTTTATCGCACCGTTGCCTCAGGATGTGATCAAAGGTGAGAAAGGCAATGTTGTCTGGAATCCGCAGCAATATGCCTTTATTAAAGAAGGGCAAAAAGCGCCTGATACCGTTAATCCAAGCCTCTGGCGTCAGTCTCAGTTGATTAATATCAGCGGCCTGTTCGAAGTGACCGACGGGGTATATCAGATCCGTAATCTGGATCTGTCAAATATGACCATCATCGAAGGGAAAGAGGGGATTACCGTGGTTGATCCGCTGGTTTCCGCAGAAACCGCAAAGGTCGGTATCGATCTCTATTACAAAAACCGTGGCAAGAGACCGGTGGTGGCGGTGATTTATACCCATAGCCACGTTGACCACTATGGCGGCGTGCGCGGCGTGGTGGATGAAGCCGATGTGAAGTCCGGTAAAGTGAAAGTGTATGCGCCTGCTGGCTTTATGAAAGAGGCGGTTTCAGAGAACATTATGGCCGGTAATGTGATGAGCCGTCGTGCCAGCTACATGTACGGCAATTTATTGAAATCAAATGAAAAAGGACAGGTCGGCGCGGGGCTGGGGACCACCACCTCTGCCGGTACGGTGACGCTGATTGAACCGACCAACATCATTGAGAAAGACGGCCAGAAAGAGGTCATTGATGGCCTGACCTATGACTTTATGATGGCGCCAGGCTCTGAAGCGCCTTCTGAAATGCTGTGGTATGTCGAAGAGAAGCAAATGATTGAAGCTGCCGAGGATGTGACCCATACCCTGCACAATACGTATTCACTTCGCGGCGCGAAAATCCGCGATCCGCTGGCCTGGTCGAAATACATTAATGCCGCCATTGAACGCTGGGGGGATAAAGCGCAGATCATTATGGCGCAACACCACTGGCCGACGTGGGGCAACGAGAATGTCGTTAAATTGATGAAAAGCCAGCGCGATATGTATCGTTACATCAACGACCAGACGCTGCGTATGGCCAATAAAGGGCTGACCCGCGATGAGATTGCCGCCAACTTTAAACTGCCGGACGGGCTGGCGAACTCCTGGGCGAGTCGCGGCTATTACGGCTCGGTCAGCCATGATGTGAAAGCCACCTATGTGCTCTATCTCGGCTGGTTTAACGGTAATCCGGCATCGCTGGATGAACTCCCTCCCGTTGAGGCGGCGAAGAAATATGTTGATTACATGGGGGGACCGGATCAGATCCTGAAGAAGGCCAAAGAGGATTACACGCAGGGGAATTATCGCTGGGTGGCGCAGGTGGTGAGCAATGTGGTGTTTGCCGACCCGCAGAATGCCACAGCGCGTAATCTGGAAGCGGATGCGCTGGAGCAACTGGGCTATCAGGCAGAATCCGGCCCGTGGCGTAACTTCTACCTGACCGGCGCGCAGGAGTTGCGTAATGGCGTGGTGAAAGGCCCGACCCCGAACACCGCCAGCCCGGATACCGTGCGCGCCATGAGCCCGGAAATGTTCTTTGATTATCTTGGCGTGCATCTCAACGGTGAAAAAGCGGCGAATGCAAAAGCGGTTTTCAATGTTGATTTGGGTAAGGACGGCGGTACCTACAAACTGGAGCTTGAGAACGGTGTGCTGAACCATACCGCCAATGAGCAGTCCAGTCATGCTGATGCGACAATTACCCTCAATCGCGCCACGCTGAATAAAATTATCCTGAAAGAGGAGACGCTGAAACAGGCGCAGGATAACGGTAGTGTGACGATTACCGGTAATGCGGCGAAGTTTGACGAAATGCTGAGTTTTATGGATACGTTCGACTTCTGGTTTAATATCGTGACTCCCTGACTGACGCGCCCAAAACGGCTTTGGCTGTTTTGGGCATCATCGTTTTTTGAAATCAGGACTATTCTATGAATGGGATAAATACGTTTCTCGTCGTTCTCTTTTCCCATCGTGCTTTTTCTGGTGAATAAAATAAACAATGATAATAATTTCAGCGGGTAATCAATGAAAAAAATAACTCTGGTGTGTACCGGTTTACTCTTTTCTTCACTTTCCCATGCCAGCGCGTTGTATTTTTACGAAATTGGGACTGAAGATACGGCGCTGGCAGGGGCAGGACAGGCGGCCAGGGCACAAGATGCCTCGACCATTGTCACCAATCCGGCGGGCATGACCCGTTTACCTGATCATATGTTTACCGGGGGATTGCAGGTAATGGATGGTGATATTCCTTATCACCTCGATGATTCCCGCAAAGAAAGTCCGGGTAATGTGATGAATATTTTTCCGGGAGCCAGTGCCTTTTATTCTCAAAAAATCAACGACAGGCTCTACGGCGGAATTGGGTTATACGGAAACTATGGGCTGGGAATTGATTTTGGCGATTGGGCGGGCGATCGTTTGATCAAAAAGAGCACTATGGTGGCAATGACGTTAAGCCCTTCCCTGGCCTATAAATTAAATGATCGGCTGTCGATTGGCGCGTCTGCTAATGTGAACTATGGCTATTTATCATTAACCCGTAATGTTAATGGTGATGATGAAAAAGAGAATGATCATGACTGGGCGATGAGTTATCGCCTCGGGTTATTGATGGCGCTGACGGACAGTACGCGGGCGGGCATCACCTGGACCAGCAAAACCGATTATGACTTTAATATTGACGGTAAAGCCCGCTTCCCAAATTTGCCCAATGTTGAATACGATCTGCCTATATCGGCGCAGGTCCGGGCGCCGCAGCAGATTATGTTGAGTCTGGTGCATGACATTAATAAGCAGTGGTCCGTGATGGGTGATCTTGGCTGGCAAGACTGGAGCCAGTTCGGTAGCCCGCAGGTGACGATTGCCGGGCAAGAGAGCAACCAGCAGAACCGCCTGAAAGACTCCTGGCATACGGCGTTAGGCGTCCAGTTCCGCCCAACCGAACAGTGGCGGTTGAATGCAGGCGTTGCATTCGACAGCACGGTCTATCAGTCGCAAAGCGATGTGGCGCTGTCATTACCTACCGGTGATGAATGGCGATTTGCCACTGGCGCGCAGTATCAAATTACCCCCGCGAGCAATGTAGGATTTGCCGTGTCGTATCTGCATATGCAATCGTCAAAAGTGAAATCACCAGAGGCGTTTTCCGGGAGTTATGACCATCCCTACCTCTGGTTTGCGAGCGTCAACTATAGCTATCAGTTCTGAGTGGGGAGAGGCGTAAGGCATCACCGGTGCGTTACGCCTTCGTAAATGAGTTTCAGGGCGAAAACGCCAATAATGGCGCCGATAACGCGACTGGCGACGCGATTGACCCGCGCATAACCGCGACGAACCGCCGGCAGGGAAAAAGCCTGACTGAGGAAAATTCGCCAGATAACAGAGGAGAGCACGATGCCTGCCCAGGCCATCAGCCTGGCCCATGTCGGTGTCTCTGCGCTCAGCGTTACGGAAAAAATACTGATAAAAAACAGTACGGTTTGTGGGTTCGAGAGATCGGTAATCAGCCCGCGGCGAAAAAACACATACCACGGAGCGGTAATCGGTTGCTGAAGTGTAGGCATCTGCGGTGTCGCCTGCTGGCGAATACTGTTCAATGCAAACCACAACAGGTAGGCTCCGCCGACGATTTTGATAATCGAAAATATCCCCTCGCATTGGGTAATCAAGGTTGCCATGCCGAACAGCCCGAGACCGGAGTAAAACGCATCTCCCAACGCCACGCCCAGACCGGTCAATACACCCGCCCGCCGACCTGATGCCAGGCTGGTTTGCACCACCACAAAAAGGTTAGCGCCGGGGTTAAAAAACGTTAAAACGAACAGGCTAACGGTGAGCACAACGGCGTGGAGGGGTTCCATAGACAACGCATCCATATTATTGATGATTTAATTTTATCTTATTGATTGCAAAAGTGTATGAATGAGAGAGAGATCACAAACAGGTGAGCTCAATTATGAGAAGGGAGCTGTGGCACTGCTCACAAAATGAAAAAAAGTCAACATCTCTATTCGGTTTCAATAATAATAAATACGATGTAAGAAATAGCGTTTGTTCAATGTGTCGATAAATAGATAATGGCGGCTAATTAATTTTTGTCTCGATTGTATTGTAAATTCAATGCTTCAGGTGTTGGTGGTCTTTGGAATTGTTCAGCAGCGCTTATTAATGGTTAGGGTTAAATAGATGTGTGCTTATTCTTTTTGTCTATTTAATGATAGCGTGAAATTCTATGGTTAATACAATTGTGAGTATTAATGACCTTGTCCTGGTAATAATTAAAGCACGAATATAAACTGGTTCGCCTCATCTTTAAAAGAATGAAAAAATAGACTGCAATGGTAGGGTTATTCTGAATAGAGATGTTGCCTGATGGCCATCTTTGAGGATGCACAAGACGACATTTGTTTCAACATACTGTGAACATTTCTGATTCGGGTATTTTATCAGGCGAACTGGCAGCGCGGTGCATCCAGACTGGTGTTGGGGCAGATGGCGTTGCTATTGTTTCCACGCAAAATCATTTTATTCTGCTTTCCGCTATGGATTTTTTTTGCAACATGAACTACTTATTAACCATCCTTAAAGGGTGTTGTAACATGTACTTATGATAGCGTAATAACAAAAATGGGAGTTTTATATGAAGACTGGATATAAAGTATTAGTTGGGGCGTTGGCTTTAGTGGTTTCAAATGCGTTTGCCGCAGAGTTAATGATGAAAGTTGATTTTGATAAAGTGGAATCACAGTACACCAAAATTGGCACTATTTCGACAAGCAATGAAATGTCTGCTTCTGATGCGAAGGCAGATCTGCTGAAGAAAGCAGATGAAAAAGGCGCCGATGTTGTCGTACTCACCTCTGGTCAGACCGATAATAAAATCCACGGCACCGCTAATATTTATAAAAAGAAATAACGCGCTTCTCTGGAATGATATAACCCGCCAGTCTCACTGGCGGGTTATTCTTTTAATCGCCGCCAGAATGTTGTTCTGCTAATACCCAGATACCGCGCGGCTGCGGTTTTATCCCCGTTAAATTGTGCAAGAACCTGCTGAGCGGTGAGTGATGCAGGGGGAAGAGCCTCTTCGTCTGTGGTAGTCAATTCCGGTAACAGGTGCTGTAGAAAATGTGCATTGAGCGCAGGTTGCGGCTCAACGCTTAAGAAAAGCGCCAGACGTTCCATCATATTGCGCAATTCACGAATATTGCCTGGCCAGCCATAACGCAGCAGAATCGCCTGGCTTTGCTGTAAACCTTCGCGTACCGATTCGCTAAACGGCGCCTCTAATGCCGCCAGCGACTGTTTCAAAAATCCTTCCGCCAGCGGCACAATGTCGGGCTGACGTTCGCGCAGTGCGGGCAGCGTCAGGCGCAAGATGCTGAGACGATAAAACAGATCGGTACGAAATTGTCCCTGTTTCATCTGCTGTTCCAGATTGCAGTGGGTAGCGCTAATCACCCGCACATCCACCGGAATAGGCTGGTGCCCGCCGACGCGCGTGACCTCTTTTTCTTCCAGCACGCGCAAGAGTCGGGTTTGTAGCGGCAGGGGCATCTCGCCTATCTCATCCAGAAACAGCGTCCCGCCGTGGGCTATCTCAAACAGTCCGGCACGTCCACCGCGCCGTGAACCGGTAAATGCCCCCTCTTCGTAACCAAACAACTCCGCTTCGAGTAAGGATTCGGCAATCGCCCCGCAGTTGACGGCGACAAAAGGCGGGGAGCGCCTGCCGCTGCGACTACCCTGGCGGGTGAAATATTCGCGATGAATAGCCTGGGCTGCCAGCTCTTTTCCGGTGCCCGTTTCCCCCTGAATCAGGACCGGCGCGCGGGAACGGGCGTAGAGTATAATCGTGTGGCGAACTTGCTCCATTTGCAGCGAATGACCGTGCATATCGCCCAATTCATAACGGGTGCGTAACCCGTTTTCAGAGGCGTACGGACGGTGTTGTCGCCGCGTCAGGCGGGTCATATCCAGCGCATCGCTAAAGGCCTGACGCACGGTGGCTGCCGAATAAATAAAGATACCCGTCATGCCTGCTTCTTCTGCCAGATCGGTGATCAGCCCCGCGCCGACCACGGCTTCAGTGCCGTTTGCCTTCAGTTCATTAATTTGCCCGCGCGCGTCTTCTTCGGTGATATAGCTGCGTTGATCGAGGCGCAGCTTAAAGGTTTTTTGGAACGCCATCAGGGCTGGCAGCGTCTCCTGATAGGTCACCACGCCGATGGAAGAGGTCAGCTTGCCTGCTTTCGCCAGCGCCTGTAAGACGTCAAAACCGCTGGGTTTAATCAGGATCACGGGAATGGACAGACGACTTTTCAAATACGCCCCGTTCGATCCCGCAGCGATAATCGCATCACAGCGTTCGCTGGCCAGCTTTTTGCGGATATAGGTCACGGCTTTCTCAAAGCCGAGCTGGATAGGAGTGATGGTCGCCTGGTGATCGAACTCGAGACTGATATCGCGAAACAGCTCGAATAGCCGTGTCACCGAGACCGTCCAGATAACCGGCTTATCATCATTGACCCGCGGTGGAAGGTGCGTATCCGTCATAGTCGCCCGAAAAAATAATGGAACAGAGTATTGGGTGTAGTCTTGTTTCATAAATGTTGCAATGAAACAGCGGTATGCGTTTCATGAAACGTTAACTGGCACGCACTTTTTCACTCCAAATATCAGGAAAATATATAATTAATTGTTTTTAAACGAATTTAAATAAAGTGATTGTCCTCGTGCCTGCGTTGGCATAGCCCTTGCTTTATGTGAATCAACTAAGGCAACAAGTTGATAACAAAAGGACGGGATATGTCTCTACATTCTCCGGGGCAGGCGTTTCGCGCCGCGCTCAGCAAAGAAAATCCATTGCAGATTGTTGGCACCATCAATGCGAATCACGCTCTTCTGGCCCAGCGCGCTGGATACCAGGCGATTTATCTCTCTGGCGGCGGTGTGGCGGCGGGTTCACTGGGATTGCCGGATCTGGGGATCTCCACGCTGGATGATGTGCTGACCGACATTCGCCGTATCACCGACGTTTGCCCACTGCCGCTGCTGGTGGATGCCGATATCGGTTTTGGCTCCTCAGCGTTCAGCGTTGCGCGTACGGTGAAATCGATTTCCAAAGCCGGAGCCGCTGCGCTGCATATTGAAGATCAGGTGGGTGCCAAGCGCTGTGGTCATCGCCCTAATAAAGCCATTGTCTCGAAAGAGGAGATGGTGGACAGGATCCGGGCGGCGGTCGATGCCCGCACCGATCCCAATTTTGTGATTATGGCGCGTACCGATGCGCTGGCGGTAGAAGGGCTGGAGGCGGCTATCGAACGCGCTCAGGCCTATGTGGAAGCCGGGGCTGATATGTTGTTCCCGGAAGCGATCACCGAGCTTTCAATGTATCGCCAGTTTGCCGATGCGGTCCAGGTACCCATTCTTGCCAATATCACCGAGTTTGGCGCCACGCCGCTGTTCACCACCGATGAACTGCGCAGCGCCAATGTCGCGATGGCGCTCTATCCGTTGTCTGCGTTTCGCGCAATGAACCGCGCCGCTGAGCGCGTCTATAACGTGCTGCGCCAGGAAGGAACGCAAAAGAACGTTATCGACATTATGCAAACGCGTAACGAACTCTACGAGAGCATCAACTATTACCAGTACGAAGAGAAACTCGACGCGTTGTTCGCCAAACGTAATCCGTAGGCCTGATAAGGCGCAGTCGCCATCAGGGATGGCACTGCGTTAATCCGGCCCGCACGATGAATTTGTACCTTACACATTAAAAAAATGACGAGGACACTATGAGCGACACGACGATCCTGCAAAATAATACCCATGTCATTAAACCGAAAAAATCTGTGGCTCTTTCTGGGGTCGCAGCGGGAAATACCGCGCTGTGCACCGTCGGTAAAAGTGGTAACGATTTGCACTATCGCGGCTACGATATTCTCGATCTGGCCCAGCATTGCGAATTTGAAGAAGTGGCGCATTTGCTGATTCACGGCAAGTTGCCGAACCGCGATGAGCTTCAGGCGTATAAAATCAAATTAAAAGCGCTGCGCGGATTACCCGCCAATGTGCGTACCGTGCTGGAAGCGCTGCCGGCGGCCTCTCACCCGATGGACGTGATGCGCACTGGCGTTTCCGCGTTGGGCTGCACGCTGCCGGAAAAAGAGGGGCATACCGTCTCCGGCGCTCGTGACATTGCAGACAAGCTACTGGCTTCGCTCAGCTCCATCCTTCTCTACTGGTATCACTACAGCCACAACGGCGAGCGCATTCAGCCGGAAACCGACGACGACTCTGTCGGCGGACACTTTTTGCATCTGCTGCACGGTGAAAAACCGTCGAAAAGCTGGGAAAAGGCGATGCACATCTCGCTGGTGCTGTATGCCGAGCATGAATTTAACGCATCCACCTTTACCAGCCGTGTGATTGCAGGGACGGGTTCTGACGTCTATTCGGCGATTATCGGCGCGATTGGCGCACTGCGCGGCCCGAAACACGGCGGCGCGAATGAAGTGTCGCTGGAAATTCAACAGCGCTATGAAACGCCGGACGAAGCCGAGGCAGATATCCGTAAACGCGTGGAAAACAAAGAGGTGGTGATTGGTTTCGGTCATCCAGTCTATACCATCGCCGATCCGCGTCATCAGGTCATCAAGAAAGTGGCGAAGCAGCTTTCCCAGGAGGGCGGGTCGCTGAAGATGTACAACATCGCCGACCGTCTGGAAGAGGTGATGTGGGAAACGAAAAAGATGTTCCCGAATCTCGACTGGTTCTCGGCGGTCTCCTACAACATGATGGGCGTCCCGACCGAAATGTTTACACCGCTGTTTGTGATTGCCCGCGTCACCGGCTGGGCGGCGCACATCATCGAACAACGCCAGGATAATAAAATTATCCGTCCTTCCGCCAATTACACCGGCCCGGAAGATCGCCTCTTTGTTCCACTGGATGAACGCCAGTAATACATGACCTAATACTTTAGATAACAAGAAGCAGGAAACGTACCCTATGTCCGCACAAATCATGAATGTTCGCCCTGAATTTGACCGTGAAATCGTTGATATCGTTGATTACGTGATGAATTACGAGATCACGTCGAAAGTGGCGTATGACACCGCGCATTACTGTCTGCTCGACACATTAGGTTGTGGTCTGGAAGCGCTGGAATATCCGGCTTGTAAAAAACTGCTGGGGCCGGTTGTGCCAGGCACCGTGGTGCCAAACGGTGTACGCGTGCCGGGCACCCAGTTTCAGCTCGATCCGGTACAGGCCGCTTTTAACATCGGCGCGATGATCCGCTGGCTCGACTTTAACGATACCTGGCTGGCGGCGGAGTGGGGTCATCCTTCCGACAACCTCGGCGGTATTCTGGCGACGGCTGACTGGCTCTCGCGTAACGCGGTCGCCGCTGGAAAAGCGCCGTTGACCATGAAGCAAGTGCTGACCGGTATGATCAAAGCCCATGAAATTCAGGGCTGTATTGCGCTGGAAAACTCCTTTAACCGCGTCGGGCTGGATCACGTGCTGTTGGTGAAAGTGGCCTCTACAGCAGTGGTTGCTGAGATGCTGGGGCTGACCCGCGACGAGATCCTCAATGCGGTGTCACTGGCGTGGGTTGACGGTCAATCACTGCGCACCTATCGCCATGCGCCGAACACTGGCACGCGTAAATCGTGGGCGGCAGGGGATGCCACGTCTCGCGCGGTACGTCTGGCGCTGATGGCGAAAACTGGCGAGATGGGCTATCCGTCAGCGCTGACGGCAAAAACCTGGGGTTTTTATGATGTCTCCTTCAATGGCGAATCGTTCCGCTTCCAGCGTCCGTACGGTTCCTACGTGATGGAGAACGTTCTGTTTAAGATCTCCTTCCCGGCTGAATTCCACTCGCAGACGGCAGTAGAGGCCGCAATGACCCTCCATGCGCAAATGCAGGCCGCCGGTAAAACCGCTGCGGACATTGAGAAGGTGACCATCCGGACTCATGAAGCCTGTATTCGTATTATCGACAAAAAAGGGCCGTTGAATAACCCGGCTGACCGTGACCACTGTATCCAGTACATGGTGGCGATCCCGCTGCTGTTCGGACGCTTAACGGCGGCGGACTATGAAGACGGCGTGGCGCAGGACAAACGCATCGACGCCCTGCGCGAGAAGATCAACTGCTTTGAAGATCCGGCCTTTACTACCGACTATCACGATCCGCAAAAACGCGCTATCGCTAACGCGATCACCCTTGAGTTTACCGACGGCTCGCGCTTTGAAGAGGTGGTGGTGGAGTACCCGATCGGTCATGCGCGTCGTCGTAAAGACGGCATTCCTAAACTGGTCGATAAATTCAAAATCAACCTGGCGCGTCAGTTCCCGACCCGTCAGCAGCAGCGCATCCTGGAGGTCTCCCTCGACAGAACTCGCCTGGAACAGATGCCCGTTAATGAGTATGTCGATCTGTACGTGATCTAACACGCGCGGTAAGGCGTAAGTTCAACAGGAGAGCATTATGTCTTTTAGCGAGTTTTATCAACGTTCTATCGAGCAACCTGAATCATTCTGGGCCGAACAGGCCCAGCGTATCGACTGGCAACAGCCTTTTACGCAGGTGCTGGATCACAGCAACCCGCCGTTTGCCCGCTGGTTTTGCGGCGGCACGACCAATCTGTGCCACAACGCCATTGACCGTTGGGTGGCGAAGCAGCCCAATGCGCTGGCGCTGATCGCCATCTCATCAGAAACCGAAGAAGAGCGGACGTTCACCTTCAGCCAGTTGTATGACGAAGTGAATGTGGTGGCGTCAATGTTGCAGTCGCTTGGCGTACAACGTGGCGATCGGGTGCTGGTCTATATGCCGATGATTGCCGAGGCGCACATTACGTTGCTTGCCTGTGCGCGTATTGGCGCGATTCACTCCGTAGTGTTTGGCGGCTTTGCCTCGCACAGCGTGGCGGCGCGAATCGACGATGCCAAACCGGCGCTGATTGTCTCGGCAGATGCCGGGGCGCGGGGCGGTAAAATCCTGCCGTATAAAAAGCTGCTGGATGAGGCCATCGCGCAGGCGCAGCATCAGCCGCGCCATGTGCTGCTGGTGGATCGCGGGCTGGCGAAAATGGCGCGCGTGGCGGGGCGCGATCTTGATTTTGCGACACTTCGCCAACAGCATCTCGGCGCGAAGGTGCCAGTTGCCTGGCTGGAATCCAACGAAACCTCCTGCATTCTGTATACCTCGGGAACCACCGGAAAACCGAAAGGTGTGCAGCGTGACGTTGGCGGGTATGCGGTGGCGCTGGCGACCACGATGGACACCATTTTTGGCGGTAAAGCCGGCGGCGTCTTCTTTTGCGCGTCGGATATCGGCTGGGTCGTCGGGCACTCCTACATTGTTTATGCGCCGCTGCTGGCGGGGATGGCGACCATTGTTTACGAGGGGTTGCCAACGTATCCGGACTGCGGCGTGTGGTGGAAAATTGTCGAGAAGTATCAGGTCAGCCGGATGTTCTCCGCACCGACCGCCATCCGTGTGCTGAAAAAATTCCCGACCGCGCAAATTCGTCATCACGATCTCTCCTCGCTGGAAGTGCTCTATCTGGCGGGCGAACCGCTGGACGAACCGACCGCCAGTTGGGTGACCGAAACGCTGGGTGTACCGGTTGTCGACAATTACTGGCAGACGGAGTCGGGCTGGCCGATTATGGCGCTTGCCCGTGGGCTGGATGACAGACCATCGCGGCTCGGCAGCCCCGGTGTACCGATGTACGGCTACAACGTACAACTGCTCAACGAGATGACCGGCGAGCCGTGCGGCGTCAACGAAAAGGGTATGCTGGTCATTGAGGGGCCGCTGCCGCCGGGATGTATTCAGACCATCTGGGGTGACGATAAACGTTTTGTCGACACCTACTGGTCGCTGTTCTCCCGCCCGGTATACGCCACCTTTGACTGGGGTATCCGCGATGCCGACGGCTATTACTTTATTCTCGGGCGCACGGACGATGTGATTAATGTCGCTGGACACCGTCTGGGCACCCGTGAAATCGAGGAGAGTATCTCCAGTTACCCGAACGTGGCGGAAGTGGCGGTGGTGGGGGTGAAAGATGCGCTGAAAGGGCAAGTGGCGGTGGCGTTTGTGATCCCGAAACTGAGCGACAGTCTGGAAGACCGCGATGTGGCGCACAGCGAAGAGAAAGCGATCATGGCGCTGGTGGACAGTCAGATCGGTAATTTTGGTCGCCCGGCGCACGTCTGGTTTGTGTCTCAGTTACCGAAGACGCGATCCGGGAAGATGCTCAGGCGGACGATCCAGGCTATTTGCGAAGGGCGCGATCCGGGCGATCTGACCACCATCGACGATCCTGCGTCGTTGGATCAGATTCGCCAGGTGATTGAGGAGTAGTTCAGGTGCCCGGTGGTGCTTACCGGGCCTACTGACCATCCGGCAATACGTTAACTCCAGCTCACCCGGTAATGATAACGCCCGGCGCTGAGCTGGAATTCCGGCGAGACGGAAGGACTCCATGAGTCATCGCCGCCAACACCCATATGAAAGCCATCAAGATTGAGCCAGGTGCCGGCTTTCGGCTGCAGCAAATGGCGGTGGCTGGTTTCCATCAGTTGCTGCTGGCTGTAGCGGCTGATGTTGAACTGGAAGTCGCCACGCCAGATGTGCGCACCGTACTTCAGTTCACGCGTAGCGCAACGCAGACCGTTCTCACTGGGGAACACATACGGCGTATACATCTCATCCAGTGGGAGATCCCAGCGGTTAACACAGGCGGAAGACAGGCGATCCGGATAGTTCTCATGGGGGCCCAGTCCTAACCAGTTCACCCGCTCTGCCACCTGCGCAAGCTGGCAGGTCAGGCCGATTCGCGCCGGATGCGGCGTGCCGCTGGCAACCTCAACATCCACGGTTATCTGCATGTCACCATGACCGTCTATGCGATACGTTTTATGGCTGATAAACAGCGTTTCGCCCTGATACTGCCAGGCATGGGCGGTGGCGAGCAGTGCCGCGTCGGCAAGGGTATCGGCATAGCATTGCAGCAGTACCGCCTGCATCTGATAATGTCCGGCGGCTTTCCAGCGTTCGACCCAGGCATTGGGGTCAATGCGGGTCGCCTCGCTGACGCCAATATCGTTATCCAGCGGCGCGCGGGTGAACTGGTCGATAAGCGGGGTCAGCAACTGGGCGTCATTGCCAATCCAGTACTGTGTCAGCACGCCCTGCTGGCGGCAAAATTCCCAGCGTTTATCGTTCACCGTAATAGTGAAGGCGGTTTCACTGGCGGCGAGTTGCGGAGCGTTGTTGGCGCGCGGAGGCCGTTGCGTACAGAGTTTCTCGTTAAGCTTCCACTGCTGCCAGGCGCTGATGTGTCCGGCATTTGACCACGCGGTTGCTTGCGGTTGCTCGACATGTACCGTTAACCACAGTTGACCTGCCGTTTTAACCGCCGGAATCTCTGGCAGAACGATGACCTGGCGACCCTGTGGGGCAATATCCAGTACCACTTCTCCGGCAGCAAGCGGGTTGCCGTCCTGAGTCATGGACCAGTGCAGAATCTCGTTATCGCTGCGACGGAACAGGTATTCACTGGTCACTTCTATCTTGCATTCTGCGCCTGGCAGTCGCGAAAACTGAAAAAACTGCTGTGCGTGTTTCGCTTCATACAACGCAGGATGCGGGGTACGGTCGGCAAATACCAGGCCATTCATACAGAACTGGCGATCGTTGGGCGTGTCGCCAAAATCACCACCGTAGGCGGACCAGGGCTTACCGTTTTCGTCATGTTTGATCAGTGACTGATCCACCCAATCCCAGACAAAGCCGCCCTGCAAACGCGGGTACTGGCGGAATGCTTGCCAGTATTTTGCGAATCCGCCGAGGCTGTTACCCATCGCGTGGGCGTATTCGCAGAGGATCAGCGGACGCTGTTCGCCAGGCATCGACATCCACTTTTTGATAGACCATTTCGGTACGGCGGGGAAGGGTTGATCCTGATCGACGCGGGCATACATCGGGCAGACGATGTCGGTTGCGGCGGTATTCGCGCCGCCGCCTTCGTACTGCACCGGACGGGACGGATCTTCGGATTTCAGCCAACGGTACAGTGCGTCATGGTTAGCGCCGTGGCCGGATTCATTCCCCAGCGACCAGATGATAATGCTGGGATGGTTGCGATCGCGTTGCACCATGCGCGTCACGCGCTGGCTCATGGCCGGTAGCCATGCGGGATCATCGGTGAGGCGATTCATCGGCACCATACCGTGGGTTTCGATGTTGGCTTCGTCGACCACATACAGACCGTAGCGATCGCACAGGGTGTACCACAGCGGATGATTCGGGTAATGGGAGCAGCGCACGGCGTTAAAATTGTTCTGCTTCATCAGAATGATGTCCTGTACCATCGTCTCTTCGTCCATCACCTGACCGTTTTCCGGGTGATGTTCATGACGGTTGGCACCACGGACAAGCAGCGGCTTGCCGTTTAATAACAACAGTCCATTCTCAATACAGACCTGGCGAAATCCGACGTCACAGGCTTCTGCTTCAATCAGCGTGCCGTCAGCGGTATGCAGTTGCATGACGGCGCGGTACAGATTGGGTTCTTCTGCGCTCCACAACGCCGGGCGCTCGACGTTGATGCAAAGCGTCGTGCGGTCTGCGTATGCGCCGCGCTCATCAATGATATCGCTGCCAAATGGTGAAGTATTTGTCCCGACCAGCGTCTCTCTTTGCCACAGCTGTACGGTGACGCGGAGATCGTCACGGGGGACGCCTGCCAGCCTGACTTCCGTCTCCAGCACAGCACGGCTGAAATCATCGTTAAAACGGGTGTTGACGCGCAGGTCGCGGATTTGCGTGGCCGGTTTGTGCAGCAACGAGACATCGCGAAAGATACCGCTCATCCGCCACATATCTTGATCTTCCAGATAGCTGCCGTCGCTCCAGCGCAGCACCATCACTGCCAGGCGGTTCTCACCGCTGACCAGAAAATCGCTGAGGTCAAATTCGGACGGCAGACGACTATCCTGACCGTAGCCCACCCAGCGTCCATTGCACCAGAGATAGAAAGCGGAATTCACGCCATCAAAAATAACGCGCGTCTGCCCATCGCGCAGTTCCGCATCGCTAACAGTGAATGTGAGTGAATAACACCCTGTGGCGTTTTCATGGGGAACATACGGCGGATTCACCGGGATTGGATACGTCACGTTGGTATAAATGGGCGCATCATAGCCGTCCATTTGCCAGTTTGAAGGCACAGCGATCGTATCGGCATTGTTAAGATCGCTCAGCCGCCAGCTTTCCGGCACCGCTTCCGGAGACGCGAACCAACTAAATTTCCACGCGCCGTTCAGGCTGCGGATGCGCGATGAGGGGCGATTATCACGCGCATCCGTGGCGTCGCGCCAACTGGCAAAAGGAGGATGTGCCTCCAGACGGTTTAGCTGGGTGACGCCGGGGTTTTCCCAGTCGCGTCTGGCCAGTACGGCGGCGAGTGAATCTGTGTTCAGGGGCATGGCAGGATCCTGTCTTTATTTGTTATTCGTTCACAATTTTAATCAACATAAAGTGCGCTGCGAGAACCTGTAAAGCCGGGGAGGTAGAGTGGGTGAACTGACTCACAGTAATGACGGTGAGCCGGATTTGAGCTGAGAAACCTGACCGGGGTTGAGCGATAGTTGTTATCTTTAATATGTTGATAGAAAAGTGAAAGATAAAAATAGTGAGGAAGAAATGAGTGACTCTGCGGCAAAGAACATTCTGTCCATCTACCGGCGTCACGCTGATGCCTATGCCAGCCAGCGATCGCGGACACTTTTCGAAAAACGCTGGCTGGATAAATTTATCGCCGTCATTGGCGGGAAGGGAAGCATTCTCGATATCGGTTGTGGGAATGGTCAGCCGATTGCTGACTATTTTATCCAGCAAGGTTTCCAGCTTACCGGTGTTGATGGTTCTGCGGCGATGCTGGCTCGAGCCCGGGCGTCCTTTCCCTACCAGCGCTGGCTGGAGCAGGATATGCGCGAGTTAACGCTCAATGAAACCTTTGACGGTCTGATTGCGTGGGACAGCTTTTTCCATTTAACCCAGCAGGACCAGCAAAAGATGTTCCCGATTTTTGCGCAGCTCAGCCATCCCGGCAGTGCGTTAATGTTTACCAGCGGCCCCGCAAACGGGATCGCGATGGGGCAGTTTGAGGGCGAGCCGTTGTTCCATGCCAGTCTGGCCCCACAAGAGTATCGCGCCCTGTTATCGGCAAACGGCTTTGAGGTTGTGGAGATGATGATGGAGGATCCCCACTGCACTGGGCATACCATCTGGCTGGCGAAGAAACGAGGTTAAGCGCTCGCTCACACCACGCCCTGGACGGTTTTGCGCCATTAAAAGGTGAGCGTTTCACCATCTTCCGGCACGTTCACGAAGCTGGCAATTTGGTTATCCCTGGCGTACTGCCTGAGCGCGTCACGGGTGAGCAGGCAGTGGTTTATAGCCTCCATATGGCTGGCCACAATCTGCGCCTGCGGCAGCGCGAAGTGGGTTTTTAGCACATCTTCCGCGCCCATAATGATTGGGCCAAAACCGAGGACGTGCGCAAACCCTGCATTCACAACCACCACGTCAGGCTGGAAGAGCGACATCGCGGCTTCCACTTCGTCTCGCCAGATCGTATCGCCGACCAGATACAGCGTTTTCTCCTCCGGATGCTGGAAAATGACCCCGCAAGCCTCCCCTAAACGTTCCGCCATTTGTGGAATGGCGTAAGCGCGATCCGACCCGTGCTGACCGCCGGTTTTACGCAGGGTTACCTCGCCCAACACGGTGTTATCCGACAACACGGTAAGTTGGGTGAAGCCCTGATCCCGCAGTGTTTGCGCATCCTGGGCATTTTGCACGTAGACAGGTTTGTCCTTTGGTATCAAACGAGCCGCAGCCTCATCCCAGTGATCTTCATGCAGATGGGTGACGATCAGGACATCGGCTTTCAACAGCGTGTCAATACTGCACGGTAATTCCACCGTCGGATTACGGATCTCCGCGCGTGCCGTTCCGGCAAATCCTGGGTATGCACCTTGCGGGGCCAGCATCGGGTCTACCAGAAACGTTTTGTGGCCAAAGACGATGAGCTGTGTGGCGTTACGGATTTGGGTGATGTTCATGATGTTTCTCCACGTGGTGAGTCAGTGGTGCCACCGTAGAGTGTTGTCCAGAAGATGAATGTGGGCAAATGGGCAAGTCACGATGAGATTGGGCCATATGGATGGGGGGAATTTCACGTAAAAAACAAAAATTCCTAAAAGCAATAGGGAATATATGAAATCGCACTTAAATACTTTACTTTTATTTGCATATTGTGCTTTTTTTGCGTGGCTTAATTCAGCCAGGTCCATTATCGGACTTTTAATCGGGGGTTATGGTGACGTTCAGGGAAGAAAAAATGGCAGCTTTACTGGCAGGACTGTTTTTGCTGTCCTTCGCCCCCGTTTCTGCCGCACCGCTATCGCCTGCCGATCGTAATACTATTCAGCAGCAACAACAGCAGTTGCTTGATGACAACCAGCGCCAACGTGAAGAGTTAGAGCGGAGCGTCACTCTTCCAGGCGCGACGTCCCCGGTCGCCCCCTCCGCCCCCGAAGGCAGATGTTTTACGATTTCACGGATTGACGTTGACGGCACAACGAAATTGCCCGCTTCTGCCATTGCGAAACTGACTGCGCCATGGGTAAATCAATGCCTGGATGTTCCCCGACTGACTGAACTGACGAATGCGATTTCTGACTGGTACATCAGTCGCGGTTATATCACCAGTCGCGCCTTTTTAACCGAACAAGACCTCTCATCCGGTGTTCTGCACATAGCGGTACTTGAGGGCAAGTTGCAGCAGATTCGTCTGGAAGGCGTACCGTTGCGCACGCTGAAGATGACCTTCCCGGGGCTGGAAGGCAAAATTCTCAATCTGCGCGATATCGAACAGGGAATGGAGCAGCTTAACCGGGTTCGCCAGACACCGGTTGAAATCGAGATTTTACCCGGCAGCCAGCAAGGTTTCTCGATAGTTAATCTGACTGCCGCGCCAGAATTTCCGCTTAATGGCTCAGTAAGCTTTGATAACAGTGGACAAAAGAGTACCGGCACGGGGCAACTGAGCGGTGCGTTATTTGCCAATAATATGCTTGGCCTGGCGGATAAATGGTTTATCAGCGGCGGGCGAAGTAGTGATTTTTCAAACAGCAAAGATGCGCAGAATTTTGCGGCTGGCGTAAGTCTTCCTTACGGTTACGGATTGCTTGATTACAGCTATAGCTGGAGTAACTACCTCAGCACTATCGATAACAATGGCTATTTCTGGCGTTCCACTGGCGACAGCGAAACGCATCGTCTGAATGGCTCTTGGGTGTTGTTTCGCAATGGCGATATCAAGACAGCATTCTCGCTGGGGCTGACACATCGAATTAACCACAACAGGCTGAATGACGTGTTGCTGGAGGCCAGCAGTCGCAAACTTTCCAGCATCTCATTCGGCATAAACCATACGCACAAAATGTTCGCAGGTGTGGCGACACTGAACCCGACGTTTACTCAGGGGGTACCGTGGTTTGGCGCAGAGGATGACAACCTGAAACAGGGTGATGTGCCAAAAGCGGAATTTCGCAAATGGAGTGTCAGCGGCAGTTTTCAGCGTCCGCTGGCAGAGAAACTGTGGTGGCTGAGCAGCGTCTATTTTCAGTGGTCGCCAGACAGGCTGTACGGCAGTGAACGTTTAACGCTGGGCGGCGAGACGTCAGTGCGCGGCTACAAAGAGCAATACATTTCCGGTGACAACGGTGGCTACTGGCGAAATGAAGTGAATTACTCGCTCTTTACGCTGCCTGCGCTCGGGCAGATTAGCGCAATGGCGGCTTTCGACGGCGGCTGGCTGAAGCAAGATGGTTTTGATCGCTACGCTTCCGGCACGTTGTGGGGGGCCGCATTGGGGCTCACCAGCGCCGGACGCTGGTTCTCCAGCCAATTTACCGTAGGAACCCCAGTGAACTATCCGGACTGGCTGGCGCCGGATCATGTCAATGTGTATTACCGCGTATCCGTGGCATTTTAAGGGGCAAGGATGATGGAAAAGGATCAGGTTCGTTTTTCTCAGCGTGCGATTAGCGTCTTACTGAGCGTGCTGCTGACGACTCAGCCGCTGTTTCCGGCGATTGCCGCCACGATCACCCCGACCGGTAATACGCAGATGGATAAAGCGCCCAATGGCGTACCGGTGGTCAATATTGCCGCACCGAATCAGTCCGGAATCTCCCATAACAAATACAACGATTACAACGTGGGCAAAGAGGGGCTGATCCTTAACAACGCCACCGGACAATTTAATCAGACACAGCTTGGCGGTATCGTTCAGAACAACCCAAATCTGCAACCTGGAAAGCAAGCGACAGGGATCATCAACGAAGTCATCGGCACGAACCGCTCACAGCTTCAGGGGTATACCGAAGTGGCGGGCAAAGCGGCTAACGTTATCGTTGCCAACCCCTATGGTATTACCTGTAACGGCTGCGGTTTTATCAACACGCCAAACGTCACTCTGACCACCGGTAAACCGGTGCTGGATGCTAACGGGAATCTCCAGTCGCTAGAGGTAAGAAAAGGCGGTATCACCATTGAAGGCAAGGGGCTGGATGGTAGCCAGAGCGACGCGGTGTCGATCATTTCCCGTGCCACGGAAATCAATGCGCAACTGCATGCTAAAGATCTGAGTGTTATCACCGGGGCCAACAGGGTTGCGGCAAATGGTCAGATAAGCAGCCTGAAAGGCGAGGGAGTCGCGCCGAAAGTAGCGGTAGATACCAGCGCGTTAGGTGGGATGTATGCCAACCGTATTCGCCTGGTCTCCAGTGAAAAAGGTCTGGGGGTCAACCTTGGCAATCTCAATGCCCGCCAGGGGGATATCACCCTGGATGCCAGTGGTAAATTAACCGTTAAGTCCAGCCTTGCCAGCGGCGCGCTTTCCGCTCGTGGAGACGGCGTGTCGCTGACCGGGAGCCATAAAACCGGTGGCAGGATGGACATCAGTAGCTCAGGGGCACTGGCGTTGCAGGAGGCAAATCTCTCCAGTGGCGCAGCCGTGCGACTTGCCAGTGATGGCAATATGACCCTCCGTGGCGGTGGGATTACCGCAACGGATGAGTTGAAGGTTGCCGCTAAACAGGATGCAACGATTACCGGTGCCACTCTCGTCAGTCAGAATACTGCATCGCTTGGCAGCGACGGTACGCTGACAATCTCCGACGGCAGCCTGACCAGTAAGAAACAGCTGGACGTCACAGGGACACACGGGCTGACACTGGCTCGTACAACGCTGGGCAGCAACGCCGACGTCGCGCTTAGCAGTAAAGGTCGCCTGTCGGCAAGTGGGAGTGCGATTTCTGCCAATAACGGGTTGGCGCTGAAGGCGCAACAGGTCGCACTGGATAATTCCAGTCGGGCCGATGCCGGAAGGTCGTTAAATCTGAATGCCGGCGATATTAACAACCAGGGGCAGGTTAACGCGGGTGGCTACCTGACGCTTTCTGGTTCGCATGTCGTTAACGGCGGTACAGTTGCGGCGAAAGGTCGTCTCGACGCATCAGTTTCAAACATCGAAAGCAATGGGGTGCTGCAGGGGAACGGCGTTTCGGTGAGCAGCGAGTCTCTGGTGAACCGGGGGACGCTGGCAAGCGGCGGCGCGCTGGCGGTAAAAGCGAAAACGCTTATCCAGCAGGGTACGCTGAGCTCAATGGCCGATGCGAACATTCAGGCGGACGATACGTTGCGTAATGAGGGGCGTTTGCTGGCGAACGGTACGTTGGCGGTGCGGGGCGGTGTAGTTGAACAAAATGGCGTTCTCTCCGGCGAGCGGGCGCTGACGGTGAATGCAGTGAACCTCTCTGCGGCGAAAGACTCTCTGACCACCGGGCAAGGGGATGTGCAGATTAACGTTGATCAAAACGTCAGTCTGAACGGTCAGTTCAATGCTGGTGGGGCGCTTAGCGTCAAGGGAAAACAACTTACAACGGATGCGGATAGCCATCTGCAGAGCGCTAAAAACCTGGCAATAAGCGCAGAGAATGTGACGCTGGACGGCGTACAGGCGGCAAAAGGCGCGTTGAGCGTAACGGCGCAGACGTTAAGCCACGGAGGTAAGTCAACCGGCGCCAGCATTGATTTTCATGCGGGGAAGTCTGCTGATAACCATGGTGAATTACAGGCCGATACCCTGGCGCTCAGCGGTGCCAAAATAACCCATAGCGGTATTGCCAAAGCGGACCGCATTTCGCTTCTTGCGCCAGAACTCATCACCAGCAGCGGCTCTTTGATCGCCGATACCTTAACCCTCCAGAGCCAGCACATTGTCAACAGCGGTTTGATGCAGGGCAATGAGACGTTGGCGCTGAACACCAGCACGCTGGATAACCTTGCAAAAGGTACTCTCTATAGTGCTCACGACCTGACGCTTAATATCCCACAATTCAGCAATCGTGGGCTGGTCACCACTGGCGGCAATTTGCGTCTGACGGGCGACCGCCTGAGCAATGCCGGTGAAATTAACGGCGTTAATCTCAATGGTCATTACGCCATGCTGACCAGTGACGCCGGGGGGCGCTTGCTGGCTGATAACCTGATGACCCTGACTGGCGACGCGCTGGATAACAGCGGGTTAATCGCCGCAGATGGGGTGTTACTGACCGTTGGCGCGCTGAAAAACCAGGGCAACATTCAGGGATCAACAAACCTTACCCTCACTGCAGACGATACCGTCAACGGTGGTGTGCTGCATTCCGGTCACGCCCTGTCTCTTGATGGCGCGATATTGACCAATAACGGGGAACTCAGCGCCACCACGTTATTACTGACGCTTAGCGGGAAACTGGATAACGGTATTGACGGCAACGTGATTGCTGATGAAGGGCTTGAGGTAACGACGCCGGAGCTGGTGAACAGCGGTCTGCTGACCGGGAACACGCTCCGACTACAAGGCCGTGCGGTTAGCAACAGCGGTACGTTGCAGGGGTTCTCATTACTGACCGCGACGGGCGACAGTCTGGTCAACCAGACAAACGGAAAACTGCTGACTGCCGGAACACTGGAACTGAATAATCGTTCGCTCATCAATGCTGGCCTGTTGCAGGGGAAAACGCTGAATCTGGCCACCGGGGAGTGGATCAATACAGGCAACGTGCTGGGTGAAGCGGGGCTGACTGCACACGTCAGCGGTGTATTTACCAGCCAGGGGAAAGCGCTTAGCCAGCAGAATATGGATATTCATGCTGCCCGCATCACCAACAGCGGAACGCTGATGGCGAAGGTACTGACGCTGCACGGCGATTTACAGAGCAGCGGCATTTTGCAGGGCAGCCAGGCGCTGAGCTGGGACGGCGACGGCTTTACCAACCAGGCGGGTGGGCAGGTGGTAAGCACAGAAACGCTGGCGCTTACCGGAAAAAAACTGGAAAACCAGGGGCAGATGGAAAGCCGGGCGGTGACGTTGAAGACGGACACCCTGCGCAACGGCGGTGGCATACAGGCACAGGACAGTCTGCGGGCGACAGTCGCCGGAAAACTGGAAAACCAGGGGGCATTCTTAAGCCAGGGTTTGTTTGAACTGGCGGCGGCCCAGGTGATTAATGACGGCCAGCTGGCGGCAAACACCCTGACGCTGAACATCCCACAACTGACGAACAATGGGCTATTACAGGGTAACAGTGCACTGCAACTGACCACGCGCGATGTGATTAACGGCAAATCAGGGCAAATGCTGAGCGGTACCGGACTGGCGCTGGACCTCAGTTCACTGGAGAACCACGGGCTGGTACTGGCGAATGGACGTTTTACGCTGGCGGGCGACCGGTTTTCTAGTGACGGCGAAATCCATGCGGATACGCTCGGTTTTACACTGACTGATTCGCTGAATAATCAGGGCAAGCTGGTCGCGAAACATACCGCTTCATTCGATGCGAACAGGTTTGAAAACCACGGACAGCTTGCGGCGCAAAATATCACTCTCGAAGGAAAATCCCTGCATAACAGCGGGCTGGTGCAGGGCAACGATAGTGTGTCGGTGACTGCGGATACCCTCACAACAGTGGCGACAGGCAAATGGTTAACTGGCAACGCGTTGACGGTTAACGCGGGTTCGGTCAGCCACGACGGCGTGATGCAGGGCGATACGATCGCGCTTACCGCAAATGCGCTGAATAACCGCGGTGTGCTCAATGGTCAACATGGCCTGAAAGGGACTCTGACCGGGCAGCTCACCAACCAGGGGCAGATTCAAAGTGGCAGCGCACTCTCGCTGACGGCTGACGATCTGAACAGCACCGGACGTATCGCGGGCAATACGCTCACCCTTTTTGCAACGACCTTAAGCAACGGTGGTCTGTGGCAGGGGACGAACGGTCTAACGCTGACCGGCGATACGCTCACCACTGGCGCAGGATCCCGTACGCTCAGCGGCGGCGTGCTGACCCTTAACGCAGGGAATATGGCGACCCAGGGAACGTTGCAGGGGCAACAGGTTCTGGTGGCGACTGACGACTGGCAGCATAACGGATCGTTGGTTAGCCTTGGCGAGTTTACGGCGAACATCAGCAACAGCCTTACCAATCCCGGCGAGCTGATGAGTCAGGGGGCGATGTCACTGACCGCGCCGCAACTTGATAACAGCGGGAAGATCCTGAGTGAAAGCAACGTCACTCTCGACGGACAACGGCTGAACAATGGCGGTGCTGTGCAGGGAAATACCCTGACAGTACACCAGAATCGTATTAACAATCAGGGAACGCTGACCGGCCTGCAAAGCCTGACACTGGAAGCCCGCCAGCGGCTTATGGCGCGAATGGCGATGACCACACCTTCGCAGGAGCTGATTAACGGCTCTGGCGGCTCACTGCTGACGCAGGGAACATTGAAGGTGACATCTGGCGATGTGACCAATGCCGGAACGTGGCAGGGGCAGTCTGTTCTGCTCAGTGCGCAGTCGCTGACTAACTACGGGGCGATACAAAGCGCCGATGTGCTGCAGCTTATACTGGCGAATAATTTGACCTCCGGAGCTGGTAGTAAAATCACGGCGCTCGGCAACGCCACGCTACAGGCGCTTTCCCTGACAAATAACGGGCAATGGGCGGCAAAAAACCTGACGCTGAAGGGAACAACGCTTGATAACACAGGGGCCGCCAGCGGGGTAAACGGCCTGACGCTTACGATGAACAGCGCAGTCAGCCAGCGGAAATCTGGCAGTATGCTGACCGGCGGTGCGTTGAATCTGAATTCGGCGTCTGTGGCTAATGAGGGCAAAATTCAGGGCGCGACGCTGGGCATCACGTCTGGCGCATTGACCAACAGCGGGCGACTGCAGGGAGATAATGGCGCGACGTTGAGCCTCAGCGGTGCTCTGACCAATAACGCAGGCGGCGAGATTGTTAGCCGTCAGGGGCTGACAGTGACCACGCCTGTCATGTCCAACTACGGCTTAATACAGGGGGGCGGTGATACCCGTTTTAACGCCACGACCCGGGCGCTTAACGAGGGCAAACTGCTTTCCGGCGCTGGATTGACGCTGACCACCCCACAATATTCTGGCGCAGGCTGGCTACAGGCGACCCAACTCATCCTTAATGCCACAACCGCGACGAACAGTGGGAACTGGCTTGCCGACAGCGCAACGCTTACGGGCAATAATTTTACCAACCTGGGCACCACACAGGCAGGCCAACTGGCGGTCAATTACAACCAGTTGACCAACAACGGCACGTTGCTGGGGAATGCGCGACTGACGGTCAACGCCGATCAGGTTAACCAGAATGCGGCAGGCAAACTGTTCAGCGGCGGCGATTTGTCTCTGGAAAGTAAAGGTCTGACAGCGTTGGGGCAGGTCGTCGCGCTGGGAAATCTGACCCTGAAGCTGGCGAATGCGTTTACCGCGAACAGCGCATTTGCCGCCGGAAAAACGCTTTCCGTCACCAGTGATAGCGCTATAGACAACCGCAGCGTATTGCAGGGACAGGCGGTTAATCTATCGGCGGGCGGACAGCTCAGCAATAACGGGAAAATCACCACCGGCAGCGGCGCGAGCGCCCTCAGTGGCAGCAGTGTGGCGTTCAATGCCGCCGGAACAGTGCAGGGTGGCGGCGACATTACGGTTAGCAGTCGCGGCAATATTACCGTGGACGGTTTCACCGGTACGCGCGGAACGCTCACACTCAGCGCGCCGGGTGCCATCATCAATAGGGCACTGCTGTATGCAGCAAATAATCTGGCGCTCTATGCCAACAGCATCACAAACCAGCGCGGCGATATCCTTGCGGGCAACTCCCTGTGGATGCAAAAAGATGCGGCGGGAAATGCCAACAGTGAAGTTATTAACACCTCCGGCACCATTGAGACGCAAAATGGCGATATCACCATTAAAACCGGGCATCTGCTGAATCAGCGGGACGGGCTGAACGCAAACCAGACGCAAATTGCAGGATCAAATAATATTCCTGGGGTCGGTGGCGCCACTCTTGATGTTGATATCAGCCAGTTGCCCGAAGGAAGCTACGGTGTTAATGGTTATTCTTACGAAAGACAGGCCAGTTCATGCAGTGCGAATGCATCCTGCAACTTTAATCATTATTTCCAGTATTACTATGCGCCTTTTGAAGACTCTGCGACGCAGAAATTCATTTCCAGCCAGATTAAAACCGATGTCACCAGTTCAGGGGGGGCTTCTCGTATTGCGTCCGGGCGCAATCTGACAATGCATGCAGATTCTCTGGATAACCTGGCCAGTAATATTCTGGCAAACAACAATATTAACCTTTCAGGAAACACGTTAAATAACCAAAGCTGGCAATCGGGAACGTTAACGGATTATTTTGTTTATAAATATTCCCCTGAGCAATATTCGCGCAAAAAATTTGCTGTAGACAGCGTAGATGTTTTACCTCCTCGCTATAACGAAGGCAGAACCAGTAATGGTGAAACCATTCTGCTGCCAAAAGAGACGACGATAACGTTCACTCTGGAAGGACATGACCGTGCTCAGGAGAATGGGGATATCTATCGTTCGGTGATTCAGGCCGGTGGTAATGTAGCAGCAAACTTCTCTACCGCTATTGGCAATGAAACAACATCGTCCAACGCGGGTGGGGTGGTAAATACACTCCTGACTCCAACCCTGAACACCCTCAGCCATCAGGGCATCAGCGGCGGGGTGCAAAAGCAAACGCTGGCAGGCGGCGAGGCTGTTAGCATCAACTCTGTGCAGTGGAATGATCAACTACAAAACGCGCTGCAACACATCAACGGCGGCGGTACGCTGGATAGCGCCAGCGTTGCGAATACTGCACTGGACTCGATTTCCGTAACAGAGAAAAATAACGCCAGTCTGGGCCAGTTGAATGGACTCAGTGGTGCGGATATCACTGACGCCTCTCTGAATACGACCCAAGGTCGTGAATCGGGGCATTATCAGGGGAAAACGGCGGATACCAGCGCCTACCCGTTACCTTCTGGGAATAATGGATACTTTGTTGTTTCTGATAACCCGAAAAGTCCGTACCTGATCAGCGTTAACCCAAAACTTAACGGGATGGGTCAGCTTGATCCGAACTTGTTTGGCGACCTGAATGCCTTGCTGGGTATCAAACCTGGCGCTGCGCCACGTGAAACCAACAGTGCATATACCGATCAAAACAAGTTCTTGGGCTCGGCCTATATGCTGGATCGCCTTAAACTGAACCCGGAATACGACTACCGTTTCCTCGGTGATGCGGCGTTCGACACCCGCTACGTCAGTAACGCCATGCTCAACCAGACGGGAAGTCGTTACATCAACGGCATTGGCTCAGACCTTGAGCAGATGCGCTACCTGATGGACAACGCTGCCAGTGCGCAGCGGTCGCTGGGGCTGAAGTTCGGTGTGGCTATGACCGCGGAGCAGATAGCCACGCTTGAGCAGAGCATGATGTGGTGGGAAGCGGCGACCATCAACGGCGAAACGGTGATGATACCGAAGCTCTACCTGTCGCCGAAAGATGTGACAGTGAACAACGGCAGCGTCATTTCCGGGAATAACGTTCAGCTTGCTGGCGGCAATATCATCAACTCCGGCAGTTCGATACTGGCGAAGAACAACCTGACCCTCGACAGCCAGAACAGTATTAACAACCTCAACAATGGCCTGATACAGGCTGGGGGGAACCTCGACCTGAGCGCCATTGGCGATATCAATAACATCAGTTCTGCCATCAGCGGAAAGACGGTGGCACTGGAGAGCCTCGACGGCAGCATCAATAACCTGACGCTGGCGGAGCAGATTGACATCACCGCGCAAAGCAAATACAGCACGGTAAGTTTCAAAGACACGCTACTGGGGACAACGTCGTCGATAACCGCGCAGGACGGACTGTCGCTGTCGGCAGGGAAAGATATCACCGTCACCGGCGCGAATCTTGCCGCGGGCGGCTCACTGTTGATGGAGGCCTGGGGGGATATCGCCGTCAATGCCAACCAGATTAACGATGCGCAGGGTCGCTCCGGACGCTGGGTTGCCGATACCCGCCGTTCATCGGTGGACTGGCAGGGCAGCAGCATTAGCGCAGGTGGTAATCTCGGGATCATTGCCGGAAACAACCTCAATGTGACTGCCAGTGATGTGAAAGCAGGCGGCAACGCCCAGCTTGCGGCGGGTAACGATCTCAATCTGAACGCCGCCAGTACTCGCGAAAACAACCGCAATGGCGGCAGCGAGTCGCACAGTAGCGGGCTTGATCGCACCACCGTTTCAGCGGGTGACAGTCTGGTGCTGAAAGCCGGGCAGGACATCAATGCCCACGCGGCGGGACTGGCGGCGGAAGGGAACGTCGGCATCCAGGCCGGACGCGATGTGAACCTGCAGGCGGGAGAAACCGTGACCGGCAGCAGCTCGCACGCGAAAAAGAAAACGGTGATCAACGAGTCCGTGCGCCAGCAGGGCACCGAAATCGCAAGCTCCGGCAACACAACCATTATCGCCGGGCGCGACGTGAACAGCGAAGCAGCGCAGGTTACCGCCAGCGGGGATATCGGCGTGGCGGCAGGTCGTGACGTGAACCTGACGACGGCGACGGAAAGCGACTACCACTACCAGGACAAAACCAAAACCAAAAAAGGACTTCTCAGTAAAAAAACGACGCACACCATCGAGGAAGACAGCGCGACGCGTGAAGCAGGCACGCTGCTTTCCGGCGATAACGTCACCGTGCAGGCGGGCAACAACCTGCTGGTGAAAGGCTCCTCCGTGGTGGGCGACAACACCGTGGCGCTGGGCGCGGGCAACAATGTCGATATTGTCGCCGCCACCAATACCGACACCTCCTGGCGATTTAAAGAGACTAAAAAGAGCGGTCTGATGGGCACCGGCGGCATCGGCATCACCGTCGGCAGCAGCAAGTCCACTCACGACCTTCGCGAGGCAGGCACCACGCAAAGCCAGAGCTTCAGCACCGTCGGCTCTACGGGTGGCAATGTGGTTATCGCCGCTGGAAACCAGGCGCACATCGGCGGCGCGGACCTGATTGCCGGGAAGGACATGAGCCTCAGCGGCAGCAGCGTGCTCATCGATCCGGGCCACGACAAACGCACCCGCGATGAGACCTTCGAGCAGAAGAAAAGCGGGCTGACGCTGGCGCTGTCGGGGACTGTCGGGAGCGCGATTAACAATGCGGTCACGGCAGCGCAGGACACCAAAGAAGAGAGCGACGGACGGCTGAAGGCGCTTCAGGCCACCAAAACGGTGCTCTCCGGCGTGCAGGCCGGGCAGGCGGCTGAGGCGGCGAACCTGACGGCGGACCCGAACGCGATGGGCGTCAGCCTCTCGCTGACCACGCAAAAATCCAAATCGCAGCAGCATGCTGAGAGCGATGCGGTGGCGGGCAGCACGCTGAATGCGGGGAATAACCTCTCCATCACCGCGAACGGCAAAAAGGGCGACGGCGACATTGTGATTGCGGGCAGCCAGCTGAAGGCGGGCGGCGACACGCTGCTGGACGCGAAGAACGATGTCATTCTCAGCGGCGCGGCCAACACCCGGCAATCCAGCGGCAAGAACAGCAGCAGCGGCGGTGGGGTCGGGGTGAGTATCGGGG
>NZ_JANEWG010000043.1 GCF_028069725.1 Citrobacter sp. Awk 4
GTTATAGTTTGTTACGATTAAATTCTCTGAATTAATAATATTTGGCGTGTTAATGATGTTTGTGTATAGTATTTGCTTCGGGAGGGAGTTGGCGCAGATGCTGATAATTAATTGCTGTTAAATAAATAATAATGACACCATGCAGGTATAAAATAATACGTTGCCGCTGATAGCATTCATGCTGTTAATAATTTAAATCTCCAGTGCTGATGCTTTTTACTTTTTGTCTGAATTGATAAAGCTTGCGGAGCCCTAACCAAAATTGCCTGAGATCAATGCATAGGTAAAATAAATAACCAAAGATCGCAGCACACCTTCCTTCACAGCTTAATGTGATTATAATCACAAAAATGTGAAAATCTCGTCGTTTTTGTCACATCACCAAAGCGGAGTATAAATTGACCAATATGGAAGGAAAAGCAAACCGCAGTCTGGGCGGAAAACTGGCGTTGTGGGTTTTTTATGCTTTCTGCGGATATTTTGTATGGGCTATGGCGCGGTATGTCTGGGTAATGAGCAACCTACAGTCAGTACCTGTTCCTGGTATGGAGAGCGATCTGGGGTCAACGGCAGGCAAATGGCTTGGGGCTTTGCTGGGATTTATTGTGCTGAGCCTGGTTGGCGTTATCCTGGGGGGAATTGCATGGTACACAAGACCTCGTGATATTCGGCGTGAAGGTGGCAGCGAAAGTTGCTAACGTAAGACCTCCACACGAGGAGAGACAACATGGATTTGCAACAGTGGCAACAAGAGTTTGAAACCTGGCTTAGTGAGCATCATTTGGAGCAGGATGCTGCCCATGACATTTTTCATTTTCGTCGTGTCTGGGCGACAGCGCAAAAATTGTGTGATCATGAAACTGTCGACGGGTTAGTTGTGCTGACAGCATGTTACTTTCATGACATTGTTAGCCTCCCCAAAAACCATCCAGAACGCCACCGTTCGTCAGTGTTAGCGGCGAAAGAGGCCAACCGTATATTAAGGAATGATTTCCCGTTATTCCCCCCAGCACGAATACCCGCGGTTGTTCACGCGATCGAAGCCCACAGTTTTAGCGCAAAAATTGCGCCAGCTACGCTCGAGGCGAAAATCGTGCAGGATGCCGACACAGGCTGGAAGCCCTCGGCGCAATCGGCCTGGCCCGCGTATTTGCGGTATCGGGCGCGCTGGGCGTGGCACTGTTTGACGGCGAAGATCCTTTTGCCCGGCATCGTTCCCTCAACGATAAACAGTTTGCCCTCGACCATTTCCAGAGCAAATTACTGGTGCTGCCGAAAACCATGCAGACAGCCAGAGGGAAAGCACTGGCGAAGCACAATGCCGATTTCCTGGTGGCGTATATGGCGAAACTGGGCGCGGAATTAAACGGTGAGTATGAATCACTGGATCACGCGGTTATTCAGTCTTTTAGCGCTGACAGATAGCGTTCACACCCGAAACGTAAATACCTTCATTTTATGTTAACCTGTCGAATATCAATTTTGGCCGGTTAAATGTATGCAGGATAATCTTTCAGTAACAGGCGTTCAGGATCTGATGACAGACACTACCAGCGTCGCGGTTCAGGCGATGCTGGGTAAATTGCTGGAAATCTATGATGTGAAAACGCTGGTGGCGCACCTTAATAGCGTTGGGGAGAATCACTGGAGCCCGGCCATTTTAAAACGCGTCGTGATGAATGCCGCATGGCATCGGTTGAGCGATCGCGAATTTGCCCATCTTAAAACGTTGCTGCCGACGCCGCCGGCACATCATACCCATTATGCTTTTCGCTTTATCGATCTTTTCGCCGGAATCGGTGGAATACGCCGTGGATTTGAAGCGATAGGCGGGCAATGCGTGTTTACCAGCGAATGGAATAAACACGCAGTGCGAACGTATAAAGCAAACTACTACTGCGATCCCCAGTCTCATCACTTCAATGAAGATATTCGTGACATTACTCTGAGTCATCGTGATGGCGTGACGGACTCGCAGGCCGCTGAACATATTCGCCAGCATATACCGCAGCATGATGTTTTGCTGGCGGGTTTTCCCTGCCAGCCGTTTTCGCTCGCCGGGGTATCAAAGAAAAATGCGATGGGCCGTGCCCATGGTTTTGCCTGTGATACGCAAGGTACGCTGTTCTTTGACGTGGCGCGAATCATTGATGCCTGTCGTCCCGCGATTTTCGTGCTTGAGAACGTGAAGAACCTGAAGAGCCACGATCAGGGTAAAACGTTCCGGATTATTATGCAGACGCTTGATGAACTGGGTTACGACGTGGCGGATGCCGCAGATAACGGTCCTGATGATCCGAAGATCATCGATGGGCGGCATTTCTTACCTCAGCACCGCGAACGTATTGTCCTCGTTGGGTTTCGCCGCGATCTGAACCTGAAAACCGATTTTACATTGCGGGATATTGTGACGCGCTATCCACCGCGTCGTACCACGCTTGCTGAACTACTTGAACCCGCTGTTGAAGCAAAATACGTTCTGACGCCGGTCTTATGGAAGTATCTGTACCGCTACGCGAAAAAACATCAGGCGAGGGGAAATGGATTTGGTTATGGGATGGTCTATCCATCCAACCCCGAGAGTGTAACGCGTACGCTGTCTGCGCGTTATTACAAAGATGGCGCGGAAATCCTAATCGATCGTGGCTGGGATATGGCGCAGGGTGAGCGTGATTTCGACGACCCGCAGAACCAACAGTATCGTCCACGCAGATTAACCCCCAGAGAGTGCGCCAGGTTAATGGGATTTGAGACGCCGCAGGGTTATCAGTTCCGTATCCCGGTGTCAGATACTCAGGCTTACCGTCAGTTTGGCAACTCTGTTGTGGTTCCTGCATTTGCTGCGGTGGCCAAATTGCTGGAGCCAAAAATCAAACAAGCCGTCGCGCTGCGTCAGCAAGAGAGTCAGCATGGCGGACGTACACGATAAGGCGACGCGCAGTAAAAATATGCGGGCGATAGCGACCCGCGATACGGCGATCGAAAGGCGTCTCGCCAGCCTGCTTATTGAACAGGGAATTGCGTTTCGCGTGCAGGATGCCACTCTTCCCGGACGACCTGATTTTGTCGTTGACGAGTACCGCTGCGTCATCTTCACCCACGGATGTTTCTGGCATCGCCACCATTGCTATCTGTTCAAAGTACCTGCCACGCGCACCGCCTTCTGGCTGGAGAAGATTGGCAAAAACGTCGAACGGGACAGGCGGGATCTTCAGCAACTTCAGGCGCTGGGTTGGCGAGTATTGATCCTGTGGGAATGCGCTTTGCGCGGGCGGGAAAAACTCGGTGATGCGGCGTTATCTGAGCGGATTGAAGAGTGGATCTGCGGAGGCGGCGCTGCTGCGCAGATCGACACTCAGGGAATTCATTTACTGGAATGATTTTTCGGATTCAGCCGCGACGATAACCGGTTTTGCAGGAAACAGATATTTTCCAAGCGTGACCAGTACTACAGCAAAGACAATCACTCCCAAAGCCAGCCATTCGATAAACGCGAGGCTTTCACCGCCAAGTCCTGTTCCCAGCAATACCGCGACAACCGGGTTCACATAGGCATAGCTGGTTGCCAGAGCGGGGCTGACGTTGCGTATCAGATACATGTACGCGTTGATGGCGATGATGGATCCAAAAAGCGCGAGATAGCCCACAGCTAAAAAGCCGGAAAGCGTCGGTGTGGCGGTAAGTTTCTCGCCCGAGATAAACGACGCGCACATTAACACAACGCCTGCGGCAAGCATCTCAATGGCACCCGCCATCATCCCGACAGGTAACGCAATGCGCGAACCGTAGACCGAACCAAATGCCCAACTCATTGAACCGATCAGAATCAATACCGCGCCCCAGGGATTTCCGCTTAAGTTTCCACCGCTGTTAAGCATGATGATCCCCGCAAGGCCAATCGCGATGCCTATCCACTCTAGTTTTCGGGTTTGAATACCCAAAAAGTGGCTAAAACAGAGCGTAAAGAGCGGAACGGTAGCGACCACGACGGCGGCGATACCGGAAGGCACGTTCTGATGTTCTGCGACGGTGACCAGTCCATTCCCGACCGCCAGCAGCAGGATGCCAATCAGCGCTGCGTTAAGAAGTGGACGCAGGGGAGGGAGTTTGTGCCCGCGAAGGAGTAAGAATGCAGTCAGGAGAATACCTGCAGACAGAAAACGCACCCCCGCCATCATCAATGGCGGCCAGCTTTCCACCCCAATACGAATCACGAAGTACGTGGAACCCCAAATAATGTACAGCGCGAAAAGCGCGCTAAAAAGTGGTAACAGCTGCCTGAAGCGCATAAACCCTCACGGTGGAAATAAAAAGGAGCAACATAGTAAACTGCAAAACTATCTCTCTGGCGAGATTTATAATTACTCTGAATTGTTGAATAAATGTTGCATTAACGTTCAGTTTCAGCTTTATCTGTTTTACTTCATACTTGCAGTGTCAAAAAGAAAAACACAGAGGGAATTATCTTGGCAGGAAGTAGCTTATTAACGTTGCTCGACGATATCGCCACGTTGCTGGACGATGTCTCTATGATGGGAAAACTGGCGGCGAAAAAAACCGCCGGTGTGCTGGGCGATGATTTATCGCTCAACGCGCAGCAAGTCTCTGGCGTCCGGGCTAACCGTGAGCTTCCTGTCGTCTGGAGTGTGGCCAAAGGTTCGCTGGTAAACAAAGTGATCCTGGTGCCTCTGGCGCTGCTCATCAGTGCTTTTATTCCCTGGGCCATCACCCCGTTACTGATGATTGGCGGGGCATTTCTCTGCTTCGAAGGGGTAGAAAAAGTGCTCCACACCTTAGAAGCGCGAAAACACAAAGAAAGTCCGGCAGACCGTCAGCAGCGTCTGGAGGCCATCGCCGCACAGGATCCCCTCACTTTCGAAAAAGACAAAATTAAAGGGGCAATTCGTACTGACTTTATTCTCTCCGCCGAAATTGTGGCTATCACCCTGGGGATTGTTGCGCAGTCGCCATTGCTGAATCAGGTGCTGGTATTGTCGGGAGTGGCACTGGTGGTTACCGTCGGTGTTTACGGACTGGTGGGGATCATCGTAAAACTGGACGATATGGGGTTCTGGCTGGTGGAGAAAACCAGTACGCTGGCCCAGTTCGTGGGGAAAGGATTGTTAGTCGTTGCCCCCTGGCTGATGAAAGCATTGTCCGTTGTGGGAACGTTAGCGATGTTTTTGGTCGGGGGCGGAATTGTGGTACACGGTATTGCGCCGCTACATCATGCCATCGAACATTTTGCCCAGCAGCAAAGCGCGTTTATCGCACTCAGCCTTCCAACGCTGCTTAATCTCGTACTGGGCTTCATCGTTGGCGCTATTGTTGTCGCCCTGGTAAAAGCGATTGCACACGTTCGGGGCGTATCGCACTAATTGCACCCAGGCAAAGTACGCAAAAAAGGCCATCGTCGTCTAAGGTGAAACAGTTTCACCTGAAGAGGAGGCAGGTATGGTGTTTGTTGTCAGCGAGGAAGTGACCATGAAAGATGGCGGGCCTCGCATGATTGTCACCGGTTATTCCAGTGGAATGGTCGAGTGCCGTTGGTATGACGGTTTTGGCGTAAAACGGGAAGCATTCCATGAGAGTGAACTCGTGCCGGGTGACGGTAGGCGAATTTGGGAAGATGCCTGATGAAAAAACGCCCGGTGAATGCCGGGCGTTTTATTTTTAGTAAACAAAAAGACGGTTGCAATGCAACACATGGCGGCCGGGTTATGTCAGGATAAGGACGTTCAATTATCAGGGAGTCGTCAGAGTGCCGCACGAGACAACGATGGAAAACAGGAGCGGGCTGAAAAGACTCCTCCTACGTTTCAGGCCAGGACACGTCGTCAATCTCTGTTTTGTGGCGGTAATGATCTTTTCTACCTTACTCACCTGGCGTGAGGTCGTTTTGCTTGAAGACGCCTACATTTCCAGCCAACAGAATCACCTGGATAGCGTCGCGAACGTCCTGGACCGCCAACTGCAATTCAATGTCGATAAACTGATTTTTTTGCGAAACGGCATGCATGATGCGCTGATTACACCACTTGATTTTGCGGTATTACATGGTGCGGTCACCCAATTTGAACAACGACGAAAGCAGCGTTTCTGGCAATTAGAGCTCGACCGACGTCGCACCCTGGCGCTTAATGGCGTTTCTGATGAGTTTGTTGACCAGGCCAGTCTGCTCACCCGTGATAACGCAAATCTGGCGAATGAGCTGACGGCCGCACTGGAATCCGGTTATCTGATGCGTCTGGCCCATTCATCCGCCTCAATAGCACATCAGGCGATGTATGTCTCGCGCTCAGGATTCTATGTCGCAACCCAACCCACCGTGCACGGTGGGGATATTCTTACCCGCTATTATGGCTATGTGACGCAGCCGTGGTTTAAGCAACAGACTCAACGACTGAATCCGCAGCGCGGCGTCCGCTGGTTTACTTCCTCCGCAAACTCGCCCCGTGAAGGGCAGCAAATGGTCACGGTCAGTGTCCCGCTGGATCACCTGAATTACTGGTACGGCGTGTTGGCCATGGACATCCCTGTTTTATCAATAAAGCGTTTTCTGGAAGAGGCCATCGTAAAAGACGTGGAAGGTGAGTACCAACTCTACGACAGCCAATTCCATTTGCTGGCCACCTCAACAAAGGATAAGCGCAAGGTCAATGTGTTTGATGAGCAGGAGCAAGCCATGCTTATCGCAGACATGGCGAAAGACACCGTCGGCGGTAAGCACGTGGGAAGTCGCTACATCAGTTGGGAACGGTTGGACAATTTCGATGGCGTATTGGTGCGCGTGCATACCTTAAAGGAAGGGCTGAAAGGGGATTTTGGTAGTATCAGTATCGCATTGGTGCTGTTGTGGGTGCTCTTTACGGGCATGTTACTGATTTCGTGGGGCGTTATCCGGCATACGGTCAGTAATATGTATGTGATGCAACGCTCGTTGCAGTGGCAGGCCTGGCATGACACCCTGACCCGGCTGTATAACCGGGGCGGACTGTTTGAAAAGGCGCGCATCCAGGCTAAACACTGCCGGGAGGGGAAACAACCTTTCTCGATGATTCAGCTCGATCTGGATCACTTCAAGAGCGTGAATGACCGTTTTGGACATCAGGCTGGCGATCGGGTGCTTTCACACGCGGCAGGATTATTCAGCGGGGTGCTGCGTACACATGATCTCGCCGGTCGTGTTGGTGGTGAGGAGTTCTGCATTATTCTGCCAGGGGCGACTCTATCTCAGGCCGAGCGGATTGCGGAACGTATTCGACGTCGGATCAATGGCAAAGAGATCCTTGTCGCAAAAAGCACCACCATCTGGATTAGCGCCTCGTTTGGCGTCAGCAGTTCGCAGGAAACGGGGGATTATGACATTGAACAGCTGCAGTCGCTGGCAGACCAGCGGCTCTACTGGGCCAAACAGACCGGACGGAACCGCGTGTGCGCCAGCGATGCCGATCAGAGCATGGCGATGAAATAATCCATCCCTTCGCGCCAGCCCTCCGGGCCTTCTTGTTGCGTATGGTATACCCGTTGCGGTGTATCCGCCTTTAACCTGACGCCTTCGCGATTCAGTCCTTTCACGATCACCGCATAATCCATAACATCCAGAAGCGGGGCATCATTTGGTCCATCGCCCAGACCCAGGGTGATGGGGTGTTTCTTCCATTGCCGCTGATACTCACCGGTCAGCCAGTTTGCCGCCAGATCTTTGCCCACGGAAGTGTCCAGAACATGCCAAAAGCGCGCGCCGTGGAGAAACTGCAGGCCAAGCTCGCTGAGCTTTGCGGCAAACTGCGCCATGCGTTCGTCACTGTCACGCCAGATAAGCGAAACTGAAGCTTCATGCAGACGCGTCAGCGCTGACTGGGTGTGGTTAAGTCCGGTCCATTCGGCAATGACCTGCTCATCAACATCGTCGAATGTCGTAAATTTATAGCGTCCTTTATCGCGGAGTTTGTTCAGCACCATGCTGATTTCTGCGTGGGGCGTACCGGCGATTTGACGAGGATAATCAGGGTGGGTCTGCCAGTGAGTGTCTAACTGAATAACGGCGCCATTTTCCGCGATGAACGGTAATCCCTGCAGGTCCAGCATGTTTTGCAGGTACAGCATCTCTGCGGCGGTTTTGCTGCTGCAGAGGATCACCGGAATACGATGTTTACGCAGGGTAGCCAGCCAGTCCGCGGCGGGTTGCCATTCATAAGTATGACTGTCCAGTAAGGTGCCATCCAGATCGGTAAAAATCAGCAGGGGGTTAAGGATTGATAGCATTTTTATACCTCGACGCCTGTGTGACGGCACGCTTACGACCAGGATAAATCCTAAAAATCAATACCTTCATAGAAACGGTCAGATTGGGAACGCTCCCGGCATACCCGGACGGTACGTAGGGAGTTTCTCAATTCAGCCGCAATCATTAATCAGAGTAATCATTAATGATAAAAATATTTACTTGTTTTGCAAAAAAATTGCAGATAAGGTTTGGAGCACATCAGATTTCCTGGTGTAACGAATTTTCAAGTGCTTCTTGCATAAGCAAGCTTGATCCCGGTCCTTAGGACCGGGATTTTTTTCGCCTAAAGTCAACGATTGATTTCCGTTACGCTGAAGTCATGAATATCCAGCTCGAACGCGTCGGCTAATTCATGCCATGTATGGTCATCACGGCCATCGACGCTGGCTTTCTCAGGGTCGTTCTCGCTTCGATGAATTTCGCTCTCGCTGATTTCATTAATTGCCGCCAGCAGGGCATCAACATCGATACTGACATCGCGATTGGCCAGATCGCTGAACTCTTTCGCGGTTTTCATCTTCAATACCTCATTCAACCGTGGCACTTATAAGTATAGACCGTAGAGAAAACCAGCAATCACGCGGAGCAGACACTGCCAGAAAAAGGAAATTGTTCTACACTGGCACAAAGCTACAGGAGGATTACGATGAAGGTGAATGATCGGGTAACAGTCAAAACGGACGGCGGTCCTCGCCGGCCTGGCGTGGTACTGGCGGTAGAAGAGTTTAATGAAGGCACAATGTACCTGGTTTCGCTGGAAGACTACCCGCTCGGTATCTGGTTCTTTAATGAATCAGGCCATCAGGATGGCATCTTTGTGGAGAAAGCAGAGTAACGCGTAACGTCAGCACGCTTTACCCAGACTGGTGGCAACCCCACCAGTCTGGATGTTTCAGCGCATGTTAACAAAAATACCGTTTGTTACATTATCTGTCAGACGTACCACGTGATAGATCACCTGCTTATTATGCGTTTTTATCTTTCGTTTAATATTCCCCTTATGGGATGACACAGTCTTCGCTTTGATATTCATTTGGTCTGAAATCTGAATGGTTCCCTGACCGGCCATCCACATGCGTAACATACTGGATTCAGTCCGGCTTAAAGATAACGTAGGTAAATTAACACCTTCGGAAATATCTGTTTCTTTTTTCAGAATATCGCCAAGGATATCATCCAGTGAATCTGGTTTGATTGATTTAGAACTTATCAATAAATTTTTTCTGACTAACAAATATTCATCAAAATGCACATTGGCAATAGCCATAAAAACAATAAATAATGTATTGGGATGTTGATTAATGATTTGCTTTATTTGCTGACTGTTTGCTGGATCATGGATAAAACAGTCCTCATTAATAAACACCACAGACGGCTGGTGTGAATCACAAGCGATGGCGAGTTCGTCAACGGTTTCGATATCGTTGATTTCCCTTTTCTTCACCCCTCTGCTTACCAGATACCCGGTTAATCCAAGCCGGGTGTAACTGCATAGATCCATAATAATCGTTGACATGGCATACCCTCACTCAATGCGTAACGATAATTCCCCTTACCTGAATATCTTTTAGTAACCTAACTGAACAATAATAGTGATTCAATATGACACTTTTGCGATTTTTCAGGCGGACTTACTATCCCGTAAAGTTACGTATAATTTGCCTGGAATTATCTTAAAGTAAAGTAAATGTTGCGTTATGTGAGTGAGGTAAAAACAAATAACAGGCGGCGGATATATCCTGGTAGATGTTTTTGAAATTTAAATTTCGGATAATCCTCAATAAGACAGGATAAATACTGTGGGTTATTTGTTTCGTGGAAGTTCACTCACCACATCAGCCAATAAATTGAAAACTTCGCTGAATAAGTGTTCACAAAAAGGGGCAATTAATGGCATGAGAGCCGCCATTAAAGAAATACCGATGGTTAATGTTAATGGGAAACCAATCACAAAGATCGACAACTGCGGAGCCATACGATTTAACAACCCCAACGCCAGGTTGAGCGTTAGCAGCACAGTGATCACCGGTAAGGCCAGCATGAGCCCGTTGATGAAGATCATACCGCCTGCCCGGGTGAGCGCCAGAAAAGCATTACTGTTGACCGGATTGTCGCCGACAGGAAGGGTATGAAAAGTATCAACCAGCAGCGAAATCAGCCATAAATGCCCGTTAAAGGTGAGAAAAAGCAGCATCGCGAGCATGTCGATGATTCTGGCAAGCACGGGCATATTAAGATGGCTGGCAGGGTCAACAAAAGTGGCGAAAGAAAGCCCCATCTGTAATCCCATCAGTTCACCGGCGGTACGCACGGCGGCAAAGGCAAATTGCATGGTAAATCCCAGCGCAATGCCAATCATGATTTGCTGCATCGCCAGCCACAATGCACTGGCGGAGAAAATCGGCACATCCGTGACGGGAAGCGAAGGGGCAATGACAAAGGTTATCATCATCCCCAATCCCAGCTTTACCCGTTTAGGCACCGCGCGTTCACTGAGGATGGGGGCTGTCGAAATGAGCGCCAGCACGCGCAGCAGCGGCCAGAAATAAAGGTTAAGCCAATATAGCCATTGCTCGCTCGTTACCTGCAACATCGCGCGTGTTACCCGATGATGTAGGGTATATTGTTGAATAACGTGCGCACGTAATCCAGCAACAGGTTAAGCATCCACGGACCGGCAACGATGATGGCTATAAACACCGCCACAATTTTCGGGATGAAAGACAACGTCATTTCGTTGATCTGGGTTGCCGCCTGCAAAATACTGATAATCAGACCTGTAACGAGGGCGACCAGCAGGAGAGGGGCGGCGAGCGCAAGGGCGACTTTCATCGCCTCTGTGCCCATCATCATGACCGATTCAGGCGTCATTTCGTCCCCTAGCTGTAAAAGCTTTGTGCGAGAGAGCCAACCAGCAGTTGCCAGCCGTCAACCAACACAAAGAGCATCAGCTTGAACGGCAGCGCAATGGTTGCAGGGGGAACCATCATCATCCCGAGCGCCATTAACACGCTGGCGATCACCAGGTCGATAATCAAAAAAGGGATGAATATCGTAAAACCGATCTGGAACGCGGTTTTCAGCTCGCTGGTCACATAAGCCGGAAGCAGGATGCGCATCGGAACCGCTTCCGGCCCTTGCAACGGTCCGCTATTCGCCAGACGCGCAAACAGCGCCAGGTCTGCTTCGCGGGTCTGGCGCAGCATAAACTCGCGCAGTGGTTGCGCGCCTTTCGCCATCGCCTCCTGCATGGAAATCTTCTCTTCACTGAACGGCTGATACGCATCGACGTAGATTTTATCAATCACTGGCGACATGATGAAAAACGTTAAGAACAGCGCCAGTCCTAACAATACCTGGTTGGGCGGTGCAGACGGTGTTCCCAGCGCGTTACGCAGCAGGCCAAAAACAATGATGATGCGGGTAAAACTGGTCATCATCAGCAGGATCGCGGGCAGGAAAGTCAGCGAGGTGATGAATACCAGCGTTTGTACGGGAAGTGTCCAGCTTTGTCCGCCGCCGGGTAATGGCTGACTGACCAGGCCGGGTAACTGAGCGAGCGCGGCGGGAGAGAAAAGCCATACGGTCATGAGCGTGAGGGATAACAAACGACGCATCAGGATCTCCCAGGACGCTTTAGCAAGTTCTTCATCATGGCCTGAAAATCAGCAGGAGAGGCCGGTTTTTCGTCTGCACTTTCCGCCGCGGCAGGCAGGGTGTGGAGTAAATTGACAGAGGACGCCGTGACGCCAAGCACTAAACGTGCATCGTCAACATCCACAATCACCACCCGTTCACGTGGGCCGAGCGAGGCGCTGGCCGACACGTTAAGCCCACGGGCGTTGTTTCCCCTGGGCGCAAATCCGAGGCGTTTAATCACCCAGGCGGCGGCCAGTATCAGCACAATAATTCCCAGCAATGCGCCGCTGACCTGGGCAAGCGGCGAACCGGGAACGGCAGCAGGTTGTGAGACAATGGCCTGGGTTTTCATGCTTAACGACTCAGACGACGCATACGTTCAGACGGCGTAATGATGTCAGTAATGCGCACGCCGTATTTGTCGGCGACCACCACCACTTCACCTTGCGCGATCAGATAGCCGTTGATCAGAATATCCAGCGGCTCTCCGGCCAGACCGTCAAGTGCGACAACGGAGCCCTGCGTCAGACGCAGCAGCTCTTTGATCGTCATGCGGGTTCGGCCCAGTTCAACCGTCAGTTTGACCGGAATATCCATGATCAGGTCGATATCCTGCAATGTGCCGCTGACATCGCCGCCGCCCAATTGCTGGAACACGGCATCGGCCGCGCTTTTGCCTGTCGGTGTTTTTTGCTCGTTTAACGCGTCAGCCCACAGATCGTCCAATGCGCCATTGTTGTCATCGGACGGATTATTCATGTCACTCATTTGGGCTGTTCCTCATTCAGCGAATTCAAAATCGGGTTGATCAGATGTTCTACACGTAACGCATACTGACCATTCACGGTGCCATATTGGCTGGTCAGCACCGGTACGCCGTCCACATGAGCAATAATGCGGTCGGGTTTTTCAATCGGCAGTACGTCGCCGGGTTTGAGTTTCAATATCTGGGAAAGACGCAGCGGAACGTCGGCAAAGTTCGCCACCAGTTCCAGTTCTGAGTGCTGAACCTGACGCACAAGATTGTCGCGCCAGTTCTGATCCTCATGGCGCGAGTTTTCCAGCGGTGGGTTAACCAGCAGTTCCCGCAGCGGTTCAATCATGCTGAAGGGGAGGCAGATGTTGAACTCGCCGGTCAGGTTGCCAATCTCAACGTGGAAAGGGGTATTGACCACAATGTCGTTCGGAGAGGTGGTGATATTGGTAAATTTCACCTGCATCTCAGAACGGACGTACTCCACTTCCAGTGGATTAATGGCTTTCCAGGCGTCGCTATAGCCTTCCAGCGCCAGTTTCAGCATGCGGTTAATGACGCGCTGTTCGGTGTGGGTAAATTCCCGACCTTCAACTTTGGTCGGGAAGCGACCATCGCCGCCGAACAGGTTATCTACCGCAATAAATACAAGGCTCGGCGAGAACACCACCAGACCTGTACCGCGCAGCGGTTTCAGGTGGATCAGGTTCAGGTTCGTCGGCACCGGTAAGTTACGCGCAAACTCGTGGTACGGCTGAATACGGATAGCGCCAACGGTGATATCCGGGCTGCGACGCAGCAGGTTAAACAGACCCATACGGAACTGGCGTGCGAAACGCTCGTTAATGATCTCCAGCGCTTGCAGGCGCTCACGCACCACGCGGCGCTGGGTGTTGGGATCATAGGGACGAATATCGTTTTCGCTTACGCTGCCTGTGGTCGGTTCGTCTTTGGTCTCGCTGTCGCCGTTGAGCAGCGCATCGATTTCAGCCTGAGAAAGAATACTATCGCCCATGTCTTTACCGCAGAATAAAAGCTGTATAAAGAACGTCGGTGACGTCCTGTTTCGGTTGTCCAGCAACAAGCGGCGTAGAGAGCGTCTCTTTAATGGCGGCAATCAGCTTTTGTTTACCGTCTTCCGTGGAGAGCGTGGAGGCATCCTGGCGGGAAAACAGCAACAGCAAACGGCTGCGTACTTCAGGCAGATATTCACTGAGACGCGAGCGGGTCACTTCATCTTTCAGTCGTAACGTCACGCCGATATACAGCACGCGATCCGCGTCGCCCAGATTGACGGTAAACGTATCCAGCGCGAAAAACACGGGGGCGGCTGGCGGAGCCGGTTGTGCGGTTGCGCTGACAGACGGATGCGTCTGCATACGCCAGTAGCTATACCCCGCGGTCGCGCAGGCGGCGAGGGTAATTAACACCAGCAAAGGGATCCAAATTGAGCGTCTGCTCTTTCTGTTAATCGCGGAGTCAGTCATCTGATACGGGCTTCCTGTTTCGGTACAGCTTATTGGCTGATTATCCCGTGTCCTGTTCCCGTCAAAGCGTGGAAAAGACACGGATAATCATGCTACCTCTGGCGTTAGGCGAAGATATCCACCGCGCCATTGCCACGGGACGCGTTCTGCAATGAGGCCGGTACGGCCAGATTGACGTCATCTTCGGCAAGCAGGGACTCTTGCCCCTGTGTACGGGCGGTTTGCTGTTGCTGGGATGAAGAGTGCTGCTGCCCGCTAAAACTTTCGCTACTGATACTGCTTTGACCCAGTTGGATCCCGCTTTCCGCCAGTTGCGTACGTAATACCGGTAATGCGGCCTCCAGCGCGGCGCGGACATGGCTATGCGCCGACACCATCTGCAATTGCGCCTGGTTGTCATCAAGTTTCAGGGAGATTTGCACCTGACCCAGATCTTCCGGGTGCAGGCGTAGTTCAGCACTCTGCTGCCCCTGACGAGTAAACAACGTAATGTGCTGGCTAAGCGATTGCTGCCATTCATGGCTACCCAACGGTGCGCTGAGCACCGGCGCGGCAACCGTCGGAAGCGGCTGCGGCTGTGCTGCCGGGCTGCTGACCGCCGTCATGGCCAGGCCTGGCGCTACCGGGGAAGGGCTGCTTTCGAGATCGGCTTTGGCGGTGGCTGCGACGACCAGCGGCGTCAACGGTTGAGCCTGAGCGGTCTCAGCGCTTGCGCTGTGGGTGGCAGCATCCGGCTTTCCTTTTTTCCCGTTGTCAGGGGGGAACGTAAAGGCGAGCTCTTGATCTGTCTGACGTGTCTCGCCACGCAACGTTGCGCTCAGCGAAGCGTCATTTATCGCCGCAGCGCTGTGGGTGGCAGGCGCTACGCTTTGTTGTCCGGGCAGCATGGCAAACAAGGCACTCAGATTTGCGAGGTCTTCGTCGCTGAGAGCAGGCGTTTTGTCGTCCGCTTGCGCTGATTTGCTCAGTGCCGTCAGCGCGCTGTTTTTCATCGTCGGCGTGAGTGAGGAAAGCCACTGCTGCGCGTCAGTCAAGGTGGTCAACGTTTCGTCAGCCGCCAGATCCTGGCGCGCCAGCAGGTCGGCCAGTTTTTCGGCAGGAGACGCTTCGCCATGTTGAGACAACGCTCTTTTCTGCAGCGTGTTGCCTGCCGTCTGGATGTCGGCAAACGACAACGGAACCGCTTTCCCAGGTGTCTCGTCCGCACCTAATGCGCCTGCCAGCAGCGCCAGGAAATCCTGCGCGGCGTCGCCTGTTTTTCCGGCTTTTGAGCCGCCAGTCACGTCTGTCTCAGTCGTGACCAGTGGGGGCAATGTGATCATTCAGGTTTCCTCATGGCTGCACGCTGAGCAAATTCATCCATCTTTTTCTGATCCAGGCGGTTTTCAGCCAGTAAGGCTGCCGCGGTTTGTCGGTCTTGTAAGGTTTGCCAGGCTTGCAGGCGCTGTTTCTTTTCACGCCAGCTATTCAGCGCAATGTCGACTTTATGCGTCCACTGGCTGAGTTGATGGCGATGCTGTTCAATGGCCTTTTCCAGGGTCTGGATAAATTGCTGGTAATTGATCCAACGGTTGCTGGCAATCCCTTGTCCCATATCGGTATTGAGGTTGGTTCGGTATTCATGCTGATAATCGATCAGCATTTTCAGTTGCTCTTCTGCCTGCTGAAATCCGCGCCGCATTTCACCCAACAGGAGTGCGGCATCATCCACCTCCTTTTCAGCCAAATCTTTCAGTGTTGCCAGTGCGCCGTGTTGTGCCATGACGTTTGCCCTCCTGCTTTATCACACCGTCGGGAAAATCAGATCCAGAGCCTGAAGGGAGTCATCCCAGTCCGCCCGTTCAAAAATACCTTGTTGCAGGAACGCCTCGAGCTGGGGCCACAACGCAATGGCTTTATCCAGCATCGGATCGCTGCCTTTGGCGTAGGCGCCAACGCTGACCAGATCGCGGTTACGCTGGAAGCTGGACAACAGTTGTTTGAAATTGCGTACGCGCGCGTAGTGTTTCTCGCTGATGAGCGCGGTCATTGCACGACTGATCGACGCCTCAATATCAATGGCCGGATAGTGCCCGGCCTCGGCAAGGCGACGGGATAACACGATGTGGCCATCAAGGATCGCGCGCGCGGAGTCCGCAATAGGGTCCTGCTGGTCGTCGCCTTCGGTTAGCACGGTATAAAACGCGGTGATGGAACCGCCGCCGTGAATACCGTTGCCGGCGCGTTCGACCAGCGCCGGCAATTTGGCGAAGACGGAAGGGGGGTAGCCTTTCGTTGCGGGCGGTTCACCGATCGCCAGCGCGATTTCACGTTGCGCCATCGCATAGCGGGTTAATGAATCCATAATCAACAGCACGTGCTGTCCGCGATCGCGAAAATCCTCTGCAATACGGGTAGCGTACGCCGCCCCTTGCATACGCAGCAGCGGCGAAACATCCGCAGGCGCGGCGATCACCACTGAACGTGCGCGTCCGTCAGTGCCGAGAATATTCTCGATAAAATCTTTCACTTCACGGCCACGTTCGCCAATCAGCCCCACGACGATCACGTCTGCGCGGGTATAGCGCGCCATCATGCCGAGCAGGACGCTTTTCCCGACCCCGGAACCGGCAAACAGCCCCATACGTTGACCACGACCAACGGTTAACAGGGCGTTGATCGGCCGCACGCCGGTGTCCAGTACATGCTCAATCGGCGTACGCTGTAGCGGGTTAAACGGTGGGGTAATGAGCGCGCCTGTTTCGGTGGTTTCCGGGGAGGGGAGGCCGTCCAGCGGCTTACCTGCACCGTCGAGTACGCGTCCAAGCAGCGCCGGGCCCAGCGGCAATTGCTTGCCACTTTGCAACCCGTCGCCATGACCATTTCTGGCATAGACGCGAGCGCCCGGCAGAATGCCTTCGACCTCTTCCAGCGGCATTAAAAACAGGCGCTGACCGTTAAAGCCGACAACTTCACACTCGACTTCTTTGGTTTCAGTCCCATCCTGACGCTCAATAATGCAGGTGGCGCCGAGTGGGAGTTGCAGTCCAGTTGCCTCCAGTACCAGTCCGGTGGCACGGGTCAGACGACCATAGCGACGCACGGCAGGCAACTGCGTCATTTTGGCTTCGAAGTTGTCCAGCGTGTTAAGCCAGCGGGTCAGGCGGGTAGTCATCAGACGACTCCGGGCGCTGCCAGACGGCAGAGTTCTTGCCAGCGCGTGGCGACGCTGGCGTCAAGGTCGCCTTCATCAGCGGAGACTTTACATCCGCCATGATGCAGGGTGGGATCGCCGCGCAGACGCCAGCCGTGCAGACTGAGGGTCGCGCCGAGCATCTCTTCTACGCGTTGTAAATCATCGGGATGAACGCGCAACTGCGGCTTGCCGCTGAACAGCGGCTCTTGTTGTAACAGCTGTTGGATCTGCTTAATCAACGCGGCGTTGTCCACCACCGGCGTCTGACCAATCACCTGACGCGCCGCTTCCAGCGCCATCTGCATCAGGCGTGATGCAATGACGCTGTCCAGCGCATCCAGCGTGTTCTGAAACTCGCTGACCAGTTGCTGCATGCGGGCGTGAATCGGCGCCTGTTGGGAACGCGCCTGCGCCTGGCCCTGTTCCAGACCCTGCGCCATGCCCTCCTGATATCCCTGCTGGTGGCCGGACGTTCGCCCTTCCGCCAGACCGGCGTTATATCCCTGCTCGTGCGCCTGGATTTTCAACTGCGCCAGCTGTTGCTCGAGCTGCTGTTCGGCGCTCAGTGCGGGTTCGTCCTCGACATCAGCCGATAGCGCATCGTCGTCCTGCTGTGCAGGAACAAACTCCGCAAGCGGTGGGGCGAGATCGTCCGGGGTCCAGACTTTCCACGGCAGTTCGTTAGACATAGGTATCCTCGCCGCTGCCAATCACCATCTCGCCGGTTTCCGCCAGACGGCGCACAATCAGTAGAATCGCTTTTTGTTCGTTCTCTACCTGAGACAGGCGTACCGGACCCCGGTTGGCGAGATCGTCGCGCAGGATATCGGCGGCACGTTGCGACATATTGCGCAGGAACTTCTCGCGCAGCGGCTGCTCGGCACCTTTCAGGGCGATCAGCAACGACTCGGAATCCACTTCCTGCAGCAGACGTTGAATGCTGCGGTCGTCGACATCCACCAGATTTTCGAACAGGAACATTTCGTCGATAATCTTCTGCGCCAGTTCGCCGTCGAATTCGCGTACGGCGGTAATAACCGCTTCTTCTTGCTGGGTTTTCATCAGGTTGATGATTTCTGCCGCCGTTCTCACGCCGCCCATTTTGCTGCGCTTGAGATTCTGACCGTCGAGCAGACCGTTCAGCACTTCCGTCAGCTCCGCGAGTGCCGCTGGCTGCACGCCGCCGAAGGTGGCGATACGCAGCATCACATCGTGGCGCAGACGTTCGTCAAACAACGCCAGAATATCCGCCGCCTGACCGCGTTTGAGATGCACCAGAATGGTGGCGATAATTTGCGGGTGCTCGTCGCGGATAAGGTCGGCGGCGCTCTGCGGCTCCATAAAGTTGAGCGTTTCAATGCCGCTGGCGGTATCGCGGGTTTCGAGAATGTCTTCCAGCAGGCTGGCGGCACGCTCTTCACCCAGCGCTTTCACCAGCACTGAACGCAGATATTCGTTGGCATTGATATTCAGCGCCGCAAATTGTTCGGCTTCCTGTTCAAACTCCGCCAGTACGTCCGTCAGCTGTTTGTTGGAGATCTGGCGGACATTTGCCATTGCCGCACTCAGGGTTTGTACCTCGCGTTGCGAGAGGTGTTTGAACACCTCCGCCGCGCGATCCTCGCCAATGGTCATCAGCAAAATGACGCTTTTATCGGTGCCGGAAAGGGTATTACTCATGATCGTTATTCATCCACTGGCGAATGACCAGCGCCACGACGCGCGGATCGTTGTCTGACATTTCGCGAATACGCTGGCTCATCACTTCGGCGCCCAGGCGCTGATTCGCCCGACGCTGCTGCGTTTGCTCGTCTTTGCTGAGGCGAACCTCGACCGCTTCTTCGGTTTCCTGACGAATCTGCGCCTGTTCCTGCGCCGCTTTGGCTTCTTCAGCACGACGGGTCAGTTGCGGACGTACCGCTTTACGCCACAGAATCCAGGCGACCAACAGTACCAACAGCCAGCGACCGCCAGAGATCAGTTGTTCGATAAAGGCCTGCTGTTTCCAGAATGGCAGTTCGCCCGCGTTTTCATCCGTCGCGCTAAACGGCGAGTTCACCACATTCAGCGTATCGCCACGCTTGTCGGAGAATCCCATTGCTTCACGGGTCAACGCCTCAATCTGTTTCATCTGATCGGCCGTCAGCGGCAACGGCTTACCATCCGGTAACGTTTTATAGTTGACCACCACTGCAACCGAGAGACGCTGGACATCACCCACGTTCATTTTCGTGTGGCGAATGGTACGGTCGACTTCATAGTTGCTGGTTTCATTACGCTGTGTACTGCGCGGCCCCGCCGAGCTGCTGCTATTGCTGGTCTGCTGGGCGTTTTGACCATTTTGCGGATTGGCTGGCGGCGTGCTGATCGGCCCTGAATTGGCAGGCGCTGGCTGGTTAGACAGTGCGCCCGGAACGCCGCCAGGATACCCGGAACCGACCTGCTCACTGACGTTAAGCTGGCGTGAACGCAGCACCGCTTGCGAATCATCGCCATTCGGACGGTACTGTTCTTCCGTCTGCTCTTTGTTGGCAAAGTCCAGTTGTGCCGTGACCTGCGCGTGTACGTTGCCGTTACCGACGATTGGCGCGAGGATCGATTCGATACGGCGCTGCACGCGGCCTTCCACATCGCTGGCGTATTTCAGCTGCGCGTCGTTGAGATCGCGGCTGCTGGTATTCGACTGGGTTAACAGATGACCTGCCTGATCAACCAGCGTGACATTGCCAGGCGGCAGACCGGCAACGGCGCTGGAAACCAGATGCACCACGGCGCTAATTTGCCCTTCATCCAGCGCGCGTCCTGGCTCCAGGTTCACCGTGACGGAGGCCGAAGGGGATTTCTGTTCACGAACAAACAGTGATGGCTTAGGCATAGCAAGATGTACGCGTGCGCGTTTCACCGGTCCCAGCGTTTCGATGGTCCGGGCTAGTTCTCCCTCCAGAGCACGCTGATAGTTGACCTGCTCGCTAAACTGGCTGATGCCGAATTTTTCTTGATCCAGCAATTCGAAACCGACGGCGCCGCCTTTCGGTAATCCTTGCTGAGCCAGGCGCAGACGCAGTTCATGCACTTTATCGGCGGGAACTTCAATCGCACCGCTGCCTTCCGTAAAACGGTAGGGGATGTTCATCTGGGTCAGTTGCGTGACGATAGCGCCGCCATCCTGATCGGACAGATTACTGAACAGCGTGCGGTAATCGGGCGCTTTTGCCCACAGTACCATCGCAACCACAATGGCAATAGCGGCAGCTCCCGCCACAATCAGGGGGATTTTGGGATTCGCGCGTAGACGATTAAGCCACTCGAGAGGTTTAGGTAGGGTTGCAGTCGATGCAGTCGCACTCATCTCGCACCTCGTGACTGATCGTGGACGGCGTTTTTTGCAAAGTGGAACAAGACTCACTCCCGGGTCAGCAAACTCGAAAAATTGACGGTCTCATTATTTGCGGTTTCGAATTTTTCTATGCCTCAAAAACCGAGGTTTTTTATCGTTATTTAGCGCCTTTATCTTATTGACAAGCTGTTAATCTCTGCTGCGTAAAAAATCATCCAGAGGTACAGAATGTCAGCAATACAGGGGATTGAAGGGGTCATTAGCCAGTTACAGGCAACGGCGATGTCCGCGAAAGCGCAAGAGACGCTCCCACAGCCAACCGTGAGTTTTGCCGGTCAGTTACATGCCGCGCTGGATCGGATCAGTGATACATCGACTGCCGCGCGCGTACAGGCAGAAAAGTTCACGCTGGGTGAGCCAGGGATTGCGCTAAATGATGTGATGGCCGATATGCAAAAAGCCTCCGTCTCTATGCAGATGGGGATCCAGGTGCGCAACAAACTGGTGTCAGCGTATCAGGAAGTCATGAGCATGCAGGTGTAGCGCAAAACCATTATTTTCAACACGCTATACATCGATATTGTTTTTAAGCTAGCGTCGATCGGTCTTGATGGACTGATGCCGACGCTTCCGCAACTTCAGGTTGCAGGCATGATTTATGCGCTTATTATCAAATATTCACTTGGGTTATATTTTGGTGAAATACTATCAAAATAAGTAAAGTCTTTTCAGGACATTCAATAAATTGAAAGATATGATTTTTCAACGAAAGAGACAAAGTAATAAAGGCGAGTTTGAAAGCGTGTATTAATAATGTTGTAGAATACTCTAAAGCAAAGTTTATAATTATCAAATTAATTTAATCTTCTGATTTATACCCTCTTCCTAATGTTATCTTAATATAAGCAAGTTAAATATATCCTAAACGACTTTTTGTCCCGGCCTGTTTTGGGGCGGCGACACCTCTGTTTAGTGGAATAACGATGAATTTAGATAACTTGTTTGCACAAGAAAAAGTGGCTGGCGATTTTTGCTTCGATGGCCAGGTAGCGGGTGTGTTTGACAATATGGTCGATCGTTCTGTGCCATTTTATCAGGAGATCCAGCGGATGACCGGGGAGATGGCGGCAAGCTATGCCGTGCCGGGAACGCAGCTGTATGACCTGGGCTGTGCGACGGGCACGACGCTGGCGTCGCTGGACTCTTTGCTACCGAACAGCGTCTCCTTTACCGGGATTGATAACTCGCCAGAGATGCTGGACAAATGCCGGGATAAATTTGAACAGCTGGGGTCTTCCCGCGATGCGCGCTTTCTCTGTCATGACCTCAGAGAGATATCGGCGCTGGATAACGCCTCTGTGGTGACTCTGCTACTGACGCTGATGTTTGTCCGTCCTCTGCACCGTAAAAAGCTGCTTTCCTCCGTCTATCAGGGAATGAATTCAGGCGGCGCTTTAATTCTGGTCGAAAAAGTGGTGTGTGAATCACCGGAGCTTAATCGTCAGTACATCAATTATTACTACAACATGAAACGTCGCCACGGCTACAGCGAACTGGAAATTAGCCAGAAACGCGAAGCGCTGGAAAATGTCCTCATCCCCTTTAGTGAAGCTGAAAATAGGCAAATGCTGATCGACGCCGGATTTAGTAGCGTCGAGGTATTTTTCCGCTGGTATAACTTCTGCGGAATGGTGGCCATTAAATGAGGGTATCGGTTGGTAATTTTCTATTTCGCACCCGCAACACGTTATTTCCTTTTTTATATTTAACGCTGTTTCTGGGGCATACGAACGCCGTTGACGCACCTACCGCGATGCTGGTTATTGGCGGACTGATTGTTTTGACCGGACAAGGAATACGCATTCTGACTGTGGGGCTGGATTACATTGTGCGCGGGGGACGTAATCGCCAGGTGTATGCTGATAATCTGGTGCAGACAGGGCTATTTGCGCACTGCCGCAATCCATTATACCTGGGCAATCTTTTGTTAATCATTGGCTTTGGCGTGATGGCCAATAATCTGTGGTATCTGACGATCACAATGCCGCTTTTTTTCCTGGCGTACGCCTGCGTTATTGCCGCAGAAGAACGCTACCTCGAGGGGCGTTTCGGTGAAACCTATCAGCAGTATTGCGCCCGGACGCCGCGTTTGTTGCCTCGTCTGACAGGGTTGCCCCAGACGTTGCGTACCTTTTCCTTTCACTGGCGTCGGGTGATCGTGAAAGAATACAGCACGTTGTGCATTACATTACTGATGCTGGTAGCGCTGAGCGCCAGGGGGCTGAACACAGATCCGCAGGACTGGATGATTTCAGGGGCGCTTGCGCTGGTCGTACTGCTGGCCTGCTTAGGGGTCCGCATGATGAAAAAATCCGGGAAACTCAGTGCGAGCTCTGCGCGCTGACGGGTGATCGAGAGACTCCCGTTGCACGGCGCAACGGGAGAATGCTGTTACTTCTGAATCAAATAGCGAATCGTTGGACCATCCTGCTGAATATCCAGCACCGTATAGCCGTGGTTGCGCGCATCCAGCGGAATGTTATTAATGGATTGCGGGCAATCGCTAACCACTTCCAGTATTTCCCCTTTTTTCAGTTGCGGCATCGCTTCCAGCGTGGCGACTGCTGGATAGGGGCACGGTTCGCCGACCATATCGAGGCGATAATCCGGAACGATCTCTTTCATACAGGTTCCTTAGCAGGCGTCAGCCCGGCACGACGGAAGAAACGTTTTTCCCAGCCAATGATCAACAGCAGGGCGGCAAACAGCAGCAGGTAAGTGACCAACAATCCGCCCAACGTACCAAAGGTGTTGAGCAAGTTCACTTTATCCCAACTGGTAGCCAGCGCGGGAGCGAAGTCATCCCAGTAATATGCCAGCAGGGTGGAGCCTATCACGTTGCCTAACCCAACCCACCAGTAGTGGACCTGACCTTCGACCGCGCGGTACATCCAGCCGGTTTCGCAACCGCCCGCCAGCACGATGCCAAAACCAAACAGCAGGCCGCCGATGACCGCGTTCGGACCCGCCCACATGATCTTCGCTTCAACGCCTAACTGCACGTAGCTGAAGATACCGATGGCGCTGACCGCCATACCGAAGATGATCGCTTTCGCCATATGGGTACGTCCGGTGATCCACAGATCGCGAAACGCCGAAGTGAAACAGATTTGCGCGCGTTCAATCAACAGACCGAATCCGACGCCGAACAACATCGCCAGCCCCAGTTTCGGTTTGTCCATTGCCGTCAGCAGCGCCCATCCGATCATCCCGATAAACACCAGCATGCCCAGACGGAAGCGGCGACGAGCCTGATCCGGTTTTTGCGTCAACGGAGAAGCCGCAGAGACTTTCTGCATTTTTACCGGGATACGAAAAATGGGTAGCAGGGTGAAGCGGGCGCCGAACCAGGAGCCTATCGCGGTGGCCAGTGCAAAGAACCAGGCGTGCAGCGAAAACTGCGGAATGCCCGTGAAGAATGCTGCCAGGTTGCAGCCCATTGCCAGGCGGGCGCCGAAGCCGGCGATGATTCCGCCTATAATTGCCTGCATGATGCGAATTCGGCTACGGGGCATGCGCAATTTGACGTTGTTGGCCCACAGAGCCGCGGCAAAACAGCCGCCGAACATGCCAAGGATCATCATACCGTCGATACGGGTCAGGGGAGAACCTTCCAGATGAATGATTTTGTAGTAACCCCACTCTTCGGCGGGAACCCCAAATAATTGCAGGATTTGACCGCCCCAACGGGTAAATTCCCCCGTTACCGCCCAGAACGTGCCGGTGATGCCGAAATAATAGGTGGAGAGAATACCTGCTGCGATGACCGCAGGGGCCGGGGCCCAGAATTTAATCAGATAAGTGTGCTTGAAGTGGTGCCATGACATACTTTTTAGCCTCTGAACTCAGAAGGAATATAAAGAAGTGCGGATAGTACACCGATCAGATTTTTTTCCCACGACTAAAAAGAAGTAATACCGACGGGATCAAAGTAATCCGTGTTCCCGGAAAGGCTGGCGACATCAGGGCTTTAATGCCACAATCCCATTTTCTTCGCATGCAGGATGAATGATGAAAAAATTAGCAATCGTTGGTGCTCTACTGGTTCTTAGTGGGTGTGCCGAGGTGGAAAATTATAACGACGTGGTGAAGACACCAGCGCCTGCCGGTCTGGAAGGGTACTGGCAGTCTAAGGGGCCACAGCGCAAGATGATGAGCCCGGAAGCCATTGCCAGCCTGGTGGTGACGAAAGAGGGCGATACGCTGGATTGCCGCCAGTGGCAGCGGGTGATTGCCGTGCCAGGGAAGCTCACCATACTTTCAGGCGAGTTGACCAACGTGACGACGAAACGTGAGATCTACCCGATTGAACGCACCGGGAACACGCTGACGTATGATGGCATGACGCTGCAACGCGTGGATCGTCCGACTTCAGAGTGTGCCGGGGAATTACAAAAAGCGCCGCTGGCGACGCCGTTGCCCTGACAGACCAGCCCCGGCGGTATCGTGCTGCCGGGGTGCTATTTTATAACGCCTCTTCAATCACCCATACGCTGACGCTTCCTCCGTTACAGTAAAACGTCGCTTCGCCGTTTTCATCGGTGAGCACGCTTTCTTCACGGTTTCCGAGAAAATCTCGCCAGGTTTTATTGCCGTAATTCGCGCCTAAGGTAATCGTCTTCTCGCCGTCGTCGCCATTCGAGAGCACCACTACACATCCTGGGTCTTCCTCGGTACCGCTACGGCTGAACGCGATACAGTTAGGATGATCAAACCAGAGCGTCTGGATGCCGTGGGCGAAACGCTGGCGGGCCAGAATCAGCTCATCAAGTTGCTCAATGACCGGCATATCAATGGGGTAAATTTTTCCATCGCCGCCCGTATCTTCATAGTGAGCGCCGTATAAGTCGGGATAGAAAACCGACGGTACGCCGTTTTCCCGTAACAGGATAAGCGCATAGGCCAGCGGCTTAAACCACGGTTCGACGGGTGCTTCCAGTGCCTGCAAGGGTTGAGTATCGTGGTTGGCGACCAGCGTCACGGCGTGAAACGGATCTGCTTCGACCAGCGTTCCGGTAAAAATCTGGCTCATGTCGTACTCGCGCCCCTGACGCGATGCTTCGTGAAACTTCATTTGCAACGGGGCGTCGAACAACATGGTTTTCCCGTCGACCTGGTTGATATAGGCCTGCAGCTTGTCCACCTCATGCGACCAGTATTCCGCGACGATAAATAGCGGTTTTGGCGCCACTTCCTGGACGTGCTCGATCCACTCTTTGTAAAACCAGGCGGGAATGTGTTTGACGGCGTCCAGGCGGAAGCCATCGCACTGGGTTTGCTCCATCACCCAGCGCGCCCAGTATTTGATCTCTTCAATGACCGCGTGATTGCGAAAGTCGATATTTTCGCCCATCAGATAGTCGAAGTTACCCAGTTCATCATCGACCTGGTCGTTCCAGCCTTCGCCGGTGTAGTCGTTGACGATCTTAAAAATGCCGTCTTCGGTGGGGTTTTCGATATGGTCGATGCCGCTAAAGCATTTGAAATCCCAGATGAACTGCGAATACTGACCGGCACGGGCAGGGAAGGTGTAGCGGGTCCAGCCTTCACATTCGATGATTTCGTCATCAATCTGCGTGCGATCCTGCTCGTTGACGCGCTGTACGCGGATGGCTTCTCGCTCATCCGCCCCCATTTTATGGTTGACCACCACATCGAGCAGTACGGCAATGTTATTGTGTTTTAGCGCATCAATCGCCCCCAGCAACTGGGCTTTGTCACCGTATTTGGTGGCAACGGAACCTTTCTGATCAAACTCACCGAGATCGAACATGTCGTAAGAGTCGTAACCCACGGAATAACCGCCAGACGCGCCTTTGTAAGCCGGGGGGAGCCAGACCATATTGATACCGATATCGTTGAGTCCGCCAGCGCGTTCAGCCAGTTCAAGCCACAGCTTGCCGCCCTCAGGGTAATACCAGTGGAAGTACTGCAATAACGTGGGGTTTCTCATCTTCCGTGCTCCAGAAGTCGTTTAGCCGACTTCTGGAGTATGGAAGATAATTGATGCGAAGCGGGATTTTATTGTGGCGAGGCAGGGGCGTCGGGCACCAGTAGCATGCCCGAGAGACGTCCATAAGCATGGTTAAGCGACTGTTGGCGAGTCGACTGGCCAATCAGGCTGCTGAGCTCATCCAGGCGCTGTTGTAACAGGACTTTCAGACGCTGTTCGTTATCCAGCGTCTGTTTGATATAGCCCGCAACCAACTCCTGAACGCTTCGCGTAATCCCCGGTGGAGTTTGTGTTTCCACAACCGTTTCAATGCTTTGTAGATAGGAAACTTCCTGTTCCAGTAACAGATCCCATTCACCCCGCTGCGCAAGTTCCAGCAGCGATTGACTGAGCAGCGCAATACGCTGCCAACGGTTGATAAACTCCACGGCTAAGGTCATTAACGAGACTCCTGGGAAGATGCTTTCGGTGAGATCTGCTTCCAGGCTTCTGCAATATTGCCGAGTAACCCTTCCACTTCTTCAATGGCCTGACTGTCATTACGTAAGTTTGCTTGCAGCAAACGCCGGATCATATAGTCGTACAGTGACGACAGATTGGTCGCGACGTCGCCGCCGTTCTCCTCATCCAGTCCGGCTTTCAGTCCATTGTCGATAATGTTGATGGCTTTGCTTAACGCTTCGCCTTTGGCGACAGTGTCACCCTGTTGCATAAACAAGCGCGCACGCACCAGGGCGCTGTTGGCGCCGTCGAACAACATTTCGATCAACTGATGCGGACTGGCGCTCATTACGGCGCTTTCCACGCCGATTTGAGCATAGGCTTTTGTACCGCTAGCGGTATACATGGTTACCTCGTGTTATCAGGAGCTGCTCATGGCAGAAAACTGCTGGCTCAGGTAGCTACTTGTGCCATTGAGTTTGCTCATCATGGTATCCAGCTGCGTAAACTGCGCCTTATAACGGGCGACGGTGTCGTCGATACTGGCGCTTACTGCAAGATACTGTTTGGTCAGCTTTTTCAATGTCGCATTAATACTGTCCTCGGCGCTGTCGATAATGCCGTCATCGGCGAGGTAAGCTTCCACTTCGGTGGCAATTTTGGTGGTAATACCGGTTTCTTTACCGTCACCGACCAGCAACTGGCGCGTTGCCGTGGTGTTCTCTTTCAGCGCTTTTTCCAGTTTTTCGTCGTCAACCTTCAGCTTGCCAGTCGTCCCGTCAGTGGTAATGCCGATTTCACTCAAGGTTTTGAACGGGCCTTCGTTGCCGCTGTTGGTAAACTGCGCGCGAATACCGGTCTGGATCGTGCGTACCACGCTGTCGCCAATCAGTGCGCCGTTGCTCTGATCCTGCGCTTCTGCGCCCGGGTCCACTTCGGTGTATTTCGTCAGGGAGGTAAAGGTATCCATCAGCGAGTTGTACGCATCCACCCAACCTTTAATCGCTTCTGTCGCTTTATCATTACTTTTGGTGACGGTAAGGCGTGCGTCAGTCACCTCTTTGGTCAGATTGAGCGTGACGCCCTGCGGCGCGTCGGTAATGGTGTTGCTCGGGCGTTCAATATCAATGCCGTTAACGGTCAATTGCGCATTCTGCGCGCTGACCAGCTGTTTCATATTGCCGGTACCCGTTGTGCTGTCGTAGGCCAGCAAATCATTCAGCTTGCTGTCGCCTTCTACCGAAACGGTCATCTCATTTTCGGTACCGGTGTCGGACGTCAGCACCAGCTGATAGTCGCCTTCTTTCACTTTAACGATGCTCGCGGAAATACCGCTGTCGGCGTCGTTAATCGCATCACGAATACCTTCCAGCGAGGTCTGGTCTTTGGTGAGTTTAATTTCCAGCGGCTCTTTACGGCCTTTTTGTTCAATTTTAAGGGTGCGGCTTTCTGCGGAGGTATCGCCCAGTGCATCTTTTGTTGAGCTGATATCAATATTGGTGCTTAACGATTGCGCCTGCGCCAGTTTATTAACGCTGATGGTATAGATGCCCGGTGCTGCCCCTGCGGTGGTGGTGGCGGTCAGGTCTTCGGTGCTACTGGTCACGGTCGTGCTCTTAAACAGATCGGCATTATTCAGCGTGGTATTGGCTGTCTGGAATTTCTCCAGCGCGCTTTTCAGCGTGCCGTAAGCCGTCAGGCGCGCAGTGTTGGCGCTCTGCTGTTGCGTGATCGGGGTTAAACGTCCTTTTTCTGCAGTGGTCAGGTTCGTCAACAATGTGTCCAGCGGTAAATTTGAGCCGACGCCCAGTGATGAAATCGAAGCCATGCCTTATTCCTTGTGATTGCAAACAGTAGTTAACCGCGTTATCGGCAATCTGTTGGCAAAGTTTAATAATAGTTTTATGAAAATAATGCGCGGAATAATGGTGAATAAAGAGGGTATTTCGTGGGGTAAGAAAAAAGAGTGCAGAAATTAAAAATTTTCTAAAGTTCGAATTTAAGGTGCCGATACAAGGGTTACGGTAAGAAACCGTGGGCAACAGAACAGCCCAATAAACATCAAGTTGTAATTGATAAGGAAAAGATCATGGCACAAGTCATTAATACAAACAGCCTGTCGCTGTTGACCCAGAATAACCTGAACAAATCTCAGTCTACCCTGAGCTCCGCGATTGAGCGTCTGTCTTCCGGTCTGCGTATCAACAGCGCGAAAGACGATGCGGCTGGCCAGGCGATCGCTAACCGTTTCACCTCTAACATCAAAGGTCTGACTCAGGCTTCCCGTAACGCTAACGACGGTATCTCCATTGCGCAGACCACCGAAGGTGCGCTGAACGAAATCAACAACAACCTGCAGCGTGTACGTGAACTGACTGTTCAGGCAACTAACGGTACTAACTCCGACAGCGACCTGACCTCCATCCAGAACGAAATCACTCAGCGTCTGAGCGAAATCGACCGCGTATCCGGTCAGACTCAGTTCAACGGCGTGAAAGTACTGGCTCAGGACAACACCCTGAAAATCCAGGTTGGCGCAAACGACGGCGAAACCATCGATATCGATCTGAAAAAAATCGATACCCAGAGCCTGGGTGTGGCTGACTTCCGTGTGAACGGCGCGCAGAAAGCGACTGCCAGCGACCTGATCTCCAAATTTGGCGCGACCGGTACTGATAACTACAAAGCCACTGTTGGTGGTACAGCAGGTAGTGATGTTAGCGTTGACATCAAATCTCAGGCGGTTAAGTCCGGTACTGACAGCGTCTATGTGAGTGCAAAAGATGGTAGCCTGGTTACAAGTGCTACCGTGGCTAATGATCCTTCCACTACCTATAAAGCAGCGGGTTCTACTGCTGGGGACAAAAAAGCTGAAGGTCTTGCTGCATTAGGTGCTGGCGTTAAAGTTGGTGACAAATTCAGCTTTGATGGTATGGAATTTACCAAAACTGTTGATGGCACTAACCCAGAAAATGGTAATGGTACATTTACTGCAAAAGTTGACGGCAAAACCGTTACCTTCACCGTCGGTTCTTCTACTGATGCTGCAGGTAAAGATGCTGTAGTTACAACCGACGTTGATTTGTTTACCTCACAGTCTGGTACATTAACGACTAGCGCAAACACCGCAAACAAAGCTGCAACTGTAACCGATCTGCAGAATGCGAATGCTACTAAAACCGGTAGCACTCTGAAAGTAAGCGGCGCGACCTATGACGTTGATGTTGATGGCAACGTAACCAATGGCGCAGGTGCTAACAAGAAAACCATGTACATCACTACCGGCACCAACGGTAGCGCTAAACTGGTTAACGAAGACGTAGCAAAAGCCAGCACCAGCACTGAAGATCCGCTGGCCGTCATTGACAATGCGCTGGCACAGGTTGACGCACTGCGTTCTGACCTCGGTGCGGTACAGAACCGTTTCGATTCTACCATCACCAACCTGGGCAACACCGTTAACAACCTGACTTCCGCTCGTAGCCGTATCGAAGATGCTGACTACGCGACCGAAGTGTCCAACATGTCCAAAGCGCAGATCCTGCAACAGGCGGGTACCTCTGTTCTGGCACAGGCCAACCAGGTTCCGCAGAACGTTCTGTCTCTGCTGCGTTAATTCACCGTTTTCGCGCAAACCCCGCTTCGGCGGGGTTTTTTACGCCCGGCATTTACCCGTAACCCCCAAATAACCCCTCATTTCACCCACTATTCATCCGATTAAAACCCCTGCAGAAACGGATAATCATGCCGATAACTCATTTAACGCAGGGCTGTTTATCGTGAATTCACTGTATACCGCTGAAGGTGTAATGGATAAACACTCGCTGTGGCAGCGTTATGTACCGCTGGTGCGTCACGAAGCATTGCGCCTTCAGGTGCGTTTGCCCGCGAGCGTGGAACTGGACGACCTGCTACAGGCGGGCGGCATCGGGTTATTAAATGCAGTTGACCGATATGATGCTCTGCAAGGAACGGCATTTACCACTTACGCAGTGCAGCGTATTCGTGGAGCGATGCTGGATGAACTACGCAGCCGGGATTGGGTGCCGCGTAGCGTCCGACGCAACGCTCGCGAAGTGGCGCAGGCGATGGGGCAACTGGAACAGGAATTAGGGCGTAACGCGACGGAAACGGAAGTGGCGGAGCGTCTGGCGATTCCTGTGCAAGAGTATCGTCAGATGTTGCTCGATACCAATAACAGCCAGCTCTTCTCCTATGACGAGTGGCGGGAAGAGCATGGCGATAGCGTCGAGCTGGTGACTGAAGAGCATCAGCAGGAAAACCCGTTACAACAACTTCTTGAAAGCAATTTACGCCAGAGCGTGATGGATGCCATTGAGGCACTTCCGGAACGTGAACAACTGGTGTTAACGCTCTATTACCAGGAAGAGCTTAATCTCAAAGAGATTGGCGCCGTCCTGGAGGTTGGCGAGTCACGGGTGAGCCAGTTGCACAGTCAGGCAATCAAACGTCTACGCACCAAGCTGGGTAAGTTATAAGCGGCGGTTTTCGCGCCGCTGAAAAATGCCGCACAACGAATTGACTACCAGGAGTTCTCATGACGGTGCAGCAATCTAAAAGACGGCCACTCAGCCGCTACCTCAAAGATTTTAAACACAGCCAGACGCATTGCGCGCATTGCCACAAACTGCTCGACAGGATCACACTGGTCCGTTGCGGGCAGATTGTGAACAAAATTGCCATTTCCAGACTGGATTCTCTGTTGGATGACGCGGCCTGGCAGCAGGAGCAAAAAGAGTGGGTCGCTCTGTGCCGTTTTTGCGGTGATTTGCACTGCAAAGAGCAAAGTGATTTTTTCGACATCATCGGCTTTAAACAATTTTTATTTGAGCAGACCGAAATGAGTCATGGCACGGTGCGCGAATACGTCGTCCGCCTGCGCCGACTCGGCAATCACCTCACGGAACAAAACATCACGCACGAGCTGGTGCAGGACGGTTTTCTTGATGAAAGCCTGGCCCCCTGGTTACCCGAAACCAGCACCAATAACTATCGGATCGCACTGCGCAAGTATGAACAATACAAAGCGCATGCCGTCCCTGGACAGATGCAGAATTCCTGCTGTTCCGCGACTTCTGATATATATTAAAAAAGCATAAGATGTAGCGGAGTCGTTTTTGTGATTTATGGCAAACCCTCTACACTACCGTGATAAATAACAACATTCGGGGTAACTATGAAATTAGCACTTCTGGGACGTCAGGCTCTGATGGGTGTGATGGCTGTTGCACTCGTCGCCGGAATGAGCGTGAAGACTTTTGCAGATGAAGGTCTGTTAAATAAAGTGAAAGAGCGCGGTACGCTGCTGGTTGGACTGGAAGGGACATATCCCCCGTTCAGTTTTCAGGGCGATGACGGTAAGTTGACCGGTTTTGAAGTGGAGTTTGCGCAGGAGTTGGCGAAACATCTGGGGGTTAAAGCCGAGCTGAAACCGACCAAATGGGACGGTATGCTGGCATCACTGGATTCCAAACGTATTGATGTCGTTATCAATCAGGTAACCATCTCCGACGAACGTAAGAAGAAATACGACTTCTCTACCCCGTATACCGTTTCAGGTATTCAGGCGCTGGTGAAAAAAGGCAATGAAGGCAGCATCAAAACTGCTGCAGATCTGAAAGGTAAGAAAGTGGGCGTGGGTCTGGGGACTAACTACGAAGAGTGGTTGCGCCAGAACGTTGAAGGTGTTGATATTCGCACTTACGATGATGACCCGACCAAATACCAGGATCTGCGCGTAGGTCGTATCGACGCTATCCTGGTGGATCGCCTGGCAGCGCTGGATCTGGTGAAGAAAACCAAAGACACGCTGGCGGTGACCGGTGAAGCGTTCTCCCGTCAGGAATCCGGCATTGCGCTGCGCAAAGGCAACGACGATTTGCTGAAAGCGGTGGATGCAGCGATTGCCGATATGCAGAAAGATGGCTCGCTGAAAGCACTGTCTGAAAAATGGTTTGGCGCAGATGTGACGAAATAATCGTCAACAATGCAAAAAAAAGGCGCTTTAACAGGCGCCTTTTTTATTTCATCCAAATGAACGTGCATAATAAAAAGAACATCACAACACAATAAACACCGGAGGCTACATGCCACTGCATAATTTAACGCGCTTTCCTCGTCTGGAATTTATCGGCGCGCCAACGCCGCTCGAATACCTGCCGCGTTTTTCTGACTATCTGGGACGCGATATTTTCATCAAACGGGATGACGTCACGCCGATGGCGATGGGCGGCAATAAGCTGCGTAAGCTGGAGTTTCTGGCGGCGGATGCGCTGCGGGAAGGGGCGGATACGCTGATCACGGCGGGGGCGATTCAGTCTAACCATGTCCGCCAGACGGCGGCGGTGGCGGCAAAACTGGGACTGCACTGCATTGCACTGCTGGAAAATCCGATTGGCACCACGGCGGAGAATTATCTGACGAACGGCAACCGCCTGCTGCTCGATCTGTTTAATGTTCAAATCGAAATGTGCGCCGCTCTGAACGACCCGGACGCGCAGCTCCAGGAACTGGCAACCCGCGTTGAGGCGCAAGGATTCCGCCCTTATGTGATTCCGGTTGGCGGCTCCAGTGCTCTGGGCGCATTGGGCTATGTGGAAAGTGCGCTGGAAATTGCCCAGCAGTGTGAAGGTGCGGTGCAACTCTCTTCTGTGGTGGTGGCGTCGGGCAGCGCCGGGACACATGCGGGGCTGGCGGTGGGGCTGGAACAACTGATGCCAGAGGTTGACCTGATAGGGGTGACCGTTTCGCGTAAAGTTGCCGACCAGCAGCCCAAAGTGGTCGCCCTGCAACAGGCGATTGCCAAAGAATTAGAACTGACCGCGTCGGCGCCGATCCTGTTGTGGGATGACTATTTTGCTCCAGGCTACGGTATGCCGAATGATGAAGGGATGGAAGCGGTGAAACTGCTGGCGCGTCTGGAGGGCATTTTGCTGGATCCTGTTTATACAGGGAAAGCGATGGCGGGCCTGATTGATGGCATCAGCCAGAAACGCTTCAAAGACGAAGGGCCGATTCTGTTTATTCATACCGGTGGGGCGCCTGCGCTGTTTGCCTACCATCCTCACGTATAACAACCAGGTAGAAAAACGCGAATGCAAGAAAGTATCCAACTGGTGATTGATTCTCTGCCGTATCTGCTCAAAGGGGCGGTGTTCACGCTGCAACTGAGTATTGGCGGGATGTTTTTTGGACTGTTGCTGGGATTTATTCTGGCGCTGATGCGTATGTCGCCGCTGTTGCCTGTCCGGTGGCTGGCGCGCTTTTATATCTCCATTTTCCGGGGGACGCCGCTGATCGCCCAACTGTTTATGATCTACTACGGTCTGCCGCAGTTTGGTATTGAACTGGACCCTATCCCGGCGGCGATGATCGGTTTGTCGCTCAATACGGCAGCGTACACCTCTGAAACGCTGCGTGCGGCGATCTCCTCCATTGACAAAGGTCAGTGGGAAGCGGCGGCGAGTATCGGCATGACGCCGTGGCAAACGCTGCGCCGCGCCATTTTACCGCAGGCTGCCCGTGTGGCGCTGCCGCCGCTGAGCAACAGTTTTATCAGCCTGGTGAAAGATACCTCGCTGGCGGCGACGATTCAGGTGCCGGAGCTGTTCCGTCAGGCGCAGTTGATCACGTCGCGTACGCTGGAAGTCTTCACTATGTATCTGGCTGCCTCGTTGATCTACTGGGTGATGGCGACGGTGCTATCGGCATTGCAGAACTACTTTGAAGACCAGCTTAACCGCCAGGAGAAGGATCCGAAATGAGTGCCATCGAAGTCAAAAACCTGGTGAAAAAATTTCACGGGCAGACGGTGCTGCACGGCATCGATCTTGAGGTCAAACCGGGTGAGGTCGTCGCCATTATTGGGCCGAGCGGTTCGGGCAAAACCACCTTACTGCGCAGTATTAATCTTCTGGAAGTGCCGGAAGCCGGCACGATCAAAGTGGGGGATATCACTATTGATACCGCCCGCTCCTTAAATCAGCAAAAGGGACTGATTCGCCAGCTACGCCAACATGTGGGTTTTGTCTTCCAGAACTTCAATTTGTTTCCGCATCGTACGGTGGTGGAGAACATCATTGAAGGCCCGGTGATTGTCAAAGGTGAATCAAAAGCGGAAGCAACGGCGCGTGCGCACGAGCTGTTGGCAAAAGTAGGGCTGGCCGGGAAAGAGACCAGCTATCCGCGGCGTTTATCCGGCGGGCAGCAGCAACGCGTGGCAATTGCGCGTGCGCTGGCTATGCGCCCGGAGGTCATTCTGTTTGATGAGCCGACCTCTGCGCTCGATCCTGAGCTGGTGGGGGAGGTGCTCAATACTATCCGCCAACTGGCGCAGGAAAAGCGAACCATGGTGATTGTGACGCACGAAATGAGTTTCGCCCGCGACGTGGCTGACCGGGCGATATTTATGGACCAGGGACGAATTGTGGAACAGGGACCCGCTAAATCGTTATTTAGCCATCCGCAGCAACCGCGAACCCGCCAGTTTCTTGAGAAATTTCTGATGAAATAATAAGTATTGTGATACTCGTCCGAAATAATCCCTTTTCGGGCGAGTATATTTGAATAAATATGACATCCTCCCGCATGATTAATGCATTTTCACCCTAATATTAATAAGTGTATTGA
>NZ_JANEWG010000044.1 GCF_028069725.1 Citrobacter sp. Awk 4
GCATTTACCGAAGGCATTAATAATAAAGAATACTTTGATCAGCATAACATAACTTTGCATCAGATTAATCGCATTTAGACTTATAAATAATGCGGTTTTAGGGTAAGATAATCATGAAAAATGGCTCTAAGGTTATGATATCTGCTATTAGACTGGATATGTGTTTATAACTAAGTCATTGCGCAACTTGCTTTTTTGTGTGCTGCGAGAGTGCGTTAACTATTTTTACATTTGCCATGCTGACTCGTTTAACATTAGTAAGAAAGCACGAGTATCTAATAGATAAGACGCTTTTAACGATATATATAAGTGTATATCTGAGAGGGGAGTCATGTTGTCAGCAATGTGATATTCACTCTTACTTCGCTCAGCGACACCAGAGTGATACTGCCAGGGAGGGACATTACAAATGGAGTTGTTTGTTTCCGAATACACAGCATTAGCCCGCTCAGCTCAGTATGAGCCGCCAGTAAGTGAAAAATTATGATAAATGCAAATCGTCCGATCATTAATCTCGACCTCGATCTGCTGAGAACGTTTGTTGCTGTTGCGGATCTGAACACCTTCGCAGCTGCGGCAGCGGCAGTATGCCGTACGCAGTCTGCGGTCAGTCAGCAAATGCAACGCCTTGAGCAGCTCGTAGGAAAGGAATTGTTCGCCCGACATGGTCGTAACAAGCTTTTGACTGAACACGGTATCCAACTTCTGGGATATGCCCGAAAAATTCTGCGTTTTAATGATGAAGCCTGTTCATCATTAATGTTCAGTAATCTTCAGGGGGTATTAACAATCGGCGCTTCCGATGAATCAGCCGATACGATACTGCCTTTTTTACTCAATCGCATCAGTTCGGTTTATCCGAAACTTGCGCTGGACGTCAGGGTGAAGCGTAACGCCTTTATGGTCGATATGCTGAAGTCGCAGGAAGTGGATCTGATTGTGACCACCAATCGGCCTGGCACTTTCGACTGCCTTAACCTGCGCACATCGCCCACCCACTGGTACTGTGCCGCTGAGTATGTATTGCAAAAAGGCGAGCCGATTCCGTTGGTGTTGCTGGATGACCCCAGTCCGTTTCGTGACATCGTGCTGGCAACATTAAATGCGGCGAACATCCCGTGGCGTCTGGCGTATGTTGCGTCGACGTTACCGGCAGTCCGCGCGGCGGTGAAGGCAGGATTAGGGATAACTGCGCGCCCAGTCGAGATGATGAGCCCGGACCTGCGTGTGTTGAGCGCTGTGGATGGGCTGCCGCCATTGCCTGACACGGAATACTTGTTGTGTAGAGACCCGGCCAGCCAGAACGAACTTGCGCAGATTATCTATCAGGCGATGGACAGCTATCAGAATCCCTGGCAGTACTCGCAGTTTACCCCGGAAGGGGGAGATGATTCTCTGATAGTTGAGAGTGACTTCGAGTAACGCGCCACCCAAAAACGTTATTAAATGTAAGTGTAAAAAAGAACCGCTGATGATGAAAAATCACTCAGTGGTTCTTTTTTTGTACAAACCGAGTGAGATGGCATTCACGGCTGAAAGAAAATCTCATTAAATCAGCGATTAAAGATTATTTTTCAGTATTGCGCATAAAATGCGCATTTGAGGCTTGAGTTTCTGCCAATGTTAAAAAACTAGAGAAATTGTTGCTGTTTTTTAGGGTGGATTAACAAAAGCGTGTCACAGATCAAGAAAATACTCCTATTTAGGGGGAGGCATCTGCACGAAATCCTGTCAAAATAGAGGCGCATTATCTCTTTAACCTCGCAACGGACACGATTCAACAAAGTTAAAGCCGACTGACGATGCGATCGAATCCAGTCATAAGGGCATTAAATGTTAACCTTGTTGTTTTGATGTAAATTAATGTGAGGTAACTTTTGTTAAAGTTGACAAAAGGTTATAGAAAGGAGTAAAAAACCACATCAATTAGCTGTTTAATCGTTTTCTACAGTTATTGTAGGGTTTTTTTTATTCCTCCCCATGAATCGATGTGGCGTTCATCTGCCGAAAAGAGCAGAGAATTTGGCGCTACTTTTGATGAGTAAGCAATGAGTATGTCAACATCCACTGAAATCATCGCTCATCACTGGGCATTCGCTATCTTTCTTATTGTTGCCATTGGACTGTGCTGCCTGATGCTCGTCGGCGGTTGGTTTTTAGGCGGTCGCGCACGCGCGAGGTCGAAAAACGTTCCGTTTGAATCAGGTATTGACTCAGTTGGCTCCGCCCGCTTACGCCTGTCTGCCAAGTTTTATCTGGTAGCCATGTTCTTCGTTATCTTCGACGTTGAAGCGCTGTATCTGTTCGCATGGTCAACTTCTATCCGCGAGAGCGGCTGGATTGGCTTTGTGGAAGCTGCAATTTTTATTTTTGTGTTACTGGCAGGTCTGGTTTATCTGGTGCGTATTGGCGCGCTGGACTGGACGCCCGCGCGTTCACGCCGCGAGCGTATGAACCCGGAAACGAACAGTATCGCTAATCGTCAACGCTAACCGCGAGGCATTAAGATGGATTATACGCTCACCCGCATAGATCCTAACGGTGAGAATGACCGTTACCCCCTGCAAAAACAGGAGATCGTAACCGACCCCCTGGAGCAAGAAGTTAACAAAAACGTGTTCATGGGCAAACTGCATGACATGGTTAACTGGGGTCGTAAGAACTCAATTTGGCCGTACAACTTCGGCCTTTCCTGCTGCTACGTAGAAATGGTGACCTCGTTCACCGCCGTGCATGACGTGGCGCGCTTTGGTGCGGAAGTACTGCGTGCTTCGCCGCGTCAGGCTGACCTGATGGTGGTTGCGGGAACCTGCTTCACCAAAATGGCTCCGGTCATTCAGCGTCTTTATGACCAGATGCTGGAGCCAAAGTGGGTTATCTCCATGGGTGCATGTGCCAACTCTGGCGGTATGTATGATATTTACTCGGTAGTTCAGGGCGTTGATAAGTTTATTCCGGTGGATGTGTATATCCCGGGATGTCCGCCGCGCCCGGAAGCGTACATGCAGGCGCTGATGCTGCTGCAGGATTCGATTGGCAAAGAACGTCGTCCGCTCTCCTGGGTGGTTGGCGATCAGGGCGTTTATCGCGCCAATATGCAGTCAGAGCGCGAGCGTAAACGCGGCGAACGCATTGCAGTAACGAATCTTCGTACACCAGACGAGATTTAATTTGCGCCTGTCGGCAGCCGTACTTCACTTCGCTCATCACTACATAAATAGCGCGAAGGCCTGCCGACCACCACGGACCATTTGCAATGGTGAACAATATGACCGACTTAACCGCGCAAGACGCCGCATGGCAAACCCGGGACCATCTGGATGACCCGGTCATTGGCGAACTGCGCAACCGTTTTGGGCCGGATGCCTTTACCGTTCAGGCGACCCGCACCGGAGTACCCGTTGTTTGGGTCAAACGAGAACAACTGCTGGAAGTTGGCGATTTCTTAAAGAGACTGCCAAAACCTTACGTCATGCTGTTTGACTTACACGGCATGGACGAGCGTCTGCGCACACACCGTGACGGGTTACCCGCCGCGGATTTTTCCGTTTTCTATCACCTGATTTCCATTGAACGCAATCGCGATATCATGCTCAAGGTGGCGTTGTCTGAAAACGATCTGCGTGTGCCGACCTTCACCAAACTGTTCCCCAACGCCAACTGGTATGAGCGTGAAACCTGGGAAATGTTTGGTATTGATATCGAAGGTCACCCGCATCTGACGCGACTGCTGATGCCGCATACCTGGCAGGGCCATCCGCTGCGTAAAGACTACCCGGCGCGTGCGACTGAATTCGATCCGTTTGAGCTGACCAAAGCCAAGCAGGATCTGGAAATGGAAGCGCTGACCTTTAAGCCAGAAGATTGGGGAATGACTCGTGGTACCGATAACGAGGACTTCATGTTCCTCAACCTCGGTCCGAACCACCCGTCTTCCCACGGTGCATTCCGTATTGTGCTTCAGCTTGACGGCGAAGAGATCGTAGATTGCGTACCTGACATCGGCTACCACCACCGTGGCGCTGAGAAGATGGGCGAACGTCAGTCCTGGCACAGCTACATTCCGTACACTGACCGTATCGAGTACCTCGGCGGCTGCGTCAACGAAATGCCATACGTGCTGGCCGTTGAAAAACTGGCGGGCATTACCGTGCCGGATCGCGTCAACGTAATCCGCGTGATGCTTTCCGAACTGTTCCGCATCAACAGCCACCTGCTGTATATCTCGACGTTTATTCAGGACGTCGGCGCAATGACCCCCGTGTTCTTCGCCTTTACCGACCGTCAGAAAATCTACGACGTAGTGGAAGCGATCACCGGTTACCGTATGCACCCGGCCTGGTTCCGTATCGGCGGTGTTGCTCACGATCTGCCGCGCGGTTGGGACAAACTGCTGCGTGACTTCCTCGACTGGATGCCGAAGCGCCTCGATTCCTACGAGAAAGCCGCGCTGCGTAACACCATCCTGAAGGGCCGTTCACAGGGTGTTGCCGCTTACGGTAAGAAAGAAGCGCTGGACTGGGGCTGTACCGGCGCTGCGCTGCGCGCGACCGGGATTGACTTCGACGTGCGTAAATCACGTCCGTACTCTGGCTATGAAAACTTCGACTTTGAAGTGCCGGTTGGCGGCGGTGTTTCCGACTGCTACACCCGCGTAATGTTGAAAGTAGAAGAGTTGCGTCAGAGTCTGCGCATCCTTGAGCAGTGCCTCAATAATATGCCGGAAGGCCCGTTCAAAGCGGATCACCCGCTGACGACGCCGCCGCCGAAAGAGCGCACGCTGCAACATATCGAAACCCTGATCACCCACTTCCTGCAAGTGTCGTGGGGCCCGGTGATGCCGGCGAACGAGTCCTTCCAGATGGTGGAAGCGACCAAGGGTATCAACAGTTACTACCTGACCAGCGATGGCAGCACCATGAGCTACCGTACGCGTATCCGTACCCCGAGCTATGCGCACCTGCAGCAGATCCCGGTGGCGGTTCGCGGCAGCCTGGTGTCCGACCTGATCGTCCATCTGGGTAGTATCGATTTTGTTATGTCAGATGTGGACCGCTAATTATGCACGAGAATCAACAACCACAAACCGAGGCTTTTGAGCTGAGTGCGGCAGAGCGTGAAGCCATTGAGCACGAGAAGCACCACTACGAAGACCCGCGTGCGGCGTCCATTGAAGCGCTGAAAATCGTTCAGAAGCAGCGTGGCTGGGTGCCGGATGGCGCGATCTATGCGATCGCTGACGTGCTGGGTATTCCGGCCAGCGACGTCGAAGGCGTTGCGACGTTCTACAGCCAGATCTTCCGCCAGCCGGTCGGTCGCCATGTGATCCGCTATTGCGACAGCGTGGTGTGTCATATCAATGGTTACCAGGGGATCCAGGCCGCGCTTGAGAAAAAGCTCAACATTAAGCCGGGGCAGACGACCTTTGACGGTCGCTTTACGCTGCTGCCGACCTGCTGTCTGGGGAACTGTGACAAAGGGCCGAACATGATGATCGATGACGATACTCATGCTCACCTGACCCCGGAAGGCATTCCTGAATTACTGGAGCGGTATAAATGAAAAACATTATCCGTACTCCCGAAACGCATCCGCTGACCTGGCGTCTGCGCGATGACAATCAGCCGGTATGGCTGGATGAATACCGCAGCAAAAACGGCTACGAAGGTGCGCGTAAAGCGCTGACCGGTCTCTCTCCGGATGAGATCGTCAACCAGGTTAAAGACGCTGGCCTGAAAGGGCGTGGCGGTGCGGGCTTCTCCACGGGTCTGAAGTGGAGCCTGATGCCAAAAGATGAATCCATGAACATCCGTTACCTGCTGTGTAACGCCGATGAAATGGAGCCTGGCACCTATAAAGACCGTCTGCTGATGGAACAGCTGCCGCATCTGCTGGTAGAAGGTATGCTGATCTCCGCGTTTGCGCTGAAAGCGTACCGGGGTTACATCTTCCTGCGCGGTGAATACATTGAAGCGGCGGTGAATCTGCGCCGCGCCATTGCCGAAGCGACCGAAGCCGGTCTGCTTGGCAAAAACATCATGGGCACCGGGTTCGATTTCGAACTGTTCGTGCACACTGGGGCTGGGCGTTACATCTGCGGTGAAGAGACCGCGCTGATTAACTCCCTCGAAGGTCGTCGCGCTAACCCACGCTCCAAGCCGCCGTTCCCGGCCAGCTCCGGCGCATGGGGCAAACCGACCTGCGTCAACAACGTCGAAACGTTGTGTAACGTTCCGGCGATCCTCGATAACGGCGTCGAGTGGTATCAGAACATTTCGAAGAGCAAAGACGCGGGCACCAAGCTGATGGGCTTCTCTGGTCGCGTGAAGAATCCGGGACTGTGGGAGTTGCCGTTTGGCACCACCGCGCGTGAGATCCTCGAAGATTACGCTGGCGGTATGCGCGATGGGCTGAAGTTCAAAGCCTGGCAACCTGGCGGCGCAGGTACTGACTTCCTGACCGAAGCACACCTCGACCTGCCGATGGAATTTGAAAGCATCGGCAAAGCGGGCAGCCGTCTGGGGACCGCGCTGGCAATGGCGGTTGACCACGAGATCGGTATGGTGTCGCTGGTGCGTAACCTGGAAGAGTTCTTTGCCCGTGAATCGTGTGGCTGGTGTACGCCGTGTCGCGATGGTCTGCCGTGGAGCGTAAAAATTCTGCGTGCGCTGGAGCGTGGTGAAGGCCAGCCGGGGGATATCGAGACACTTGAGCAACTGTGTCGTTTCCTCGGTCCCGGGAAAACCTTCTGTGCGCACGCGCCAGGTGCGGTTGAACCTTTGCAGAGCGCCATTAAATATTTCCGCGAAGAATTCGAAGCTGGCATCAAGCAGTCGTTCAGTAATACCCATGCGATTGGTGGTATTCAACCGAACCTGCTGAAAGAGCGCTGGTGATTTCAGGCCTCACCTGCACGTGCGTAGTCAGGTGAGAAGCACTGAATCGCGATAAGAATTTCGATTAACGCTCAGTCTCAGACTGAGCCAACTGGAAGCATGCTGACTATGGCTACGATTCATGTAGACGGCAAAGAATATGAGGTCAATGGCTCAGACAACCTGTTACAGGCATGTCTGTCCCTCGGCCTTGATATTCCGTACTTTTGCTGGCATCCGGCGCTGGGAAGCGTCGGTGCTTGCCGCCAGTGTGCGGTGAAGCAATATCAAAACGCGGAAGACACGCGTGGTCGCCTGGTGATGTCTTGTATGACACCGGCCACCGAAGGCACCTTTATCTCTATTGACGACGAAGAAGCGAAACAGTTCCGTGAAAGTGTAGTGGAGTGGTTGATGACCAACCACCCGCACGACTGTCCGGTGTGTGAAGAGGGCGGTAACTGCCACCTTCAGGATATGACCGTGATGACCGGCCATAACTTCCGTCGCTATCGTTTCACCAAACGTACTCACCGCAATCAGGATTTGGGGCCGTTCATCTCTCACGAAATGAACCGCTGCATCGCTTGCTACCGCTGCGTGCGTTACTACAAAGATTACGCTGATGGCGGCGATCTGGGCGTTTATGGCGCACATGACAACGTCTACTTCGGTCGTCCGGAAGACGGTACGCTTGAAAGCGAATTCTCCGGCAACCTGGTCGAAATCTGTCCGACCGGCGTCTTCACTGATAAAACGCACTCCGAGCGTTATAACCGTAAATGGGACATGCAGTTTGCGCCAAGCATCTGCCAGCAGTGTTCCATCGGCTGTAACACCAGCCCGGGTGAGCGTTACGGCGAATTGCGTCGTATCGAAAACCGTTACAACGGCACCGTTAACCACTACTTCCTCTGCGACCGTGGTCGTTTTGGCTATGGTTACGTCAACCTGAAAGACCGTCCACGTCAGCCGGTTCAGCGTCGTGGCGATGATCTGATCACGCTGAACGCCGAACAGGCGATGCAGGGTGCGGCGGATATTCTGCGTCAATCGAAGAAAGTGATTGGTATCGGTTCGCCACGCGCCAGCGTCGAGAGCAACTTCGCGCTGCGTGAACTGGTGGGTGCGGAAAACTTCTACACCGGTATCGCTCACGGCGAACAGGAACGTCTGGAGCTGGCGCTGAAAGTGCTGCAAGAAGGCGGTATTCATACCCCTGCATTGCGTGATATTGAATCTTACGACGCCGTGCTGGTGCTGGGTGAAGACATCACGCAGACCGGGGCACGCGTTGCGCTGGCTGTGCGCCAGGCCGTGAAAGGGAAAGCACGCGAAATGGCCGCAGCACAGAAAGTGGCTGACTGGCAGATTGCGGCGATCCTTAACATCGGTCAACGTGCGAAGCATCCGCTGTTCGTGACTAACGTCGATAACACCCGTCTGGATGATATTGCGGCGTGGACTTACCGTGCGCCGGTCGAAGATCAGGCTCGCTTAGGTTTTGCTATTGCGCATGCGCTTGATAACAGCGCGCCGGCGGTGGACGGTATCGACCGCGATCTGCAAAACAAAATTGATGTGATCGTTCAGGCCCTGGCCGGAGCGAAAAAACCGTTGATTATCTCCGGCACCAACGCCGGGAGCGCGGAAGTGATTCAGGCCGCTGCTAACGTAGCAAAAGCACTGAAAGGCCGTGGCGCTGACGTCGGTATCACCATGATTGCCCGTTCCGTGAACAGCATGGGCCTCGGGATGATTGGCGGTGGGTCGCTGGACGACGCGTTAACCGAACTGGAAACCGGTCGTGCTGACGCCGTCGTGGTACTGGAAAACGACCTGCATCGTCATGCTTCGGCAATTCGTGTTAACGCTGCGCTGGCAAAAGCGCCGCTGGTAATGGTGATTGATCATCAGCGTACGGCGATTATGGACAGTGCCCATCTGGTCCTCTCCGCGGCAAGCTTTGCTGAAAGCGACGGTACCGTTATCAACAACGAAGGCCGCGCACAGCGTTTCTTCCAGGTGTATGATCCGGCGTACTACGAAGCCAACACCGTGATGCTGGAAAGCTGGCGCTGGCTGCACTCGCTGCACAGTACTGTACGTAACCGTGAAGTCGACTGGACGCAGCTTGACCACGTCATCGACGCCGCGATTGCTGCTCTGCCGCAACTGGCGGGTATCAAAGATGCTGCGCCGGACGCGACTTTCCGCGTGAATGGTCAGAAACTGGCGCGTGAGCCACACCGTTACAGCGGTCGTACCGCGATGCGTGCCAACATTAGCGTTCACGAGCCGCGCCAGCCGCAGGACAAAGACACCATGTTTGCCTTCTCGATGGAAGGGAACAACCAGCCGGGCGCGCCGCGTTCGCAGATTCCATTTGCCTGGGCGCCAGGCTGGAACTCCCCACAGGCATGGAACAAATTCCAGGCTGAAGTGGGTGGGAAACTGCGTCATGGTGATCCGGGCGTTCGCCTGATCGAGGCGTCTGAGGGCGGTCTGGAGTACTTCACGACCGTTCCGGCAGGTTTCCAGGCACAAGAGGGTAAATGGCGTATCGCGCCGTACTACCATCTGTTTGGTAGCGACGAGATGTCACAGCGTTCTCCGGTCTTCCAGAGCCGTATGCCGCAGCCGTACATCAAACTCAACCCGGCCGATGCCGCGAAGTTGGGCGTGAATGCCGGTACGCGCGTCTCCTTTAGTTATGATGGCAACACGGTTACGCTGCCGGTTGAAATCGCTGAAGGTCTGACGGCAGGGCAGGTAGGTTTGCCGATGGGTATGCCTGGCATTGCGCCGGTGCTGGCGGGCGCGCGTCTTGAGGATCTGCAGGAGGCACAACAATGAGTTGGATTACACCGGATCTGATTGAGATCCTGCTGAGCATTCTCAAAGCGGTGGTGATCCTGCTGGTGGTGGTCACCTGCGGGGCATTCATGAGCTTTGGTGAACGTCGCCTGCTGGGTCTGTTCCAGAACCGTTATGGACCAAACCGTGTTGGCTGGGGCGGTTCGCTCCAGCTGGTCGCGGACATGATCAAAATGTTCTTTAAAGAAGACTGGATCCCGAAATTCTCGGATCGCGTCATCTTTACGCTGGCGCCAATGATCGCCTTTACCTCGCTGCTGCTGGCCTTTGCTATTGTGCCGGTCAGCCCTGGTTGGGTCGTTGCGGATCTGAACATCGGGATTCTGTTCTTCCTGATGATGGCCGGTCTGGCGGTCTACGCGGTGCTGTTTGCCGGTTGGTCGAGTAACAACAAATACTCGCTGCTGGGTGCGATGCGTGCCTCTGCGCAGACCCTGAGTTATGAAGTGTTCCTGGGACTTTCCCTGATGGGCGTGGTGGCGCAAGCCGGTTCATTTAACATGACCGATATCGTCAATAACCAGGCTGATATCTGGAACGTTATCCCGCAGTTCTTTGGTTTTATCACTTTTGCCATCGCGGGCGTGGCGGTGTGTCACCGCCACCCATTTGACCAACCGGAAGCCGAGCAGGAACTGGCAGATGGTTACCACATTGAATATTCCGGGATGAAGTTCGGTCTGTTCTTCGTGGGGGAGTACATCGGTATCGTCACCATTTCTGCGCTGATGGTTACCCTGTTCTTCGGTGGCTGGCATGGCCCGTTCTTACCGCCATTCGTCTGGTTTGCGCTGAAAACCGCATTCTTCATGATGATGTTCATTTTGATTCGCGCGTCATTACCTCGTCCTCGTTATGACCAGGTGATGTCCTTCGGCTGGAAGATCTGTCTGCCGCTGACGCTTGTCAACTTGCTGGTAACGGCGGCTGTCATTCTCTGGCAGGCGCAATAAGGGGCGAAAAGACCATGACCTTAAAAGAATTGTTAGTAGGCTTTGGCACCCAGGTACGCAGTATCTGGATGATCGGCCTGCATGCGTTCGCCAAGCGCGAAACGCAGATGTACCCGGAAGAACCGGTCTATCTACCACCCCGTTTCCGTGGCCGTATCGTCCTGACGCGCGACCCGGACGGCGAAGAACGCTGTGTTGCCTGTAACCTGTGTGCGGTAGCCTGCCCGGTAGGCTGTATCTCTCTGCAAAAAGCAGAGACCAAAGATGGTCGTTGGTATCCGGAGTTTTTCCGCATTAACTTCTCACGCTGCATTTTTTGCGGGCTGTGTGAAGAAGCCTGTCCGACAACGGCAATTCAGCTCACACCAGATTTCGAACTGGGTGAGTACAAGCGCCAGGATCTGGTTTACGAGAAAGAGGATCTGCTGATCTCCGGTCCGGGCAAATACCCGGAATATAACTTCTACCGGATGGCAGGTATGGCAATCGACGGCAAAGATAAGGGCGAAGCAGAGAACGAAGCCAAGCCTATCGACGTCAAGAGCCTGTTACCGTAAGGAGAGGGGCAATGGAGTTCGCTTTTTATATTTGTGGGCTGGTCGCTATTCTCGCCACCTTGCGAGTGATCACCCACACCAATCCGGTGCATGCGTTGCTGTATCTGATTATTTCGCTGCTGGCGATTTCCGGGGTGTTTTTCTCGCTGGGGGCTTACTTCGCGGGTGCGCTGGAAATTATCGTCTACGCAGGCGCCATCATGGTGCTGTTCGTGTTCGTGGTGATGATGCTCAACCTGGGCGGTTCGGAAATCGAACAGGAACGTCAATGGCTGAAACCTCAGGTATGGATTGGTCCGGCGATTCTGTCGGCCGTCATGCTGGTGGTTATTGTGTACGCCATTCTGGGTGTAAATGACCAGGGTATCGACGGTACGCCGATTAGCGCGAAAGCCGTCGGTATCTCTCTGTTCGGACCTTACGTGCTGGCGGTTGAACTGGCTTCCATGCTGCTGCTGGCAGGTCTGGTTGTGGCCTTCCACGTCGGTCGTGAAGAGCGTGCAGGCGAAGTGCTGAGCAACCGCACTGAAGACCGTGCGAAAAGAAAAACGGAGGAGCACGCATGATCCCCTTACAACATGGACTGATCCTCGCTGCGATTTTATTCGTTCTGGGCTTAACCGGTCTGGTTATCCGCCGCAATCTGCTGTTTATGCTGATCGGTCTGGAAATCATGATTAATGCTTCCGCGCTGGCCTTTGTGGTCGCCGGTAGCTACTGGGGCCAGACCGATGGTCAGGTGATGTACATCCTCGCCATCAGCCTTGCGGCTGCTGAAGCGAGTATCGGACTTGCGCTGTTACTGCAACTGCATCGCCGTCGCCAGAACCTGAACATCGATTCAGTAAGTGAGATGCGTGGATGAACATGCTTGCCTTAACCATTATTCTGCCATTGATTGGCTTTGTATTACTGGCGTTCTCTCGCGGTCGCTGGTCGGAAAACCTCTCCGCTACCGTGGGCGTGGGCTCCATTGGTCTAGCCGCGCTGGTAACAGCGTTGGTCGGCATGGACTTCTTCGCGAACGGTCAGCAAGCGTTTAGCGTCCCACTGTGGACCTGGATGTCGGTCGGCAACTTCAACATTGGTGTTAACCTGGTACTGGATGGTCTCTCCCTGACCATGCTGTCTGTGGTTACCGGTGTGGGCTTTCTGATCCACATGTTTGCGTCCTGGTATATGCGCGGTGAAGAGGGCTACTCTCGCTTCTTCGCGTACACCAACCTGTTTATCGCCAGCATGGTTGTCCTGGTGCTGGCCGATAACCTGCTGTTGATGTACCTCGGCTGGGAAGGCGTGGGCCTGTGCTCCTATCTGCTGATCGGTTTCTACTACACCGATCCGAAGAATGGTGCTGCGGCGATGAAAGCGTTTGTCGTGACCCGTGTGGGTGACGTCTTCCTCGCCTTCGCGCTGTTCATTCTTTACAACGAACTGGGCACCCTGAACTTCCGCGAAATGGTGGAACTGGCGCCGGCACACTTCGCTGCAGGCAACAACATGCTGACCTGGGCGACGCTGATGCTGCTGGGTGGTGCGGTTGGTAAATCTGCGCAGTTGCCGTTGCAGACATGGCTGGCAGATGCGATGGCAGGCCCGACGCCTGTCTCCGCGCTGATCCACGCTGCGACCATGGTAACCGCTGGTGTCTACCTGATTGCCCGTACTCACGGTCTGTTCCTGATGACCCCGGAGATTCTGCATCTGGTGGGTATCGTCGGTGCGGTAACGCTGGTGCTGGCGGGTTTCGCCGCGCTGGTGCAGACCGACATCAAACGTGTACTCGCTTACTCCACCATGAGCCAGATTGGCTACATGTTCCTGGCGCTGGGCGTTCAGGCGTGGGATGCGGCGATTTTCCACCTGATGACGCACGCCTTCTTTAAAGCGCTGCTGTTCCTGGCATCCGGTTCGGTGATTCTGGCCTGCCATCACGAACAGAACATCTTCAAAATGGGTGGCCTGCGTAAATCCATTCCGCTGGTTTATCTCTGCTTCCTGGTGGGTGGCGCGGCGTTGTCGGCTCTGCCGCTGATCACCGCGGGCTTCTTCAGTAAGGATGAGATTCTGGCCGGTGCGATGGCGAATGGTCATATCAATCTGATGGTTGCAGGTCTGGTCGGTGCGTTTATGACCTCTCTGTACACCTTCCGTATGATTTTCATCGTGTTCCACGGTAAAGAGCAAATTCACGCTCATGCAGGGAAGGGGATTACCCATCATCTGCCGCTGATTGTGCTGATGATCCTGTCCACCTTCGTTGGCGCGCTGATTGTACCGCCGCTGCACGGTGTACTACCGGCAACAACCGAGCTTGAGCACGGTCGCGTGATGACCCTGGAAATTACCTCTGGCGTCGTGGCGATTGTGGGTATTCTGATGGCGGCCTGGCTGTGGCTGGGTAAACGCACTCTGGTGACCTCGATTGCTAACAGTGCGCCTGGTCGTCTGCTGGGGAACTGGTGGTATAACGCCTGGGGCTTCGACTGGTTGTACGACAATGTGTTCGTGAAGCCGTTCATGGGTATCGCCTGGTTGCTGAAAAGAGACCCACTGAACGCAATGATGAACATCCCGGCGATCCTTTCTCGCTTTGCAGGTAAAGGCCTGCTGTTTAGTGAGAACGGTTATCTGCGTTGGTATGTGGCGTCCATGAGCATCGGTGCGGTCGTTGTGCTGGCACTGTTGATGGTATTGCGTTGAGTTTGATTGTTTTGTGGGTGTCGGATGGCGCTGCGCTTATCCGACCTACAAACCCAAAATAATTTTTAGAATTCGTTGAAAATCTGTTCCTGAAGTACAGGCGTCATCGGCGAAGTCAGACCGAATACCGCCAGCGCAGAGCAACCGGAGCGTACTGAAGTACGTGAGGATTGCGAGCACTGCCGGGATTTGGGCTGACGAGTGAGATAGCCTGAGCAGGAGTAAATATAAGGGACATACTTAGCTATGTTATTACCCTGGTTGATATTAATCCCCTTTATCGGTGGCTTCCTGTGCTGGCAGACCGAACGCTTTGGCGTGAAGGTGCCGCGCTGGATAGCGCTGGTAACCATGGGACTGACGCTGGCGCTTGGTCTGCAACTGTGGTTGCAGGGCGGCTATTCACTGACGCAATCCGCTGGCATTCCGCAGTGGCAGTCTGAGTTCGTGCTGCCGTGGATCCCGCGCTTTGGCATCTCAATCCATCTGGCCATTGACGGTCTGTCACTGCTGATGGTGGTGCTGACCGGTCTGCTGGGTGTTCTGGCGGTACTTTGCTCCTGGAATGAAATCGAAAAATACCAGGGCTTCTTCCACCTGAACCTGATGTGGATCCTCGGCGGCGTTATCGGCGTGTTCCTTGCCATCGACATGTTCCTGTTCTTCTTCTTCTGGGAAATGATGCTGGTGCCGATGTACTTCCTGATCGCGCTGTGGGGGCATAAAGCTTCTGACGGTAAAACGCGTATCACGGCAGCTACTAAGTTCTTCATCTATACCCAGGCGAGTGGTCTGGTGATGTTGATTGCCATCCTGTCGCTGGTGTTTGTTCACTACAATGCGACCGGCGTCTGGACCTTCAACTATGAAGAGCTGCTGAATACCCCGATGTCCCACGGTGTGGAATATCTGTTGATGCTGGGCTTCTTCATCGCCTTCGCGGTAAAAATGCCAGTGGTTCCGCTGCACGGCTGGTTGCCGGACGCGCACTCCCAGGCACCGACCGCAGGTTCCGTTGACCTGGCGGGGATTTTGCTGAAAACCGCGGCCTACGGTCTGCTGCGTTTCTCCCTGCCGCTGTTCCCGAACGCGTCTGCGGAGTTCGCGCCAATCGCCATGTGGCTGGGTGTGGTCGGTATCTTCTACGGCGCATGGATGGCATTTGCTCAGTACGACATCAAACGTCTGATTGCTTACACCTCTGTTTCGCACATGGGCTTCGTACTGATTGCTATCTACACTGGCAACCAACTGGCGTATCAGGGTGCGGTGATCCAGATGATTGCGCACGGTCTGTCCGCTGCGGGTCTCTTCATTCTGTGTGGTCAGCTGTACGAACGTCTGCACACCCGTGATATGCGTATGATGGGCGGTCTGTGGGGCAAAATGAAATGGTTGCCTGCACTGTCGATGTTCTTCGCGGTCTGTACGCTGGGTATGCCGGGTACCGGTAACTTCGTCGGCGAATTCATGATTCTGTTCGGCAGCTTCCAGGTGGTTCCGGTGATTACCGTGATCTCTACCTTTGGTCTGGTGTTTGCCTCCGTTTACTCGCTGGCGATGCTGCATCGTGCTTACTTCGGTAAGGCGAAAAGCCAGATTGCCAGTGTTGAACTGCCAGGGATGTCGCTACGCGAGCTGTTTATCATCCTGTTGCTGGTTGTGCTTCTGGTACTGCTTGGCTTCTATCCGCAGCCGATTCTGGATACCTCGCATTCAGCGATGGGCAACATCCAGCAGTGGTTTGTTAATTCCGTTACTACTACAAGGCCGTAAATCGCCATGACAATAACTCCACAACACCTGATTGCGCTGCTACCGCTGCTGATCGTCGGCTTGACGGTGGTGGTTGTGATGCTCTCCATTGCGTGGCGACGCAATCACTTCCTCAATGCCACGCTGTCGGTCATTGGGCTTAACGCTGCACTGGTTTCGCTTTGGTTTGTTGGCCAGGCTGGCGCTATGGACGTGACGCCGCTGATGCGCGTCGATGGTTTCGCGATGCTCTACACCGGACTGGTACTGTTGGCGAGCCTTGCCACCTGTACCTTTGCTTATCCGTGGCTGGAAGGCTATGACGATAACCGGGAAGAGTTCTACCTGCTGGTGCTGATTGCCGCGCTGGGTGGGATCCTGCTGGCCAACGCTAACCATCTGGCGGCGTTGTTCCTGGGTATTGAGCTTATCTCTCTGCCGCTGTTTGGCCTGGTGGGTTACGCGTTCCGTCAGAAACGTTCGCTGGAAGCCAGTATCAAATACACCATTCTGTCTGCCGCAGCATCTTCATTCCTGCTGTTTGGTATGGCGATGGTGTACGCGCAGTCCGGCAATCTGTCGTTTGTCGCGCTGGGTAAGAGCCTGGGCGACGGGATGCTGAACGAGCCGCTGCTGCTGGCGGGCTTTGGCATGATGATTGTTGGCCTTGGCTTTAAACTCTCTCTGGTGCCGTTCCATCTGTGGACGCCAGACGTTTACCAGGGCGCGCCTGCGCCGGTTTCCACTTTCCTGGCGACGGCGAGCAAGATCGCAATCTTCGGTGTGGTGATGCGTCTGTTCCTGTACGCACCGGTTGGCAACAGCGAAGCGGTACGTGTGGTACTGGGCGTGATTGCCTTTGCCTCCATCATCTTCGGTAACCTGATGGCGCTGAGCCAGACCAACATCAAACGTCTGCTTGGTTACTCCTCTATCTCTCACCTCGGTTATCTGCTGGTGGCGTTGATTGCCCTGCAGAGCGGTGAGATGTCGATGGAAGCGGTGGGTGTTTACCTGGCCGGTTACCTGTTCAGCAGCCTCGGCGCGTTCGGTGTGGTTAGCCTGATGTCCAGCCCGTACCGTGGGCCGGATGCGGATTCACTGTTCTCCTACCGTGGTCTGTTCTGGCACCGTCCGATCCTCGCGGCTGTGTTGACGGTAATGATGCTGTCTCTGGCGGGTATCCCGATGACGCTGGGCTTTATCGGTAAATTCTACGTTATTGCCGTCGGTGTTCAGGCTAACTTGTGGTGGCTGGTCGGTGGCGTAGTGGTTGGCTCCGCGATTGGTCTGTACTACTACCTGCGCGTTGCCGTGAGCCTCTACCTGAGTGCGCCGCAGCAGCTTAACCGTGATGCGCCGTCAAACTGGCAGTACAGTGCGGGCGGTATCGTGGTACTGATCTCCGCGCTGTTGGTGCTAATTCTCGGTGTCTACCCGCAGCCGTTGATCAGCATTGTGCAACTGGCCGCACCGCTGATGTAAGCGAAATGCAGAAACGAAAAAACCGCCGATTCGGCGGTTTTTTTATATCCGGAGTAAAATTAGCCGATCAGCTGACGGCTCACCAGCGGACCACTGACGTTTTGCGCCGCGCGCTCCATCACTTCCTGAATCACCGATGACAACTCGTTGACTTCAAATTTCGCCACATAGCCATCGGCTTTCACTTTGCGCACATGGTCTTCGTTAGCGCTACCGGAAAGCGACGAGTGGATCACCACCGGGATTTTCTTTAGTCGTTCGTCGGTTTTGATTTTGCGGGTGAGGGTAAAACCGTCCATCTCCGGCATTTCGAGGTCGGTCAACACGAGGGCTATTTTCTCGCTAATCGGTTTGCCTTCCGCTTCGGCCTCTTTGGCCAGTTGTTGGATCTTCTCCCAGGCATCTTTACCGGTGATATGCATCTGATGCGGGATTTCCATGGCATTTAACCCTTTCTCGAGCATCGCGCGGGCTACCCTCGAATCTTCGGCGACGATCGCCACCGCTCCGGGCGTGATATTGAACTTATTGGTCTTTAGATGAGCGGCGCGCAAATCGTGATTTGACGGTACGATGTCATAGAGGATCTGTTCAACGTCGAGCACCAGCGCCAGGTTGTTGGTTTCTTTGTCATCATCCAGACAGGCGATGCTGGTGATATAGCGCCCGTTGACGGCTTTCTCGGCGGTGTGAACCTGCTGCCAGTCCAGACGCAGGATATTCTCAACAGACTCCACTGCGAATGCCTGAACACTGCGGGCATATTCGGTGATAAGCAGAATATTCAAACCGGTCTCAGGCTTACATCCGGCGACGGCCGGAAGGTCGATGACCGGGATCACCTGATCGCGAATGTTGACCATCCCTAAGAGAGGCGCTTTCATCCCGGCCGGGCGCGTAAACGTCGGCATGGGAACAATTTCGCGCAGCTTAAATACGTTGATGCCAAACAGCTCTGATTTCTGTTCCTGCACTGATGTACCAAGACGAAACAACAGCAATTCAAAACGGTTGGACAGGGTCAGGTTCGCCCTGTCATCAATATCTTTCTGGAAATTGTCCATTCTGTCCTCAATGTGAAATCCAGCCTTGTCACTGTTATCGGCACGGAGGGTAAAAAATGGAGCGTTAAACCGTGAAAACGGCGAAATCGTAGGCCAGTTCGGTCGCAGGGAAAATCGCCTGGCACTCCGCCAGCATCCTGCGGCATCCTTCAGCGTCATAGCGTGAACTGACGTGGGTAATGACCAGGCGACCAACGCGTGCTTCCTTCGCCAGCAACGCAGCCTGGCGGGTTGAACTGTGTCCGCGGCTATTGGCTTTTTCTTCCATTGCCGTCTCCAGCGTGGTTTCATGCACCATCACATCCACGCCTTTTGCCAGTTCGTATGCGCCAGCACAGGGCGCGGTATCACCGAAGATCGCCACCGATTTGCCGGCAACGGGTGGGGCTAGATAGTCCGCGCCGTGGAGCCATCGACCATCTTCCTGCATGACGCTTTTCCCGGCCTTCAGATCCTGAAACCAGGGACCGGGCTTCACACCCGCCGCCTTTAACGCTTTCGCATCCAGCGCGCCGGGTTTGTCATGCTCTTCAACACGGTAGCCGTAGCATTCCAGCGGATGTTCCAGCGTAAACGCCGTCACTTTGCGTAAACCATCATCCAGAATCTCACCGGCGGTGATTTCAATAATCTCCAGCGGATAGTCGGTCCAGGAGCCGCTGAGGCGCAAAGCCGTTTCGGTAAATTCGCGCAGTCCTTTTGGTCCGTAAATCGTCAGCGGATGGGCATTGCCCGCCATCGACCGACTACACAGTAAACCCGGTAAACCGAACAGATGATCGCCATGCAGATGGCTAATGAAGATGCGGTCGAGTTTACCCGGATTAAACGCGGTACTGAGCATCTGATGCTGCGTGCCTTCGCCACAGTCAAACAACCATAGCCCAGCCTGCGTTGGGTGCTGTAGGTTCAGTAAGATCGCCGTCACATTGCGTGAGCGCGTAGGAACGCCCGCAGAAGTACCTAAGAAAATGAATTCCATCATTCCATTACACGTTTGAACATCAATCTGGCTAGTATAAAGCGAATACGACAAAGGAGCGCACAATGATCCACTGGCAAGATCTTCACCATTCTGAATTATCCGTCACTGCGCTTTACGCGCTACTTAAATTGCGTTGCGCGGTGTTTGTGGTTGAACAGCAGTGCCCTTATCAGGATGTCGATGGCGACGATCTGGTGGGGGAGAATCGCCATATTCTGGGGTGGCACAACGATGAACTGGTCGCGTATGCGAGGATTCTGAAAAGTGATGGCGAACTGGAGCCTGTGGCGATTGGCCGGGTGATTGTCAGTGAGGCGCTGCGCGGCGCAAAACTGGGTGAACAGCTGATGACCCAAACGTTAGCCTCTTGCGTTAACCACTGGCCGGAAAAGGCATTTTATCTGGGGGCGCAGGCGCACTTGCAATCGTTCTATGCCCGTTTTGGCTTTACCCCAGTGACCGGAGTTTATGACGAAGACGGTATTCCCCATATCGGCATGGCGCGGGAGCCCGGACAGGCGTAACCGGACTCAGTTGTCTATAGTTAGCGGATACGTAAATAGCAAGGGAGAAGACAATGTCATTCCATTCTTATCATTCACGTATCGACGACGACATCGAACTTTTGAGCGAAACGCTGGAAGAAGTTCTGCGCTCCTCGGGCGACCCTGCCGATCAGAAATATGTCGAGCTAAAAGCGCGGGCGGAAGCCGCGCTGGAAGAGGTCAAAAATCGCGTGAGTCACGCATCAGACAGCTATTATTATCGGGCAAAACAAGCCGTCTACCTGGCCGATGACTATGTTCATGAAAAACCCTGGCAGGGAATTGGCGCGGGTGCGGCGGTTGGACTGGTGCTCGGATTACTGCTGGCGCGACGTTAAATTCCATCCTGTGACCGGGAAAGTATTTCCTCCCTAAACTGAGGTACTGCAATTTCTTTGCAGTACCCCGTATAATGTGAGGTTTTTAACAGGGAGAGGTCCGCGTGCATTCAATTACTACAGCGCTGGAAAATCTGATGCGTCAGTTATCGCAGGAGATACCAGCAGCACCCGGAATTCGTGTTTTCGACGTTCCTTTTCCTCTAAATGATGCGTTTGACGCCCTGGGCTGGCTGGCGAGTCAGTCTATCTGGCCGCAATTTTACTGGCAGCAGCGCAATGGCGATGAAGAAGCTGCCGTGCTGGGCACTGTGGCCTCATTTCGTTCTCTGGATCTGGCGCAACAGTTTTTGCGCCTGCATGCGCAACATGCCGATCTGCGTATCTGGGGACTCAACGCGTTTGAGCCGCAGCACGGGAACCTGGTGCTGCCGCGCCTGGAGTGGCGACGCTGTGCCGGATCTGCGACGCTGCGTCTGCATCTCTACAGCGAGCATTCCCTGCGTGAAGATGCCGCAGACGCGGTTCGCTTTCTCTCATCACTGGTGAGCATTAAATCGCTGCCAGCGCTGCATTTGACCCTCACGGATGAAAAACATTCACCGGATAAAGCCGGGTGGATGAATTTAATCCAGCTGGCAACCCGCACTATCGCTCAGGAACAGCTTGATAAAGTGGTATTGGCGCGGGCGACGGATTTGCAGTTTTCTCGTCCGGTGAATGCTGCGGCGGTGATGGCGTCAAGTCGTCGCCTGAACCTGAACTGCTACCACTTTTTCATGGCATTTTCTGCCGACAGCGCTTTCCTGGGCTCTTCGCCTGAGCGTCTCTGGCGGCGGCGTGATACGGCGCTTCGTACAGAAGCGTTGGCCGGGACCGTGGCGAATCATCCTGACGATCACCGCGCCTGGCAACTTGGCGAATGGCTGATGAAGGACGATAAAAATCAGCGGGAAAATATGCTGGTAGTGGAAGATATTTGTCAGCGGCTGCAAAACTGCACCCATACGCTTGATGTTCTCCCTCCACAGGTTCTCAGACTGCGTAAAGTTCAGCATTTGCGGCGTTGTATCTGGACGGCGCTCAATCAGCCTGACGACGCGCTCTGTTTACACCAGTTGCAGCCGACGGCGGCGGTAGCGGGTATTCCCCGCGAACTGGCACGTCAATTTATTCAGCAAAATGAACCCTTCGAACGTGAATGGTACGCCGGTTCGGCGGGCTATTTGTCGTTAAAGCAAAGTGAATTTTGCGTGTCGCTCCGTTCGGCGAAAATTACCACCAATATTGTGAGGTTGTACGCAGGCGCGGGGATTGTGCGCGGCTCAGATCCTGAGCAAGAATGGCAGGAAATAGACAATAAAGCGGCAGGGTTGCGCAGTTTATTACAGATGGAAGCGTAATGAGTCACACATTCCCGACTCATATCAAAAATCCATTATTTCGATTCTCTATACTTAGTCGCAATATTGATACCGGACAATCTCATGTCAGTAAGCGCATTTAACCGACGCTGGGCGGCGGTCATTCTGGAAGCTTTAACCCGCCACGGTGTGAAGCATGTATGCATTGCCCCAGGCTCTCGCTCAACGCCATTAACCCTGGCAGCGGCGGAAAATCCTGCTTTTATCCACCACACGCACTTTGATGAGCGTGGGCTGGGTCACCTGGCGCTGGGGCTGGCGAAGGTCAGTAAACAGCCCGTTGCGGTGATCGTCACTTCCGGGACAGCGGTGGCTAACCTCTATCCTGCGCTGATCGAAGCCGGGCTTACCGGTGAAAAACTCATTTTGCTCACGGCGGATCGCCCTCCGGAATTGATCGACTGCGGTGCTAATCAGGCGATTCGTCAGTCAGGTATGTTTGCTTCCCATCCCTCGCAGACACTCTCTTTACCGCGACCGACTCAGGATATTCCGGCAAGCTGGCTGGTTTCTACACTTGATAATGCGCTTGCCTCATTACATGCCGGAGCCGTCCATATCAATTGTCCCTTTGCTGAGCCGCTGTACGGCGAGATGGACGACACGGGCGTTGAGTGGCAGCAGCATCTTGGCGACTGGTGGCAGGACGATAAACCCTGGTTGCGCGAGGCGCGTCGACTGGAGAGTGAAAAACAGCGTGACTGGTTCTTCTGGCGGCAAAAGCGCGGCGTAGTGGTGGCCGGGAGGATGAGCGCGGAAGAGGGCAAAAAAGCCGCGCTCTGGGCGCAAACGCTGGGCTGGCCGCTGATTGGCGATGTGCTGTCGCAAACCGGGCAACCGCTGCCTTGTGCCGATCTCTGGTTGGCAAACGCGAAGGCGGTCACCGAATTGCAACAGGCGCAAATTGTCGTGCAACTGGGCAGTAGCCTGACCGGTAAACGTGTTCTTCAATGGCAGGCCAGTTGCTCTCCGCAAGAGTACTGGATTATCGACAATATCGAAGGCCGTCTGGATCCTGCTCACCACCGCGGGCGCCGACTGGTGTCGAAAGTTGCTGACTGGCTGGATCTGCATCCGGCTGAAAAACGCAATCCGTGGTGCGTGGAGATCCCGCGACTGGCTGAGCAGGCATGGCAGGCGGTGGTTGCCCGCCGCGAAAGCTTTGGCGAGGCTCAACTGGCTCACCGAATCCGCGACTATTTGCCAGAACAGGGGCAACTGTTTGTGGGAAACAGTCTGGTAGTGCGACTGATTGATGCTCTGTCGCAACTGCCTGCCGGGTACCCGGTATACAGTAACCGGGGTGCGAGCGGCATTGACGGCTTACTCTCAACGGCTGCTGGCGTCCAGCGGGCGAGCGCGAAATCGACGCTGGCGATTGTCGGAGATTTGTCGGCACTTTACGATCTCAATGCGCTGGCGTTATTGCGCCAGGTCTCTGCGCCGTTCGTGCTGATTGTCGTGAACAATAACGGTGGGCAAATTTTCTCGCTATTACCCACACCGCAGAGCGAGCGCGAACGTTTTTATCTGATGCCGCAAAACGTCCATTTTGACCATGCGGCGGCGATGTTCAATCTGAAATACCATCGCCCGGAAAACTGGGCAGAGCTGGAAGATGCGCTGGCGGGCGCGTGGCGCACCCCGACGGCGACGGTGATTGAGCTGGTGGTTAATGACACCGACGGTACGCAAACGCTGCAACAGCTATTAGCGCAGGTCAGCCACCTGTGACTCTACATACCCAGGCAGTAAAGGGTCAGCCGGGTTCGCCCTGGCTGGTCTTTTTGCATGGGTTTTCCGGCGATTGTCGGGAATGGCAAACGGTTGGCGAGCAGTTTCAGACTTTCTCACGGTTGTATGTTGACTTGCCAGGACACGGCGGCTCCGCAACGATCCATGTGGAAGGGTTTAGCGACGTAATGGCTTTGCTTCGCAAAACTTTGCTGAGTTACAGCATACTTAACTACTGGCTGGTGGGTTACTCCCTTGGCGGCCGAGTGGCGATGATGGCGGCGAGCGAGGGAATGCCAGGACTGTGCGGGCTGGTCATTGAAGGCGGTCATCCTGGTCTGCAAAGCGAGGCTGAACGAGAGTCACGCCGACGCTCTGATCGTCGTTGGGCGGAACGTTTTCGTCATGAACCGCTGCGGGACGTCTTTAACGACTGGTATCTGCAGCCGGTTTTTGCCTCGCTGAACGCGCAACAAAGAGCCACACTGGTTGCACTGCGAAGCCAGAACAATGGCGAAACGCTGGCGGCGATGCTGGAAGCGACGTCGCTTGGCGTGCAACCTGATTTACGTGATGCGCTTAATGCGCGTACATTTGCGTTTTATTATTTATGTGGGGAGCGAGACAGCAAATTTCGCGCACTGGCGAACGAACTGTCTGCGCCTGTCCATGTGATTCGTAATGCCGGACACAACGCGCATCGGGAAAATCCCGCCGGCGTGGTGGAAAGTCTGGCTCAGATTCTGCGTCTCTGACTAAAGGACACACTATGATCTACCCTGATGAAACAATGCTTTACGCACCGGTTGAATGGCATGATTGCTCTGAGGGCTACACTGACATTCGTTATGAGAAATCCACCGATGGTATCGCAAAAATCACCATTAACCGTCCGCAGGTACGCAACGCATTTCGTCCTGTGACCGTCAAAGAGATGATCCAGGCGCTGGCGGATGCGCGTTACGACGACAATATTGGTGTGATTGTTCTGACCGGCGCAGGCGATAAAGCGTTTTGCGCAGGCGGCGACCAGAAAGTTCGCGGCGACTACGGCGGCTACCAGGATGACTCCGGCGTTCATCACCTGAACGTGCTGGACTTCCAGCGCCAGATCCGTACCTGTCCGAAGCCGGTTGTGGCGATGGTTGCTGGGTACTCCATCGGCGGCGGTCACGTGCTGCATATGATGTGCGACCTGACTATTGCAGCGGAAAACGCTGTCTTTGGTCAGACCGGCCCGAAAGTCGGCTCCTTCGACGGCGGCTGGGGCGCATCTTACATGGCGCGTATCGTCGGCCAGAAGAAGGCGCGTGAAATTTGGTTCCTGTGCCGTCAGTACGACGCGAAACAGGCGCTGGACATGGGCCTGGTCAACACCGTGGTTCCGCTGGCGGATCTGGAAAAAGAGACCGTCCGCTGGTGCCGTGAAATGCTGCAAAATAGCCCGATGGCGCTGCGTTGCCTGAAAGCGGCGCTGAACGCCGACTGTGATGGTCAGGCGGGTCTGCAGGAACTGGCAGGTAATGCCACCATGCTGTTCTATATGACGGAAGAAGGTCAGGAAGGCCGTAACGCCTTCAACCAGAAACGTCAGCCTGATTTCAGCAAATTCAAACGGAATCCGTAATGCGTAGCGCGCAGGTATACCGCTGGCAGATCCCCATGGACGCGGGGGTGGTTCTGCGCGATCGGCGGTTAAAAACTCGCGATGGTCTGTATGTCTGTCTTCGTGACGGCGAGCGCGAAGGGTGGGGAGAGATCTCCCCGCTGCCGGGCTTTAGCCAGGAAAGCTGGGAAGAGGCGCAGACAGTCCTGTTGGCGTGGGTTAACGACTGGCTTGCGGGGGCATCCTCGCTGCCGGAGATGCCGTCCGTGGCCTTTGGCGTCAGCTGTGCGCTGGCGGAGCTGGAAAGCACCTTGCCAGAAACGGCTGATTACCGGGCAGCGCCGCTGTGTACGGGCGATCCTGATGATCTGGTGCTCCAGCTTGCCGACATGGCAGGTGAAAAAGTGGCGAAGGTGAAAATCGGCCTGTACGAAGCTGTACGCGATGGCATGGTCGTCAACCTGCTACTGGAGGCGATTCCTGATCTGCATTTACGTCTGGATGCTAACCGCGCCTGGGCGCCGCTAAAAGCGCAGCAGTTTGCGAAATATGTGAACCCGGATTTCCGCTCCCGGATTGCCTTTCTCGAAGAACCGTGCAAAACCCGTGACGATTCGCGCGCGTTTGCCCGTGAAACTGGCATTGCCATTGCCTGGGACGAAAGTCTGCGCGAGGCCGATTTTACCTTTATGGCCGAAGAGGGCGTCAGTGCGGTGGTGATCAAACCGACGTTGACCGGCAGCCTGGAAAAAGTACGCGAACAGGTTCAGGCGGCGCATGCGCTCGGATTGACCGCAGTGATCAGCTCTTCCATTGAGTCCAGTCTGGGTTTGACGCAACTGGCGCGCATTGCGGCCTGGCTGACGCCACAAACTATTCCGGGTCTGGATACGTTAAGCCTGATGCAAATCCAACAGCTGCGTACCTGGCCGGGGAGCACTCTGCCGTGCGTAGACGTTGATGCACTGGAACGTCTGCTATGATCTTCCCTGACTGGCCGTGGCGGTACTGGCGGCAGGTTCGGGGAGATGCGCCAGCCTTACGCCTGAATGACGAGGTGTTAAGCTGGCGCACGCTCTGTATGCGTATTGATCGCCTGGCGGCGGGGTTTGCCGCCCAGGGCGTGGAGGAAGGCCGCGGTGTGATGCTGCGTGCCTGGAACCATCCGCAGTCTCTGTTAGCCTGGCTTGCCCTGTTGCAATGCGGCGCGAGAATTCTGCCCGTCAATCCGCAACTGCCTCAACCCCTTCTGGACGCCCTGTTACCTGAACTCACTTTGCGCTTTGCGCTGGTGCTGGACGGGGAAAATAGCTTTCCTGAGCTGACTCCTCTGCAGATGCAGGAAATGGAAAGCGGTTATGCCTGCACATGGCAGCCGCAGCGTCTGAGTTCTATGACGTTGACCTCTGGCTCGACGGGATTACCCAAAGCGGCGGTGCACAGCTGTAACGCGCATCTGGCCAGCGCAGAGGGCGTTTTATCGTTGATGCCCTTTGGTGAAGGCGATGACTGGCTTCTCTCGTTGCCGTTGTTTCATGTTTCTGGCCAGGGCATTTTATGGCGTTGGCTGTTTGCCGGCGCGCGGATGACCGTACGCGATAAACAGCCGCTGGAGCAGATGCTGGCAGGCTGTACTCACGCTTCTCTGGTACCCACCCAGCTCTGGCGTTTACTGGTCAACCGTTCACCGGTCACCTTAAAAGCGGTGCTTTTAGGCGGTGCGGCGATCCCGGTCGAGCTGACAGAAAAGGCGCGTGAGCGGGGGATTCGCTGCTGGTGCGGCTACGGTCTGACGGAGTTTGCTTCCACGGTGTGTGCGAAAGAGGCGGATGGCTTGGGTGATGTTGGCTCAGCGCTGCCTGGGCGGGAAGTTAAGATCGTCAATGACGAGGTCTGGTTGCGTGCCGCCAGCATGGCGGAAGGTTACTGGCGCAACGGTCAGCTGATACCGTTAATCAATGACGAAGGCTGGTTTGCCACGCGCGATCGCGGTGTGTTGCAAAACGGCAGACTGACGATTGCGGGCCGTCTGGATAATCTGTTTTTCAGCGGCGGCGAGGGAATTCAGCCCGAAGAGGTAGAGCGAGTTATCACCGCGCATCCTCACGTATTACAGGCCTTTGTGGTTCCTGTCGAAGACCGCGAGTTTGGTCATCGCCCGGTGGCGGTGGTTGAATATGACGCTCAGGCTGAAGGTGTGGACCTTGCTGAGTGGGTTCAGGGTAAACTGGCGCGCTTTCAGCAACCTGTTCGCTGGCTGACACTTCCGCCAGAGTTGAAAACCGGTGGCATCAAAATTTCTCGCCGCGCATTGCTGGAGTGGGTTCGGACAGTGGGAACGTCTGATGAATGAAACGTGACCGTTCAGGTTTGGCGAGGGATTTTTGCTGAAGGTAAGAAAATAATCATCAGTCCTGCCATAATGCACGCAACACCCAGCAGCGCTTTCAGAGAGAACGCGCCCTGCATCCCAGGCAGCACCATCGAGGCAATCCAGACGAGAATGTAACTGAGACTCAGCAAGGCGTATGCCTTACTGAGTTCGAGATGATGCAGTGCGTTATGCCAGCACAAGACGGAAACCAGATAACCCAGCAATCCGGAAAATAGCGCGATGACACTGGCGTGATTGGCAATCAACGCCGCAATGAATTCGCCAAGGTGCAGCATAGGCGGCAATGACGCCATAGCAAAACCAAGACTCAGTTGGGCAACTGATGTGATCACGACACTGAGAAGTCCCCACAGTAATCCCATTATACCGCGCTCCCAAGCACAAAAATGCCGGTGATAATCAGCCCGACGCCAAGCCAGTGGCGAACAGAGACGGGCTCATGCCAAATTTTCCAGGCTGCCAGCGTGACCCAGACAAAGTTAAGACTGAGCATCGGATAGGCAATGCCGACGGGGATAGTTTGTAAAACCAGTAACCACAGAACCATTGCCGCGCCGAGGCAGGCCAGCGCAAGACCAAGCCACAGAGTTATGTGGCGTTTTCGGTCGCGCGAATAAACGGGGCGGGTAGCCTGCTTCTGGCATAACTGTCCGCCAACGCTGAGCAAACTGGCTAGCACTAAGACAGGCCAAATCATTTGGGATAGTACTGAATTAGCACCAGACGCCCCTGATTATCAATATTATCGGCAGGCGGTATGGCAAGGTCTTTGATGTCTTCATCTCTTGAAACGGAAAGCACGAGTGAAATCTTCCCTTCCTGACGATGTTGGCTAAGCCAGTCATTGAAATCATCACGGGTGACAAAGCGTCCTTTAGCGTCCGGATAATTGAGACCATATTTTAGCTCTCCTTTCTGCCCGTACATGATGATGTCATCGCGCCGCAGACTCCAGGCCAGACCGGCGGCGACACCGACGCCGTCCGTCAGAATATAGCGACTCGTCATTAACGATTCCCTGGTCATCTCGACGAAAAATTGCGGTTGCTTCGATTCCATGACCCGGTCGGGGACCGAAAAACCAAAGAATATCGCCAGCCCCAGCGGGCTCAACGCCGAGAGCATCCACGTGTTGCGGGTGTTACCCAGGGTATACCAGCCAAAAAATGTCCAGATGACGAAGATCCCCCATGAGCAAAAGACTTTGTACAACTCAATATGCACCCAGATGGGGGACGTCAACGGTCCCCAGGGCGAAACAATAAAGGTCGCGACGATCCCGATGATACCAAAGGCGATGTTAATCCAGGCATTGGCACGCAGCGCGCGGCTTTCGTGACGTGCCGCACGCAAGCCGTAATGCGCCATTAAGAGGGCTAACGGTGCGAAACAGGAAAGAACATAGGTGGGCAATTTTCCCCTGGCGATGCTGAAAAAGAGCAGAGGCATCACAATCCAGCATAACAAATAGCCGGTTGTACGTGCGGGATCGCGGTTTTTCCAACCCGCCCACAGTGAACCGGGGAGGAGTCCCAGCCACGGAAGACTTCCCGCGACTAACACCGGCAGGTAGTACCAGACCGGGGCTTTATGCTGGGCATCTTCCATCGCAAAACGTTGAATGTGTTCGACCCAGAAGAAATAGTGCCAGAAATCCGGTTCGCGCAGGGCGACAGCAATCCCCCACGGGAGGACGATAGCAATACAGCTCAGGACTGCCAGCCAGCCGTAAATGAACAGATCTTTCCAGCGTTTTTGGACCATCACCCACGGCAGAACGCTAACCACCGGTACGGCCAGCGCAAGAAAACCTTTAGTCATCACCCCCATGCCGCACGTCACGCCCAGCAGAAGAAACGCGAAGATTTTTGTCTTTGTTGACGTTGCCTGCATCCCTTCCCAGAAACAGCACATGCCGGCCATTAACCACAGGGCGATCATCGGGTCGAGTACGGCATAGGTACCAATGCTGTACACCGCAAACATCGTCAGATAGATAGCACAGGCGAAGGCGGCGGCGCGTTTATCTTGCCAGAGTCGGAATGCAAGCCAGCCCACCAGTATTGCGGTGAGCAATGTGGCAACAATAACACCAGCCCGAACGCCAAAATTGGTGGCACCAAACAGCCACTGACCAAGACTGTTGAGCCAATAACCCGCAATGGGTTTTTCAAAATAGCGTAAGCCCAGAAAATGCGGAACGACCCAGTCACCAGAGGCCAGCATCTCACGGCTGATTTCGGCGTAGCGTGATTCATCAGGCTGCCAGAGCAGGCGACTGTTGATAGGCAGAATATAGTAGAGCGTAAATAACGCGGCGAATGCCAGATAATAACGTAGAGATTTCATCAAGTGTCACTCACCGGTTGCTGACAGCCCAGCCAGCCTTCTCTGCCTGCGATTTTGCCACGAACAATTTTCCCCACCGGTAATGCCTCCGGCGTGGCCGGAAGTAAATCGCCAAGAGGGCAGAAAACAATACCCGCCTTTGCAGCACGAATGAGCAGGTCTTCAAATTCCTGATGATGAGCAATCCCTTCAACCTCGGCGTGAATGGTATAGACCAGGGGGCCTTCGCTCATTGCTATACGGGAGAGGAGCCAGGTATTGAAATCCTCAGCCTTCACTTCCCGTCCTACTACTTCATCCCAGGTGGGGAGCGTGACGGGGATCTGCGGTGTGCCCGTTTGACCTGAATTCAGTACGGGGCGAAATAACGACGTCCCCCGACAGTCACTGTTATAGCGTAAAGCGAAGGTTTCTTTTGCGTCAACGACGCGCTGGTCGGCGCGCCAGCCGGCGACGGCGGAGCAGGTGACGGGGCGTCCGGTTAACGCCTCCAGCGCCGTAATACCGCGTGCGATATCGTTAATAAGCGCAGGCTCATCCCAGTTTCCGCTGTTCGCCTGCCAGGCATGGTGATCCCAGGCGTGCAGCCCCGTTTCGTGACGCGCTGCGGTATCACGGATAATCTGTGCATTCGCACGCCCAATCTCTTTACCCGGCCAGGCGGTGCCTGCCAGCAGGATATCCCAGCCGTAAAGCGATGCCGCGTTCGAACGCAGCATTTTCCACAAAAATTGGGGCTTCACGAGACGCCAGAGATGGCGTCCCATGTTATCGGGACCGACACTGAAGAAAAAACTTGCCCGAATGTGATATCGGTTCAACGTCTCCAGGAGGCGGGGTACGCCTTCGCGCGTCCCCCTGAAGGTATCGACGTCAATACGCAAGCCCACCGTTGTCATAATGTGTGTTCCGTTAAATCCACGCTGCGTAGGAAGAAGTCCAGCGTCTCTTCTATGGTTTCATCCATGGCAATGGACGGTTCCCAATCCAGGCAGCGTTTCGCATTACGGATATTCGGTTTGCGGTGCTCGACGTCCTGATATCCTTTACCGTAGTAGGTGCTGCTTTCGACGACCCGGAATCCGGCAAACGGAGGGAAATGCTGGCGCAGCGGGTGTTTCTCGAAGCTGCTGAGCAACATTTCCGCCAGCTCCTGGATGCTCGCTTCATTATCCGGGTTACCGATGTTAATGATTTCACCCTCGCAACGTCCCCCCTCATTTTCAATAATGCGGAATAACGCCTCAATGCCGTCGCGAATATCCGTAAAGCAACGTTTCTGTTTTCCGCCTTCAATGAGCTTGATGGGAGAACCTTCGACCAGGTTCAGAATCAGCTGGGTAATGGCGCGCGAACTGCCGATGCGGGCGGCATCAAGGCTGTCCAGACGCGGTCCCATCCAGTTGAAAGGGCGAAAGAGGGTGAACCGTAAGCCTTCTTTCTCGCCGTAAGCCCAAATCACGCGGTCCAGTAATTGTTTGGAAACTGAATAAATCCAGCGCGGTTTATTGATCGGACCGACGATGAGATTCGACGTATCCTCATCAAACATCTTATCTGTACACATACCGTAGACTTCAGAGGTCGACGGGAAAATAATCCGCTTCCGGTACTTCACGCAGTAACGGATGATTCTCAGGTTCTCTTCAAAATCGAGCTCGAAGACGCGCAGTGGGTTACGGGTGTACTCAATCGGGGTCGCAATCGCCACCAGCGGCAGTACGACATCGCATTTTTTGACGTGGTATTCAATCCATTCCGAATGGATGCTGATATCACCCTCCACAAAATGAAAGCGGGGATGATTGAGGAAACGGCCAATCGCGTCGCTACCAATGTCCAGACCGTAAACCTCGTAGTTCTCTTCGCGCAGCAACCGCTCGGTCAAATGGTTACCAATAAAGCCGTTGACACCGAGGATCAACACGCGGGTCCGCCGTGTACTGGATAAAGCCGGCGGTGTATTCAGACGGGAACCCGCCACCAGGCCTAATGCCAGCGCCAGTTGCGAGCCTTGCATATAGATGCCGTCACCCGCTTGCCCGGTGACAATCTCCAGGGCGCCATCTGCGCAGGCGATCAGTAACGGGGTAATGGAGATGACAGTACCTGCCGGATGTTTGACCGACGTCTGAGGATGCAGGCGTGATGACCAGACCGTGAACTTTTGGGTCCCCGCGTAACTAAATGCGCCAGGCCAGGGATCTGACACCGCGCGGACCCTATTGTGTAATTCTGCCGCCGGTTTTTTCCAGTCAAGACAACTGTCTTCTGGCGTGCGACGACCATAGCAACTGGCCTCGGATTCCCGCTGCGGTATCTCTTCAATGTGCCCATTTTTAATGACCGGCAGAACGTTGGCCAGTAACTGACGGGCTGTCTGACATAATTTTCGGTGCAAGGTGATGGCGACGTCTTCCGGTGCGATGGCTACGCGTTGCTGAGCGACAATCGCCCCTGCATCAGCCCGTTTCACCATCCGGTGCAGGGTCACGCCGGTTTCGGGTTCGCCATTGACCAACACCCAGTTAAGCGGCGCACGTCCCCGGTATTTGGGCAGCAGTGAACCGTGAAGATTGAATGCGCCTGCCGGGGCGAGCGACAAAATGTCATCGCTCAGTAAATGGCGATAGTAGAATGAGAAAATAACATCTGGGGCGAACTGGCGAATACGTTCGCTCCAGAGAGGGTGATTGACATCATCCGGGGCAAAAACCGGGATACCGGCATCCGCGCCCAGGCGGGACACCGACCCAAAAAACGCTTTCTCTCCGGGGTTATCGGTGTGGGTAAAAATAGCGGCTATTTCATAACCCGCGTCCAGTAATGCCTCTATTCCCTGACATCCCATATCGTGATACGCGAAGACGACGGCTTTCATGCGTGACTTTCCTCAATTGATTGCGGGTTTTCTGGACGGATAACGTGCTGAACAAAATAGCGGGGACGGGCGCGGACATCGTTGTAGATGCGACCGATATATTCGCCAAGTAACCCCATACCGATAAACTGCGCGCCGATAAACGTAAACAGAACGGCAAACAGCATAAACACCCCCTCAGCGGCCCACTGAGGTCCGAGCGTCAGTCGAAGCACGACGAGAAGGACCGCCAGCGTAAAACCGGAAGCGGCAATCACGCTGCCCAACAGGCTTAACATGCGTAAAGGCGTGGTCGTCAGGCAGGTCACCAGGTCATACATCAAATTGATCAGGCGCATGAAGCTGTATTTGGAATCGCCAAATTCGCGCTCTGCGTGATGCACCGGAATTTCCGTGGCGCGGCGGGCGAAAATATTGGCCAGAATGGGGATAAACGTACTGCGCTCCTGGCAATGCAGCATGGCATCGACAATGTGACGACGATACGCACGCAGCATGCAGCCGTAGTCTCCCATGGCTTTGCCTGTGGTCCGTTGAATCAAATGATTGATCATCCGGGAGGCTGTTTTGCGAAACAGGCTATCCTGCCGGTTTTGACGTACCGTGCCGACGACGTCAAATCCTTCCTCTGCGGTGGCAACCAGACGCGGGATCTCTTCCGGCGGATTTTGTAAATCGGCGTCCAGGGTGATCACCAAATCCCCTGTGACGTGGCTGAAACCGGCCATAATGGCGGAATGCTGGCCATAGTTGCGATTCAATAACACAGCCACGATGTGGCTCTCTTCACCCTGAGAAGCGTTGATTAGCAGCTCTGCTGAATTGTCGCTACTGCCGTCATCCACCAGCAAAATTTCGTACTCTTTGCCAAGCTGTTGGCATGCGGTATTCGTTCTTCTGATCAGTTCAGGTAGGCTTTCCTGTTCGTTATACACAGGGATAACAATCGAAACTTTCTTAATGGGGGCGGCGTCAAACATCGTTATTGTCCTGCCAGTTGCTGGAGCGCCGTAATAACGCGCTCGGTATCATCGGAAGTCATATCGGGAAATAACGGCAGTGAGCAAATGCGCGCGCTATTCCACTCGGTATTCGCAAGCCGCAGATCGCTGAAACGCTCACGGTAATATTTTTGCGTATGGGCGGCGCGAAAATGAAGACCTGTACCAATCCCTTTGGCTTTCAGCGCCTCCATGAGTGCGTCCCTGTCAATTCCACAGCGAGCTTCATCGACACGGATAATAAACAGGTGCCAGGCATGAGCGTGCGCCCAGGAAGGCAGCGCCAGCGGCTGAAAGGGGGTATTCGCCAGCGCCTGTTGATAGCGCAGGGCAATCTCCGCCCGACGGGCATTAAGTTGCGCCAGCTTACGCAGTTGCACCAGAGCGATAGCGGCATTAATGTCGGTCAAATTGTATTTAAAGCCGGGAGAGAGAACCTCAGCCTGCGGCGCACGGCCATAAGTTTGCCGGTCATAAGCATCAACGCCGAGTCCATGAAACTTAAGGCTGCGAAGCTGTTGGGCGAGGGCTTTGTTATCCGTGACAATTAACCCACCTTCCGCACAGGTGACGTTTTTGATGGCGTGGAAAGAGAAAATGGCGGTACCGCGCCAGCCGACATGGTGACCCTTATAGTGGGTGCCTACAGCATGGGCGGCGTCCTCAATAATCGGAATGCCGTAGCGATCACCAAGGGCGTAAATCGCGTCCATATCGGCCGGTGCGCCTGCGTAATGTACCGGGATAATGGCTTTGGTACGCGGCGTGATCGCTGATTCGATCTGTTCCGGCGTGACCATCAACGTGTCTCTGTCAATGTCGATCATCACGGGCGTCGCGCCTTGCAACACAATCATGTTGAGTGTGGAAACCCAGGTCATTGACGGCGTAATCACCTCGTCGCCTGCGCCGATGCCAAGCGCCATTAGCGTGATGTGCATTCCTGCGGTGGCGGAACTCACGGCAATGGCCTGCTGGTTTCCGGTTAGCGTACAGAAGGCGTCTTCTAACGCCTGGTTTTTGGGACCGGTGGTGATCCATCCAGAATCCAGAACTTCTCTGACAGCAGTAAGTTCTTCCTCACCTACTGCAGGGCGGGAAAAAGGCAAAAAGTCAGACATCATATTTCCTTTAGCCGTGAAACGCTGTCACCTGCATATTTTTAGAGATGATAAACAGCAGAGTACAATGTTAACTATTTCATTTGATCATGCAGGTTAGAGATTGAATGTTAACTTAACCTTAAGAACTTAAGATGGATGGTAAATAATATAAT
>NZ_JANEWG010000045.1 GCF_028069725.1 Citrobacter sp. Awk 4
TTTTAAGGCATTTTGCGGTTATTCCAGTTTTTATTATCGAACTGTCCTGATGGGACAGTTTATCTGTTTTGATGGGTGGGAATTATCGTGTTAGCATTAACACTCAGTTCATTAAAATCTAAAAAATGTATCGCTATCCTGATGATGGTGTTCGTGATTCTGGCTGGACTCAATACCCAGTTGGCCTGGAGCAGCAACGGGTTGCCGCGGATCGACAGCGAGACGGTCGCGGCGATCGCCCGGCAGCATCCTGTCGTCGTGTTATTCCGCCACGCTGAGCGTTGCGATCGCTCCGGCAATGAATGCCTGGCGGATAAAACCGGTATCACCGTCAACGGGGCGCATAACGCCAGAGAACGTGGCAAAATGTTTAGCGCAAAAATTAAAGATTACGATCTCTATTCCAGCAATGCGGTACGTACAATCCAGTCAGCCACCTGGTTTTCTGCCGACAAAAAGCTTACCGTCGATAAAAATATGCAGGAATGCGGGCACAGTATTTATCGTTCAATTGAAGCATTACAGGCAAAATCAAAAAATAAAAATGTGGTGATATTTACGCACAATCATTGTTTATCGTATATCGCGAAGGATAAGCTCGGCGTTAAATTTGAACCTGACTATCTGGATGCGTTGGTGATGCATTCGGAGAATGGAAAGCTGGTACTCGACGGTGAGCTTGTTTCAAGATAAGAGAAGAATATGAGGTTATTATGACAGCGTGGAAAACGCCGCGATAATAACCTTTAAATATGTCTGGTCTAATTACAACAGACCTTTTAACGATAACGTTTTACGGGTGGCGACATTGAGATCGTAACCTGCAAGTTCCTCTGGTTTTACCCAGGCCCAGTCCTGGAACTCTTCATTGATCTGCACTTCTCGATTGGCTGAAATACAGTCAAAGATAAGATAAATCATATAGATCTCTTCCTGACGACCATCCGCATACGTCTTGGTACGAATATCATCACTGAAAGTCCAGGGAGTAATATCGGTCAGAATTAATTTTTCGCCAAGCTCTTCCCGGACTTCCCGGCGCAGGGCTTCTTCGATACGTTCGCCTGGCTCAACGCCGCCGCCTGATAGCGCCCACTGACCGGGAAATACACCACGGTCATCGGCCATTTTGCATAACAGGTAACAGCCATCATTCTGAATTAATGGGCAAACAATAGTCCTTTGACGCATTACTATATTCCTTGCAGGAGAGGGGGAAGGGCCGATAAATAATACGAGAGCACAGGCACCGGTGGAAGACGTTATTTTGCCATAAAGATCGTCACAACACGGTTATTGTTTCTGGTAATTTAAAAAATGTAACCATTTAGAAACGTTATGAGTAGTATTTGGTTACAATATGCTATCGGATCGCTTTTTTAGATCATTGATTCCTGGTGCACTGGCAGTACAATCCTGCGGTTTTGGGGTTCTAAATTTATTTGCTTGCTGGAAAGGGAAAAAATGAAAAAAAGCGTTCTATTCGGTCTCGCTGGGATACTGTTTGTTTCTGCATCGGCGAATGCGATCAGTATTAGCGGCCAGGCTGGCGAAGAGTACACTAACCTCGCTGTTGGTATCGGTACTGAATCTTCTGGACTGGCGTTGAGCGGTAACTGGATGCATAGCGACGACGACGGTGATACGGCGGGCCTTGGCCTTGGCGTGAACATCCCGTTGGGACCGTTTATGGCGACCGTTGGCGGAAAAGGTCTTTGGACCAACCCGCAAGATAACGATGAAGGTTATGCTGCTGCGGTAGGCGGTGGTTTACAGTGGAAGATTGGCCAAAACTTTAACCTGTTTGGCGAGTATTACTACTCTCCGGACTCGCTCTCCAGCGGGATTGAGAGCTATGAAGAGGCAAATGCAGGCGCACGTTTAAACATTCTGCGTCCGCTGAGCATCGAAGCCGGGTATCGTTATCTGAGCCTCGCAGGTAAAGACGGCGCACCTGATAATACGATTGCTGATGGCCCGTATGTGGGTGTGAGTGCCAGCTTCTGATCCTGATGGCGCGACGCCCGTCGCGCCTGCTTTATCCTGTTCACCCGTTCCCTCCTCTGAGTTTCTTATCCCTTCTCTGCGCGCTTTGCGTTATATACTCCTCATACTTCAAGTTGCAGGAGAACACGATGTTAAACGTGGAGATGTTATCCACCGGGGATGAAGTGTTGCACGGACAAATCGTGGACACCAATGCCGCCTGGCTGGCTGATTTTTTCTTTAACCAGGGAGTACCGTTATCACGCCGAAATACGGTGGGTGACAATCTTGATGACCTGGTCGCGGTATTACGTGAACGTAGCGAACATGCCGATGTGCTCATCGTCAACGGCGGTCTGGGACCCACCAGCGATGACCTGAGTGCGCTGGCTGCGGCGACGGCAAAAGGTGAAGGGCTGGTGCTTCATGAGGCATGGCTTGCCGAAATGGAACGTTACTTCCGCGAGCGTGGGCGAGTCATGGCTCCCGCCAACCGCAAGCAGGCCGAACTGCCTGCCAGCGCCGAGTTTATCAATAATCCGGTGGGGACGGCGTGCGGATTCGCTCTGAAGCTCAATCGTTGCCTGATGTTTTTTACGCCGGGCGTCCCGTCTGAATTTAAGGTGATGGTGGAACATGAAATTCTGCCGCGTTTGCGTGAGCGTTTTTCACTGCCTCAACCTCCGCTTTGTCTGCGTTTGACCACGTTTGGCCGCTCGGAAAGCGACCTCGCGCAGAGTCTTGATTCGCTGGCGCTGCCACCGGGAGTCACGATGGGTTATCGATCATCGATGCCGATCATTGAGCTGAAACTGACCGGGCCAGACACGCAGCGCGCCGCGATGCAGGCGATATGGCCACAGGTCAAACGCGTCGCCGGGCAAAGCATGATTTTTGAAGGCACTGAAGGATTACCGGCGCAAATTGCCCGTTGCTTACAAGAGCGCCAGTTGAGTCTGACCCTGAGTGAGCAATATACCGGTGGTCTGTTAGCGCTTCAGCTATCCCGTGCGGGCGCGCCGTTGCTGGCCAGTGAAGTGGTGCCGTCTCAGGAAGAAACGCTGGATCAGACCGCGCACTGGGCGACGGAGCGGCGTAGCAACCATTACGCCGGGCTGGCATTAGCCGTTTCAGGCCTCGAAAACGAGCACCTCAATTTTGCGCTGGCGACAGCGGAAGGCACGTTTGCGTTACGTGTGCATCTCAGCGCCAATCGGCACAGTGTGCAGGTGCGTCAGGAGGTCTGCGCCATGATGGCGTTGAACATGTTACGTCGCTGGTTAAACGGGATGGACATCGCCAGCGAACATGGCTGGATTGAGGTGGTTGAATCGCTGACGGTTTAGCTCTGTAATACCCGATGGCACTACGCCATCGGGTAAAACGTCATTAACCCAGCGCTTGCGCTAACAGTGTGATCGGATGTTCGCAACGTTTGCTGGTGGACATCTCGATTTGCCATTTACAGGTTTCGCAGTCGGTGACCACGATATCGGCACCGCTCTCTTCAATCTGCTGAAACAGCGGGGCGCCGATAGACTGCGATGTCGGGTAGTTTTCCTTTTTAAAACCGTATGTACCGGCAATTCCGCAACATTGGGAATCCAGCACGGTTAACTCCAGACCCGGAATTTTGCGCAGCAACTCCAGCGTGTAGAGCGTCCAGCCCATTTTTTCCATATGGCACGGCGTGTGGTAAACCACTTTGAGCGGTAGCGTTTTCAGCGGCAGGGTTTTCCCTTCATCCAGTTTGCGCCACAGCCAGCGGGTCGCCAGTTCAATGTGCTCACGCAAGCCCGCGTTATCCACGTCCAGCACTTCGGGATACTCATCGCGCAGGGCGAAGGTACAGGTTGAAGAGGTGGCTATCACCGGAATGCCTTTCACGCCGATGGCTTCGCGCAGCGATTCAACATTGCTGATCGCTTGTTTGCGCGCTTTGTCGGTAAAACCATTGGCGATCAGCGGCACGCCGCAGCATTTCTCTTTGCTCAGTAACTGCACGCCGGTCCCCATCGCATTGAGCACCTTAATCAAATCCTTACCCAACTGCGGATGGTTGTAGTTAACAAAACAGCCGTGGAAGAACGCGACCTGATCTTTGTATTGCGATTGCTGTGCCGCCACGCTGCGGTACCAGCGACGGAAAGTGCCGAAGGAGTATTTCGGCAGTGTGCGACGATGATCGATTTTCAGCGCGTAATCGAGCAACTGACGCACGGGTTTCAGCGATGTGGCCGTATTCACTACCGGCGCGAATGGCGTGGAGACGCTGCCCATCAGGTCGGTATGGCTCAGAATGAAGTTACGCAGCGACGGACGCGTGGTGTCATATTTCGCGCGTGCGCGCTGGATGATATCGCCAATTTTGACATCCGACGGGCAGGCCACTTCACAACGTTTGCAGTTGATACAGTATTTCAGCGCTTCGTCATACAGCGCGCCGTCTTTCAGGCGCAGACGCTCGCCATCCGGCCCGGCCTGTTTGGGGCCAGGGTAGCTGGGATTGACCCGACTCACCGGGCATGCGGTGGTGCACACCGTGCATTTGATACAACTTTCAAAACGCGTGTCGCTCATTGCTGGCCTCCTGCACGTTCTGCTATTTGATGAGCAGCATGTAATGCGCTGACTGCGCATACGCCGCCGCCACAGCCCTGGGCGATAGGGTCGAAACCGCTGAGTACTGAACCCACGGCAAACAGGTTCTCGACTGTTTTACCGGCAAGTGATGGGCGAAGCGCGCTATCGGTGGTAACGCCGAATTGTTGCCATGGCTGCGGGTCAAAGAAATCACGTTGATACCATTCGGCGCGGGTTGCCGTTTGTTGAACATCCAGTCCGAGAATCGGTTCGCGAATGCCATCGCGACCGGCTACCAGACCACTGCTAAAGAAACTGCCGCTGGCGAGCACCGCAAAGCGAGGACGCAGCGGAATATCGGCATGGTTGCGGGTCCAGATTTCGCTCACGACGCCATTTTTACAGGTCACTTTTTTCACTTCATCACCCGGCATCCAGATCCCGCCCTGGCGCACGAACTGACGCTGCAATTGGTTGTGCAGACGCATGCCGAGAACGGAAGGCGGCAGGGTCGGAAGTAGCGTCAGCGAACAGGGCAACTGTTCATTAAGCCAGCGCCAGAGAGTATCGTCGACCAGGCCGAAGCAGGCTGGCATGATGATCATCTCACCGTTTTTCGCGACCGGCAGCAGCGCGTCATACAACGACTGCCACTGTTCTTTGTTATCCAGTAGTCGTGCGATATTCACCGCGCGAAATTCGGTTGGGTTATCGCGTAAGACATCCAGTTCGGGGAGTTCAATTTCTGCTGTTTCTACTTCCAGGCCGAGCTGACGCAAAGACGCTGCCGCAAGGTGCGCCTGAAAATCCAGCAAGCCGCTTACCCCCACCACACGAATGCGTTGGGCGGCAAGTGGCCATACCGGTACTTCCGGTGAACTGAGCCAGGTCGTCCGTAAGGTGCCCAGCGGTGTGACACGCTGATGCGCTTGCGAAACGTCGCCGTGTAAGCGGGCGCCGCACGCCTCCAGTAAGTCCTGCGCCTGCTGTGCCAGATTCAACACATGCTGCGCGCCGATGGTGGAGTAGGGATGCGCAGGCGCTTGCTCCTGCAATAGTTCCAGACCCGTTTTGATATCGGTAACGGGCTGACCATCTGGCAACGTGCTCAGAAGATCCAACGAACCGGAGGAAAAATGCAGCGCGCTTTGGCCACGGGTGACGATAGCGCAGCGCAGCCCGTTTTGCTGCAGTTGCAGGCCGCACAGTAATCCGGCAAGCCCCCCGCCCATAATGACCGTATCAAATTTCATTCTGCTGCTCCTTCTCCAGACCGCATAATCCCTGATAAACCCAGCGGGTGAATTCACTCTCGCGCAGCGCATCACCCCAGGCAATAGGTTGTACACCTTTCCAGCGTTCATTGAGGAATTCAGAAAGCTGGGTGATAGATTGCGCGGCGGTGGTGACATTAAAACGTTGTAGCAGGCCGGCGGCACGACAGGCACACAGCTCACCCTGACAGGTTCCCATCCCGACCCGGGTACGGCGACGTAAATCCAGCAGGCTGTTCACGGTTAGATTTTCGACCGCATACTGAACCTCGCCCGCCGTGACCGCTTCGCATTCACAGACCAGGCTACGATGTTGACGCCCTTCGCTGAGCCATGCTGGCGTACGATCGCCGTGGCGATACACGGCAGAGCCGCGTAGCGGTGCGGGCAGAGAGATCACGCGTTTAAGCGTGTGCTCGGTGGTTTCCTGCGAGCCGGGCAGTGCGGTTTGCGCCGTAACGCAGGGACGACTGTTGCCCAGTTTGCGGCAAACGGCGTCGGTTGCCCATTCCGCCATCAGGCGGTAGGTCATCAGCTTCCCGCCGGTAATGGTGATAAACCCGTCCAGACCATCACGTTCGGCGTGGTCAAACAGCACAATGCCACGGCTGACGTTACGCCCGCTCGGATCATCGTCGCTGGCGACCAGCGGACGCACACCGGAGTAAGCACGCAGAATGCGCGTTTTCGCCATCACCGGAGCCAGTTTTTCACCTTCACGCAGCAGGATATCAACCTCTTCGGCGGTCACGCGGTTGCGGTCAATATCTTTGTAATCAATGTGTGTTGAGGTCGTACCGATCAGCGAAATGGTATCGCCGGGAACCAGAATATCGGCATCGGATGGTTTCCGGCAGCGGTTGATCACATGCTGGTTGATTCGGTGATCCATGATCAGCAGTGAACCTTTCGCCGGGAACATGCGGATACTGAGGTCGGCATACTCGGCGATGCGCTGGCCCCAAATTCCGGCGGCGTTCACCACGACCGGCGCGTGCAGAGACTGGGTTTCGCCGGTCAGATGGTTGCGCACGTTGACGCCGCACACCGTTGCCCCTTCGCGAATTAACCCGGTCACTTCGTGCGCCGTCAAAATGGTTGCGCCGTGCTCTTTCGCATCCAGCATGTTGGCGGCGGTCAACCGGAAAGGATCAACCGTGCCATCCGGCACTTTTACGGCACCGATCAGCGCAGGGTTTACCGCAGGTTCAATGATTCGCGCCTGTTGAGGGTCGATCGCTTCAGCGCGGATCCCAGCCTCTTCACAGGCGCGAATAAAGGTGGCCTGAAAAGATAATTCATCTTCTGGCAGGGTAATAAAAAGGCCGTCGGTGGGTTCCACGCAATGCCGGGCTATCCTTTTCAGGATCTGATTTTCGCTAATACACTCGCGGGCGGATTCGGCATCCGTCACCGCGTAACGCGCGCCGCTGTGCAGCAATCCGTGGTTACGGCCTGTTGCGCCGGTCGCGATGTCATGACGCTCGACTAAGATGACGCGTAATCCGCGTAACGCACAGTCGCGGGCAATCCCTGCACCCGTAGCGCCTCCGCCAATGATAATCACGTCACTTGATTGCGAGTCACGAGTTTTCATTGTTTTTCCTCATTGTTCGTTTTTTTATCATTTAGCCACATAAAAATCATGGTTTGTTTGATTTCGCGCATAATCGCTCATGATTCGAAATTGAAACGTGATTCCGTGCGCCTTTTTGAACATTTGTCATAATTCCGTAACAATATGTGCTGTAATTCACATTAACGCCATGTATCTTTCCTTAACATCGCGGCCACACTGGGAGCAGAGGGGTTGTTTGAACGAACTGCGGTGTCTATCTCAAAACTAAATACGGCCACGGAGGCTACATATGTTAAGTATTTTTAAACCTGCGCCGCACAGCGCGCGTTTGCCAAAGGCAGAGATCGACCCGACGTATCGTCGGTTACGCTGGCAAATATTTTTGGGGATTTTCTTTGGTTACGCCGCGTACTATCTGGTACGTAAAAACTTTGCCCTGGCGATGCCGTATCTGGTAGAGCAGGGCTTTTCCCGTGGCGATCTGGGTTTTGCTTTGTCTGGGATCTCTATCGCCTATGGTTTTTCAAAATTCATCATGGGGTCGGTTTCTGACCGTTCGAATCCGCGCGTTTTCCTGCCTGCGGGCCTGATTCTGGCGGCAGCAGTCATGCTGTTCATGGGCTTTGTGCCGTGGGCAACGTCCAGTATCGCTATTATGTTCGTCCTGTTGTTCCTCTGCGGCTGGTTCCAGGGGATGGGATGGCCGCCGTGTGGTCGTACTATGGTGCACTGGTGGTCGCAGAAAGAACGTGGCGGCATTGTTTCTGTCTGGAACTGCGCGCATAACGTGGGGGGCGGTATTCCACCGCTGCTGTTTCTGCTGGGTATGGCCTGGTTTAACGACTGGAAAGCGGCACTTTACATGCCGGCGTTTGGCGCGATCATCGTTGCGTTCTTTGCCTTTGCGCTGATGCGTGATACACCGCAATCCTGTGGCTTACCGTCAATCGAAGAGTACAAAAACGACTATCCGGATGATTACAACGAGAAAGCAGAAGAAGAGCTGACGGCGAAGCAAATCTTTATGCAGTACGTGCTGCCGAACAAACTGTTGTGGTACATCGCGATTGCTAACGTGTTTGTGTATCTGCTGCGTTACGGCATCCTTGACTGGTCGCCGACTTACCTGAAAGAAGTGAAACATTTCGCGCTGGATAAATCCTCCTGGGCCTATTTCCTTTATGAATATGCCGGTATTCCGGGCACGCTGCTGTGTGGCTGGATGTCGGATAAAGTCTTCCGTGGTAACCGTGGGGCGACCGGTGTGTTCTTTATGACGCTGGTGACTATCGCCACTATCGTTTACTGGATGAACCCGGCGGGTAACCCTGGTGTGGATATGGCTTGTATGATCGTTATCGGCTTCCTTATCTACGGTCCGGTCATGCTGATTGGTTTACACGCTCTGGAACTGGCACCGAAAAAAGCGGCAGGTACGGCGGCGGGCTTTACCGGCCTGTTCGGTTATCTGGGTGGTTCCGTGGCGGCGAGCGCCATCGTGGGTTACACCGTTGACTTCTTCGGCTGGGACGGCGGCTTTATGGTGATGATCGGCGGTAGTGTACTGGCGGTTATTCTGCTCGTGGTTGTGATGATTGGCGAAAAACGTCATCACGAAGAACTGACGCTGAAACGCAGCGGGAGCTAATCACATGAAAACGACGCTGAAGAACCTGAGCATGGCGCTGATGATGGCCGGAATGGCGATGGGAAGCAGTGCAGTTGCGGCCGACAACAGCGATAAAATTGTGATCGCGCATCGCGGCGCCAGCGGCTATTTGCCTGAGCATACGCTGCCAGCTAAAGCGATGGCGTATGCGCAAGGCGCAGATTATCTGGAACAGGATTTGGTGATGACAAAGGACGACCACTTAGTTGTCCTCCATGACCATTATCTTGACCGGGTTACTGATGTTGCTGAACGTTTTCCGGATCGTGCGCGTAAAGACGGCCGCTACTACGCTATCGACTTCACGCTGGATGAAATTAAGTCGCTGAAATTTACCGAAGGCTTCGACATTGAAAACGGTAAGAAAGTGCAGACTTATCCGGGGCGTTTCCCGATGGGTAAATCTGATTTCCGTGTTCATACCTTTGAAGAAGAGATCGAGTTTGTTCAGGGCTTGAATCACTCCACCGGTAAAAACATCGGTATTTATCCAGAAATGAAAGCACCGTGGTTCCATCACCAGGAAGGGAAGGACATCGCGGCGAAGACGCTGGAAGTGCTGAAAAAGTACGGTTACACCGGTAAGAAGGATAACGTCTATTTGCAGTGTTTTGATGTTGCGGAACTGAAGCGCATCAAACACGAGCTGGAACCGAAAATGGGGATGGATCTCAACCTGGTTCAGCTGATTGCGTACACTGACTGGAACGAAACACAGCAGAAACAGGCGGACGGCAGTTGGGTTAATTACAACTACGACTGGATGTTTAAGCCAGGTGCTATGAAGCAAGTCGCGGAATATGCTGATGGCATCGGCCCTGACTACCATATGCTGGTTGACGAAAAGTCTAAGAAAGGGAATATCCAGCTAACCGGTATGGTACAGGACGCCCATCAGAATAAGATGGTGGTGCATCCTTATACCGTCCGTGCTGACCAGCTCCCGGACTATACGACTGACGTAAACCAGCTTTACGACATTCTGTATAACCAGGCTGGTGTTGACGGGTTGTTCACCGACTTCCCGGATAAAGCGGTCATGTTCCTGAATAAAAAATAACGGCTCGCGCGAATAGCGCATCGAAACTGCACCCCAAAGGTGGAAAGTCCACTGAGTAAGGTGCAGTTTTTTTTACTCAAATGTTGCTAATGAATTCTCTGAGCTAGCGGGAAGGCTGTCATCATTTGAAAAGTATTCGGGTTATGAATGAAGTGAATTATGGCGACGATCTGGCGTTTTACGCAGAAATCCACTATTCAGCACGAATATCTTAAGATTTACTTAACTTAAACATTTATATTATTGCCTGAAATATTATCGGGTCAGAATAACGGGCGGTAGGGTATGACATTGTCAGCAACACACAACGAATTTGAGCGCTGGTGGGCAACGGAAGGCGATTGGGTCGAAGAACCTAACTACCGTCGTAATGGGATGAGTGGTGTGCAGTGCGTGGAGCGTAACGGCAAGAAAGTCTATGTTAAACGCATGACCCAACACCTTTTCCACTCTGTCCGTTATCCTTTTGGTCGCCCGACCATTGTTCGTGAAATCGCGGTAATTAAAGAGTTGAAAAGCGCGGGCGTTATCGTGCCTGAGATAATCTACGGCGAAGCGACAAAAGTGGAAGGTGAGTGGCGTGCGCTGCTGGTCACCGAAGATATGGCGGGGTTTATCAGTATTGCTGACTGGTATCATCAACATGCCGAGACGCCGTATCCTGATGATGTGCGTGAAGCCATGCTGAAAGCCGTGGCTGTTGCCTTTAAAAAGATGCACAGCGTGAATCGCCAACATGGCTGCTGTTACGTTCGTCATATCTACGTGAAAACGGAAGGTACGGTGGAGGCCGGTTTCCTGGATCTCGAAAAAAGCCGCCGTCGTTTACGTCGCCATAAAGCGGCTAATCATGATTTTTCACAGCTGGAAAAGTACCTTGATCCGATCCCGAAAGCGGACTGGGAGCAAGTAAAAGCGCATTACTACGCGCTGTAACGCGCACTACATTTCAAGTTCGATATCGCCTCTTGCCTTGCAACAGCAGGGCAAGATTTCCCCCGGTTGAACAAAGGCCAGGGGCTCAGCAATCCAGTCAACCTGACCTGCGACCAGTCGAATTCGGCAAGAACCGCAATAACCTTCCCGGCACTGATACTCCACGTTGACGTTATGCGATTCGAGCGCGGTAAGTAGAGAAGGGTGTTCATCCTGGCACAGCAACTGTGTGCCAGTGATGCGAAGCGTAACACGTCCCATCAGAGCTGGAAGTTGCTCAGGTCGTCGGTGTCGACTTCGGCGTCGATCTGCCCGACCAGGTAAGAGCTGACTTCGACTTCCTGCGGCGCAACCTGCACGTTATCAGAGACCAGCCAGGTGTTGATCCAGGGGATCGGGTTTGAACGCGTTTTAAAGGGCAGATCCAGGCCAACCGCCTGCATACGAATATTGGTGATGTACTCGACGTACTGGCACAAAATATCTTTATTCAGGCCGATCATTGAGCCGTCGCGGAACAGATAATCCGCCCACTCTTTTTCCTGCTGAGCGGCCAGCACAAACAGGTCATAACACTCTTGCTGACACTCCTGGGCAATTTCCGCCATTTCCGGATCGTCGACACCGCTGCGCAGCAGGTTCAGCATGTGCTGAGTGCCGGTCAGATGCAGCGCTTCATCGCGGGCGATCAGGCGAATGATTTTGGCGTTGCCTTCCATCAATTTGCGTTCTGCGAAGGCAAAAGAGCAGGCAAAGCTGACATAGAAACGGATGGCTTCCAGCGCGTTAACGCTCATCAGGCACAGGTACAGCTGCTTTTTCAGCGCGCGCAGGTTCACCGTGACGGTTTTGCCGTTGACGTTGTGGGTGCCTTCGCCCAGCAGATGCCAGTAGCTGGTCATTTCAATCAATTCATCGTAGTAATGCGAAATACCTTCCGCACGTTTCTGAATCTGCTCGTTAGTGACGATGTCGTCAAAAACAACGGCCGGCTCGTTAACGATATTACGAATAATATGGGTGTACGAACGGGAGTGGATCGTCTCGGAGAAGGCCCATGTTTCTACCCAGGTTTCCAGCTCAGGAATGGAGATGAGCGGCAGGAGCGCCACGTTTGGGCTGCGTCCCTGGATAGAATCCAGCAATGTCTGATACTTCAGGTTGCTGATAAAAATATGTTTTTCGTGATCGGGTAAGGACTGGTAGTCGATACGATCGCGAGAAACGTCAACTTCTTCCGGACGCCAGAAAAAAGAGAGCTGCTTTTCGATCAGCTTTTCGAAGATGTCATATTTTTGCTGATCGTAGCGTGCCACGTTGACCGGCTGACCGAAAAACATCGGCTCTTTAAGCTGGTCGTTTTTCGTCTGTGAAAAGGTGGTGTATGCCATTGAAGTAAGTCCTGTAAGAGTGTAATGCCGGGTGGCGCTTTGCTTACCCGGCCTACAACGCCTCGAAATGTTTTGTAGGCCGGATAAGGCGTTTACGCCGCCATCCAGCAAAAGGCAAATAATTAAATCTTACATGCGCCGCTTTCGCAGCCGTCGTCCTGAATAGAAGGTGCCAGATCGTCCTGCGCATCTTCTGCACCGTCACGCGTGTTGTGATAGTACAGCGTTTTTACGCCAAATTTATAGGCGGTCAGCAGGTCTTTCAACAACTGTTGCATCGGCACTTTCCCTGACGGGAAGCGCGTCGGGTCATAGTTGGTATTGGCGGAAATCGCCTGATCGATAAATTTCTGCATGATGCCGACCAGTTGCAGGTAACCGTCGTTATTCGGCATTTCCCACAGCAGCTCATACGCGTCTTTCAGCGACTCATAATCAGGCACCACCTGGCGCAGAACGCCATCCTTCGAGGCCTTGATACTGACATGACCGCGCGGCGGCTCAATGCCGTTGGTGGCATTGGAGATCTGCGAAGAGGTCTCGGACGGCATCAGGGCTGAAAGCGTGGAGTTACGCAGACCAAAGGTCTTGATGGACTCACGCAGCGTTTCCCAGTCAAGATGCAGCGGTTCGTTGGCGACCGCGTCGAGATCTTTCTTATAGGTGTCGATCGGCAGGATCCCTTGCGCGTAGGTAGTTTCGTTAAACCACGGGCAGGCGCCTTGCTCTTTCGCCAGTTCATTAGAGGCTTTCAGCAGGTAATACTGAATGGCTTCAAACGTTTTGTGCGTCAGGTTATTGGCGCTGCCGTCAGAGTAACGTTTGCCGTTTTTCGCCAGCCAGTAGGCGAAGTTGATCACACCAATACCGAGCGTACGACGACCCATCGCACCGCGTTTGGCGGCTGGGATCGGGTAGTCCTGATAGTCCAGCAGCGCATCCAGCGCACGAACGGCCAGTACGGCAAGCTCTTCCAGTTCATCCAGGCTATTGATTGCACCCAGATTGAACGCGGAAAGGGTACACAGCGCAATTTCACCGTTCTCATCGTTGACGTCAGTCAGCGGCTTGGTCGGCAGTGCGATTTCCAGACACAGGTTAGACTGGCGTACCGGCGCAACCTGAGGATCAAACGGGCTGTGAGTGTTGCAGTGGTCGACGTTCTGAATATAGATACGGCCTGTAGAAGCACGCTCCTGCATCATCAGGGAGAACAACTCAACGGCCTTAACACGTTGCTTACGGATGCTGTCATCTTTTTCGTACTGGGTGTACAGGCGTTCAAATTCATCCTGATCGGCGAAGAAAGCATCGTACAGACCCGGGACGTCAGACGGACTGAACAGGGTAATGTCTTCGCCCTTCAGCAGACGGGTATACATCAGTTTGTTGATCTGTACGCCGTAGTCCATGTGACGCACGCGGTTGCCTTCAACGCCACGGTTGTTTTTCAGCACCAGCAGGCTTTCGACTTCCAGATGCCACATCGGGTAGAACAGCGTTGCCGCACCGCCACGCACGCCGCCCTGAGAGCAGGATTTCACTGCCGTCTGGAAGTGTTTGTAGAACGGGATGCAACCGGTGTGGAATGCTTCACCGCCGCGAATCGGGCTGCCCAGCGCACGGATGCGACCGGCGTTGATACCGATACCAGCACGCTGGGAGACGTATTTCACAATGGCGCTGGAAGTCGCATTGATGGAGTCCAGGCTGTCGCCGCACTCGATCAGCACACAGGAGCTGAACTGACGTGTCGGGGTACGCACGCCCGACATGATCGGCGTAGGCAGAGAAATCTTGAACGTGGAGACCGCGTCGTAAAAACGTTTGACGTATTGAAGACGGGTTTCACGCGGATAGTTAGAGAACAGGCACGCCGCGACCAGAATATAGAGGAATTGCGCGCTTTCGTAGATTTCACCGGTGACGCGGTTTTGTACCAGGTATTTACCTTCTAACTGCTTTACGGCGGCGTAGGAGAAAGTCATATCGCGATCATGCACGATAAACGAATCCATCTGCTTGAACTCTTCTTCCGTGTAGTCTTCCAGCAGATGATTGTCGTATTTACCCATCTCAACCATTTTAGTCACATGGTCGAACAGTTTGGGCGGTTCAAACTCACCGTATGCTTTCTTACGCAGATGGAAGATCGCCAGACGCGCAGCCAGATACTGATAATCCGGTGCGTCGCGCGAGATCAGGTCCGCTGCAGCTTTGATGATCGTTTCGTGAATATCGGAGGTCTTGATACCGTCGTAAAATTGAATGTGAGAGCGCAGTTCAACCTGAGAAATCGATACGTTATTCAGCCCTTCTGCCGCCCAATCCAGAACTCGGTGGATTTTGTCGAGATTGATGCGCTCTGTACTACCATCACGCTTTGTCACCAGCAGACTCTGATTCATGTTTTACCTGTCCGTGAAAGAAAAAATATCCCCTGGCTTATCCACTTGTGACTAACTCTGTGGATAAATACTATATGTAGGGGTTGGGTGTTAAAAGAAACGCTATATGGTGAGTATTCTAGTAGGGATTCTTTTCAGTACAAGAGTTGATTTTGAGGTTAAATTGAGGTTGCAAAAGGGTAAGAAACGCTAAGTGCGCGTCTTATAAGGCCTGGAGGCCATGTCAATAATTCGCAAAAAAAAATGAAAATTTGATCGAGTGCTGATTTCTTCGACTAAGAAAAAGATTGCGCCTTGTGATGCAGCGCAATCTTTATAAGCAGAACTGATGATGTCAGTCGTTTTTTGCCGTTGTATGCAACATATAGTTAACATCAACGCCTGGGCCTAATTTGAACGAATTGGTGATCGGGTTGTAGTGCAAACCGGTCATGTGGCGTTCTTTGAGGTCAGTTTGATCAACCCAGCTTAACAGTTCAGCAGGCTTGATGAATTTTTTCACATCGTGCGTGCCTTTGGGCACCATGCGCAAAATATACTCAGCGCCGACAACGGCCATTAACCAGGATTTCCCGTTGCGATTGAGCGTGGAGAAAAAGACGTCGCCGCCGGGTTTCACTAACTGCGCGCACGCTCTGACGACCGATTGCGGATCAGGGACATGTTCCAGCATTTCCATACAGGTGACGACATCGTACTGATGCGCATGTTTCGCCGCGTGTTCCTCAACGGTTTCCTGCACGTATTCCACCTGGATACCGCTTTCCAGCGCATGCAACTTTGCCACCTGCAGCGGCTCAAAACCCATATCGAGACCGGTGACCGTTGCGCCTTCACGCGCCATGCTCTCTGCCAGAATGCCTCCGCCACAACCGACATCGAGCACCTTTTTACCAAACAGGCCGCCTGAGCGCCCGGTGATGTAGCCCAGTCGCAAAGGATTGATGCGGTGCAGAGGCTTAAATTCTCCCTCAAGATCCCACCAGCGCGACGCGACTGCTTCAAACTTGGCAATTTCGTCATGGTCAACGTTGTGGGCTACCGGGGGTTTTTCGGCATTCATGGGTGCTTCTACTCCTTATTTAGCAAGACGAATGAGTATATCAGCCTGACGGGATGAATAAAGCCTCTCAAGGAGGCAATCCATTTACCTGTATTAGCGTGGTTGTGTTATAATTTGCGACCTTTGAATCCGGGAAACAGTAGAGGGATAGCGGTTAGATGAGCGACCTTGCGAGAGAAATTACACCGGTCAACATTGAGGAAGAGCTGAAGAGCTCCTATCTGGATTATGCGATGTCGGTCATTGTTGGCCGTGCGCTTCCGGATGTCCGAGATGGCCTGAAGCCGGTACACCGTCGCGTACTTTACGCCATGAACGTATTGGGCAATGACTGGAACAAAGCCTACAAAAAATCTGCCCGTGTCGTTGGTGACGTAATCGGTAAATACCATCCCCACGGTGATTCCGCGGTGTATGACACCATTGTTCGTATGGCGCAGCCATTCTCGCTGCGTTATATGCTGGTGGATGGTCAGGGTAACTTCGGTTCTATCGACGGTGACTCTGCTGCGGCGATGCGTTATACGGAAATCCGTCTGGCAAAGATTGCCCATGAATTGATGGCCGATCTGGAAAAAGAGACGGTAGATTTCGTAGACAACTATGACGGCACGGAAAAAATTCCTGACGTCATGCCGACCAAAATTCCTAACCTGCTGGTGAACGGTTCGTCCGGTATCGCCGTTGGTATGGCGACCAACATCCCGCCGCACAACCTGACGGAAGTGATCAACGGCTGCCTGGCGTATATCGACGATGAAGACATCAGCATTGAAGGGCTGATGGAACATATTCCTGGCCCGGACTTCCCGACAGCGGCGATCATCAATGGCCGTCGCGGCATTGAAGAAGCCTATCGTACCGGTCGCGGTAAAGTGTACATTCGCGCGCGCGCGGAAGTTGAGGCTGACGCAAAAACCGGTCGCGAAACCATCATCGTTCATGAAATCCCGTACCAGGTGAACAAAGCGCGCCTGATCGAAAAGATTGCTGAACTGGTGAAAGATAAACGCGTTGAAGGTATCAGTGCGCTGCGTGACGAGTCTGACAAAGACGGTATGCGCATCGTAATTGAAATCAAACGCGATGCGGTTGGGGAAGTGGTACTGAACAACCTCTATTCCCAGACGCAGTTGCAGGTCTCCTTCGGGATTAACATGGTTGCGTTGCACCATGGCCAGCCGAAGATCATGAACCTGAAAGACATTATTTCTGCGTTCGTGCGCCACCGTCGTGAAGTGGTGACCCGCCGTACTATTTTCGAACTGCGTAAAGCCCGCGATCGTGCGCATATCCTCGAAGCATTAGCGATTGCGCTGGCGAACATTGACCCGATCATTGAGCTTATCCGTCGTGCGCCAACGCCTGCGGAAGCCAAAGCGGCGTTGATCGCACGTTCATGGGATCTGGGCAACGTGGCTGCCATGCTGGAACGTGCAGGCGACGATGCTGCTCGTCCTGAATGGCTGGAGCCGGAGTTTGGCGTGCGTGACGGTCAATACTATCTGACCGAACAACAGGCGCAGGCGATTCTGGATCTGCGACTGCAGAAACTGACCGGCCTTGAGCACGAAAAACTGCTCGATGAGTACAAAGAGCTGCTGGAGCAGATCGCGGAACTGTTGCACATTCTGGGCAGCGCCGATCGTCTGATGGAAGTGATTCGCGAAGAGATGGAATTGATTCGCGAGCAGTTTGGCGATAAGCGTCGTACTGAAATCACCGCCAACAGCGCGGACATCAACCTTGAAGATCTGATCAACCAGGAAGATGTGGTTGTGACGCTGTCTCACCAGGGTTATGTGAAGTATCAGCCGCTTTCTGAGTACGAAGCGCAGCGTCGTGGCGGGAAAGGTAAATCTGCCGCACGTATTAAAGAAGAAGACTTTATTGACCGACTGCTGGTGGCGAATACGCACGATCATATTCTGTGCTTCTCCAGCCGTGGCCGTGTCTACTCCATGAAAGTCTATCAGTTGCCGGAAGCGAGCCGTGGCGCTCGTGGCCGTCCGATCGTCAACCTGCTGCCGCTTGAGCAGGATGAACGTATTACCGCGATTCTGCCGGTAACTGAGTTTGAAGAAGGCGTGAAAGTCTTCATGGCGACCGCGAACGGTACGGTGAAGAAAACCGTTCTGACCGAGTTCAATCGTCTGCGTACCGCCGGTAAAGTGGCGATCAAACTGGTCGAAGGCGATGAACTGATTGGCGTGGATCTGACCAGCGGTGATGATGAAGTCATGCTGTTCTCCGCCGAAGGTAAAGTGGTTCGCTTTAAAGAAGCCTCCGTTCGTGCGATGGGTTGCAACACCACCGGTGTTCGCGGTATTCGCTTAGGCGAGAGCGACAAAGTGGTATCGCTTATCATCCCACGTGGTGACGGCGCTATCCTGACGGCAACACAAAACGGTTACGGTAAACGTACGGCGGTAGAAGAGTACCCAACCAAGTCGCGTGCGACGAAAGGGGTTATCTCTATCAAAGTTACCGAACGTAACGGTTCTGTTGTCGGCGCGGTGCAGGTCGACGATGCCGACCAGATCATGATGATCACGGATGCCGGTACGCTGGTGCGTACACGCGTCTCCGAGATAAGCGTGGTAGGGCGTAACACCCAGGGCGTTATCCTCATCCGTACCGCGGAAGATGAAAACGTGGTGGGTCTGCAGCGTGTTGCTGAGCCTGTCGATGATGAAGAACTGGATTCTATCGACGGTAGCGCCGCAGAAGGGGACGATGATATCGCTCCGGAAGTGGAAAGCGACGACGACGTCTCAGACGATACCGACGACTCTGCACAAGACGCTGACGAGTAATCACCTTGATATGCAAAGGGCCGGAATTCCGGCCCTTTTTCATTTAGTTCAACCGTTCAACAATCATCGCGATCCCCTGACCTCCACCTACACACAGCGTCGCCAGCCCCAACGTTTTATCGTGCGCCTCCAGGCTGTGAAGCAGCGTGACCAGAATTCGCGCGCCACTGGTCCCTATAGGGTGCCCGAGTGCGATAGCGCCGCCGTTTATATTCACTTTCTGAGGATCAAAGCCAAGGACTTTACCCACCGCAAGGAACTGCGCGGCAAATGCTTCATTGGCTTCGATGAGATCGATATCAGAAAGCTGTAGCCCACTCTGTAGCAGCGCCTTTTGGGTGGCAGGAACCGGCCCCATCCCCATCAATGCGGGGGCGACGCCACCGCTGGCATACGCTTTAATACGCGCGAGAGGCTTCAACCCCGCCGCCAGGGCGGCAGATTCATCCATCATCACCAGCGCCGCTGCGCCATCGTTGATCCCCGAGGCATTACCGGCCGTCACGGTACCTTGTTTGTCAAAAGCGGGGCGTAACGCGGCGAGTCCTTCCGTTGTTGTTTCGGCTTTCGGAAATTCATCACGGTCGAAAACCAGCGTTTTCTTGCGTGATGTGATGCTAACGGGGACGATCTCTTTCTGAAACGCGCCGCGTTCAATCGCCGTGACGGCTTTACGTTGTGAGTGGAGCGCCAGTTCATCCTGCATCTCGCGGCTGATGCCGTATTCACGAGCGATGTTTTCCGCGGTGATCCCCATATGATAACCGTGGACGGCGCAGAGCAGGCCATCATGCAAAATAGAGTCGGATAATTGTCCATCGCCGAGGCGATAACCCCAGCGGGCTTTTGCATCCAGCAGATACGGTGCCTGGCTCATGTTCTCCATACCGCCCGCGATAATGGCCTGCGCTTGCCCTGTCGCAATCGCCTGTGCGGCCAGCGCGACGCTTTTCAGGCCAGAACCACACAGTTTGTTGACGGTAAAACCGCAAACCGTATCGGCAAGACCGCTTTTTAACAATACCTGACGCGCCGGGTTTTGCCCGAGACCCGCCTGTAGCACATTGCCCATGATCACTTCATCAACCCGCTGAGGATCGAGTTGCGCGCGTTCAAGTGCAGCCTTGACCGCCGTTACCCCAAGGTCGATAGCGCTGGTGGTTGCCAGTGCGCCGTTAAAGTTGCCAATGGCGGTACGCGCCGCACTGACGATGACACAGTTTTTCATTTTCTATTCCTTAATGTGAAAGTTTGTCGTCAGAACACGCTCAGGCCAATGACGAATATGATCCCGGAAAAGAGCAGGGCAGTGATGCAGTAACCCATGATGTCGCGCACCCCAAGCCCGGCGATAGCCAGCGCAGGTAGCGCCCAGAACGGCTGTGCCATGTTCATCCACTGTTCACCGTAGGCAATCGCCATGACCGACTTGCCAAGATCGGCGCCAAGCGCCTCGGCGGCCGGAAGCACGAAGGGGCCCTGGATGACCCAGTGTCCGCCGCCTGAGGGTACGGCGAAGTTAATCAGCGCAGAGCTGAAGAAGGTCATGAGGGGGAAAGTGTCTTTGTTGGCGACGTTGATGAAGAACTCGGTAATCAGCCCGCCGAGGCCGGAGTGTTCCATCATCAACTGGATACCCGCATAGAAGGGAAACTGCACCAGAATACCTGCGGTACTGCGGGCGGCTGCGCTGACGGCACGCATATATGCCATAGGGGTTTTGTGGAGCAACAATCCGGCAATCAGGAACATCAGATTGACGGTGTTAATCGTGATATTGAAACCTTTATCTGCAAAGTCGAATGCCAGGTAAACAATGCCCATCGCACCGATGATCAGCGCCAGAATACGACTCTCTTCCAGTTTCTCAGAGGGCGGGGCATCAGCCGGTAATGTTTTCTGATAATCCGCGTCTTCCAGCAACAATTTGGGGTCCACGGAGACGACATCAGACGGTTTTGGCATCATCAAACGGGTGATGAACGGCATCACTACGATAAGGCTCAACGTAATGAAAATATTGAACTTAGTGAAAATGGTGTCACTGACCGGAATCAAGCCTGCAATATGCTCGACGGGGTTGCCGGGCGTCGCGGCGAGCAGCGGCATCGAACCAGAAAGACCGCCGCCCCAGGTGATAAAGCCGATATAGGCGCAGGCAATGAGCAGGGGATAATCGGAACCGGGCACCCGACGGGCGACTTCACGGGCAAACATTGCCCCCACCACCAGACCAAAACCCCAGTTGATGACGGACGCGACCGCGCCAAAGAATGTCACCAGCATAACCCCTTGGGCCGGGGTTTTGGCGACGGAAGCAACGGTTCGCAGCAAGCTTTTAACCGGTCCGGAGCTGGCCAGCGCATGTCCCGTGACAATGATTAGCGCCATCTGCATCCCGAATGCCAGCAGGTTCCAGAAACCGTCACCCCAAAACTTCACCATCTTGATGGGGGTTTGTGGCGTTAGCCAAAGGGCAATCCCAAACGTCAGTAGCGTTAGCAACATGGCGAAGATCAGCGGATCGGGAAGCCAGCGGCTGACAAAGCGCGTCATAAAGCGTGAGATACGACCAATCATGCATCACCTCGTTGGATTATCAGGTTGGCAGCAACGTCAAAATGCGCTTCGGTTTTTGCACGAAGCGTGGAGAGGCTGCATTCTTCAGCGATTTCGGTAAGCCACATTTTGCCGTCGATGAAACGGAATACGGCGAGCTCAGTCACCAGCATATGTACCGCATGCTGGGCGGTTAGCGGCATGGTGCAGTAACGCAGAATTTTGGCGGAACCGTCTTTCGCGCAGTGCTCCATGGCAATGATCACTTTGCGAGCGCCAGTGACCAGATCCATTGCCCCACCCATGCCGGGCACCAGTTTGCCGGGAACGACCCAGTTGGCGAGGTTGGCCTGTTCATCTACCTGCAAACCACCGAGGACGCAGGCATCAACGTGACCGCCGCGAATCAATGCAAACGACATAGCGCTATCAAACATCACTGCGCCGGGCAAAATGCCACACGGTTGTCCGCCGGCATTCACTAAATCTGGATGGGCAGTGGTAATCGGACCCAGCCCAAGAAAACCGTTTTCTGATTGCAGGGTGATATGGATATCGGCGGGAAGATAATTGGCGACCAACGTCGGTAGACCAATCCCTAAGTTAACGACGTCTCCATCACGAAGTTCTTGCGCCACGCGGCGCGCAATACGTTGTTTAGCATCCATGATTAACGCTCCTGTGGCATAACGATGTGGTCGATAACCGCGCCTGGGGTGACAATCTGGTCCGGCAGTAAATCGCCGATTTCGACCAGCTCGTCAGGCTCCACCAGGGTGATGTCGGCGGCGAGCGCAATCAGGGGGTTAAAATTGCGGGCGCTGAGTTGATAGGTCAGGTTGCCGAGAGGGTCGGCACGGTGGGCGCGGATTAGCGCCAGATCGGCACGTAGCGGACGTTCAAGCAGCCACTTTTTTCCGTCGAGCGTCATGGTCTGTTTACCGTCTTCCACCACAGTGCCGACGCCCGTTGGGGTCAGAAAACCGCCAAGACCCGCACCGCCACAGCGGATTTGTTCGATCAGGGTTCCTTGTGGAACCAGCAGTACCTCCATTTCTCCGGCAATCATTCGCCGACCGGTTTCGGGGTTGGTGCCAATATGTGAGGCGATAACTTTACTCACCCGGCCATTGACGATAAGTGGGCCAATACCGGTATCGACAAAGGCGGTATCGTTGGCGATTAGCGTGAGATCTCTGACGCCGGAATCGAGGAGAGCGTCGACCAGCCGGGGCGGGGTGCCAACCCCGATAAAACCGCCAACCATGATGGTCATGCCGTCACGAAAAAAAACTGGGGCGTCCTGTAAGGTAATCAGTTTTGTTTTCATTATGTTTCCCTTTTGCATACTCCATGTTGGGTACGCATAGGGAATAGCAAGCGGAATGCCAGAAGCGTGGAATAATGAAAATATTCGTTAACGTATTAATTATGAAGGTTTATTTTTGTTAGTGTGGCGATTTCAGGTGCGGGGGAATATGCAGAATTTTGCGCACTGTGCAAAATTCTGCATAGCAGATTCAGGTATCAATTATCAGCCGGATCAATATCATACTCTTGCAGTTTGTACATCAGGGCGCGTCTGCTGATCCCCAGCATAAGGGCGGTGCGCGTGCGGTTTCCCTCTTGTTGTTCAAGCACCTCTACGATAATGCGTTTTTCTTCGCGCTTGATCTCTTCTTTCAGGTTGCGCTCTCCCGGTTGGGGCGTTTTGACTTCGCTGGCGGGGCTCACTGGCTGGCGAAACTGAGCGGGCAAATCGTCAGCAAAAATCACCGCGCCAGTATTCATGACAACCGCGCGCTCAATTACATTCGATAACTCGCGGATATTACCCGGCCACGGCCATGCGCTGAGTATCGACATTGCCGTAGGGTCTATCTCAATAATATCGCGTTGATTTTCTGAGCTAAATTTTTGTAAAAAGTGGTTGGCGAGCAAGGGGATATCTTCCCGGCGTTCTTTTAAGGGCGGTAGCATCAAATGGATCACATTTAACCGATAAAACAGGTCTTCGCGGAAAGCGCCTTCTTTTACCATCGCGTGGAGATCGCGATTGGTAGAGGCGATAATACGGATATCGACCTGAATGGTCTGATGCCCGCCAATGCGCTCAAACTCTCGTTCTTGCAAAATGCGCAGCAACTTGGCTTGTAAGACGAGCGGCATTTCACCGATTTCATCAAGTAATAACGTTCCCTGATGAGCGCGTTCAAACAGCCCCTGGCGTAATGTTTGCGCGCCGGTGAATGCCCCTTTTTCATGTCCAAACAGTTCGCTTTCCAGTAACGACTCCGGTAGCGCAGCGCAGTTGATCTTGATGAACGGCCCGTTAGCCCGGCGAGAATTATAGTGAAGCGCGCGGGCGATCAGCTCTTTCCCCGTTCCACTTTCTCCACTGATCAGTACGCTGGCCTGGGAGAGGGCAATTTTCGCCGTATCTTTGCAGATATCCATCATGACCGGGCTGTTAGTCAGGATATGTCCCCATTGCCAACTGCTGCTCAGCGCTTTGTGGAGGCTGCGAATTTCTTGCTTCATGGCCTGGAGCTGGAGAGCACGCTGAATAACTAAAGTGAGCTCATCCAGATCGAAGGGTTTGATGACATAATCAAATGCGCCGCTGCGGAGTGCTTCTACGGCAGTCTCTACTTCAGCGTAGGCCGTCATCAGAATGATGGGGATTCGGGGCTGCTGGACTCTCATTATTTTCAGCGCTTCGATACCGCTCATTTCCGGCATACGGATATCCATCAACACAACGTCCGGCTCTATTTCTTCAAAGCATTGCAGCGCGGCCTTGCCGTTGCTGGCGCTGTGTGTTTCATGCCCTTGTAGCGAAAAGGCGGTGGTCAGCATACGGCGAACATTGTCTTCGTCGTCAACGATGAGAATACGGTAGGTGGATTTCATTCAGAGACGGTTCCCTGCGGGTTAATCGGCAAAATCAGCGTAAAAATCGCCCCACAGCCTGGCATGCTGGCAACGCGGATATCGCCCTGATGCGCATTGATGATGCGCTGGCTAAGCGCCAGCCCAAGACCGGTTCCTGAGGCTTTCGTCGTAAAAAAGGGATCAAATATCTTTTTCTGCATCGCGATATCAATACCACAACCATTGTCTTCAACCGTCACCGCCTGTTGTGACGCCGTGTACTGCCAGGTGCGAATACGAATTTCCCCTTTGGCGCCGATTGCCTGCACCGCATTAATTAATATGTTGAGGAGCACCTGTTTGAGCAATTCACGATCTGCAACTATCGGAGACAGTTGGCTATCTAAGTCCATGTGGAAAGAAATCCGCGCCTGAACGCCAGCGGTTTGCACCAGGATAAGTGCCTCTTCGACCAGCGCATTGAGAGCGATCTGTTGCCATTGGCTCTGCCGGGGACGGGATAAATCTAACAACTGTTGGATGACTTTATTGATGGAGTCAATTTCATTGAGCACAACGGAGAGGTATTCCTGGTGCAAAGGCTCGGTGGTCTGTTGGCGGATGATTTGCACATAGCCACGGATGGCGGTTAACGGGTTGCGCACTTCATGTGCCACGCCCGCCATCAGCTCTCCCAGCGTGGCGAGTCTTTCCGTTTGCGCCTGCCGACGTTGTTTCTCTTTGCGGGCCGTTAAGTCGGAGAAAATGACCAGAGCGCCGATTAACTCGCCCCAGGCATTATGAATTCGGCTGGTGGTAACGCGGATTTCAATGGTGCGATCGCGGGCGGGAAAACTGATCTCCTGGGCCAGATGTTCCGTTCCGTGTGCAAGGGTGTCGAGTACCGGACTGTAAAATTGCGAGTGCGTAAACAGGCTGGCGTAAGATTTACCCACCAGTTCCTGTTGCTTATAGCCGGTGATTTGTTCTGCGGCAGGATTAATCGTGATGACATCGCCTTGTCGGTCGATGGCGATAACGCCGTCGGCGGCATTTTCAATGATCAGGTCATTAAGGGTTTTGGTCTCCCGCAACGTTTGCGCCAGCGCGTTGACGCTCTGACTGATTTGCCCCAGTTCACCGGGAAGAGAGGGGAGACGCATGTGGCTGTTTTGCGCAAGGAGCGACAGGCCATCGGTAATAATACCGATGTTAGCGCTGAGCCGCCGTGAAAAAAAGATGATCAGCAACAGGCTACCGATCACGCCTGCGGCCAAAACAGTGATGATCCTGACGTCCATTTTCCATGCTTGCTGGCGAATGTCTTCGGTCAGTTCGTTGGCCCAGATATAACCGAGCACATTACCGTGGCGTTCAATGGGGATCATGGAGTTAAGAATATCGCCCCGCACCTGTTTTCCTGAGTACACCAGCGCAGAACGGCTACTCATGACGTCGCGGCCAGGGTGATCGGGTGATATGGTGATGCCGACATTATGTTGATACAGCGCGGCGGGCGCATAGGTGATGACGGCGTCTAACGCCTGATGGTAATACCCTGCGCCAATCCCGGGAAACGCTGAAGTAATGCGTTCGGTGATCGGGCCTAAATCAGCATTAAGCGCGCGAATACGTTCCTCTCGCGGTAGGTCACTATAGTGGTTAAAACGATCGCCTAATGCATCGTCAAGAAGGCTTAAGACGGCGGAGAGTTTTTTCTCTTTTTCGGACAATACTGCTGAACGGCCTTCAGTTTCTACGATATAACCAATACAAACAGTGGGTATAATGACCATCAATATGGCCACCAGGATCATCTGGTTTCGCAAGCGACGTGGGTATAAGCGGCGAATTACCCATTGTAGATAGCGCATGCTGAATTCCATGTTGTGTTTTTCAGGCAAACGCCGATTATCGGTGATTAGGGCGCAAGTTTCTCAGCGGTGCATCATATTCCCGTCATGAGAGACCATTGCGACGTCGGTCATTTACCGCTACCTTAATCACACTCTATTTACATCCTGAGGCGGAGCTTCGCCCTTTTGAAATACCTTGCTTCCTTCCGCACCACCCTGAAAGTGTCGCGCTACCTGTTCAGGGCGTTGGCGTTATTAATCTGGCTTTTGATTGCGTTTGCTTCGGTGTTTTACATCGTGAATGCGCTACATCAGCGAGAGTCAGAAATCCGTCAGGAGTTCAACCTCAGTTCCGATCAAGCCCAGCGCTACATTCAGCGTACCTCAGACGTCATGAAAGAACTGAAGTACATTGCTGAAAATCGCCTCACGGCGGAAAACGGCGTGATGTCTTCGCGGGCGCGGGACGAAAAGGCTGAAGTGCCCACTTTCGAGCCCCTTTTCGCTGACTCCGACTGTGCCGCCATGAGCAATATGTGGCGGGGATCGCTGGAGTCGCTGTCATGGTTTATGCGCTACTGGCGCGACAATTTTTCCGCTGCTTACGACCTGAATCGCGTCTTTCTGATCGGTAGCGATAACCTCTGTATGGCGAATTTTGGTCTGCGCGACATGCCTGTTGAGCGTGATGCGGCGCTGAAAGCGCTGCACGAGCGTATCGTTAAGTACCGTAACGCTCCACAAGAAGAGAGCGGGAATAACCTCTTTTGGATAGGTCAGGGGCCGCGACCGGGCATCGGCTATTTTTATGCGCTGACGCCGGTCTATCTGGCCAATCGTCTGCAGGCACTGCTGGGTGTTGAACAGCCTATTCGCATGGAAAACTTTTTCACGCCAGGAAGCCTGCCTATGGGCGTGACGATTCTGGATGAAAATGGCCATGCCTTAATTTCGCTAACCGGTCCGGAAAGCAATATCAAAGCGGAACCGCGCTGGATGCAGGAGCGCTCCTGGTTTGGCTATACGGCTGGTTTCCACGAACTGGTGCTGAAGAAAAATTTACCGCCGTCGTCCCTGAGTATTGTCTACTCGGTGCCTGTCGATTTGGTGCTCGAACGCATCCGCATGCTGATCCTTAATGCCATTGTGCTGAATGTGTTGGTAGGCGCCGCCTTGTTTACGCTGGCGCGCATGTATGAACGACGGATTTTCATTCCTGCGGAAAGTGACGCTCAGCGACTGGAAGAACATGAACAGTTCAACCGTAAAATTGTTGCCTCTGCGCCCGTGGGGATCTGTATTTTGCGCACCATCGACGGCATCAATATTCTCAGTAATGAACTTGCGCATACCTATCTGAATATGCTCACCCATGAGGATCGCCAGAGACTGACGCAAATCATCTGCGGACAGCAGGTTAACTTTGTGGACGTGTTGACCAGCAATAATACGAACCTGCAAATTAGCTTCGTTCATTCACGCTATCGCAATGAAAACGTGGCAATTTGCGTGCTGGTGGATGTGAGCGCCCGCGTGAAGATGGAAGAGTCGTTGCAGGAGATGGCGCAGGCGGCCGAGCAGGCCAGTCAGTCTAAATCGATGTTCCTCGCCACCGTCAGCCATGAATTGCGCACACCGCTGTATGGGATTATTGGTAACCTCGATCTGCTGCAAACCAAAGAGCTGCCGAAAGGGGTGGATCGCCTGGTGACGGCGATGAACAACTCCTCCAGTCTGCTGCTAAAAATCATTAGCGACATTCTCGACTTCTCAAAAATCGAGTCTGAGCAGTTGAAAATTGAGCCACGCGAGTTTTCGCCCCGGGAAGTCATGAACCACATTACGGCAAACTACTTGCCGCTGGTGGTGCGTAAACAATTAGGGCTGTATTGCTTTATCGACCCGGATGTCCCGGTCACGCTGAATGGCGATCCAATGCGTTTGCAACAGGTGATTTCCAACCTGCTCAGCAATGCCATTAAATTTACTGATACGGGCTGCATTGTGCTGCATGTTCAGTGTAACGGTGACTATCTCAGTATTCGGGTGCGCGATACGGGTGTGGGGATTCCGGCAAAAGAAGTGGTGCGCTTGTTCGATCCCTTCTTCCAGGTGGGAACCGGGGTGCAGCGGAATTTCCAGGGAACAGGACTGGGGCTGGCGATCTGCGAAAAATTGATCAGCATGATGGACGGCGATATCTCCGTGGACTCTGAACCCGGAATGGGAAGTCAGTTTACGCTACGCATTCCCTTATATGGCGCGCAATTCCCGGTGCGAAAAGCCGTGGACGGCCTTGCGAAAACCCGTTGCTGGCTGGCGGTACGTAACGCTTCGTTGGCCCATTTTGTGGAGTCCAGTCTGGCGCGTAACGGCGTGCAGGTGCTCCGTTATGACGGTCAGGAGCCAGCGGCTGATGACGTGTTGATAACGGATGATGCGCTGGAGCAGCCGTGGCAGGGACGTGCCGCAGTGATTTTCTGCCGTCGCCATATCGGGATCCCGGTGGAAAGAGCGGCGGGCGAGTGGGTGCATAGCGTCGCGTCGCCGCACGAATTACCCGGTCTACTGGCGCGTATTTACAGCATTGAGCTGGACAGTGAAGATCCCGCAACGGCGCTGCCGGCACCTGAAAAAGTGGGCGACGCCAATGACGATATGATGATTCTGGTGGTGGACGATCATCCTATCAACCGCCGTCTGCTGGCCGACCAGTTAGGCACGCTGGGGTATCAGTGCAAAACAGCAAATGACGGTGTGGATGCCCTGAATGTGCTGAGCAAAAACGCCATCGATATTGTGCTTAGCGACGTCAATATGCCGAATATGGATGGCTATCGTCTGACACAGCGTATTCGTCAGTTAGGGTTGACGCTGCCGGTGGTCGGTGTGACGGCCAACGCGCTGGCGGAAGAGAAGCAGCGTTGTCTGGAGTCGGGTATGGATAGCTGCCTGTCGAAACCGGTCACCCTGGATGTGTTGCAACAGACGCTGGCACTCTATGCTGAACGGGTCAGAAAAATGCGGACATAAAAATGCCGGAGGGCGGTTTCGCCTTATCCGGCTTTTGGGTCTGGACATTTTTAACGTCTAAGCCTGAAAGGCATCGCGCCATCAGGCTCGTGACGCGCAATCATTATCAATCTTTGTCAGACGGGCTCAGCGTTACTGAAGAGAGGTAGTTCAGCAGCGCGATATCGTTCTCTACGCCCAGTTTCATCATCGCCGATTTCTTCTGGCTACTGATGGTCTTAATGCTGCGGTTTAGCTTCTTGGCAATTTCTGTCACCAGGAAACCTTCGGCGAACAGGCGCAGGACTTCACTCTCTTTCGGTGACAGACGTTTGTCGCCGTAGCCGCCCGCGCTGATTTTTTCCAGCAGACGAGAAACGCTTTCCGGGGTGAATTTTTTGCCCTTTTGCAGCGCAGCCAGCGCTTTTGGCAAGTCGGTTGGCGCGCCTTGCTTCAGGACAATGCCTTCAATATCGAGATCCAGCACGGCGCTCAGGATCGCCGGGTTATTGTTCATGGTCAGAACAATGATCGACAGGCTCGGGAAATGGCGCTTGATATATTTGATCAAGGTGATCCCGTCGCCGTATTTATCTCCCGGCATTGAGAGATCGGTGATCAAAACATGCGCATCCAGTTTAGGGAGATTGTTGATCAGTGCTGTGGAGTCTTCAAATTCGCCGACAACATTCACCCACTCGATTTGTTCAAGTGATTTGCGAATACCGAACAGTACAATCGGATGGTCATCGGCAATAATTACGTTCATATTGTTCATGTATTGGGCTACCTTGCTACAGCAAGCTTTTGACGTAGGCGTCAATGTCGCTGATGTATTTTTCTATACCTGGAGCATCTTTCTCACGAATAAGATGTTCCAGCGTTTCACATAACTGCTTGCCGGGTACCAGATTAAGCATGGCAAACACCCCTTTCAGGCGGTGGGCCGTTTGGGCCAGCGCAGCAAAATCGCTGGTTGCCGCCTCAGTATACAACCTCTTAACATCATCCGGTACTGTGTCTACAAATAGCGCATAATAACCGCTGGCATGAAGTTCGGCGTTTTCATCTCCTCCCAGAGGGGACTCAGGGATCTCTTCCTGCGCCAGTTGCTCTTCGATAAGTTGTAAGACAGCTTCCTGCATAGCATTGCTCATATTAAAGTTGACGCGCAGTTGGCCAGGGCCGATTTTTCGCACGCCTGACTCATCATCGCTTAAAAGCAAGCCTGAGGCAGTAAGATTAGACGGATTATCCGTTAAAAAGAGATCATATTCTTGACTTACCAGCCGTTCGTCCGGTGTCAAACACGTCGCTCCCCAGTTTTCCAGTTGGCGAACAACAATGTTACGCACGTCGTTAGAGGTGACATCTACCATCACACAAACGTCATCAAGCAGGCGCTCTTCGACTTCAGCATGCTGGTCATGCGGCGTCATTTTAACATGGACGGTATAGCGTGTACCGAGAGTTTCCCGCGTTTTGATATTCAAATGACCGCCAAGTTTGCGGGCTAACTGGTCACATAACCAGAAGGTGAGCGGATTCGCTTTGCCGTAACGGTCGCCCTGCGTTTCATTAATATACGGGAAATGCAGATTATCAATTTCATTAGGCGCCACCCCTTCACCGGTATCCAGAATGCGGAAGGTCAGGCGTTCTTTTGCGGACTCGTCCTGATCAACTTCAAGGGTGATTTTGCCAATCTGTGTCGTGGTAACGGCGTACTGGATGAGCAGCAGCAAGATCCGGCGCAGAGCGTCGCGATCGCCGCGGCGTTCGTCGCTGGCGCTAAGATGGTTATTGATCAACAGTTGCAGGCCTTTGCGCTTAATCACCGGCAGGACCTCTGGCACGACTTCATCGATCAGCGTCTGAATAGAGAACAGTGTCGGTTCACTCTTCCAGCTATCATTCTCCAGAATGTTCGCGAGTTGAATTTCATCCACCATACGTACCAGTACATCGGCCTGATTAGCCAGTTTTTGACTGTCAGGTGTGTTCAATGCGGCGGCGTTAACCGCCAGCATGCGTACCGGTTCTTTCAAAGCAGCGCCGATATTCTGCATAAATGCGGCACGGCCCTGTTGGTTTTTCTCATACAACCGCTGCGCCTGCTTAAGCTTCTTATTAACCAGCACCTCGCGATCCTGATCGCGGATGATAAAGATCTGGGTTCGGGGCGCAATTTGGCTACGAAACAGGCGAATTTCATACAGCTCGTTATTGATAGTGGCCTGAATGACCCCCTGATGCTGTTCCGCCATGCTGGTGATGTTCTGCAAATTGAGGTGCGGCAGCAGGTGATCGGCAATTTTATTGCTGATCACCGTCCGATTGGCCTCCTGGTCATGAACCAACAGACCGAGAGGCAAAAGGGAAACGATCTCTTCATTTATTGCCCGCAGAATACGCAGTTCATTATTTGCCGCTGTATTTGGCGCAACCTCCGTCGAGCGGCCTGGTTGGTGGCGGAAGGTGGTGTAACCAAACAACGCCAGCGCGAGCAGACCGATATTGAGTAGCAACGGCAGCAGGATATTTTGCAGCGTATCAAGCAAAAGCGTTCCGAAAGGCACCAGCCAAACCAGACGCATGTCCGTTGAGTTCAGGGCAGATGAAATCTCAATTTTAGCGCTGTTGAAACTGATACTGACGCTGTCTGGCGACTCTTTCTCATTATTATGCACGGTCGTTGGCGTGGCGTCAGGCTCAAGCCGGAAGCTATCCAGCGGCATGCCGGGCGGGATCAGATCGTTGATTGGCAGATCGAATGCGACCACGGTCGCCAGATGCCCGGGTTGGTTAAAGGTGGTGCGTAACGTGAAGTAATGGCCGTTTTGCCATGTCAGATGACGCAGAGAAGAGAAGCTTTCTCTTTCATCAAGCGCGTTTGCCTGCTGCAACATTTCCGCGCGCCGTGAGTCGACAATATTGCCAATGGTCGACTCTTTAAAGCCGGACGCGAGATCTTTAAGCGGTAAGGTGGAGATGAGGATTAAGCTGTTGTCCTGCCCGTTCAGGTAATACATGGACCACGGTACTGTCTCAGCCCCCCACAACGTATCCAGATAGGTTGAAATACGTTGGGTCATTTCCAGCGTTGAACTGTCGTGGGAGCCAAAAATGAGGGCCTCAGTCTTACGACGCGGTTTCTCCAGATAGTAGACATCTTGTTTCAGCCGCGTTTCTTGCAGACCTTCCCCTGTTGAAGGGTTAGCGCTTGCGGCGATGTTGTCATAAATCTGCCACGTTACGTAGCGCCAGGTATCGACCCGTTTATGCAGCGCGTGGGTGATATCGACAATCTGATAGCTTTTATCTTTCAACCAGGCATTCACAGCGCTTTGCACCATAACACCCATCGTCACCAGCAACACAATGATCAGTAATAAGAAGAAACGGGTAATGCTTCCCGGCAGCAGGGAGAATCGGGTAGAAACCGTTGTGTCAGTCTGACGCATTCGTGTGTATGACCTGTTAACAAGGCGAAAGGGGATAGGGCAGTATAAAGGGTAATGTGTGAATTTCCAGACTCTCGCCTCTTACAAACACTGCATTTCCGTCGGCCTGAGGGGGATCCATTCCTACCGTCTAAATATGTACATCGCATGAAATGGGGTACACATATTTAGGAAAATACTGAAAAGAGTGGCATTAAATAGCAAGAAAATATTTTTGTCGTTAATTCTGAATGAGTATGGAATTAAATGCTGAATTTCAATAACTCATTTTATCCGATAGCACAATGTAGAGGGATGTAGTGTAAAGAAGGGTAAAAAAAAACCGAATGCAGTGCATTCGGCTGAAATAGGGGTAAACAGACATTCAGAAATGAATGACGGTAATAAATAAAGTTAATGATGATAGCGTGTTTATTCTAATGGTCAGTGAGTATTTTGTTTTATCATTCAGTGCTATGAAA
>NZ_JANEWG010000046.1 GCF_028069725.1 Citrobacter sp. Awk 4
TGTGAAGTGATTCACATCCGCCGTGTCGATGGAGGCGCATTATAGGGAGTTCTCCGGCGCCCGCAACCCTTAAATGACAGAAAAATGACTGACTGCTGCATTCCACAGCAAAACCCCGCTTTATACCCATTTACACACAAAGTTATCCACAAATACTCCGATCATTTCTGCGATCCCCTTTCTATATGAACGATCTTTAGCGTGCTAAATGGGGGCAACATGGAAAGAGAAAAAATTCGCGAGCGTTGCGCAAACGTTTTCGTTACAATGCCACCGCAAAATAAGGATGCCCCGTAAGGGGCGTTAGCTGAGTTTTTCACGAAAAATTCAGCTAACGCTCTCTGTTATCGTCAAATCCAGGGGATTTACCATGCAACAACGTCGTCCAGTCCACCGCGCGCTGCTCAGTGTTTCTGACAAAGCCGGTATCGTCGAATTCGCCCAGGCACTTTCCGCACGTGGTGTGGAGCTGCTGTCCACAGGCGGTACAGCCCGTCTGTTAGCAGAGAAAGGTCTGCCAGTGACCGAAGTATCCGATTACACCGGCTTCCCGGAGATGATGGATGGACGAGTGAAGACCCTGCATCCAAAAGTCCACGGCGGCATTCTCGGTCGTCGTGGCCAGGACGACGGGATTATGGAACAGCACGGTATTGCCCCCATTGATATGGTGGTCGTTAACCTTTATCCGTTCGCTCAGACCGTTGCCCGTGAAGGCTGCTCGCTGGAAGATGCGGTAGAGAATATTGATATCGGCGGCCCAACTATGGTGCGCTCCGCCGCCAAGAACCATAAAGATGTCGCCATCGTAGTAAAGAGCAGCGACTATGCCGCCATTATTGAAGAGATGGATGCCAACGAAGGTTCTCTTACCCTCGACACCCGTTTCGACCTCGCCATCAAAGCGTTTGAGCACACCGCTGCCTATGACAGCATGATCGCCAACTACTTCGGCAGCATGGTTCCGGCCTACCACGGTGAAAGCAAAGAAGCCGCTGGTCGCTTCCCGCGCACCCTGAACCTCAACTTCATTAAGAAACAGGATATGCGTTATGGTGAGAACAGCCACCAACAGGCGGCCTTCTATATAGAAGAGAATGTCAAAGAAGCCTCCGTCGCCACCGCAACGCAGGTTCAGGGGAAAGCCCTCTCTTATAACAACATCGCTGACACCGACGCAGCGCTGGAGTGTGTGAAAGAGTTCGCCGAGCCAGCTTGCGTTATCGTGAAGCACGCCAATCCATGCGGCGTCGCCATCAGCAACTCTATTCTCGACGCTTACGATCGCGCATACAAAACCGATCCTACGTCTGCATTCGGCGGCATCATTGCCTTCAACCGCGAGCTGGACGCAGAAACCGCGCAGGCCATTATCTCGCGTCAGTTTGTCGAAGTGATCATTGCGCCGTCCGCCAGCGAAGAAGCATTGAAAATCACCGCAGCCAAACAGAACGTGCGCGTGCTGACCTGCGGTCAGTGGGCTGAGCGTGTGCCGGGTCTGGACTTCAAACGTGTGAACGGCGGTCTGCTGGTTCAGGATCGTGATCTGGGGATGGTCGGCGCGGAAGAACTGCGCGTCGTCACCCAACGTCAGCCAACCGAACAGGAACTGCGTGATGCGCTGTTCTGCTGGAAAGTGGCGAAATTCGTGAAATCCAACGCTATCGTGTATGCCAAAGGCAATATGACTATTGGCATCGGCGCGGGCCAGATGAGTCGCGTCTACTCAGCGAAGATCGCAGGTATCAAAGCAGCCGATGAAGGTCTGGAAGTAAAAGGTTCCGCTATGGCCTCTGATGCCTTCTTCCCGTTCCGCGACGGTATTGACGCTGCAGCTGCGGCTGGCGTGACCTGCGTCATTCAGCCTGGCGGTTCCATTCGTGATGATGAAGTGATTGCTGCCGCCGACGAGCACGGTATTGCGATGCTCTTCACTGACATGCGCCACTTCCGCCATTAATTCACGGAGCAGACGATGAAAGTATTAGTGATTGGTAACGGCGGGCGCGAGCATGCGCTGGCCTGGAAAGCGGCGCAGTCGCCGCAGGTTGAAACCGTCTTTGTGGCACCGGGCAACGCAGGCACGGCGCTGGAACCAGCCCTGCAAAACGTTGCTATCGGCGTGACTGACATCCCGGCGCTGCTGAGCTTTGCCCAGAATGAGAAGATTGACCTGACCATCGTCGGCCCGGAAGCGCCGCTGGTGATTGGCGTGGTTGACACGTTCCGCGCTGCGGGTCTGAAAATATTCGGCCCAACCGAAGGTGCCGCACAGCTGGAAGGCTCAAAAGCGTTTACCAAGGATTTCCTGGCACGCCATCAGATCCCAACGGCGGAATACCAGAACTTCACCGAGATTGAGCCTGCTCTGGCTTATCTGCGTGAGAAAGGCGCGCCTATCGTCATTAAAGCTGACGGTCTGGCGGCAGGTAAAGGCGTTATCGTCGCGATGACGCTGAGCGAGGCCGAAGCGGCCGTTCACGATATGCTGGCGGGTAACGCCTTTGGCGACGCGGGTCATCGTATCGTTATCGAGGAGTTCCTCGACGGCGAAGAAGCAAGCTTTATTGTGATGGTTGACGGCGAACATGTGTTGCCGATGGCCACCAGCCAGGATCACAAACGCGTGGGCGATAAAGACACCGGCCCAAACACCGGCGGTATGGGTGCCTATTCTCCGGCGCCAGTGGTAACGGATGAAGTGCATCAGCGCACCATGGAACGCATCATCTGGCCAACCGTGAAAGGCATGGCGGCGGAAGGCAACACCTACACCGGTTTCCTGTATGCCGGTCTGATGATTGATAAGCAGGGCAATCCAAAGGTTATTGAGTTTAACTGCCGCTTTGGCGACCCGGAAACCCAGCCAATCATGCTGCGCATGAAGTCCGATCTGGTTGAGCTGTGCCTGGCCGCCTGCGAAGGCAAGCTGGACGAGCAAACCTCTGAGTGGGACGAGCGCGCCTCTCTGGGCGTCGTCATGGCCGCGGGCGGTTATCCGGGCGACTATCGCACGGGTGACGTGATCCACGGCTTGCCGCTGGAAGAAATCGCGGACGGTAAGGTGTTCCACGCCGGGACTAAACTCGCCGATGACGACCAGGTACTGACCAGCGGTGGGCGCGTGCTGTGCGCCACTGCGCTGGGTCATACCGTTGCCGAAGCGCAGAAACGCGCTTACGCGCTGATGAATCATATCCACTGGGATGGCAGCTTCAGCCGCAAAGATATCGGCTGGCGCGCTATCGAACGTGAGCAGAACTAACGCGACAGTTTTGCCAGCAGCGTTTTGCGCGTGATCCCTAACTGACGGGCGGCTTCGGTTTTGTTGCCGCCCGTTTTCTCCAGCGCCGCCAGAATCACCTCTTTCTCAACATCCACCAACGGTTGAATCTCGCGAGCATCGTCGACATTCACCGACGTCGCCGCAATGGCAAGCGGCAATTCCCGCTCAGAGATATATTCCCCCGTCAGCAGAACCACCGCACGCTCAATGGCGTTTTCCAGTTCACGGATATTCCCGGGCCACGCGTAGTGAATCAACAGATCCATCGCCTGCGGGGTAAATCCCTTCACCGCTTTACGGTTTCGCTCCGCAAATCGTTGACGAAAGTGTTCGGCCAGTAGCGGAATATCTTCCTGACGCTGACACAAAGGCGGCATCTCAATCGTTACCACATTGAGACGATAGTAGAGATCCTGACGAAAACGCCCGGCACAGACTTCCGCCGCCAAATCACGGTGAGTCGCCGCAATCAGTCTGACATCGACAGAAATCGTCTGATTGCTCCCGACCCGCTGAACCTCACGCTCCTGAATAACCCGCAGCAGGCGAACCTGCATCATCGGCGAGATATCGCCAATTTCGTCGAGAAACAGCGTACCGCCGTCTGCTTCCACAAAACGCCCCTCGCGCCGTTTGTCTGCTCCGGTGAAAGCGCCTTTTTCATGCCCAAACAGTTCAGACTCCAGCAGCGACTCATTCAACGCTGCGCAGTTAAGCGTTATCAATGGTTTTTCGCAGCGCGCACTGCTGGCATGGAGCGCCCTGGCCACCAACTCCTTACCGGTTCCCGAGTCGCCATGAATCAATACCGTGGCATCGGAGGGCGCCACCATTGCAATTTCGCTGAGCAAACGCTGCATCGCCGGGCTTTCGCCAATCATGCCGAACTGCGCGGCAGAGGCTGAAGGTGATTCAACGCCAGCGTTTCTCGTATGCGCCAGCGCTTTCTCGATCGTGTCCTGTAAGCTGTCGAAATCCAGCGGTTTAATTAAGTAATCCAGCGCGCCTGCTTTAAGCGCCTCTACCGCGGTTTCTACGCTGGAGTACGCCGTCATAATCAAAATGGGAATCGCCGGATTCAGCGCTTTGATCTCTTTGAGCGTTTCGATGCCGTCCATTTCCGCCATACGCACATCACATAACACCAGATCGAAGACATGTTCGCGTACCCGCTCTACGGCCTCGCGCCCACCGTAAGACAGCGCCACGTCATAGCCCCATCCACGGAGCAACGCCTGTAAAATCGTGCAATGGCTGATGTCGTCATCCACGACCAGAATATCGATTTTTACGCGTGTCATCCTTGTCTATCCTGTTCTCTCGCTTTGATCGGTAGATAAAGAGTAAAGACGGCGCCTTTACCTGGAATGCTTGTCGCCTGAATAGTTCCGCCGTGCTGCTCAACGATGTTCTGTACCACCGCTAATCCAAGTCCGGTACCGTCGGCTTTGGTCGTAAAGTAAGGGGTAAATATCGCATCCAGGTCTTCTGCCGCAATGCCTTTCCCACTGTCGCTGACCACAATTTTAACGCGATCGCCTGTGCATTCGCCCACTTCGACCGTAATGACACCCTGATGACCGATAGCCTGAATCGCGTTCAGATACAGGTTCAGTAAAACCTGCGTTAGCCTGTCAGGATCGGCCTGAACAGCCGGCAGCGACACGTTGGCGGTAAACTTCAGTTGAATTGCCCTGCTCCGCGCATCCTGGCTGACGAGCTGTAACGAGTGAGTAATGATGTCATTGAGATCCACCGCTTGTAGCGTCAGATGTGTAGGCCTTACCAGCTCCAGCAGTTCGCTCACTACCCTATTTAACCGGTCAGCCTCTTTGGCCATCACCTGCGCCAGCTCATAGGATTCGCCACCCTTAGGCGAGCGCTCGGCAAAATACTTCGCCAACCCTTTAATGGAAGAGAGCGGGTTGCGAATTTCATGCGCCACCCCCGCCGCCAGATGTCCGAGCGCCACCAGCTTCTCTTTGCGTTTCATCTCGTCCTGCAACAGCTGACGAGAACGCAAATAGCGACGATATAAGAAATAAGAGAGCATTGTTGCCAGCAATACACCAGCCAGCGCAGAAAGCACAATCACCGTATTGCGCCATTCTCTTGCCTGAGTCGCGACCAGATCGCTGGCGTCAAAGGCAATAAAAATGGTCTGCGGCGCGGATGCCGCTTCCTCACAACGCGGCATACTACGCATGCCATGCTCTTTTGACGCCTGCATTGGCTGGAACTGACGATAAATTTCCAGCGCCGGTGTCGGTTCTTCGCCATTTTGCTGAATGGCGATTGGCCGCCAGCGTTCCTCATCACCGGGATTTAACTGGCGCATTTCGTTCGCAGAGTAGAGTGATTTCCCGACGCGGCCGGGGTCGCTGTGGGTAATGATATTGCCCCGCTCATCAGTGATGGCAAACCACAACACGCCGGGTTGTCCGGCCATTTCCTCCAGCAGGGTTTGCTGCTGAGCATGGTGCATGCGCATTCCCATCCCCACCCGAGAGCCCGATTCCAGCGCACGAATCAGCACGCTGCCTTTTTCCAGCAGCGTTTGTCGCGCGGCATCGCTCTCACGGCCATAATCCCGCAGGGTCATGACGGAAAAAAGCCCAACCAGAACGAGAATAGCGGCAGGCAGAACACCGCTCAGCCATCTCGCCACCGCATCCTTATGTTGCCGCATATCACGCATACATTCTCTCTATTGCCAGATCCTCTCCTTGTTCCAGCAGAAATCATGCCACTTTTCACTCCCTGTAACCCTGTCTTTCGACACAATCTGCTGATGCCACTGAGTAAAAATGACCCGCTGCGTAAAACAGGCGAGTCATTTTTACTCACTTTAACCGCTCAACGGCTCATATTTCTCCCGCAGACCGGGGATGTTTCACCTGGCATGCAAGATGCAATAAGGGAATGAAGATAATCAACAAGAGGACAAAATATGAAACGGAATAACACGTCTGGCCTGGCACTGATTGCACTCTCCCTGATGGTTCTGGGTTCCAGCCCAGCCATAGCACGAAATCACTGGGGAAATGGCGACGGTGGGATGAGGCAACAAAATGTCAGCGCGCTCACCACGGAACAGCAAGCCGCAGCTCAGAAAATCAATGATGATTACGACTCGCAGACCCGTTCGTTACGTCAGCAATTAATGTCCAAACAGTATGAGTACAATGCGTTATTAACTGCCAGCTCACCGGATAGCGCGAAAATAGGTGCCGTGGCAAAAGAGATGGCCGCTTTGCGCCAGTCGCTGGATGAGCAGCGGGTGAAACGCGATATTGCGATGGCGGAAGCCGATGTGCCACGCGGTGCAGGAATGGGTTGCGGTGGTGGCGGGTACCATCATGGTGGCGGCCATATGGGGATGGGCCACTGGTAACCCCCGGTGAATCAGAAACTTTTCTCTTGCGGCTGCCAGCGACAGAAGTCTTCGTTCGCCACCAGTAGCAACTGAGATCCTTCAGGCGCCTCCAGCCATGCCACGCTCACCTCAATCGACGAACGGCTCTGGCGGCGCTCAATATGGCTGATGGCCCACGATTCTAAATCGGGTTTCAGCGTTTCGCCTTCGCAGGTGGTGATGGTCTGATTGGCATGCCAGCGTCCCTGGCGTAAAACCACCCGCCCCTGACGCAACGCGTCGCTGGTCTGGCGGATTTGATCGGCGCGATAGCGGTATAACGCAATTTGATCGCTGGAAAGCTGCTGTTTTTGCCCGCCCACCTCACGCTGCATAAAGCTTAGTTCGCCATGATCGTCGAAACGAGCGCGAATATGCTCTGCCGGTTTGCCGTAAACGTTGAATTCAATCAGAGAGAGCGTATCGCCTTGCCAGCGATATTCAGCCGTGGTCGTATCGCCGCCACGCCACGGGCTAAAGACGGAAAGCAGATGAACATCACCGCCGGAATCTTTACGCCAGATACGCACCGCCCCCTGATCGTCCGCGTAACCGCTGGCGGTAAAGGGGGGAAGCGCAGAGTTATGGCTGCATGCTGTCAGCACTAGCGCGCCTGCCAGCGTCAGCGTACGACGCCAGACAGACAAAAGGGGCGAACCCGCCCCTTCGCTAAAACTGTTCACTGCCACGCGAATTACTTAACTGCGTCTTTCAGTGCTTTACCAGAAACAAATGCCGGCACGTTAGCTGCGGCGATTTTGATTTCTTTACCGGTCTGCGGGTTGCGGCCAGTGCGCTCAGCGCGGTGGTTCACTTTGAAGGTACCGAAACCAACCAGTTGTACAGCATCGCCTTCTTTCAGAGACTCAGTAATAGCAGCCAGAGTGGATTCCAGAGCAGCTTTAGCCTGGGTTTTGGACAGTTCTGCTTTGTCTGCAATTACATCAATCAGTTGAGTCTTGTTCATAAGTTATCCTTACAATGTGTTTATCGCTTGCTAAGCATCGAGTGCGACGAAAATGCCAGAAAAGCACTCTCCTGCATACACGCACCGATAGCCACTTTTTTTCGCCCCCCAAATGTAGACCAGACGGGGGGCGGAAGGGAAGCCTTCAGGCACGACAAATCAGGCGTTAAATCACGTTTTCTGGTCTCATTGCTGAAAATTTATACCGATATTGCTCTCGCCGGACTCGCGCAGGTCTGCGCGCAACCCTTTTATCAGCTCAATATCGCGTTCTTCGCAATCGGCTAAAAGTCGGAATATTTCCCACTGAATATCCCATTCTTGCTCAACCGCAGGGTTCTCTTTGAGCTCTTCATCGGTCATTTCTCGTCCCGCCTGGGTCATTTCCAGCATGGCAACGGTGGTGATAGATGTCTTACTGACTTCGATAGCGTGCTCCAGCGTTTCTCCACTCAAACGTGAGTGCACCAGTTCACTTAACGCAACGCAGGCATCAATCGCCGGATAGACGCCATACAGGTCATAATCGTCGGCAGCCGGGATCGCTTCTTCAAATTTCTCCAGTTGGCTGTCGAAATTCACTTTCGCATCTTTGACGGTCAGCGTTTCCCAGATGAGGTCGAGAATTCGACGATAAACCTGTCCATCGCCGAATTCAGTCTGCTGACAGAACATAGCGTAGTTGGGGTACATGCGTTCGCATAAACAGGCCATAAAAGTGACATGTTGCCAGCTTTCCAGCCGTTCCAGTCGCAGGTGGATCGGGTTTTGTAACATGATGAGATCTCGAAAACGATAATTAGCGGAAGTGTACCTGAATCAGGACTGAATTTCTTGCCAACGCGTAAACGCCGGACGGCCTGACGCTACCGCATCAGCCCAGCGCGTCGGTTCGGGTAAGCGATACCCTTTCATACAGCGTTGTACCCACGAAAGGGCGCTGTCCAGCCCTACCCGGTGCCCGGTAGCAATAAACAGCGGATTGCAGCGCGCTTTGCTACGCCAGACCCATGCCAGTTGCTCGCCTTTATCCATTAATGGTGCCAGAGCGCCGGGCTCGGAAGAGAGGGGTTCAAATTTGCCGCACAGCCGTTTTTTCGCCACGCCGATGGTCGGCACATCCACCAACAACCCAAAATGGCTGGCTACACCGAGGCGGCGCGGATGAGAAATACCGTGACCATCGACAAACACTAAATCAGGCTTATGCGAGAGTTGTTCCCACGCCGCCAACAGCGCGGGATATTCACGAAAGGAGAGAAAGCCAGGAATATACGGCATGGTGGTGGCGATGCGCGCCACCTGATATTCCACCAGCTCAAGCGAAGGATACTTCAGCAGTACCATTGCGGCTCGCGTCACTTCACCGCCCTGCTCAAACCCAACGTCAGCGCCTGCGATCAGATCCGGAGGATCGTTATCCAGACGATCTTCACGGATCACATTTGAGGCCAGTTCAAGCTGTTGAGCACGTAGCGACGCGAGATCCATGCCCATCCCTTACTGGTGATACTGTGCTGAAATCCGGTGTACCGCCTCCACAAAGACGCCCGCGTGTTCTGGCGGCACATCCTGGTGAATGCCGTGCCCAAGGTTGAAGACGTGGCCTTCGCCCTGACCGAATCCCGCCAGAATCGTCGAAACTTCTTCTTCAATACGCGCCGCTGGCGCATACAGCATGGAAGGATCCATATTCCCCTGCAACGCCACTTTATGCCCCACGCGACGACGCGCATCGGCGATGTCTGTGGTCCAGTCGAGTCCCAGCGCATCACAGCCCGTTTCCGCCATCGCTTCCAGCCACTGGCCGCCGCCTTTGGTAAACAGCGTGACTGGGACACGACGCCCTTCATTCTCACGCAGGAGACCGTCGACAATTTTATGCATGTAATAAAGTGAGAACTGCTGATAATCGCGCCCGGTCAGCACGCCGCCCCAGGTATCGAAAATCATCACCGACTGCGCGCCTGCTTTGATCTGCGCATTGAGATACAACGTGACGCTTTTCGCCAGTTTATCGAGCAGTAAATGGAGCGCTTGCGGATCTGCATACATCATCTTTTTAATGACAGTAAAGGCTTTGCTGCTACCGCCTTCCACCATATACGTCGCCAGAGTCCAGGGACTGCCGGAAAAACCAATCAACGGGACTTCGCCTTTCAGTTCGCGACGAATAGTACGTACCGCATTCATCACGTAGCCCAGTTCATCTTCGGGATCAGGAATGGGCAGTTTGTCGACGTCGGCTTTGCAGGCCACCGGCGCGGTAAATCGCGGGCCTTCTCCGGCTTCAAAATACAGTCCCAGGCCCATCGCATCCGGAATGGTCAGGATGTCCGAAAAGAGGATCGCCGCATCAAGCGGGTAACGGCGCAGCGGCTGCAGCGTGACTTCGCACGCCAGCTCGGCATTTTTGCACAGTGACATAAAATCGCCCGCTTGTGCTCGGGTGGCTTTATACTCCGGGAGATAACGGCCTGCCTGGCGCATCATCCATACAGGGGTGACATCAACGGGCTGGCGCAGCAGCGCACGCAGGTAACGATCGTTTTTCAGTTCGGTCATTTTTACATTCCTTTAGCGTTATGCGCCCAGTGTATCATGTCACTCGTACTCTGCCCGACACATTGCCACCGTATCTTCGATCAACCGACGTGCGACAGTACCCGCTGGCGGCAGTAGCGGAAGATCGTCATAACGATACCAGCCCGCTTCCAGTAACTCCTTCGGATCGATAACGATCTCCCCGCTGTCATACTCCGCCATAAATGCGGTCATGAGCGACATCGGAAATGGCCACGGTTGAGACGTGACATAGCGCAGGTTCTTCACTTTAATACGGCTTTCTTCCATAACTTCACGCGCCACCGCTTGTTCCAGGGTTTCCCCCACTTCGACAAACCCAGCCAGCACCGTATGCACGCCGTTGCGATGGCGGGTATGTTGCGCGAGCAGGAGAGTATCTTCCCGGCGAATCGCCACAATAATGCAAGGCGCTATCTGAGGGTAATAGCGTTCACGGCAATGACTGCACAACATGGCCCATTCGGTTTTACTTGGGTACATTGTGTGGCCGCAGTAACCACAGAATTTATGTGAACGGTAAAACTCCGCCAGTTGTACACCCCGCCCGGCCAGCTGGAACAAGCCGACATCCTGATCGATAACCTGCCGTACGGAACCCATATCATGGCGGCGATGTTGTTGTACCAACCAGACGGATTCGCCTTCCCACTCTCCAATCTGGAGTGCGCGCTGCCCAACAAGATCGAAAGTTGCCGCTTCGCCATAGGGCAGTTCTCCGCGCGGTAGCCATATTTTTTGCTCATGGCTGACAATCCACCAGCCGCTGTCTAATTTTTCAATTATACGATCCATATCTCTTGCGCAACCTTTGCTTCACAGGCATGTTGTTTACATTATTTTTACATTTTTGAGTGAGCAGTTTTTCGAATCTAAACTTGCGGAGTCAATCATGTTAAACCAGCTGGATAACCTGACAGAGCACGTCAGAGGAAGTAATAAACTGGTTGATCGCTGGCTACATGTACGTAAGCATCTGCTCGTGGCTTACTACAATTTGGTTGGCATTAAGCCTGGCAAAGAATCGTACATGCGCTTAAACGAAAAAGCGCTGGATGATTTTTGTCAAAGCCTGGTCGATTACCTTTCCGCCGGGCACTTCAGTATTTATGAACGCATTCTCCATAAATTGGAAGGTAACGGGCAGCTTTTAAACGCAACGAAAATTTGGCCGTTACTGGAAGCCAATACGCAATGCATTATGGATTACTACGACTCCAGCCTGGAAATGGCCATCGATCATGATAACTATCTTGAATTTCAAAAGGTTTTATCAGATATCGGCGAAGCGCTGGAATCCCGATTTATCCTTGAAGACAAGCTGATCATGCTGGTCTTTGACGCGATGCACGACAATGCGAAGGCAAAACGTCCTGCTTGAGTTCGACGCTATTAACGCGTAACTTACCGTTGTCGCCCCCTTTAGAGGGGGCTATTTCTTGTCGGAGTGCCCAGTGTGAAAGCACGGGCTGAGACCGTTAATTCGGGATCCGCGGAACCTGATCAGGTTAAAACCTGCGAAGGGAACAAGAGTCAAAACCAATTACACAAAATCATTCAAGTTGCATCAAGGCGGCAACTGAGAGAATCCCCAGGAGCTTACTTGAGTAAGTGACTGGGGTGAACGAAGGCAGCCAACGCAGAGGCAGCTTGAATGATGAAGTGTAATCTCCTCTTGCTTCATCCGTCGTCTGACAAGCCACGTCCTTACTTTTTTGGAATGAGCTATGTCTACTGCAAAATTAACCCGTCGCCAGCAGCGCGAACAAGCACAACACTTCATCAATACGCTGGAAGGCACCGCCTTTCCAAATTCCAGACGGATCTATATCACCGGCTCGCAGTCAGATATCCGCATCCCAATGCGCGAAATCCAGCTTAGCCCGACGTTGACTGGCGGGACAAAAGAGCATCCACAGTACGAAGAAAACGAAGCCATTCCGGTGTATGACACCTCGGGTCCGTATGGCGATCCTGATATCGCGATTAATGTTGAGCAGGGTCTGGCAAAACTGCGTCAACCGTGGATTGACGCCCGCGCCGATAGCGAAGCACTGACCGACCGCAGCTCTGCCTATACCAAAGAGCGCCTGGCCGATGACGGTCTGGACGAATTGCGTTTCAGCGGTCTGTTAACCCCAAAACGTGCCAAAGCCGGGAAATGCGTCACGCAGCTACATTATGCGCGCCAGGGTATCGTCACGCCGGAGATGGAGTTCATCGCCATCCGTGAAAACATGGGGCGCGAGCGCATCCGCAGTGAGGTATTACGCCACCAGCATCCGGGCGAAGGCTTCGGCGCACGCCTGCCGGAAAACATCACTCCGGAGTTTGTCCGTGATGAGGTGGCCGCCGGACGCGCGATTATCCCTGCCAACATCAACCACCCGGAATCTGAGCCGATGATCATTGGTCGCAACTTCCTGGTCAAAGTAAACGCCAATATCGGCAATTCTGCGGTGACCTCTTCCATCGAAGAAGAGGTCGAAAAACTGGTCTGGTCCACACGCTGGGGGGCAGATACGGTAATGGACCTGTCAACGGGCCGCTATATCCACGAAACCCGCGAGTGGATCCTGCGTAACAGCCCGGTGCCGATCGGTACGGTACCGATCTACCAGGCGCTGGAGAAGGTTAACGGGATCGCCGAAGATCTGACATGGGAAGCCTTCCGCGACACGCTACTGGAGCAGGCCGAACAGGGTGTCGATTACTTCACTATTCATGCCGGTGTTCTGCTGCGCTATGTGCCGATGACCGCCAGACGACTGACGGGCATCGTCTCACGCGGTGGTTCGATCATGGCAAAATGGTGCCTCTCCCACCACAAAGAGAACTTCCTCTACGAGCATTTCCGCGAAATCTGTCAAATCTGCGCCGCCTACGATGTTGCGCTCTCTCTCGGTGATGGCCTGCGTCCTGGCTCCGTTCGTGACGCCAACGACGAAGCACAGTTTGCCGAACTGCACACCCTTGGTGAGCTGACCAAAATCGCCTGGGAATATGACGTTCAGGTGATGATTGAAGGTCCGGGACATGTACCGATGCAGATGATCCGCCGCAACATGACCGAAGAGCTGGAGCACTGCCATGAAGCGCCGTTCTACACCTTAGGCCCATTGACCACCGATATCGCACCGGGTTATGACCATTTCACTTCCGGGATTGGCGCAGCGATGATTGGCTGGTTCGGCTGTGCAATGCTCTGCTATGTCACCCCGAAAGAACACCTCGGCTTACCGAACAAAGAAGATGTAAAACAGGGGCTGATCACTTACAAGATCGCCGCTCACGCCGCCGACCTGGCGAAGGGCCACCCGGGCGCACAAATTCGCGATAACGCAATGTCGAAAGCGCGCTTTGAATTCCGCTGGGAAGACCAGTTTAACCTGGCACTCGACCCGTTCACCGCCCGCGCGTACCACGATGAAACGCTGCCGCAGGAATCCGGTAAAGTCGCCCACTTCTGCTCAATGTGCGGACCAAAATTCTGCTCAATGAAAATCAGCCAGGAGGTCCGCGACTACGCCGCCGCACAAACCATCGAAGTGGGCATGGCAGACATGTCGGAAAACTTCCGCGCCAAAGGCGGTGAAATCTATCTGAAGCGGGAGGAAGCCTGATGTACCAGCCTGATTTCCCCCCCGTCCCTTTCCGTCTCGGACTGTATCCGGTGGTGGACAGCGTACTCTGGATTGAACGCCTGCTGGACGCAGGCGTGCGCACCCTACAGCTGCGAATCAAAGATAAGCGCGATGAAGAGGTCGAAGCGGACGTTATCGCCGCGATTGCGCTGGGACGTCGTTTTGACGCCCGGCTGTTCATCAACGATTACTGGCGGCTGGCGATAAAGCACAACGCGTACGGTGTCCATCTGGGTCAGGAAGATCTCGAAACCACCGATCTGAAGGCGATTCAGGCAGCAGGACTGCGCCTTGGCGTCTCGACCCATGATGATATGGAAATCGACGTGGCGCTGGCCGCGCGTCCTTCATATATCGCGCTGGGGCATGTCTTCCCGACGCAAACCAAACAGATGCCCTCTGCCCCGCAAGGGCTGGAACAGCTGGCGCGCCATATTGCGCGTCTGGCTGATTACCCGACAGTCGCCATCGGCGGGATTAGCCTTGAGCGCGCGCCTGCGGTACTGGCAACGGGTGTCGGCAGTATTGCTGTCGTCAGCGCGATTACGCAGGCAACAGACTGGCGTGCTGCCGCCGCGCAGTTGCTTTCGGTAGCAGGAGCTGGCGATGAATGATCGTGACTTTATGCGTTACAGCCGCCAGATCTTGCTTGGCGATATCGCGATTGAGGGGCAGCAAAAGCTGCTCGCAAGCCACGTACTGGTCATCGGTTTAGGCGGATTAGGTTCACCTGCCGCGCTCTATCTTGCAGGTGCAGGCATCGGCACGTTGGTTCTGGCTGACGATGACGATGTGCACCTGAGTAACCTGCAACGGCAAATCCTCTTTACTACCGATGATATCGCCCGCCCGAAATCGCAGGTCACAAAACAGCGACTGGCACGTCTCAACCCGGATATTGAACTGGTGGCGTTACAGCAACGTCTTACCGGCGATGCGCTTCGACACGCGGTAGCGAATGCTGATGTGGTCCTGGATTGTACCGACAACATGGCCACCCGCCAGGAGATCAACGCCGTCTGTGTCGCGCTCAATACCCCACTGATTACCGCCAGCGCCGTTGGCTTTGGCGGTCAGTTGATGGTTCTGACACCCCCCTGGGAACAGGGCTGTTACCGCTGCCTGTGGCCGGACGACGAAGAGCCGGAACGCAACTGCCGTAACGCCGGCATCGTTGGGCCAGTGGTCGGTGTGATGGGCACATTGCAGGCGCTGGAAGCCATTAAACTCTTGAATGGCATGGAAACGCCCACGGACAAACTGCGTCTGTTTGACGCTAAAACCAGCCAGTGGCGCAGCCTAACGTTACGCCGCGCCAGCGACTGCCCGGTATGTGGAGGGCAACATGCAGATTCAGTTCAATGATGAGCCGATGCAGTGCGCAGTGGGAATGTCTGTTACCGATCTGCTGAATCAGCTCGATCAACTCAAGCCAGGCGCCGCGCTGGCGTTGAATCAACAGATCCTGCCGCGCGAACAGTGGGAACAGCAAATTGTGCAGGACGGTGATCAGATCCTGCTTTTTCAGGTTATTGCCGGGGGCTGATATGTTACGTATTGCAGATAAAACGTTCGACTCGCACCTGTTCACAGGGACAGGGAAATTCGCCTCTTCTTCTTTAATGGCAGAGGCGATTCGCGCCTCCGGCAGCGAGCTTGTGACGCTGGCGATGAAGCGCGTTGACTTGCGTCAGCACAACGACGCTATTCTGGCGCCGTTACGGGAGGCGGGCGTCACGCTGTTGCCCAATACCTCCGGCGCCAAAACGGCGGAAGAGGCCATCTTTGCCGCGCAATTAGCGCGGGAAGCGCTGGGCACCCGCTGGCTGAAACTGGAAATTCACCCCGACGCACGCTGGTTGCTGCCGGATCCGATAGAAACACTGAAAGCCGCCGAGGCGCTGGTCAAACAGGGATTTGTGGTTCTCCCTTACTGCGGTGCCGACCCGGTGCTGTGCAAACGTCTTGAAGAGGTCGGCTGTGCTGCGGTGATGCCACTCGGTGCGCCGATTGGTTCAAATCAGGGGCTGGAAACCCGAGCCATGCTGGAGATTATTATCCAGCAGTCAACCGTCCCGGTCGTCGTCGACGCGGGGATCGGTGTCCCCAGCCACGCCACACAAGCCCTGGAAATGGGCGCCGACGCCGTGTTGGTTAACACAGCAATTGCGGTGGCTGACGATCCGGTGATGATGGCGAAGGCATTCCGTTTGGCAGTGGAAGCGGGCATTCTGGCGCGTCAGGCCGTACCGGGAAGACGTAGCGCACAGGCTCACCCCACCAGCCCGTTGACCGGATTTCTGGAGACATCGGCATGAAAACGTTCACCGACCGCTGGCGCGACCTGGACTGGGACGATATCCGCCTGCGCATCAACAGCAAAACGGCAGCCGACGTCGAACGGGCGCTGAACGCCACGCAACTGGATCGTGATGACATGATGGCGTTGCTCTCCCCTGCAGCCAGTGCCTACCTGGAGCCGCTGGCACAACGGGCGCAACGCCTTACCCGCCAGCGATTTGGTAATATAGTCAGCTTTTACGTTCCACTCTATCTTTCCAACCTTTGCGCTAACGACTGCACTTACTGCGGCTTTTCAATGAGCAACCGCATCAAGCGCAAGACGCTGGATGACAAAGAGATCTCCCGTGAATGTGACGCCATTCGTGCATTGGGATTTGAGCACCTGCTGCTGGTGACCGGAGAACATCAGGCAAAAGTAGGCATGGACTACTTTCGCCGCCATTTGCCGGTCATCCGCCGCCAGTTCTCCTCTTTACAGATGGAAGTACAACCATTGTCAGAGGCAGAGTATGCCGAGCTCAAAACCCTTGGGCTGGATGGCGTCATGGTCTATCAGGAAACCTACCATCAGGCGATGTACGCACAGCACCATCTGAAAGGGAAAAAACAGGACTTCTTCTGGCGACTGGAAACGCCAGACCGGCTGGGTCGTGCGGGGATCGATAAAATTGGGCTGGGTTCGCTGATTGGTCTGTCTGACAGTTGGCGGGTTGATTGCTATATGGTGGCAGAGCATCTGCTGTGGATGCAAAAACAGTACTGGCAGAGTCGCTACTCAATCTCTTTTCCACGTCTGCGTCCGTGCACGGGAGGGATTGAGCCTGCGTCCATCATGGATGAGCGTCAACTGGTACAAACCATCTGCGCGTTTCGCCTGCTGTCTCCGGAGATAGAGCTGTCGCTCTCTACGCGCGAATCACCGTGGTTTCGCGATCACGTTATCCCGCTGGCGATTAACAATGTCAGCGCGTTTTCGAAGACACAACCTGGCGGCTACGCTGATGATCACCCTGAGCTGGAGCAGTTTTCTCCACACGATGCCCGGCGTCCTGAAGATGTTGCCGGGGCGCTGGCGGCGCAAGGACTACAACCGGTCTGGAAAGACTGGGACAGCTATCTGGGGCGCGCCTCGCAAGCGCGGTGAATCAGATTGCAATCAGCTGAATAATTTACGAGCCCATACGTAATGTAAAAAACGGGAGATAGCGTTCAGACTCCCGTTTTTTTATGTTGTAGATGTCAGCAGCGGAAGCTGACCAGGGCGGAATGTTTCTTCCTCGTTTTCGCCCTGCCCTCAAACCCTGTGTAGCACAAAATTCTATTCGCAGCATAAATAGAGACAATCTTATTTGTTATTAACATAAATCATCTTTAGCCATATTCTCACGATTATAATTGCATACATTCTGTCCTGATGTGCGGAACCCTGTTGTCGGTTTGAACCACCTTTCCAGGACCTAATCCTTCAGGAATAATTCACAGCCAATGGCACGTCACAACAGACAGCTTTCCTTCACAACCCCCATGCTGGTGAGCTTCGGGGGGATTTTGCTCAGTTTTATTCTGATCGCAATTTTCATCACCTTCACGCAGCGAAAAGATTTTCTGGAGGATTACCACAACATTAACCGCAACTTTACACATAACCTTGCGGTTAACTATACGGAGTCGTTACTACGCGAAAACGACTATATCCTCGCGCGCGCGGCGACCTTCTTTTCCCGTGGGGACAAGTTAAATGAAACGGTGAATATCGACCCCGAGGAAGGCCTGAGGTTACTCATGCAGCTACAGACGCTGATGCCAACCGTCTCTTCCATTTCGCTGGCGGATACCGTGGGCAACTACCTGCGAGCCCCGGAAGTGTTAACCGATGAAAATAGCAAAGCCTTTGATGCCAAAACGCGTCCGTGGTTTGTACACCAGGCAAAAGCCAGTACATTCAGCCACTATACCAATCCTCACATGGACTACTTCACCCATTACCCAACGGTGGCCATCTACAAACCGGTCATTTCACCCGAAGGCAGGCTGAAAGGCAGTATCGCGTTTCACCTTGATCTCACGTCAATGAGTTATACCCTGCGCCAGATGGTTGCTCCTGTGCAGGGGGAATTTTTTGTCGCTGACCGTGATGGGAAAGTCGTACTACATCCGGATACTGGCGCGTTATTTAAACAGTATGTCAGTGAAAAGATGATGGACAGGATGACCAGTGGCGAAGGGTATGTTTTCGATTCAAAAAGTAATACCTGGTACTACTACTACTCGTTTACCAATCCAGACTGGTTTGTCGTTTACCGGGTTTCTGACAACATGCTGATGGACCTCACTCGCCACGAAACCAATATTGTGTCCTGGGGATTCGCGCTGGCTGCCATGATGGTTGTGCTGTTTGGGCTTTATCTACGGCATACCTCCCGAACGGTATTGATGAACATCATCAACGCCATCAAGACCGGGGATGTTAATCGGGCCCCCCGCCTGGAAGCCATGCTCAGTAAAGCCATCGAGTTAAATAAAGAGCGTGAGATAGCGTATGTCCGCCAGGCGACGATTGACGCACTGACTGGCTGCAAAAACCGTCGTGCATTTGACAATGACATTGCCGCGCTGATGAACGATCACCAACCTTTCACTCTGGCGCTGGTGGACATTGATAATTTTAAATCTATCAACGATACATGGGGACATCTGAGCGGCGACATTGTTCTGCGTAACGTGGCGCGTGAGGGCATTCAGGTGTTACAGCGCCATTCTATTTCGCTTTACCGTTATGGCGGTGAAGAATTTGCGGTCCTCTTTGCAGGCGTTCATGCTAATGAGGCTTTTACGTTGCTTGAACAATGGCGCACGATCGTAGAGCAGAGAACCTGGCGCGAAGAGAATCTGGTCGTCACCTTCAGCGCGGGGATGAAAGAATGGAATATGGAATCGCTGGAGCAGTTAATCATCGGAGCCGATGAAGCGCTTTATAGCGCCAAGCAACAGGGGAAAAACCGTATTCTGCCAGCACCTCATCTGTAAAAAGCCTAAAGCACCCAGGCCCGTCATGACGGGCCTTTTTAATACTTGCTGCCTGACCGTAACCGGTTTCAGTTTTTATGGCGCATCTTTGTGATGCTTTACACACATTCACTTTAAGACAGTTGTTCTCTCCCTTGTCAGGGACTAAAGATGAATGACCAGGGAAATTGTGAGAGCCAATTATGAAGAATATCGTTTTATGCTGTGCTGCCGGTATGTCCACCAGCATGTTGGTACAACGAATGAAAGACGCCGCTCAAAAAAAAGGCGTTGAGGTCAATATCAAGGCAGTTCCTGTTGCTGAATTCAAAGAGAATATTGCGGCGGCGGATATTGTCCTGCTTGGCCCACAGGTGAAGTACGAGCAGGCAAAGCTTCAGGCACTTGCCGACCCATTAGGCAAGAAAGTCGCGGTGATTGATATGATGGATTACGGCATGATGAAAGGCGATGTTGTGCTGGAGAAAGCCCTTAAGCTTATGGAGTAAGACATGGAAGAGTTAGAAACTATCATCATGGAGTTACTGGTTAATGCAGGTACCGCTCGCAGTCAGGCGTTAACAGCACTACAACTGGCGCGTAAAGGCGATTTTGCGGGTGCGGAGCAGGCAATGGAAGAGTCACGCGATTACGTTAAAGTGGCGCATAAAATCCAGACACAGCTTATCGGTATTGACGAAGGTACGGGCAAATTACCGGTGAATCTCATCACCGTTCACTCCCAGGACCATCTGATGAACGCCATGGTGATTCAGGATCTGGCGGGAGATATGATCGAACTTTATCGCCGATTGCCGCCGGTAAATTAATGCGCATCAGGTTTTGCCGGATGGCGTCACCTGCGACTTCTCCGGCCTACAAACAGCAAGCCAGAAGGCAAAAAAAAAACCCGCCGAAGCGGGTTTTTTATTATGGCCATCAACGATTAATCGTTGTCTGAACCACCCAGGCCTGCGTTCAGCAGCTCTGCCAGGCTGGCAGTCGCATCTTCAGCAGTCACCTGCGGTGCTGCTGGCAATTCGCCAGCGGCACGGCGGCGCATACGATCCTGGTGGTACGCATAACCGGTACCAGCCGGGATCAGACGACCCACGATGACGTTCTCTTTCAGACCGCGCAGTTCGTCGCGTTTGCCCGCTACTGCTGCTTCGGTCAGGACACGCGTGGTCTCCTGGAACGATGCTGCAGAGATGAAGGACTCGGTTGCCAGAGACGCTTTGGTGATACCCAGCAGGTCGCGGGAATACGTTGCCGCAACTTTGCCGTTCGCTTCCAGTTCGCGGTTAGCGATCTTGACGCGGGAGTATTCAACCTGTTCGCCTTCCAGGAAGTCGGAGCTACCTGCACTTTCGATGGTCGCTTTACGCAGCATCTGACGAACGATAACTTCGATGTGTTTATCGTTAATCTTAACGCCTTGCAGACGGTATACGTCCTGTACTTCGTTGGTGATGTAACGCGTTACCGCGTGTACGCCACGAAGACGCAGGATGTCATGCGGTGCTTCCGGACCGTCGGAAACCACATCGCCACGTTCTACACGTTCACCTTCGAACACGTTGAGCTGACGCCATTTCGGAATCATCTCTTCGTACGGATCGCTGCCGTCTAACGGCGTGATCACCAGACGACGCTTCCCTTTGGTTTCTTTACCGAAGGAAATGATACCGCTGATTTCCGCCAGGATTGCCGGCTCTTTCGGACGACGAGCTTCGAACAGGTCCGCAACGCGCGGCAGACCACCGGTGATGTCCTTGGTACCGCCGGATTCCTGCGGTACACGCGCCAGGGTGTCACCAGAACTGATCTGTACGCCATCTTCCAGCTGAACAATCGCTTTACCCGGCAGGAAGTACTGCGCAGGCATATCGGTGCCTGGGATCAGAACATCGTTACCCTGAGCATCAACGATTTTCAGTGCCGGACGCAGATCTTTACCACCGGTAGTACGTTCAGCAGAATCCAGAACCACCAGAGAAGACAGACCGGTCAGCTCGTCGGTCTGACGAGTAATGGTCTGGCCGTCGATCATGTCAGTGAAGCGGACGAAACCACTCACTTCGGTGATAACCGGCATGGTGTGCGGATCCCAGTTTGCAACGGTTTCGCCGCCAGCAACCTGTTCGCCATCACCTTTCGCCATAACGGAGCCGTAAGGCACTTTATAGCTTTCTTTGGTACGACCGAATTCGTCGATCAGTTTCAGTTCGGTGTTACGGGAGGTGATAACCAGTTTACCGCTGGAGTTCACAACCGACTTCGCGTTGCTCAGACGGATGCTACCTTTATTTTTCACCTGGATGCTGGATTCAGCCGCCGCACGAGATGCCGCACCACCGATGTGGAACGTACGCATCGTCAGCTGTGTACCCGGTTCACCGATTGACTGTGCCGCGATAACACCGATAGCTTCACCTTTGTTGATGATGTGGCCACGCGCCAGGTCACGACCGTAGCAGTGCGCACATACACCAAAGTCGGTGTCACAAGATACAACGGAACGTACCTTGACGGAGTCAACGGAGTTCGCTTCCAGCAGGTCACACCACTGTTCGTGCAGCAGCGTATTGCGAGGAACCAGAATGTCCGCCGTACCCGGCTTCAGTACGTCTTCTGCAGTCACACGACCCAGAACGCGATCGCGCAGCGGCTCTTTAACATCACCACCTTCGATAACTGGGGTCATGACAAGACCTTCCAGCGTACCGCAATCGTCTTCGGTAACCACCAGATCCTGGGCAACGTCAACCAGACGACGCGTCAGATAACCGGAGTTCGCTGTTTTCAGTGCGGTATCCGCCAGACCTTTACGAGCACCGTGAGTGGAGATGAAGTACTGGAGTACGTTCAGACCTTCACGGAAGTTCGCGGTGATTGGCGTTTCGATGATGGAGCCATCTGGCTTCGCCATCAGACCACGCATACCTGCCAGCTGACGAATCTGTGCTGCAGAACCACGCGCACCGGAGTCGGCCATCATGTAAATGCTGTTGAAAGAAACCTGCTGCTCTTCTTTACCTTCACGGTTAATGACGGTTTCAGTTTGCAGGTTATCCATCATCGCTTTGGATACACGATCGTTCGCCGCAGCCCAGATATCGATAACTTTGTTATAGCGTTCGCCCGCGGTAACCAGACCAGACTGGAACTGCTCCTGGATCTCAGCAACTTCGGCTTCCGCTTCAGAGATGATCTCGTGTTTCTTCTCTGGGATGACCATGTCATCAATACCAACAGATGCACCTGAACGCGCTGCATAAGCAAAGCCGGTGTACATGGTCTGGTCAGCGAAGATAACGGTCGGCTTCAGGCCCAGAATGCGGTAACAGGTGTTCAGCATTTTGGAGATAGCTTTCTTACCCAGCGCCTGGTTGACGATGGAGAAAGGCAGACCTTTCGGTACGATCATCCACAGAATGGCACGGCCAACGGTCGTGTCTTTCAGGCTGGTTTTCGCAACGAACTCGCCGTTTTCATCTTTTTCGTATTCGGTGATACGCACTTTAACGCGCGCATGCAGAGAGGCCAGGCCAGCGCGATAAATACGCTCAGCTTCTTTCGGGCCAGTCAGCACCATGCCTTCGCCTTTAGCGTTAACACAGTCACGGGTCATGTAGTACAGACCCAATACAACGTCCTGAGACGGAACGATGATAGGTTCGCCGTTCGCCGGAGACAGGATGTTGTTGGTAGACATCATCAGCGCACGCGCTTCGAGCTGGGCTTCCAGCGTCAGCGGTACGTGAACAGCCATCTGGTCACCATCGAAGTCGGCGTTGTATGCCGCACAAACCAGCGGGTGCAGCTGGATAGCTTTACCTTCGATCAGTACCGGTTCAAATGCCTGGATACCCAGACGGTGCAGTGTTGGTGCACGGTTCAGCAGTACCGGGTGTTCGCGGATAACTTCGTCCAGGATATCCCAAACGACAGCTTCTTCACGCTCAACCATTTTCTTAGCGGCTTTGATGGTGGTGGCGAGGCCACGCAGTTCCAGCTTGCCGTAGATGAACGGTTTGAACAGTTCCAGCGCCATTTTCTTCGGCAGACCGCACTGATGCAGACGCAGGTATGGACCTACGGTGATGACAGAACGACCGGAGTAGTCAACACGCTTACCGAGCAGGTTCTGACGGAAACGACCCTGTTTACCTTTGATCATGTCGGCCAAAGATTTCAGAGGACGTTTGTTAGAACCGGTGATCGCACGACCGCGACGACCGTTATCCAGCAGGGCGTCAACCGCTTCCTGCAGCATACGTTTTTCGTTGCGTACGATGATGTCCGGTGCAGCCAGATCCAGCAGACGTTTCAGACGGTTGTTACGGTTGATCACGCGACGATACAGATCGTTCAGATCCGACGTTGCGAAACGACCACCATCCAGCGGAACCAGCGGACGCAGATCTGGCGGCAGAACCGGCAGAACGGTCAGGATCATCCACTCCGGCTTGTTGCCAGACTGAACGAACGCTTCCAGCAGTTTGATACGCTTGGTCAGCTTCTTACGCTTGGTTTCGGAGTTGGTTTCGTTCAGCTCTTCACGCAGAGTTTCACACTCTTGCTCCAGATCCATGCTCTTCAGCAGGGCCTGAATAGCTTCCGCACCCATCTTCGCGTCGAATTCGTCACCGAACTCTTCCAGCGCATCCAGATACTGTTCTTCAGTCAGGATCTGCTGGCGTTCCAGATTAGTCATACCGCCTTCGATAACCACATAAGATTCGAAGTACAGTACGCGTTCGATATCGCGCAGCGGCATATCGAGCAGCAGGCCGATACGGGACGGCAGAGATTTCAGGAACCAGATGTGCGCAGTCGGAGACGCCAGCTCGATGTGGCCCATACGCTCACGGCGTACTTTAGTCTGGGTCACTTCAACGCCGCACTTCTCACAGATCACACCACGGTGTTTCAGGCGCTTGTACTTACCGCACAGGCACTCGTAGTCTTTTACCGGCCCAAAGATACGGGCGCAGAAAAGGCCGTCACGCTCAGGCTTGAACGTACGGTAGTTGATGGTTTCTGGCTTCTTAACTTCACCAAAAGACCATGAACGGATCATGTCTGGCGAGGCCAGAGCAATTTTGATCGCATCAAACTCTTCGGTTTTAGTTTGCGCTTTCAGAAACTTTAATAAGTCTTTCACGGATTTGCTCCCGTCGGAGTTAGCACAATCTGGTGCTGGCTGTTACGCCAGCACCAGTGACCTGTTTGAGCGAGAGTTACTCGTCTTCCAGCTCGATGTTGATACCCAGCGAACGAATCTCTTTCAACAGTACGTTGAAGGATTCTGGCATGCCCGGCTCCATCTGATGGTTGCCGTCCACGATGTTCTTATACATCTTGGTACGACCGTTCACGTCATCAGACTTAACGGTGAGCATTTCCTGCAGGGTGTATGCCGCGCCATAAGCTTCCAGCGCCCACACTTCCATCTCCCCGAAGCGCTGACCACCGAACTGCGCCTTACCACCCAGCGGCTGCTGAGTAACCAGGCTGTAAGAACCGGTAGAACGCGCATGCATCTTGTCATCAACCAGGTGGTTCAGTTTCAGCATGTACATGTAGCCAACGGTAACCTGACGCTCGAATTGCTCACCGGTACGACCGTCGAACAGTGTGATCTGACCGGAAGTCGGCAGGCCACCCAGCTGTAACAGTTCCTTGATTTCAGACTCTTTCGCACCGTCGAAGACCGGCGTTGCGATCGGCATCCCTTTTTTCAGGTTTTCAGCCAGACGCAGAACTTCTTCATCGCTGAAGGTATTCAGGTCAACTTTCTGACGAACGTCAGCGCCCAGATCGTACGCACGCTGGATGAACTCGCGCAGTTTCGCGACTTCTTGCTGCTGTTTCAGCATGGCGTTGATCTTATCGCCAATACCTTTCGCAGCCATACCCAGGTGAGTTTCCAGAATCTGACCGATGTTCATACGAGACGGTACGCCCAGCGGGTTCAGCACGATGTCTACCGGCGTACCGTTAGCATCATGAGGCATATCTTCGATCGGGTTGATCTTAGAAATTACACCCTTGTTACCGTGACGACCTGCCATCTTATCACCAGGCTGGATCCGACGTTTAACCGCCAGATAAACCTTAACAATCTTCAGCACGCCCGGTGCCAGATCGTCGCCCTGGGTGATTTTACGGCGTTTCGCTTCGAGTTTTTTCTCGAACTCGTGTTTCAGTTCGTCGTACTGCTCAGCCAGTTGCTCCAGCTGATTCTGTTTCTCTTCGTCGGTCAGACCGAGTTCCAGCCAGCGATCGCGCGGCAGTTTGTCGAGCTTCTCAGCTTCAACGCCACCGGAAACCAGCACGGCATAGATACGGCTAAACAGACCAGCTTCGAGGATCTGCAGTTCTTCAGACAGGTCTTTCTTAGCCTGCTTCAACTGCATCTCTTCGATTTCCAGCGCACGTTTGTCTTTTTCTACGCCATCGCGAGTAAAGACCTGAACGTCGATAATCGTACCGGAAACACCGTTTGGCACGCGCAGAGAAGAGTCTTTAACGTCAGACGCTTTCTCACCGAAGATCGCACGCAGCAGTTTCTCTTCCGGGGTCAGCTGAGTTTCACCTTTCGGCGTTACCTTACCAACCAGAATGTCGCCACCAGTCACTTCTGCGCCGATATAAACGATACCGGATTCATCCAGTTTGGAGAGCGCAGCCTCACCCACGTTCGGGATGTCAGCGGTGATCTCTTCCGGCCCCAGCTTGGTGTCACGGGACACACATGCCAGTTCCTGAATATGGATAGTGGTGAAACGGTCTTCCTGAACAACACGCTCGGAAACGAGGATGGAGTCTTCGAAGTTGTAACCGTTCCATGGCATGAACGCCACGCGCATGTTCTGACCGAGCGCCAGTTCACCGAGGTCAGTGGACGGGCCGTCTGCCAGCACATCACCACGTTCAACCGGCTCACCCAGAGACACACACGGCATCTGGTTGATACAGGTGTTCTGGTTAGAGCGGGTGTATTTGGTCAGGTTATAGATGTCGATACCTGCTTCGCCCGGGTACATCTCGTCTTCGTTAACTTTGATAACGATACGGGAAGCATCCACGTACTGAACGGTACCACCACGTTTAGCAACCGCAGTTACACCGGAGTCAACGGCAACAGCACGTTCCATACCGGTACCTACCAGCGGCTTATCAGCGCGCAGAGTCGGAACCGCCTGACGTTGCATGTTCGCACCCATCAATGCACGGTTGGCGTCATCGTGTTCAAGGAACGGGATCAGAGACGCACCGACGGATACCACCTGTTGAGTGGATACGTCCATGTAGTCAACCTGGTCGCGGCTGAACAAGCTGGATTCGCCTTTGCTACGGCAGGTCACCAGATCTTCTACAAAGTGCCCTTCGTCATCCAGGTTGGAGTTCGCCTGAGCGATAACGAAGTTGCCTTCTTCAATAGCAGACAGGTAATGAATTTCGTCAGTAACCACGCCATCAACAACACGACGGTACGGCGTCTCAAGGAAGCCATATTCGTTAGTCTGTGCGTACACGGACAGGGAGTTGATCAGACCGATGTTCGGACCTTCAGGCGTTTCGATTGGACATACGCGACCGTAGTGAGTCGGGTGTACGTCTCGAACTTCAAAGCCTGCGCGCTCACGGGTCAGACCGCCTGGGCCGAGTGCGGAGATACGACGTTTGTGCGTAATCTCAGACAGCGGGTTGTTCTGGTCCATAAACTGAGACAGCTGGCTGGAGCCGAAGAACTCTTTCACTGCTGCAGAAATCGGTTTGGCGTTGATCATATCCTGAGGCATCAGGGTATCCAGATCGCCCAGAGACAGACGCTCTTTCACCGCACGCTCTACACGTACCAGGCCAACGCGGAACTGGTTTTCCGCCATTTCGCCTACGGAACGGATACGACGGTTGCCGAGGTGGTCGATATCATCGACTTCGCCTTTACCGTTACGGATATCGATGAGCTTCTTCATCACGTCAATGATGTCGTCTTTGCTCAGGATACCGGAACCTTCGATTTCGTCGCGCAGCAGAGAACGGTTGAACTTCATACGACCAACCGCAGACAGGTCATAGCGGTCTTCGGAGAAGAACAGGTTTTCAAACAGGCTTTCAGCTGCTTCACGAGTCGGCGGCTCACCCGGGCGCATCATGCGGTAGATTTCTACCAGCGCGCTCAGACGATCGTTGGTTGGGTCGACGCGTACAGTCTCAGAGATGTACGGACCGTGGTCCAGATCGTTGGTGAACAGCGTTTCGATACGTTTGTGGCCGGACTGGCTCAGCTTAGCCAGCAGATCCAGGCTCAGCTCCATGTTCGCTGCGCAGATCAGCTCGCCAGTAGATTCGTCAACGTAGTCTTTAGACGCTACTTTGCCAGCAATGTATTCAACCGGAACTTCGATATGTTTGATATCGTCTTTTTCCAGTTGGCGAATGTGGCGCGCAGTAATGCGACGGCCTTTTTCGACGTACACTTTGCCATTAGCTTCGATGTCAAAAGATGCGGTCTCGCCACGCAGGCGTTCCGGCACCAGTTCCATCTGCAGCTTGTTGTCGCGAATTTCGAAAACAACTTTCTCAAAGAACAGGTCAAGGATCTGCTCAGTGGTGTAGTTCAACGCACGCAGAATAATGGTCGCAGGCAGTTTGCGGCGACGGTCGATACGTACGAACAGGTTGTCCTTCGGATCGAATTCGAAGTCCAGCCAGGAACCGCGGTAAGGAATGATACGCGCGTTATACAGTACTTTACCCGAAGAGTGGGTTTTACCTTTGTCGGAGTCAAAGAAGACGCCTGGACTACGGTGCAACTGAGAAACGATAACACGCTCAGTACCGTTGATAACAAAGGTACCGTTGTCAGTCATGAGCGGAATTTCGCCCATGTAGACTTCTTGTTCTTTAATGTCTTTTACGGTGCCTTCCGGCGCTTCGCGCTCGTAGATCACCAGACGCAGTTTGACGCGCAGCGGTGCGGAATAGGTCACGCCACGGATCTGACATTCCTGAACGTCAAACACCGGTTCGCCAAGGCGGTAGCTGACGTATTGCAGCTCGGAATTACCGCTGTAGCTCTGAATCGGGAACACGGAACGGAAGGCTGCTTCCAGACCATACTGCCCTTCAGGATCTTGCTCGATAAACTTCTGAAACGAGTCAAGCTGGATAGAAAGGAGATAAGGTATGTCCAGAACTTGTGGACGTTTACCAAAATCCTTACGAATACGTTTTTTCTCGGTATAGGAGTAAACCATAGGGTTCCTCAGCTCGCTGACAAGTCGACCCATCTGTCCATTGAGCGGACAGTTTGTGCAACACTATTTTGTTGATCGGAAAATTGAATACTTTCCGCAATGCCTGTTGCTATCACGCTTAAACCATTTCGTTGCGATTTACACAGAGCGAGCACCCTGTCGCAGTATATTAAGTCGTCGATAGAAACAAGCATTGAAAGGCACAACAGTAGTCAAACAGTGTGAAATGCTACTGGCGCCTTACAGCGCAAAAAGGCTGGTGACTAAAAAGTCACCAGCCATCAGCCTGATTTCTCAGGCTGCAACCAGAAAAGTTGGCTTATTTAACTTCAACTTCAGCGCCAGCTTCTTCCAGAGATTTTTTCAGTGCTTCTGCGTCATCTTTGCTCACGCCTTCTTTCAGAGCGGCCGGAGCAGATTCTACCAGGTCTTTAGCTTCTTTCAGACCCAGGCCAGTTGCGCTACGTACTGCTTTGATAACAGCAACTTTGTTAGCGCCAGCAGCTTTCAGAATTACGTCGAATTCAGTTTTTTCTTCAGCAACTTCAGCCGGGCCAGCAGCTACAGCTACAGCAGCAGCAGCGGAAACACCGAATTTTTCTTCCATTGCAGAAATCAGTTCTACAACGTCCATTACGGACATAGCGGATACTGCTTCAATGATTTGATCTTTAGTGATAGACATTTAAATTGTTCCTGAAAATCAGAATAAGTTTATACGTAAGCAGATGCTTGATAAAGATAACTGCGATTAAGCAGCTTCTTTCGCATCGCGAACAGCAGCCAGAGTGCGAACCAGTTTGCCAGCCGAAGCTTCTTTCATGGTTGCCATCAGGCGTGCAATTGCTTCTTCGTAGGTCGGCAGAGTTGCCAGGCGATCGATTTGCGATGCCGGGATCAATTCACCTTCAAAGGCTGCGGCTTTGACCTCAAATTTTGCATTCGCTTTCGCGAAATCTTTGAACAGACGAGCAGCTGCGCCCGGGTGTTCCATAGAATATGCAATCAGGGTCGGACCAACGAACGCGTCTTTCAGGCACTCAAACTGGGTACCTTCAACAACACGGCGCAGCAGGGTGTTACGAACAACACGCATGTATACGCCGGCTTCGCGACCTGCTTTACGCAGTTCAGTCATTTTGTCTACAGTTACGCCACGGGAATCCGCAACTACTGCAGACAGCGCGCCTTTGGCTACTTCGCTGACTTCAGCAACAATCGCTTGTTTGTCTTGAAGATTTAAAGCCATTAGCTTTGCTCCTGGATGTTTGCCGGAACTCATGTTCCGGAACTCACTTCACTCTTCCCAACGGACAGAGCGTCTAAATACGGTGAGCAGAAACAAGCCAGAGTATCAGAAATAATCTTAGCGTTCTGTCACCGTCTACGCAGGGCATTAAGCTTCTTACGAAACACCTGCGGTCTTCGACGGAGGCCTGGATTAGGCCAGGCTCCAACGAACAAATCTGTTTATCTGCTAACTTTCGTTAACAAACGTGGGGGTAGAATTGTAGACAAATCCACCGCCCACGTAAAGCTAATCTTAGTTCGCAGAAGCGCTCAGACCAGCTTGATCAACGGCAACGCCAGCACCCATGGTGGTGGAGAGGCTAACTTTCTTGATGTACACGCCTTTCGCCTGAGTCGGTTTTGCTTTTTTCAGCGCAACCAGCAGAGATTCCAGGTTTTCTTTCAGTTTGTCAGCGTCAAAATCCACTTTACCGATGGTGGTGTGGATGATGCCGTTTTTGTCGTTACGGTAACGAACCTGACCTGCTTTAGCGTTCTTAACCGCTTCAGCAACGTTAGGAGTTACAGTACCAACTTTCGGGTTTGGCATCAGGCCGCGCGGACCCAGAACCTGACCTAACTGGCCAACAACGCGCATTGCATCCGGGGAAGCAATAACAACGTCAAAGTTCATTTCGCCTTTCTTGATCTGGTCAGCCAGATCTTCCATACCTACCAGTTCAGCACCTGCAGCTTTAGCAGCTTCAGCGTTTGCACCCTGGGTAAATACGGCTACGCGAACGGAACGGCCAGTACCGTGCGGCAGTACAGTTGCGCCACGTACGTTCTGGTCAGATTTACGAGCGTCGATGCCGAGGTTAACGGCAACGTCCACGCTTTCTACGAATTTAGCAGTGGCCAGCTCTTTCAGCAGAGCAATAGCTTCGTTGATGTCGTACTGTTTAGTTGCATCAACTTTGTCACGGATCACGCGCATACGCTTGGTCAGTTTAGCCATTTCTTAGTCCTCCACTACCAGGCCCATGGAACGTGCAGTACCTTCAATGGAGCGAGTCATCGCTTCAATGTCGGAACCAGTCATGTCGGCAGCTTTGGTCTGCGCGATTTCCTGCAGCTGAGCGCGGGAAATTTTACCCACTTTGTCTTTGTTCGGCTTGCCGGAACCAGACTTGATACCAGCCGCTTTCTTCAGCAGTACTGCTGCCGGAGGCGTTTTGGTAACGAAAGTGAAAGAACGGTCAGCGTAAACGGTAATAACAACCGGGATCGGCAGACCTTTTTCCATGGAATCAGTTTTTGCGTTGAACGCTTTGCAGAATTCCATGATGTTCACGCCCTGTTGACCCAGTGCTGGACCTACCGGCGGACTCGGGTTAGCCATACCAGCTGCAACCTGCAGCTTGACATAGGCTTGTACTTTCTTAGCCATTCTAAATTCCTCTGGTTGGGTTATAACGCCTCAAAGAGGCTCCCCGTAATAAAATTCGCTTTATGGATGGAATCCATAAAAACAAAAGGCGCGGAATTGTATTCCAATCCCGCGCCTTGTGCAACGATTAAATCGCCTCTTTTTTGATCGGCGTGTTAGGCTTTTTCAACCTGAGCAAAGTCCAGTTCTACCGGGGTCGCACGACCGAAGATAGAAACGGAAACTTTCAGGCGGGACTTCTCGTAGTCGACTTCTTCAACCACGCCGTTAAAGTCAGCAAACGGACCATCGTTAACACGAACCATCTCACCCGGTTCAAACAGCGTTTTCGGACGCGGCTTATCACCCACCTGCTGCAGGCGGTTCATAATCGCATCAACTTCTTTATCGCTGATTGGTGCCGGACGGTCGGAAGTACCACCGATGAAGCCCATTACACGCGGTACGCTGCGCACCAGGTGCCAGCTCGCGTCGTTCATAACCATCTGGACCAGTACGTAGCCCGGGAAGAATTTGCGCTCGCTTTTGCGACGCTGGCCACCACGGATTTCGACCACTTCTTCGGTCGGCACCATGACTTCACCAAACAACTCTTCCATATTGTGTAATTTGATATGCTCACGCAGCGACGTTGCTACGCGACCTTCAAAACCGGAAAACGCCTGAACGACGTACCAGCGCTTTTTAGGAGCTTCAGACATCTCAGAACCTCAGGCCAGTGATAAAGGATACCAGGCGGACCAGAATACCATCCAGTCCCCACAAGATCAGTGACATTACTGCGGTAACCGCAGCCACGATCAGTGTGGTGTGCAACGTTTCCTGGCGAGTCGGCCAAATGACCTTACGGACTTCAGTACGCGCTTCACGGGCAAAAGCAACCGTCGCTTTACCTTTTGTCGTCAACAGCGCAACACCACCCGCGGCGGCAATCAGAATCACTACGGCCAGCGCACGCAGCGGCAGCATCATGTCACGATAGAGGTAGTTGCCAACGATAGCCACAAGCAGCAATAGAGCTACAGCCACCCACTTCATCGCTTCCAGGCCGCGCCCGCTTCCTTGAGCTTCGGTATTCGCACTCATAAACCAACCTGTCAGAAGTATTCTACAAACATTTTCACCCCGCGTAAGCGAGGCAATCCAAACCGAAATGCTCTGGTGAGTTTCGGACTAAACGCCCTCTACAGAGCCTGTCTCAGCAATGATTATGACAAAAAAAATCACTGATGAGCCAGGTTCTGGTTCGAAAGCGTGCAAAAAGGGCATCAAATGATGCCCTTTTATTGCGCATTGCGTCAAATGATATCAGCGATTAGCTGATAACTTTAGCAACCACGCCCGCACCAACAGTACGGCCGCCTTCACGGATTGCGAAACGCAGACCGTCGTCCATCGCGATCGGGTGAATCAGGGTAACAACCATTTTGATGTTGTCGCCCGGCATTACCATCTCTACACCTTCCGGCAGTTCGATGGTGCCAGTCACGTCAGTTGTACGGAAGTAGAACTGCGGACGGTAGCCTTTGAAGAACGGAGTATGACGGCCGCCTTCGTCTTTGGACAGGATATAAACTTCAGATTCGA
>NZ_JANEWG010000047.1 GCF_028069725.1 Citrobacter sp. Awk 4
GGGCTGGGCATTGGGGGCGTGCTGTTCGGCGGGATTCTTGTCGGACATTATGCTGACCTGCTAGGCATCTCCCTTAGCGGCGAGATGCTGCATTTTATTCAGGAATTTGGCCTGATCCTCTTCGTTTACACCATTGGTATTCAGGTCGGTCCTGGTTTTTTTGCGTCGCTGCGCGTTTCAGGTTTACGTCTGAATCTCTTTGCTGTTCTGATCGTCATTATCGGCGGTCTGATCACCGCCATTCTGCATAAAGTGTTTGCGATTCCGTTGCCGGTAGTCCTGGGAATATTCTCTGGCGCGGTGACCAATACCCCGGCATTAGGGGCTGGCCAGCAAATTCTGCGCGATCTGGGCACACCTATAGAGGTGGTGGATCAGATGGGGATGAGCTATGCCATGGCGTATCCTTTCGGTATTTGCGGCATCTTACTCACCATGTGGCTGATGCGTATGATTTTTCGCGTCAATGTTGAGGAAGAAGCGCAACAGCATGAATCCACACTCACCCGTGGGCACTCTCTGATCCAGACCATGAATATCCGTGTTGAGAACCCGAATCTCAGCAATATGGCAATTCAGGATGTCCCTATCCTCAATAGCGACAAAATCATCTGTTCGCGACTTAAACGCGATGAAACGCTGATGGTGCCCTCGCCAGGGACGATTATTCAGGTTGGCGATCTGCTGCATCTGGTGGGGCAGCCAGGGGATCTGCACAATGCGCAGGTGGTGATTGGTCAGGAGGTGGATACCTCGCTTTCAACACGTGGCACGGAATTGCGTGTTGAACGTGTGGTCGTCACCAATGAAAAAGTGCTCGGCAAGCGTATTCGCGATCTACGCCTAAAAGAGAACTATGACGTGGTGATCTCGCGGCTTAACCGCGCAGGTATTGAGCTGGTGGCAAGTGGTGAGATGAGCCTGCAGTTTGGCGACATTCTCAACCTGGTCGGGCGGCCCTCTTCCATTGAAGCAGTAGCCAATGTCGTGGGCAACGCGCAGCAAAAACTGCAACAGGTACAGATGTTGCCGGTGTTCATTGGTATCGGGCTGGGCGTGCTTCTTGGGTCAATCCCGCTGTTTATACCGGGGTTCCCGGCGGCGTTAAAGCTGGGGCTGGCGGGTGGTCCGCTGATCATGGCGCTGATTCTGGGGCGTATTGGCAGCATTGGTAAGCTGTACTGGTTTATGCCGCCGAGCGCTAACCTGGCGCTGCGCGAGTTGGGTATCGTGCTGTTTCTTGCCGTGGTGGGGCTGAAGTCTGGCGGTGATTTTGTCGATACTCTGACGCAAGGAGAGGGCTTAAGCTGGATTGGTTATGGCATCTTTATCACCGCAATTCCGCTCATCACGGTGGGTCTGCTGGCACGTATCTTCGCTAAAATGAACTATCTGACGCTGTGCGGAATGTTGGCCGGGTCGATGACCGATCCGCCGGCGCTGGCGTTTGCCAATAACCTGCATGCGACCAGTGGGGCCGCGGCGCTGTCGTACGCGACGGTATACCCGCTGGTGATGTTCCTGCGTATTATCACTCCGCAGCTACTGGCGGTGATTTTCTGGGGATTAGGTTAGGCGGGCATATGCGTCAGGGGAATTCATTCGTGGCCTGTTTGCCGGATTGTCCGGCAAACAGGCTAAACCGGCGAATTCCCCGTCAGGAAGGAAAATATCAGGATTAACAGAACGATGCCGCATACCACTCCAATGCCAAAGAGCAGGGCGTGAAAAGCGAGTGTTCCTCCTCCAAAGATCAGTGCACCACGAATACTCCAGCCATTTTCTTTACGCATACCGGCGATAAAAGCACAAACCAGCGCGATGACAGCGAGTGCGATACCGCTGTTATCCAGGATCATATCGATATCGACCGCGCTTTTTTCCTCGGCGACAGCGGGAGACTCGTCTCTCAGGCCGGCAATAATGCCTTTTTTGACGGCGGAAACCTGCTTTGCAACCACGCTCTCCAGTGTGGGCGGCGGCGCGGAAAGGGGGCCAAAAGAGAAATGGAATATACTGATAATCAACGCAATGGCGCCGAACAGCATTCCCGATAAGCTACATTTGTTTTGCGATATGATGTCCATCTGACCTCCCTGTGCTGAACGACACAGAGCATATCAGTAATACGGCGTTCGCCGTTCTGAAAGTGAGCAGGAATAACGGTAAAACGCAGCAATGAAAAGGAGTCCTGATGAAGATTTCCCGCCTTGGAGAAGCACCGGATTACCGCTTCTCGCTGGCAAATGAGCGTACTTTTCTGGCGTGGATCCGCACCGCGCTGGGTTTTCTGGCGGCGGGCGTGGGTCTTGACCAGTTGGCTCCGGATTTTGCCACGCCAGTGATTCGTGAGCTATTGGCGTTGCTACTGTGCTTGTTTTCCGGTGGCCTGGCGATTTACGGCTACCTGCGATGGTTGAGTAATGAAAAGGCAATGCGTCTGAAAGAGGACCTGCCGTACACCCGCAGTTTGTTGATTATCAGTCTGACTTTGATGGTCGTCGCGGTGATCGTTATGGTGCTGGTACTGTATGGCGGATAGCCGTAAAGCCCGTCGCATTGCCGATCCGGGGCTTCAACCGGAGCGCACGTCGCTGGCCTGGTTCCGCACGCTGCTGGGCTATGGCGCGCTAATGGCGCTGGCGTTGAAACATCACTGGCACCAGGCGGGATTCTTGTTCTGGGTTTCTATTGGCGTGCTGGCGATCGTGGCGATCATTCTCTGGCGCTATACCCGCAGTCGTCACCTGATGGACGTCGCCCATTACGATTTTTCTCAATCTCGCGCGGTGCGTGACAAATTTATGATCTCCCTCGCGGTGTTATCCCTCGCAATACTGTTTGCTGTAACGCATGTTCGCCAACTTATCGCATTTATCGGGGATATTGCATGACGGGAAGTGAAAACAAGGATGTCCGTGAGGAGGCGTATCAAATCGTTGTCAACCGCCAGAATAGTCAGCAAGCGCAAGAACTGTATCGGAACTTACAGCAGCCTGGTATCAGGGCTGTGCAGTTTATTCCCCACATCGAGTTTGATAGGCATGGCCATTTAACCGCAGAGTCGGTTACCGCAGAAGGGTGGGGCCAGTTTTTAAATGCGGTATTTGCTCTCTGGGTACGGGAAGATGTTAACCGGATATCCATTCAGCTTTTTGATAAGATCTTAACGCAGTGGTGTGGTCGCGCTGATGCGATGAATCTACAGAATATTTCACCTGGCGGCGCAGATTGTCTGAGCTGTTACGTATTGCGCTTTTGTGCTGGTGAGTGCCTGAAATATCGTGATAGCAGCGGAAAAAGCGTGCTTTGTGCCGGTTATAAAGCCTTTTTTAACGACTCTTCGCCGTACATGCGGGTAATGCGTGATCTCATTAAGCAGCATCGCTCACCGATGGAACTGATGGCGATGCTGCGTCAAACTTAGCGACCTTTAGCCAGGTACTGCGCCATTTCGGCTTCCGGTACCATTCCGCCGCCTGTCGCCCATACCAGATGCGTGGCGTGGTTTAACTGCTCAGCCGTGAACCCGTGCATCTGTTGGTATGCCGCTGAACCGCATACGCGCTGAGGCCCGCTCATCCCAGCCAGTGCAGATGGCTCCAGGCGAATGCCTTCTTCCTGTGCCAGCCAGCCCAACATGTCATACATGGTTTGATCGTCAAGGGTATACAGCCCGTCCAGAAAACGCTCCATCGCCCGACCCACAAAACCCGATGCACGCCCCACCGCCAGCCCGTCCGCCGCGGTCAGGTTATCGATGCCGATCTCCTGAACGGAAATGGCGTCGTGCAGGCCAGTGTAAACGCCGAGCAACATGCAGGGAGAGTGGGTCGGTTCGGCAAAGAAGCAGTGAACGTTATCGCCAAACGCCAGTTTCAGGCCAAAAGCCACACCGCCAGGGCCGCCGCCGACGCCGCACGGCAGATAGACAAACAGCGGATGATCGGCATCCACCACGCGTCCCTGCTGTGCGAACTGCGCTTTCAGTCGCTGTCCGGCGACTGCGTAGCCTAAGAACAAGGTGCGGGAGTTTTCATCGTCGATAAAGAAGCAGTTGGGATCGGACTCCGCCGCTTTACGCCCTTGCTCCACTGCCACACCATAATCTTCTTCGTACTCAACCACCGTCACACCGTGGCTGCGCAGTTTGGCCTTTTTCCACGCGCGGGCATCGGCAGACATATGCACGGTAACGTTAAAGCCGATGCAGGCGCTCATGATACCGATCGAGAGCCCCAGGTTACCGGTCGAACCTACCGCGATGCTGTACTGGCTGAAGAACTGTTTGAATTCAGGCGAGAGCAGCACGCTGTAGTCATCTTCAGTGGAGAGCAGCCCGGCTGCCAGCGCCAGTTTCTCTGCGTGGGTCAGCACTTCATAAATCCCGCCACGCGCCTTAATCGAGCCGGAAATGGGCAGATGGCTGTCTTTTTTCAGCAGAATTTCACCGCAGATAGACTGTCCGTACTCTTTTTCCAGCCGTTTCTGCATCGCAGGAATTGCGGCCAGTTCGGATTCAATAATCCCGCCAGTGGCGGCGGTTTCCGGGAAGGCTTTCGCCAGATACGGCGCAAAGCGGGTCAGGCGAGCGTGAGCGTCCTGAACATCCTGTTCCGTCAGGCCGACATACGGTAAACCTTCAGCCAGAGAGGTTGTGGCCGGGTTAAACCAGGTCGTTTCTTTGAGTGCAACCAGATCCTCCACCAAAGGATACTGGGCGATGAGATTTTGAATGTTTTCCATAGTACGTCTCTTTGCGCTTAGATAATAAAGGAAAGCAGGAATGTGCAAGCCAGTGCAATAACCGACGCGATAAATGTCGCGGTCGTATAGTATTTAAACGTCTCATTCAGGGTGGCGCCGCAGTATTGCTTCACCAGCCAGAAGAGGGAATCTGTCACGATCGTGCAGCCAATGGCGCCAGAACCGATAGCAATGGCGATGATCTCCGGACTCACGTTGGGATAGAGCGGCAGCATCGGCGCGACAATCGCCGTTGCGCCCATCATCGCGACCGTAGCCGAGCCGACCGCTGCGTGCAGGATCAGCGCCACCAGCCAGGCCAGCAGGATAGGGTGCATATGCATATTGGAGAGGAGCACCGCGAGGGTATCCGCCAGGCCGCTACTCTTCAGGATGGCGTTGAACGCGCCGCCTGCACCGATAATCAGCAGAATGTTAGCAATAGAACCAAAACCGTTTTCGGTATGGGTGAGCAGCGTACCCATGCCGATATGCTGGCGCAAACCGAGAATGTAGTAAGCCACGAAAACCGCGATAAACATGGCAGTAATCGGGTTGCCGATAAACTCCAGCAGGGTGTACAGCGTACTGCCTTTCGTCATGTTCAATTCAGCAACGGTTTTCGCCAGCATCAGACCAATCGGCAGCAGGACGGTAAACAGGGTTGCGCTCAGTGACGGCAATGTTTTTTCGTCACGGACTTTAAGGTCAGAAAACTCAGCGGGTACGGCTTTATACGGCAGACGGTTGCCGAGTAACTTCAGGAACAACGGTCCGCCGATAAGCGAAGCCATCAGCCCTACCAGCAAGCCATAGACGATCACAGAACCGAGATCGGCACCCAGTTTATTGGCTACGAACAGCGCAGCCGGATGCGGCGGCACCACGCAGTGTACGGCCATCAGGGCGGTACATAACGGGATCGCCAGTTTCAGCAATGAGGTATTGGTTTTTTTGGCGATGGAGAATGCCAGCGGAATTAACAACACCACGCCCACTTCGACAAACAGCGTGATACCGCAGATCAGCCCCACCAGCACCATAATGACGTCGGCGGAGAGCCAGCGACAGCGCTGGAGCGTTAAGCCAATGCGTTCTGCCGCACCGGAAACTTCCATCATTTTGCCAAGAATGGTCCCCAAACCGATAACGGCAGCGAGGAACCCCAGCGTTCCACCGATACCACTCTCAATGGCGTTGACCATCTCCAGTGGGCCCATGTCCATCATCGTGCCCACAAAGAAACTGGCTAACAGCAGCGCCAGAAACGGGTGGAATTTGAACTTCACGATGGTCAAAACGATTAACACGATGCTTATCAGCAGCGTGCTCACAACCCAGATTTGAGAGTGCATATCTCACCTTGCCCTGTGATTAAACTAAGGCTATTGGACAAAAAAACGGCGTAGGCTGACAAACGATATAATTCCCTCTTCACATGAGCCAGATTGCATCAAATGGGTGATATATGTCTAATTACAGCTATTTTATGCGATATGGTTCACTCTGATTCATCCTTGTGCTGATTTTTTCAACGCATTTTTTTACACTACGGGCCCTATTCAGCGGTCTCAGAGGTGGTTATGGATCCCCTTCGCGAAGTCAGAAATCGTCTACTCAACGGCTGGCAGTTATCAAAGCTCTACACTTTTGAAGTGGCGGCGAGACATCAGTCTTTTGCGCTGGCGGCGGACGAATTGTCATTAAGCCCCAGCGCTGTCAGCCATCGTATTAACCAGCTTGAAGAAGAACTGGGTATTCAGTTGTTTGTGCGCTCACACCGCAAAGTGGAGTTAACTCACGAAGGAAAACGGGTGTTCTGGGCGCTGAAATCGTCGCTGGATACGCTGAACCAGGAGATCCTCGACATCAAAAACCAGGAGCTCTCCGGTACGCTCACGGTTTATTCGCGGCCTTCCATCGCCCAGTGCTGGCTGGTGCCCGCATTAGGTGATTTCACGCGCCGCTACCCGTCTATTTCGCTGACCATTTTGACCGGTAACGACAACGTAAATCTCCAGCGTGCGGGTATTGATCTGGCTATTTACTTTGATGACGCACCTTCCGCGCAATTGACGCACCATTTCCTGATGGATGAGGCGATCCTGCCTGTATGCAGCCCGGACTATGCCCGTCGTTTTGACCTGCAGGACGCGTTGGTTAACCTGCGTCACTGCACGTTGCTGCATGATCGTCAGGCGTGGAGCAATGATTCCGGAACGGATGAATGGCACAGCTGGGCGCAACATTTTGGGGTGGAACTGCCGCTATCATCGGGGATTGGTTTCGATCGTTCTGATTTGGCGGTGATTGCCGCCATGAACCATATTGGCGTCGCGATGGGGCGCAAGCGGCTGGTGCAAAAACGAATCGACAGCGGTGAGCTTGTCGCGCCTTTCGGTGAGATGGCGCTGAAATGCCACCAGCACTACTACATGACCACGCTGCCTGGCAGGCAGTGGCCGAAAATTGAAGCTTTTATCGGCTGGCTGCAAGAGCAGGTGTCATGACGATTTATTACGTTCTCACTCTACACCTGATGTCGGAGATTATGCTAAATACGTGATATCCCTCCCGGTTAATGACTGAGGAAAACCGTGTTAAAACCGCTCATCTCTCTCCTGTTGCTTGCCAGCGCTGCCGCGTACGCGACCGAACCGCCGTTAACGGCGTCGCATTATGCGCAGCTACTAGGGGCTGGAATGGATGTCGACTGGGCGCGAACCGAAAAGGGCATCCGTGAATTTGATCCGCTGGTGGTCCGCGATTTTAAGGCAAAGGGATTAACCCACGTGCGCATTCGGGTTGCGGGCGAGCCGACGGAAGCGCGGTTAATTCACCTGCGTAAACTGGTTGAAGCCTGTAACCAGTATGGCGTGATCCCCATTATTGCGTATCAGGCCGATGAGTATAAAAACGATCCCAGCGGCGGAAACGAAAAAGAGGTGGAGAACTGGTGGATTGCCGTGGCGCACTATTTTGCGCAAAGCTCGCCGCTGCTGGGTTTTGACCTGATTTATGAACCGGCGGAGAAACTCAATCACAATCAGGCTTCGCTGAATCGGGTATATGACAAAACCCTCCGTACAATCCATGCCATTGACCCACAGCGAATGATCTTTATTGCCCCACGCATGCGCGCCGCACCGGAGGCGTTGTCGGGTCTTAAACTGCCGCCGGGAAGTCAAAACTATGTGCTGGCACAATGGCATATCTTCCCGTGGGGGCCGCTAAAGAGTAATGGGAAATACCCCTGGACCTCCGGCACTCCGGCGGAAAAAGCCGCCATCCGCACGCGGATAAATACCGCCATACATTGGCAGCAGAAAACCGGGCATGCCAGTTGGGTAGGGGGTTGGGCACCGGGAGAAACCATCAAAAATGCACCATCGCCGTCGCAGTTAGCCTTTGCCAGTTTTATGGCCTGTGAGCTGAAGAAAGCGAAAATCCCGTATGCTATCAACGCAGATACGCAGTTTTATGATGGGGAAGAGGGGGCGTGGCGGCCAGCGCTGGAACCGCTGTTGAACGCGATGATATCGCCGGTGTGTGAAAAGCCCGGCGATAAGCCGGGCCATCATCAGCTTAAACCGTCTGCTCCTGATGGGACACACGAGACGCCAGCGGGAGCCAGCACAGTAAAATCAACAGCCCCATAAAGGTCATCAACATACCAAGGCTGGCTTGTCCGGTTTGCGGCATCATCGCGGAGAGCCACGCCAGCACACCAGAACCGATGTTTTGCAAGCCACCCACCAGCGCGCCTGCAGTTCCGGCCAGGAACGGGAAAGGTTCCATCGCCCCGCTGGTTGCCAGCGGGAACAGCATACCTGCGCCAAAGAAGAACAGCGCTGCCGGAATCAACAGCGTCCAGACGTTCATCACGCCGAACCAGCCTGGTACCCACATCATCACGCCTGCCAGCAGGCAACTGACCACCGATTGCCACATCAGCGTGGAGAAGCGTTTATTGGGACGACCAGCAAACCATGCGCCGAAAAACGCCGCCGGGATCGGTAAAATAAACAAGACGCTCACCACCATGCTGCTTAAACCTAATACGGCCCCCATCAGCACGCCGGAACAGGCTTCGAAGACGGCAATCCCTGCCAGGCCGCCAATCAGCATCAGCAAATAACAGGTAAACGCGCCGTTGCCAAACAGGGTTTTGTAGCTGGTAATAAGCCGTGTGCGCGGCGCGCCCGTCGGACGGGTTTCTGGCATCCAGCGCGCCATGCTAAAGGTGACGCCTGCGCAGAGGATCAGCAGAAAGATGTAGCAGGCGCGCCAGTTCCACAGGGTGTCCAGCAGGCCGCCGATCAGCGGAGCCATTAACGGGCTGACCAAAATACCCATATTCAGCAAGCTGTTGGCGTGGCGCAGTTGTGTACCTTCATACAGATCGCGCGGTAACGTCCGTGCCATCACGCCGCCAACGCCGGTCCCCATACCCTGCATCGCACTGGCGGCAATCAGCACCGTCAGGCTGTGGGTTGTGATAGCAACCAGCGTGGCCAGCATAAAGATGGACATGCCAACGAGGATCACCGGACGACGCCCGACACGGTCGGAAAGCGGGCCGTAAACCAACTGTGACACACCGTAGGTCAACAGGTAGGCGGCCATCACACTTTGTACGGCCCCTTCCCGGACGTTCAGTTCACGCGCCATATCGGCAATTGCCGGGATATAGATGGTTTGCGCCATCTGACCCACTGCGACAAGTAAAACCAACATCAACAACAAATTGACGCTTCTCTGCCTTTTCATTTCGCTGATTACTTTTAAAAAAGAGAAAAAATAAGAATAAGTGGCTATGGATTTCCATAAATGCGAGTGAAATCTACCACAACAGAAAAAGAAGGCCAGATAGAAGACTGGAATGCTGTATCAGCGAACGGCAGGATATGTAAACAAAAAACGGCAACAAATGTTGCCGGATTGCATCATGCCAGACGAAGCAAAATGGCGCCAGCGGCAATTCCGCCAGCGGCGACGAGACGCAACCCAATAACCCGCTCTTTGAGCAATAGCCACGCGATCAGCGCGCCGAACAAAATAGAGGTCTCGCGCAGGGCGGCGACCACCGCCAGGGGGGCTTGCGTCATCGCCCACAGTGCCAGTCCGTAAGAGCCCATCGTGCCGATGCCGCCAAAAATCCCCTTCTTCCAGTGCTGCACCAGGTAGCGTGCGGCCTCCTGACGTCGGGCAATCATCGCCCAGCACAATAAGCAGGAGCCATTGAGGAAGAATGTCCACAATGTGTATCCCAGCGCCGTTTCTGACAGTCGCACGCCCGTCCCGTCCACCAGCGTATATCCGGCAATAAAACAGGCGTTAATCAGGGCCAGAACCACGCCCTGTCGGGAACTGGCGTGACCGTTGCAGGCCATACCGAGGATGGCAATACAGATCACTATGATACCGCCCCATGCCAGAGCGGAGAGGCTGTCGCCGAGAAACAGTACGCTGATTATCGCGACCAGTAGCGGAGCGGAACCACGCATTAAGGGATACGTTTGGCTCATATCCGAAACCTGATAGGTTTTGGCGACCAGTACGGTATAGACCACCTGTAATACGGTGGAGGCGGCTAAAAATGGGATGCTGGCGACGGCTGGCTGCGGGGCGAAGGGCAAACATACCAGCGCCATCAATGCCGCAGAACCGCTGACGCCAATCGCAGAATAGAGCTTGTCGTTTCCTGCTTTCACAATGGCGTTCCAGCTGGCGTGCAGCAGCGCGGCGAACAGCAAAATGCAGAAAACGGAAAGGGTCATGGCGACGGGTGCCTTAATGGATGTAATAAAAATGTAACATATTCTTGAGGTACACGCACCAGGCAGAGGGTAAAAGGGGAGCGGTTGCCCGCTCCCCTTTGGTGCGGCTTGAATCTGAATTACTTGAGGTATTTCAGAACAGCATCAAGCAGTTGCAGTGCAGCAACAATGAGTTTCAGGATAAGAATAGCGATATCCACGAGGCTCATACGCGTCTCCTGTGGTGAAGGAGCACTGCCAGCTGACGTACCTTTCCGCTGCCTGTTGCCAGCTGTTGCGCACGCGATCTCTCGGCGAGAAATGTTGTGCTTGTTGACGTAACACAGTGTGCTCACTCGGGGTTCAGGCGCTGACGGCACCACCCGTTTCAGCCAGGGCTTTGTTGCGCCGGTTTACGATGCGGCCCCGCATAACACATTGCGTACAGTGATATTATAGATGATTTACTGTATAAATAAACAGTAATTTATAGACAAAACGGCATCTCTCTACCATACTCAAATGCGTCAAAATTCGTGCCGAAATTGCGTGTTCTTCGTGGAATGCGTATACTTCTGGTGTTGACATAACACAGTGTGCTTTGCGGTTACCAGCCGCATAACGCTGATAAAAACCTCGCTTCGGCGGGGTTTTTTGTTTTTACATCGTTATCAGAGATAATGTGATCATTGACGCATTTTTGCGCAGATGAAATTTTTTCCATTGTCACACCTAAAAAGCTGTGCTTGTATAAATCCTGTTAATCAATAAACAGACAAGGTCCCTAATGAACCCTTCCATGCTAACTGCGACCCTACTAAAAACTGCGCAACCTGCCGCAGTGGTCGTCGTGCGTGTGGTGGTGGTCGTCGGCAATGCGCCGTAGGGTCCGGAACACACGATTCCAAAACCCCGCCGGCGCAAACCGGGCGGGGTTTTTCGTTTAGGACCCTCCCCGGAAACGCTAAGTAGTTCGGGTTGCAGGAAGGCGGCAAGTGAGTGAACGCAGCCAACGCATCTGCAACGTGAAATACGACGCGTAACGTCGGCCCAGAATAAAAGGACTGGAGCATGGCAAGTTCGGGCACAACATCCACACCTAAGCGCTTTACGGGCGCAGAATTGATCGTTCATTTACTGGAACGCCAGGGTATCACCGTGGTGACCGGGATCCCCGGCGGTTCGATTCTCCCCGTCTACGACGCCTTAAGCCAAAGTACGCAAATCCGTCATATCCTGGCGCGCCACGAGCAAGGCGCGGGGTTTATTGCGCAGGGGATGGCGCGAACCGACGGCAAACCTGCCGTTTGTATGGCCTGTAGCGGGCCGGGAGCGACGAACCTGGTCACCGCCATTGCCGATGCGCGTCTCGACTCCATTCCGTTGGTGTGTATCACCGGCCAGGTTCCGGCCTCCATGATCGGCACCGATGCCTTCCAGGAAGTGGATACCTACGGCATTTCTATCCCCATCACCAAACACAACTATCTGGTCAGAGATATTCATGAATTGCCGCAGGTGATGAGTGATGCTTTTCGCATTGCCCAGTCGGGACGCCCAGGGCCGGTGTGGATAGACATTCCTAAGGATGTGCAGACCGCGACGATTGAACTGGAAGAATTGCCGCCTGTGGCAGAGAAATCGCCCTCGCCGGAATTCAGCGCGGAAAGTATCCGTGACGCCGCCGCGATGATTAATGCGGCGAAACGCCCGGTGTTGTATCTCGGCGGCGGTGTCATCAATGCACCTGCCCGTGTGCGCGAACTGGCGGAAAAAGCGCAGTTACCGACGACGATGACCTTAATGGCGCTGGGAATGTTGCCAAAAGCGCACCCGCTGTCGTTAGGCATGCTGGGCATGCACGGCGCACGCAGCACCAACTTTATCCTGCAAGAGGCGGATTTGCTGATTGTTCTGGGCGCGCGTTTTGATGACCGGGCAATTGGTAAAACGGAGCAGTTCTGCCCGAACGCCAAAATTATTCATGTCGATATCGACCGCGCGGAGCTGGGGAAAATCAAGCAGGCGCACGTGGCGATTCAGGCCGATGTGGATGATGTGCTGGCCCAGTTGATCCCCTTTATTGACGCACAACCGCGTGAGGAGTGGCACCAGACGGTGGCGGATTTGCAGCGTGAGTTTCCGGGAGCGATCCCGCAAGAGAGCGATCCCCTCAGCCATTATGGGCTGATTAATGCCGTGGCGACCTGCGTGGACGACAGCGCGATAGTCACCACCGATGTGGGGCAGCATCAGATGTGGACGGCGCAGGCGTATCCGCTCAACCGTCCTCGCCAGTGGCTGACTTCTGGTGGCCTGGGCACTATGGGCTTTGGCCTGCCGGCGGCGATTGGCGCTGCGCTGGCGAATCCCGATCGTAAGGTATTATGTTTCTCCGGCGACGGCAGTCTGATGATGAATATTCAGGAGATGGCGACCGCCAGCGAAAACCAGCTGGATGTGAAAATCATTCTGATGAACAACGAAGCGCTGGGTCTGGTCCATCAGCAGCAGAGTCTGTTCTACAAGCAAGGTGTCTTTGCCGCCACCTATCCAGGGATGATCAACTTTATGCAGATTGCCGCTGGATTTGGTCTGGAAACCTGTGATTTGAATAATGAAGCAGACCCGCAGGCTGCGTTGCAGGCGATTATCTCCCGTCCGGGACCGGCGCTGATTCATGTGCGTATTGATGCGGAACAAAAAGTGTATCCGATGGTACCGCCGGGTGCGGCAAATACAGAGATGGTGGGGGAATAAACCATGCAGAAACAATTACATGAAAATGTCATTCTCGAACTCACCGTGCGTAACCATCCGGGAGTAATGACCCACGTCTGCGGCTTGTTCGCCCGTCGCGCTTTTAACGTAGAGGGCATCCTCTGTTTGCCGATCCAGAACAGCGACCAAAGCCGTATCTGGCTACTGGTCAATGACGATCAGCGTCTTGAACAGATGATAAGCCAGATAGACAAACTGGAGGATGTCGTGAAAGTTATTCGTAACCAGTCAGATCCGACCATGTTTAATAAGATTGCCGTCTTTTTCGAATAACAGCTCAAGGCTTGAACAGCAACGCGCTTATCGTTAAGGTAAGCGCGTTTTTTTTACCCGCCAGGACAGAACCATGATCACCGTTGCCCTTATTGACGATCACCTGATCGTCCGCTCCGGCTTTGCACAGTTGCTGGGGCTGGAGCCTGATTTACAGGTTGTCGCCGAGTTCGGATCGGGGCGTGAGGCGCTGGCGGGACTGCCGGGGCGCGGCGTGCAAGTCTGCATTTGCGACATTTCCATGCCGGATATCTCCGGGCTGGAGTTGTTAAGCCAACTGCCAAAAGGGATGGCGACCATCATGCTCTCTGTTCACGACAGTCCGGCACTGGTGGAGCAGGCGTTGAATGCTGGCGCCCGTGGTTTCCTCTCCAAACGCTGTAGCCCTGATGAACTGATTTCTGCAGTTCATACGGTGGCGACAGGCGGGTGTTATTTGACGCCGGATATCGCGGTCAAACTGGCGGCAGGGCGTCAGGATCCGCTGACTAAACGCGAACGTCAGGTGGCGGAAAAACTGGCGCAGGGAATGGCGGTCAAAGAGATTGCCGCTGAACTGGGGCTGTCGCCGAAAACGGTGCATGTGCATCGCGCCAATCTGATGGAAAAACTGGGCGTTAGCAATGACGTTGAACTGGCTCGCCGTATGTTTGATGGCTGGTGATGAGCACCTTTTTCTCCCGGTTAATTACCGTTATCGCCTGCTTTTTTATCTTCTCCGCCGCGTGGTTTTGCCTGTGGAGCATCAGCCTGCATCTGGTTGAACGCCCGGAAATGGCGGTGCTGTTGTTTCCATTTGGTCTGCGTCTGGGGCTTATGCTGCAATGCCCGCGCGGCTACTGGCCAGTGTTGCTGGGCGCAGAATGGCTACTTGTCTACTGGCTGGCGCAGGAAGTGGCGCTCGCTCATCTTCCCCTTTTGATGATCGGAAGCGTGCTGACGTTGCTTCCGGTGGCGCTAATCTCCCGCTATCGCCATCAACGCGACTGGCGAACGTTGCTGTTGCAAAGCGCGGCGCTCACGGCGGCGGCATTGCTACAGTCTTTACCGTGGATGGGACAAGGCGAAGTGGCGTTTACCGCGCTGCTGTTGACGCTCACCGGCGGACTGACGCTGGCCCCCATTTGCCTGGTGTTCTGGCATTACCTCACCAGTACCACCTGGCTGCCGCTCGGTCCGGCGCTGGTTTCGCAGCCGGTCAACTGGCGCGGTCGCCATCTGGTCTGGTATCTGCTGCTGTTCACCGTCAGTCTGTGGCTGCAACTGGGGCTGCCGGACGAACTTTCCCGTTTTACGCCGTTTTGTCTGGCGTTGCCGATTATCGCACTCGCCTGGCACTACGGCTGGCAAGGGGCGCTGATCGCGACCCTGATGAACGCCATCGCGTTGATTGCCAGCCAGACCTGGCACGATCACCCGGTGGATTTATTGCTTTCACTGCTGGCACAGAGCCTGACCGGGCTGCTACTCGGCGCGGGGATCCAACGCCTGCGCGAGCTTAACCAGTCGCTGCAAAATGAGCTGGCGCGCAACCACCGTCTGGCGGAACGTCTGCTGGAAACCGAAGAGAGTGTACGCCGCGATGTGGCGCGCGAACTGCATGACGATATTGGCCAGACCATCACTGCGATTCGCACTCAGGCCGGTATTGTGCAACGTCTGGCTCCGGAAAATGCGGGCGTAAAGCAGAGCGGAGCGCATATCGAACAGTTGTCGTTGGGTGTGTATGACGCGGTGCGACGCCTGTTAGGGCGCTTACGTCCCCGCCAACTGGACGATCTGACGCTGGAGCAGGCCATTCGTTCGCTGATGCGTGAAATGGAGCTGGAAAGCCGCGGCATCGTCAGCCATCTCGACTGGACAATAGACGAGTCAGCGCTCAGTGAAGGCCAGCGGGTGACCCTGTTTCGGGTCTGCCAGGAGGGGCTGAACAACATTGTGAAACACGCCAGCGCCAGCGCGGTGACGCTACAGGGCTGGCAGCAGGACGAGCGGCTGATGCTGGTGATTGAGGATGACGGTTGTGGGCTGCCGCCAGGCTCCGGTCAGCAGGGTTTTGGCCTGACCGGAATGCGCGAACGTGTGACGGCGCTGGGGGGGATGCTGGCGATTTCCTGCACCCACGGCACGCGCGTGAGCGTCACATTGCCCCTGCGTTACGTGTAAGGAGAGGGAATGCTGACGTTTCTGAAAGCCCCGGTAAATGCGCCGTTAATTCACGATAAACGCGAAATCGATGCCCGTTATCGCTACTGGCGGCGACATATTCTGACCACCATCTGGCTCGGTTACGCGCTGTTCTACTTCACCCGTAAAAGTTTTAACGCCGCAGTACCGGAAATCCTCGCCAGCGGCGTATTGACCCGCAGCGATATTGGTCTGTTGGCCACGCTGTTTTACATCACTTACGGGCTGTCGAAATTTGTCTCCGGCATTGTCAGCGACCGCTCCAACGCTCGCTACTTTATGGGGATAGGGCTTATCGCCACCGGGGTGGTGAACATTTTGTTCGGCTTCTCTACCTCGCTGTGGGCGTTTGCCCTGTTGTGGGCGCTGAATGCCTTCTTTCAGGGTTGGGGCTCGCCGGTGTGCGCCCGTTTGCTGACGGCGTGGTACTCGCGTACCGAACGCGGCGGCTGGTGGGCGTTGTGGAACACCGCGCACAACGTCGGCGGCGCGCTTATTCCTATTGTGATGGCCGCTGCCGCCCTGCATTACGGCTGGCGTGCCGGGATGATGATTGCCGGGCTATTGGCGATTGCGGTGGGTATTTTTCTCTGCTGGCGTCTGCGCGACAGGCCGCAGGCCATCGGTTTACCGCCAGTGGGCGACTGGCGGCACGACGCACTGGAAATTGCCCAGCAGGAGGAAGGGGCGGGGCTGACCCGCAAAGAGATCCTCACCAAATATGTTTTGCTGAACCCTTATATTTGGCTGCTCTCGCTCTGCTATGTGCTGGTATACGTTGTGCGCGCAGCGATCAACGACTGGGGCAACCTGTACATGTCGGAGACGCTGGGGGTTGACCTGGTGACGGCTAACTCGGCGGTGACGATGTTTGAACTGGGCGGGTTTATCGGTGCACTGGTGGCGGGCTGGGGATCGGATAAATTATTCAATGGCAATCGCGGGCCAATGAACCTGATTTTCGCCGCAGGCATTTTGCTTTCCGTTGGCTCGCTGTGGCTAATGCCGTTTGCCAGTTACGTGATGCAGGCCGCCTGCTTTTTCACCACTGGTTTCTTCGTCTTTGGGCCGCAGATGCTGATCGGTATGGCTGCGGCCGAGTGTTCGCACAAAGAGGCGGCGGGGGCGGCAACCGGGTTTGTCGGATTATTTGCCTATCTTGGCGCATCGCTCTCCGGCTGGCCGTTGGCGCAGGTGATGGAAACCTGGCACTGGACCGGATTCTTTGTGGTGATCGCCATTGCCGCCGGGATATCCGCGCTTCTGCTGTTGCCGTTTTTGAACGCCCAGGCGCCGCGCGAGGTCAATGAAGCGTGACGCATCTCACCTTTTTACGCCGAGTCGGGCAAAACTAAGAAATTTTCCCGGTTCCGCCTGGACGCTGTCTCAGGCCGGGTTGGCTGCTGATTTTTACAATGCCTGCCATAAAGCAGGTATAAAAATCAGGAGATATCCATCCCATGCTGGCCTTCCTAAACCAGGTGCGCAAACCGACCCTCGATCTGCCGCTCGATGAACGGCGCAAACTGTGGTTCAAACCGTTCATGCAGTCCTATCTGGTGGTCTTCATTGGCTACCTGACCATGTATTTGATCCGCAAAAACTTCAACATTGCGCAGAACGACATGATCTCCACCTATGGGTTGAGCATGACGCAACTGGGGATGATTGGGCTGGGTTTTTCGATCACCTACGGCGTGGGCAAAACGCTGGTCTCCTATTATGCTGACGGTAAAAATACCAAGCAATTTCTGCCGTTTATGCTGATCCTCTCCGCTATCTGTATGCTCGGCTTCAGCGCCAGTATGGGGACCGGCTCTACCAGCCTGTTCCTGATGATCGCGTTTTATGCCCTGAGCGGTTTCTTCCAGAGTACCGGCGGTTCGTGCAGCTATTCCACCATTACCAAATGGACGCCTCGTCGTAAGCGTGGCACCTTCCTGGGGTTGTGGAACATCTCTCACAACCTTGGTGGCGCGGGTGCTGCGGGTGTGGCGTTGTTCGGCGCAAACTACCTGTTCGACGGCCATGTGATCGGCATGTTTATCTTCCCGTCGATCATCGCGTTGATTGTCGGTTTTATCGGTCTGCGTTTTGGTAGCGACTCCCCGGAATCTTACGGTCTTGGCAAAGCGGAAGAGCTGTTTGGCGAAGAGATCAGCGAAGAAGACAAAGAGACTGAAGAAAACGAGATGACCAAATGGCAGATCTTTGTTGAGTATGTGCTGAAAAACAAAGTGATCTGGCTGCTGTGCTTCTCCAACATCTTCCTGTACGTGGTGCGCATCGGTATCGACCAGTGGTCCACCGTGTATGCCTTCCAGGAGTTGAAACTCTCCAAAGAGGTGGCGATTCAGGGCTTTACCCTGTTTGAAGTGGGCGCGCTGGTGGGGACGCTGTTGTGGGGCTGGCTGTCTGACCTGGCAAACGGGCGTCGTGCGCTGGTCGCCTGCGTTGCGCTGGCGCTGATCATTGCCACGCTGGGCGTCTACCAGCATGCCAGCAACCAGTACGTTTATCTGGCTTCCCTGTTTGCTCTCGGCTTCCTGGTGTTTGGCCCGCAGCTGTTAATTGGCGTCGCGGCGGTCGGTTTTGTACCGAAAAAAGCGATCGGCGCTGCCGACGGTATCAAAGGCACCTTTGCTTATCTGATTGGCGATAGCTTCGCCAAGCTGGGACTGGGGATGATTGCCGACGGTACGCCAGTCTTCGGTCTGACCGGCTGGGCGGGCACCTTCGCTGCGCTGGATGCGGCCGCCATTGGCTGTATTTGCCTGATGGCAATGGTTGCGGTCATGGAAGAACGCAAAATCCGCCGTGAGAAGAAAATCCGAGAATTGAAAGTAGCTTAAGTGTGTATTTGGTAACGCTTTGCCCGGCTTAATGCCGGGCTTTTTTATGGCTAATTTCATGCAACACAATACGCAGCCACTGATGTGCCGGGTCACGATGTTCGCTCGTGCCAGATCATGGGCAACACATCGTCGATCACGCCCCAAAAGCTTTCGCCTTCGTAAGGCACCAGCGCGTTAAGGTTGCGTTGCTTTTTGCGTTGAAAATCATTCTGGTGGATTAGTATTCAGCGACGGTTTCCAGATATCATGAGTACTCATAAAGCAGGAGAACTCATGGTCTGGATAATGCTGGCCACACTGGCAGTGGTGTTTGTTATCGGTTTTCGGGTACTCACGTCCGGGTCCCGACGGGCGATTCGCCGTTTGAGCGAGCGTCTTGGTATTGATGTGGTGCCGGTGGAATCGATGATCGATCAAATGGGCAAAACGCAAGGCGAAGCGTTTTTACAGTATCTGCACCGCCCCGATGAATCGCATTTGCAAAATGCCGCACAGGTGTTGCTGATCTGGCAAAACGTGATAGTGGACGGCGGCGAGCAAAGCCTGCAGCAGTGGCATCGTTTACTGCAAAAAGCCCGTCTGGCGGCACCGATTACCGACGCGCAGGTGCGCCTTGCGCTGGGTTTTCTGCGCGAAATGGATCCCGATATGCAGGAGATAAACGCCTTTCAGATGCGCTACAACGCGTTTTTTCAGCCCGAAGATGGCGTTCACTGGCTGCACTGATATCAATATCCATGATGATGATTATCCCGAATCGTCATTATATTTATATCTTAACCCCGCGCATGATGTTCCTCGTTAACTCTGACGACGAGGTTCATCATGAAACAAGCCACTTAACAAAACTCAACGCCCGTTTCCGCTTTACCACTACGGTATACCGCCTGTTGATGGGTAGGCTGGGTTGGCAAGCGTGTAAATAGCGTAACGAGACAGATTGATTTTATAGCTAATAGGCTATAATTTACCTATGGCTTATTGGCTATGAGGGATCGTTCATGTGGGATGTTGAAACAACGGATGTTTTCGACAGGTGGTTTGATGAACAGACTGAAGCACTCAAGGAGGACATGCTCGCCGCTATGATTATTTTGTCCGAATATGGCCCCCAATTGGGAAGACCGTTTGCGGATACGGTGAACGACTCCGCTTTTTCGAATATGAAAGAGTTACGCATTCAGCATCAAGGTAACCCAATTCGGGCGTTCTTCGCGTTTGATCCTTCTCGTCATGGCATTGTGTTGTGCGCTGGAGATAAAACGGGGTTAAACGAGAAGAAATTCTATAAGGATATGATCAAGTTTGCAGATGCTGAGTACATAAAACACCTTAATAAGTAAGGAAAAATCATGGCTACCCTTAAAGAGTTGATGGCGAAACAAACCCCAGAAAGTCAGGCGCGTATTGCTGAGAAAGTTGAGGAGATGCACCAGGCTATCGCGTTAAATATGCTAAGGGAAGAACTTAACCTGTCTCAGGCAGAACTGGCCGCGGCAATGGGCGTTAAGCAGCCAACCATTGCAAAAATAGAACAGGCTGATAATGATCCCCGCCTCTCAACGTTGAAACGTTACGTAGCAGCGCTGGGTGGTGAGTTAAGTATTGATGTTAAGTTGCCCACAGGTAAGAGAGTGGCGTTCCATATTTAATGCACCTGGATGACGTATTCTTTCGGTTTAAGGCGTTTTAGTTGCTAAAACGTTAAGTTCGTCACATTTAAAATGTTACACTGCGTAACTTTTCCACAAGATATCTACGCAGGTAACAAAATGAGTGAATGTATAGCTGAAAAATCCCGCGCTGAAGAAATGACACGACCCAACTGGTCAGCGGTATTTGCTGTGGCGTTCTGCGTCGCCTGCCTGATCACCGTGGAATTTCTGCCTGTCAGTCTGCTGACGCCAATGGCGCAGGATCTGGGGATCTCCGAGGGGGTTGCCGGTCAGTCGGTGACCGTAACCGCCTTTGTCGCCATGTTTGCCAGCCTGTTTGTTACTCAAATTATCCAGGCGACCGACCGTCGCTATGTGGTGCTCTTGTTTGCGATTCTGCTGACGATTTCGTGCCTGCTGGTCTCGTTTGCCAACTCTTTTACATTACTGCTGATGGGGCGTGCTTGCCTCGGGCTGGCGCTTGGCGGCTTCTGGGCGATGTCTGCGTCGCTCACTATGCGCCTGGTTCCTGCACGTACGGTTCCGAAAGCGCTGTCGGTGATTTTCGGCGCGGTCTCTATTGCACTGGTGATCGCCGCGCCATTGGGCAGTTTTTTAGGCGGGATTATCGGCTGGCGCAACGTCTTTAACGCGGCGGCGGTAATGGGAGTTCTGTGTATTCTGTGGGTGGTTAAAGCGTTACCTTCTCTGCCTGGTGAACCGTCGCACCAAAAGCAAAACATGCTGAGCCTGCTGCAACGTCCTGGGGTGATGGCCGGGATGATTGCCATTTTCCTGTCTTTTGCCGGTCAGTTCGCGTTTTTTACCTACATCCGCCCGCTGTATATGAATCTGGCGGGCTTTGATGTTGAGGGGCTGACGCTGGTGCTGTTGAGTTTTGGTATTGCCAGCTTTGTCGGCACCTCGATCTCTTCCATTATCCTCAAACGGTCGGTCAAACTGGCACTGGCCGGTGCGCCGCTGGTGCTGGCCGTGAGCGCGTTGGTGCTGACATTATGGGGGAGCGAAAAAGCGGTGGCGGCAGGGATTGCCATTCTCTGGGGGCTGGCGTTTGCGCTGGTGCCGGTGGGGTGGTCAACGTGGATCACCCGCACACTTGCCGATCAGGCGGAAAAAGCCGGATCTATTCAGGTCGCGGTGATCCAGCTGGCGAACACCTGTGGCGCAGCGGCAGGGGGCTACGCACTCGACAATCTGGGTTTGCTGTCACCGTTGGTGCTTTCCGGTAGTTTGATGCTGCTGACGGCGCTTTTGGTCGCCTCGAAAGTGCGCATAAAAAGCGCCCATCCGTAAACGGGAAGGGTGACCCGGAGGTCACCCTGTAGCTTAATTAAAACCGTTATTCTCAGCCGTTGCGGCAAACCATTTGCCGCTCTGTTTAATGGTGCGTTGTTGAGTCTCTAAATCTAACTGCACAAAACCGTAGCGGTTTTTATAGCCGTTCAACCATGACCAGTTATCAATAAAGGTCCACATGTGGTAGCCAAGGCAATTGCAGCCTTCGCTAATCCCTTTGTGTAGCCACTTCAGGTGTTCACTGACAAATTCAATGCGGTAATGGTCGTTAATGTGGCCATCCTCGATAAAGCGCTGCTCGTTCTCGACTCCCATGCCGTTTTCAGAAATAAAGCAACGCGGGTTGCCGTAATGATCGCGCAGGTTGGTAATAATATCGTAAATACCCGGTTCATAAATTTCCCAGCCGCGGTAAGGATTCATTTTACGCCCCGGCATTTCGTAGTAATCAAATAATGCTTCCGGCATAAAAGGGGCGTCAGGATTCACGGCAGAATCCCGGCACTTCACGCGGCGTGGCTGATAGTAATTGATCCCCAGCAGGTCAATCTTGCCATCGGCAATCAGTTCTTTGTCGCCCGGCTGACATGCGGGGAGCTGATCGTACTCTTGCAACAATGCGATCAAGTCGGCGGGATATTCTCCTTTTAGCACCGGATCAAGGAAGCTGCGGTTAAACAGCAGGTCCGCATGGTGTGCGGCTTTAACATCTGCCGGATGCGCCGAGCGCGGGTAAGAGGGCGTTAAATTCAACACCACACCAATTTCACCGTCGTGGTTTGCGGCGCGATAAGCGCGAACCGCTAACGAATGGGCCAGCACCGTATGGTATGCCACCGTCGCCGCGCGTCTGAAATCCACCACGTTGGGGTAATGGAAGTCATATAAATAACCCCCTTCGACCGGAACAATGGGTTCGTTGAAGGTAAACCAGTGTTTAACCCGGTTGCCGAACAGATCGAAACAGAGTTGGGCATAGCGACCAAAAGCCGCCACCACCTCACGGTTTTCCCACCCACCTTTCTCCTGCATCACCATCGGCATATCAAAGTGGAACAGGGTAATAAACGGCGTGATGCCCTGCGCCAGTAACTCGTCGATCACCTGATTGTAGAACTCAACGGCCTCAGGATTGACCTCGCCAGTACCGTCGGGAATCAGCCGCGACCAACTCAGCGACGTACGGAAACTGTTATGTTTCAGCTGTTTTAGCAGTGCGATGTCCTGTTTCCAGTGCTGATAAAATCCAGAGGTATTTTCTGGACCTATCCCTTGATGGAAACGACCTGGCTGGCGCGCGAACCACACATCCCATGTGGTCTGGCTTTTCCCGCCGTTCAGGCTGTCGCCTTCGGTTTGTAGCGCCGAGCAGGCACTGCCCCACCAAAAGTTATCAGGAAAACGGTAACGCATTGTTTTTTATCCTTGGTCAGCAACAAATGTCTGTTCCAAAGAGAATAGGCGAATTTAGAAAAAGAAACCGGTTACAGCGCCCGTTTTCACGGTATCACGGGCGAGAGAAACGACGCTGTACCGTGCATTACATATCAGGGCATTCAACCTTGCCCAGCGCTTCCCAGTAGTTGTTCTGGTTATTTCGCTCAATGGCAATGATCGCTTCACGGATATGCTGCTGATTATTTTCACCCGACATAATGCTTTTTTCCCATGCCTGATCCGACATTGAGGCTTGCGGTGTACAGATTTTACGTAAGTCGTTCAGCACGGTTGTTTTTTCATTCGCCGTCTGGAGCCCGCCATAAGCCGAGTTGGCCTGTGCCATCCCCGGCAAGACGAACAGGGCGGTCACGAGCAGTAACATGATTCGTTTCATAGTCATCATCCTTTTATCAATGCACATCATCACTAGAGTAAGTGTAGACAGTTCAGTGCTCTCTCATCAGCCTGTGCTACCTTCAATAATGGGTTCAGCCATAAGTTGTAGTTTTTCAGAGGGATAAAATGCAGATACAGATTACCGATACGGTGACTGAAGACGACCAGAATGCGCTCTTTAAGGGGCTGCGAGCTTATAACTCCCAGTTTATTAAAACGACGAATTTCGGCGAACTTGCCGTCTACTTCCGGGATTCGCAAGGTGAAATGCAGGGGGGGTTAATTGCGAAAATCAAGGGCGACTGGTTGTGTATTGAGTATTTGTGGGTGAGTGAATCCTTACGCAAAGCGGGGTATGGCAGCAAGCTGATGCAGGCGGTGGAGCAAACTGCGCAGGCGCGGGGTTGCCTACATGCACTGGTAGATACCTTCAGCTTCCAGGCGCTGCCGTTTTACCAGAAGCACGGCTATACACAGCAAATGACCTTGCCGGATTTTCCCGAAAAAGGCATTTTCCGCCACTATTTATCGAAAACATTTTGATGACCGGATGGTAGAGCCAGAAGAATACCAGGATTTCTGCTATCCGCTCTTTTCCCGTTATGCCTTTTTCTTCTTGCTGATGCTTTTTCGATTTTTAATCCGCCATCCCCTTCCCGTTATAGTCATTCCATTACCCTCTGGCGGTTATTTTAAAAGGATAAAAACGTGAAATTGACGATACCTCATGTCTGGACAGGCACGGCAGTATTGCTGGCGGGATTACTGCTGACAGGCTGCGATCAGCAAAGCAGTGATGCAAAACACATCAAAGTGGGCGTGATTAACGGCGCCGAGCAGGATGTGGCGGAGGTTGCCAAAAAAGTGGCAAAAGAGAAGTACGGCCTGGACGTCGAGCTGGTCGGCTTTAGCGGTTCGCTGCTGCCCAACGACGCCACTAACCACGGCGAACTGGATGCCAACGTCTTCCAGCATCGCCCGTTCCTCGAGCAGGATAACAAGGCCCACAACTACACGCTGGTAGCGGTGGGCAATACGTTTGTCTTCCCGATGGCGGGCTACTCGAAAAAAATTAAAACCGTTGATCAACTGAAAGAGGGGGCCACGGTAGCAATCCCAAATGACCCGACCAACCTCGGTCGCGCGCTGTTACTGCTGCAAAAAGAAAAGCTGATCACGCTGAAAGCGGGGAAAGGGCTACTGCCAACGGCGCTGGATATTACAGACAATCCGCGTCACCTGAACATTATGGAACTGGAGGGCGCACAGTTACCACGAGTCCTGGACGATGCCAAAGTCGATGTGGCGATCATCAGCACCACCTATATTCAGCAAACCGGGCTGTCTCCGGTGCATGATAGCGTGTTCATTGAAGATAAAAACTCGCCGTACGTGAACATTCTGGTGGCGCGAGAAGACAATAAAGACGCCGAAAACGTGAAGGAATTTCTTCAGTCTTATCAGTCGCCTGAGGTCGCCAAAGCGGCAGAGAAAATCTTTAACGGCGGCGCGGTACCGGGCTGGTGATGCTCACCCGTTGCCGCGCCGGATGGCATCAGACTGCTTTGGCGCGGCGGCGGGAGTCCATTGAAATCAGCACCACCGAGGAGAGGATCAACAGCGTACCCAGCCAGTCAGGCAGGGTGAACGTGATCCCCAGTAACAGCAGTGAGAGCAACGCGCTGCTCAATGGCTCTGCGCAGCTCAGAATACTGGCCCTCGGCCCGCCAATCATCTGCGCGCCTTTCAGGTACAGGCTAAACGTCAGCGACGTGCCAATCACCACCAGATAAAAAAACGCCAGAATCAGACTGCCATTCACCACGAAGTGGGTGCCCTCTGTGGCGTAAAACGGCAACAGGAGCGCCCCGCCGATTAACATACTCCAGCCGACAATCGGTAACGTGCCGTAGCGGGCAATCAGTGTCGAAGGGTAGGTCGTGTAAAACGCAGCGGCAAAGGCTGAGGCGATCCCCCAGAACAGCGCGGAAGCTGAAATAGACAGCGACGTTGGGTTGCCATGAGTCACCAGTAAAAAGGTACCGATAAGCGAAGTGAGAATGGCGGTCAGTACCAGAATGCCAGGCCGCGCTTTACGCACCAGAGAGAACCACGCCACGATAATCGTCGGTGATAAAAATTGCAGCACCGTGGCGGTGGCGGCGTTGGATTTCTCGATAGTGAGCAGGAAAGTCAGTTGTACGGTGAGCGCGCCGACGATGGAAAAGATAATCAGGCTCAGGGCGTCTTTGCGATTCCTGAAGAGGGAAAACACCTTATCGCCATGCACGAAGGAGAGCATCAGTAAAATCAGTCCGGCGAATATCAGACGCGTCATCGTCAGGAACTGTGACGACATCTGGCTTTGCTCCATGATGTACTGCGCGCACACCCCTGAACTCCCCCACAATACGGCGGCGATCAGGACGTTCATCATCCCTCTTCTGGTGGAACTCATTTTTTCCTCTGCGTGTTGTTTTGTCTTTTTTATGTGCAGGCATCATAGCAGAGATAATGTGCATGGCGTCACCGGTAAGCGCATGGAAAACGGTCTGAATAATTTGATGGCAAACCGACAGCAGAACGGGAAAAATGGCCGACGGCGACAGGACTTATACTCGGGAGTGCACATGTTCCGCCTTGAAGATCTCACGTTGTTTGTCCGCGCTGCGGCGTTAAACAGTTTTAGCGACGCCGCGCGAGAAGTGGGCGTACAGCCTGCTCAGGTCAGTTCCGCCATCAAGCGGCTGGAATCTGTATTAAACATTCGCTTATTCGCCCGCTCGACCCGCAGTTTGCGCCTGACGCCGGAAGGCGAGATTTGGCTGCCCTACGCCCGCCAGATGCTGGAGGCGATGTACGCGGGCTTGCAAAAGATCCAGACGCCGGACGATGAGATTTCCGGGACGCTGCAAATTGCCGTGCCGTCTGATCTTGGGCGAAACCTGCTGTTGCCTGTTTTTCAGTCCTTCCGCCGTCGCCACCCTGCGCTACGGCTGCGGATATTTTTCTCCGATCAGATTGCGGATGTATTCAAAGATCCGGTTGATGTCGCGTTTCGTTATGGTCACACCGAAGACGCCTCATATATCGCGCTGCCTGTTGCACCCGGTAATCGCCGCGTGCTGGTGGCCTCGCCAGACTGGATTGCGCAATATGGTGAACCGCGCAGCCCGGAGGATTTGGCGCAACACAATGCACTGACATTCGTACTGCGTGGGCGCCTTCATGACCGTTGGACGTTCATCCGTAACGGTGAAGTCAGTAGCGTACAGGTCAATGGCGTCATGATGAGCGATGATGCCGAAGTCATCCGGCGACTGGCGATTGCAGGAGAAGGGATCGCGTATAAGTCCTGGCTGGATGTTTGTGACGATGTGCGAGACGGAAAGTTGCAGGTGCTGATGCCGGAATATCAGGGAGAGAGCGCGCCATTAAACATGATCTGCCCGCATCGCAAACAACTCTCCACCGCCGTGCGCTTGCTGCATGAAGCGGTAAAAGCGCGCTGCGACGCGCTGGAGTCGTCACTTCCCTGAACGCGGATCAGACGCGAAATGTTGAAGAACGCCCGGTTCAGGGATGTGCTTTTGGTACCGCCTGTGAACGCCGCAGGTTACGCGTCCTGGTCTTGCTCCATACTGTCTTTACTTTGAATCAGCCTGAGCGCCAGATAAAGATCGGGGGTAAATATAATATTACTCTCGTCCATCATCGGTCGGTGTTCAGTAAACCAGCGCGTTAACTCCGTTTTCCTGCCTGCCAGCACTAACATGATCTTGCGGGCCTGGAGTTCATTAATTAATTCATCAATGGTGGCTAACACGCTGATATCCGGATGGGTAAAGCACGCAACGGCATCAATCACCACCCATTTGGGTTCAAACGCCGCGCCATCAACCAGATTCAGTATCCGCCGTTTAAAATAGGCCGCATTAAAATAGGTCAGGGGAGAATTAAAGCGATACATCATGACCCCAGGGACCATTTTGATATCGTTTGAATTCCCTAAGGAATGGATCATCCCATTTTCATCTGTCCCGAGCAGATGCTCAGTAGGACGAAATACAGTACGCAAAAATTGCAGCAACCCCAGTAATACAGCAAGCCCGATTCCCTGGAGCACCCCAATCAGTAACACACAAACAAACGTAAAGCAGGCCAGACGAAAGGCCGGTTTATTTCTTTTTCTCAGTCCCCACAGCCCACGTAAATCGATCAGCGACCATGAGGCATAAATTAAAACGACACCGAGGGCGGAGATCGGGATGTATTTTAAGGGTTCGGTGAAGAAAAAGACGATAATCGCAATCACCAGCGCGGCGATAATAGACACCAGCTGGCTTTTACCACCGTTGGCGTCATTCACGGCAGTGCGGGAGTCTGCGCCGCTTATCGCAAATCCCTGCGATAAACCGGACATGATGTTCGCAATGCCGAGGGCTCTGAATTCAATGTCGGCGTTAATACCGTAGCCGTTTTTGGCCGCAAAGCTGCGCGCTGTCAGCATCAGGCTGACAAAACTGATTAACGCCAGGTTCAGCGCCGGGATCACCAAATCACGCATTAAACCGGGCTTGAATGTTCCCCAGTGGACAACAGGCAGACCTGACTGAAAGTTATCGCCGCCAATGGTGGCAACACCATGTTGTTGTGCCGGCGTACACCACATCAGTAGTGTCATGATGATAATGGCAATCAAAGGGGCGGGCCATTGGCTGCGGAACTTCTTGATAGTGATGAGGATGGCCAGCGTTAAGAGTGAAATCGCGGTGGTTAATAAATGGCTGTCCGGGATCCGCCCCGGTAAGGCAATAATCTTCTCAATCACCTGCGGCTGGTTGAGCGTAATTCCCAGCACTTTTCCCAGTTGCCCCACGATAATGGTGATGGCAACACCGTTAAGTAAACCGGTCAGGATCGGGTGTGACAGCAGGTCGGCAATGGCGCCAAGACGAAACTGGCTGGCAAGAATACACCATCCCCCCATCATCAGTGTCATGACGATCGTCAGCTGCCAGTGCAGTTCGGGGTTTCCGGCGGCCAGAGGAATCACGACGGCCGCGATAACGGCGCAGGTGGTGGCATCGGGGCCGACAATCAGCTGTCGGGAAGAACCAAACAGTGCATAGGCAATCATCGGTAAAATGCAGGAATACAGCCCAACGACAGCCCCCACACCGGCCAGCTCGGCATACGCAATGGCAACGGGAAGCGCCACCGCTGCGACGGATAACCCAGCTCTAATATCCTGTTTTAGCCAGCTTTTTTCGTAATCTAATAAATTCTTTAAGCCCGGCATGTAATTTAAAAGAATATATTTGAGCATAGTACTCTCCGGATACGGGTTAACTGCTCTACTGCATCGGGCGGACATATCATGCAATGTGAAATGTAACGCGTCGCTGATTGAGTATGGATGCCAGCGACGTCACGCTCCAGCGGGAGCGTCACTCACCAGGATCCGGGGGGAGGCATTGTATCAGAAGCGGCAGAACGCTGAGTAGGCGTGCCTTGGTGTATCGGTGCTATGGTGTGACGGGCGCACCGGTTGGATTCAAGTACCGGGTAAGATAAATCGGTAGAGTCATATGCATTCGCGAAAAATATGTTTGCTTGTTCAGGGGGGATTTCTGGGCGACTTCTTTGCTTCGTTTTTCCACTGTAGCAAACCGGAAATATCTTTTTCGCCTTCGGCTTCTTTCAGCCGACGCTGCTGATTTTCAAACTGAATATATTCTGCCTGCGCTTTTTCATCCGCCATTTTCTTGCTGATCTTGCCTGAACCTTCCAGCACTTCACGGTCGTTAAACTGCAGGAACTGATCCAGCTTGTTTTGCCAGTCTTGTAAAAACACCTGCTGGCGACGTCTTGCCTGATCTTCGGCAAAGTCGAGCCACATATTGACGATCCGATTAAGCTCCTTCACTTCATTCTGATTAAGGTAATTTTTCGCGACGGTTACATCACTTTTACGGACCTCTTCGCCTTTATAGCTGGTTAAGCCCATATGCGGTTGGTTAGCATCGGCGCGCTGGTGAATCAACTCCGCAGCAGTTTGGCCTGTGCAGGCAAAATGCAGTTTATTCTGGATGGTCTGAAAAAATTGCGTCGTTTCGTTGAGTGAGGGTTGGTAGTCTGCTGCTAGTGCAAAAATCTCCCGCACCCGTAAATACACCCGGCGTTCGCTTGCGCGGATATCACGGATGCGCTCCAGCATCTCATCGAAATAGTCGGGTACGGCTGATGATCCAACGGGCGGATTTTTCAGCCGCTCATCGTCCATGACAAATCCTTTAACCAGATATTCCTGCAGCGTTTGGGTGGCCCATTGACGGAATTGCGTGCCGCGCGTGGATCGGACGCGATAACCGATGGCGAGAATGGCTTCGAGATTGTAGTGATCTATCTCTCTGGAAACCTGACGTTTTCCTTCCTGGCGAACTATCCGGAATTTCCGGATAGTTGAATTTTGATCAATTTCGCCATCAGAAAATATATTCATTAGATGCTCGTTGATGGTTCGAACATCTTTAGCATACAGATCGGCCATCGCTGACTGGGATAACCAGATAGTCTCTGATTCGAAGCGGCATTCGACACGGACTCTTCCGTCTTCACTGGCAAACATAATAAACTCCCCTGCCGGAGATTGGATTACGCCTTTATCTGCCATGTCGCCTCCGCTTTAATTCGACGTACAACGCTGTAGTTCGCTTAGTATGCCAGAGATTGATTCTGATCCTGCTAATTCAAACGTGGTTTTGCGAGCAGCTTTCCAGAGGAATATCACCATATCTGGCTGACGGAAATTAGTGCGCGAACGACATCGCCCCTTCAATCTCTTTCAGCTTCCGTTGTGCCGCTTTCAACTCCGCAAGCAGCGTTTGTTCTTGTTCGCTCCCGGTCATCAGAACAAGACATCCCTCCGTGACTTTGACCGTCACCTGCTGCCCGGTATCAAATCCCGCGTCTCGTAACCACTTCCCTGAAAGCGTCAGGCTGGGCGTGCTTTTGTTCGTTCCCTGCGGGCGATATCCCACAATGAGCGTGCGATCGGTTTTTGCAATCGGGGTGTCTGGGGTAGAATGCGGATCAGCCATAATCAACTCCTTGATAGTTGGTGAGGTTAGACGCCCTTTAGTGCTCCAACACTGCTGGGCGTTGTCAAAATTACGAATCCATGTGGTAGGTACCACATGCAGATAAACTAACCGAAATGGTACCTACCATGCAAGAGAAAAAGAAACCAAATTTTGACCGTACCAAAAGCACGATGAAGAACATCCGTTTCGAGGATGAGCTTTTGGAACAGATTGAGAAAGCTGCGGGGAAAGGGAATTTTAGCAAGTGGGTGAAAGAGGCTTGCAAGGAGAAGTTGAATTCTTATAATTAATTGTTTCTTAAGGAAACACGAGTGTTTTTAAATAAAATACTGTTTTTTTGTACAGTATTTTATTGATGTAGTATCTCTAATCGGATATTGTCTTGCTAAGAAAATGATGATGCTCTTTTGGGACTGATATCTTGAATTGATAGCCACTAGTTAAGTAGTCAATTTATCTATCAACCAACGAGGTTAGCCATGGATGCGAATGTTTTTATCCGAATAGATTATAAAAAAGATAGATCAAATCCAAGTCAGCTTTTTGAAGCAATGAGCCTGTACATTTCAGCTTATGAACAATTTGGCCAACTTTTAGCTAAATCTATTGATGTAAAACAGGATTTTAAATTTCACCTTGAAGATGTTCAAATTTCGTCTATTAAAGCAAAATTAATTCAATCACCAAGTTTTATAAATAAATTTTTTATTAACAGGGTTGCATCTGCGGGTTCAAATATATTTTCACAACTAATAGAAACTGATGAGACTGAGACTGAAGAACAGGTCGATCAACTAGCGGCAAATTTAGAAGAAGCGTTGCTCCATGATGGGTTTGGGTGTGAGATTGATTCTCACATAGATCGTAAAGCTCTTTCTCATATGCTGGGTACAGTATCTAAAGCCAACAACCTTATTCAAAAAGATGAAGTTGTCGAGTTTGGAAGTTCTGTTTATTCGCAAAGTATTAATACAAAATGGCGGTTTGTGGGTGATCTTTCTACAATGTTTTTAGGGGTGAAAGAAACAATTACTGCAAGGGATTATTTATATGTGAAAATTGCCATAAATGAAGGTAAGCAACTGTGGACTTTCAAAAGCGCAAAAATGAATAAAACTTTTACCGCACGAATTCTCGTTAAGGATTGGGTAAAAAACTACCAATCCGGGTTAATATCACCGATTGGACCAAAAGACACTTTATTAACAGAATTTAGTTATGATCTTTATAAACCGTATGATAAACGAAAAACTGCAGAAATAAGAAACGTTAAAATTACAAAGATCGACTATATTGTTAGGGGGGGAAGCGATGAGCAATTCGAAATACCAGCTTAGTACAATAGAGAAAAAAAGTTTCGTTTCAGATCTAAAAGCTGAGTATTTATATATATGTGTGCCTTTTGTTATTTTAATTTTGGTCAAAGTTTATTTTGGTCCTTTACAAGATATTATATATTCCTCTGACTGGAGTCTTGCTGCTTCAATTGTACTTGGCCAAAATGCTGCAAAGATTTCACGGTCTATTTCCAAGGTTAAACAGAGAGTTAATGATAGTAACTTTAGTTGGTATAGTGC
>NZ_JANEWG010000048.1 GCF_028069725.1 Citrobacter sp. Awk 4
TATTTGTTGCATCTACAACTATCAATTTATCATCACTATCCATCGCTTTATGAACTATTTGCGCTGCCTGTTCAGAATTGTAATGTGAATTAACATACCAATTTGATTCTGTAACTTTGACTGCTACGCCCAATGATTTAATAGCTTCGTAAACTGCTGGATAGTTTTTAGTTTTGATCAAGTCATAGGTTACAAAAAGATTGTTAGCCATTTTATTCTCTCCAGAGATTCAAAAGAATAAGCGCCGCTATAGGCGCTTTGAGATGTTTTTATTTCTTAGCTTTCTTGGTAGGGATTTTGATAGTTTCAGTTACCGTAGTGTCAGGATGTCTTTTAGCTTCAATGGGCTTAACAAACTGACCAGTTATCGCAGAACGAACTACTGTTTTCTTAGCCATAAAACACCTCATCTTGGAGATAAAGAGTGAACTGCTTACCCTTTTAAGAATAAGGGACAAACGAAGCGGCGTCAAAGAAAAAACACCACATATACACATCATTTACAAAACAAGCGCAATATGTGGTATCTCCATGCGATTTACATCACAATCACCCCCCTGTGCTGCTCTGACCGCTCAAGGCTGACAAGGTGAGCGACTGTGTAAAACTGGCTTGTGAGGCTCTCGCCTGGAAATCAATGTAATCGCTCAGCCTTGAGCTATCGCTGGCGATAGTTAGCGGAACAGACGCTTCAAGATTGAGATTGAATACAGGTGCAAGATTGTACGCTGGCGCACTATTGGTGCTGGTTAGGGATGATATAGCAGAATCACGAAGCGCTCCCCCTTTCAGAGAATCACCATTCAGGCCGTATTGTTCTACCGCTGTCCCTGTAGGCTGATCATCTATCCCTAACCAACCTTTAACGGCATGACCTACACTACGGCTGTCCCACCCTGTCTTGTCCTGCACCCAATCGGCAGCACTGTTGGCACTTCCTGTAACAGCACCATCATACAAACTCTGTGCCGCTGGCTTATCGCTACCAGTGAACCATTGAGGGAAACGTTCTTTCAGCCCTGCATTGATATCACTCACAACACTGGAAATCTCACCCACAAACCCAGTGATTTCTTTCGAGAGATTGCCTAAGCCCTCTCCAAGCATTCCCGCCGCTTCGGTGATAATTTTGGTTTTCCTTACCAGATCGTCGCCCCCATCGGCAAAGCCTTTCATCCAGCCTGTAAACAACTGATTGTCTATTCCATTCATCAGATTACCCATAGCAACACTCAAATCGCCATACTCATAAACCTGCTTGATCATTTCGTCGTTCAGCGTCTGACCGGACTCAATGAGAGTTCTTAGCGTCTTGTTATACTCTGCACCGTTGTTCATGAACATATCGGTGTAGTGCATCAGGTCATCACCTAAACTCTCAATCAGCGTACCAATCTGAGCCTGTGACATACCACGGCGTTGCCCTTCATTCACCGTAGCTTGAACAAAATCGAGTGGTGAATCTTGGAACTTGGAAATCTGATCCTTACTCCATCCAAATTTGTTCATTATCGACGTAATGCCACCATCCCCACCCTTCCATTCGCCATTCTTCATTTGAGCATCGTTAACAGTCATGGCGAGGCGTTCACGCACATCTTTCATGTTATCGACGGCTTTTGAGGTATTAGCTGAATCAACACCGTGTTGCTGTCCCCATGCTACCATCGTCTTGATTGCATTAGGATTTGTCTTAACAAGATTGCTCATGCGTACCAGCTCCAGATTCTCATTCCCTTTGTCACGGATACGAGACAGGACACCAGCCCCGCCAGCAAAAGCAGCAGTAGCCCCGATTAACCCAGCACCACCGCCGATAATGCCGCTGATACCTTTTTCTTGAATACCCTTTGCAGCCCCTACATAGTCCGTGCGTTTAGCGTGTTTCAGTGCTGCCGCTTGTGCCTGTGTTGAAGCCGTCACTTTAGCTTGAAGAGCCGCCTCACGGCGCATAAGCGCTATGCGTTCACGAAGTTCATACGAGAGTTTTTGAGCCGAGATTTGTTGTGTACGGAATAGCTCTGTCTGCTGTTTGGCGAAACGGGCAAATTCCAGTTGTTTGAGCGGGTCAAGGCCATACTTCCCAGCAATGCCTTTCATTTGAAGGATGGCGGATCGTCGCTTCAGATCGGCTGTCTCGTTACGTTTGGCTATCTTAGCCGCTTCCCTGGCTTGCGCTTTCGCCGCTTTTTCTGCAATACGCTGTTGCTTCACGTCATTAGACGTTTTTGGTGTAGCCGCTTTAGCATCTGCAACCTGTTCACGCACTTTCTGGCGGCGCTGTTTTTGCATCTGAAAACGAATCTTCGGATCGGCTATTTTCTGGAAGTATTTTTGTAGGTCAGTGGCGGCTTTCTTTGCTTCTGCAATGCTTTGCTTGTCCACCACAAAGGAAACGGTCGTCTTAATTGAAGCGACGTTGATATCAAGCATCACCACCGCCTTGTTTATCAATAAAGAAATCTATAGCCTTTGATGGGGATTCGCCGTATTGGTACATACGCTGGCGCACTCCGTTATAACTCACGCCGTATATCTTGCAGATCTGAGCCAATGTTAATAGCTCAGTTGCATCGTTTATTTTCACTGTGCCTGATTTGGCACTCTTTAAGATTAGTTCCATTATTATTTACCTCTACAAATGAAAAAGGGGAAAGCGTATTTCTACACCCTCCCCCTCTCGTGATTTTCTCTTTAATCGGGATTACTCAGACAGAGATCCGAATACAATAGCCGTAGGGATATTGTTGATTGGTAGGAAGCTGGATTCCGTCGCAATAGATGGGAACTGCCATTTAGCATCGGCAATCACATATTGGTGATGCAATGCGGCCTCTTTGCCTAATGTCAGGTGACGCACTCCGATCCCAGTGTGAAGAACAAGCGCGTTAGCACTGTCAGACATACGAGGAATGACGGCGAACCCGTCCACACCGATTTTGTCAGTGATCAGACTATAACCAGAGATATCACACACCGTGACACCGTTCAGAGTCCAAACTTCATAAGCCGGATTCTCGTCTACGACTCGCGTGTAGAAGTTGTCGCTGGCGTTAACGTTCAGCGTGTACACCATAAAATCTTTGATAGAAGGATGGTAGCGAAGTGCTTTAGCAGCAGCGCCAGCAGCCAGGATCACAACACCTTGTTTCTGTTGTGCCAGCCCTTCACCAAGCGCCACATTCTGAATACGAGTGATCTCGCTCAATTGCTCGAAGATGTTCGCCGTGTCGCTCACGTCGAGGGTGTATTCTGTGCGACTACCGCCAGCGAGGAAATCAAGATCGCCCTGTCCGGCAAACTCGCTATCAACACGCAGACCAAGCAGAGCGTTAACCAAATCCACTTCAACGGCGTTATTCGCCATACTGTATTGTGAGTCTGAGAAATCGCTCAGAGCAATACTTACCTGATCGGCAATATCACTAATGCCTCTTGAGGCGTACTGCTGGAGATCTAAACTCGTGACACTGTTCAGAATCCCGAAAAATTTCATCTGGTAGAGAGCGTTTGTAAACTCAGGACGCTGGGCGCTCGACCAATCTGATTGGGCGTATGGGCTATTTTCCTTCGCCACGAGATTTTTTACATCGGTTATCTTTTCCAGCGCAATTGTATTAACTGCGTGGTGTTCCTCTCGGAATAATCCGAGATTGGTAATGATAGTATTAAGTTGGGTACTGAAAGTAAACGGGCTTGAAAAGCTGTCGAAGATAGCACCACTAAATAAATCTTTTGCCATTGTTATTATTATCCTTGAGGTTATTACGTAGTGCGAAGCGCTACAGTGTCGAAGTCTGAGAAAGTGAAGCCGAGCGTTGCAAGCTGTGCCTGAGCTAATGATTCGTCCATAGAGCCAAATTCGATCCCCGCAAGGGATAGAATGACGTGTACAGGGGAAGCCACAATAAAGGCTTTGCTTCCTGCGCTGGCTGGATCTACCACCACGTAAGCGATATCACCGGGAGCGGCAGCTTTTGCGCCTGTAGCGGTTATGAGGTCGCCAACAATGAGAGATTCAGGAATACTGGATTCCACACGGATCAGCTTGTCCTGGAGAATGGGATCGCTTGTATAGGCAATTACCTTGTATCTGGCGTGGGAGTTATCCCCGTTTAATGTTTGAAACTGTCCAAACTGCATTATTATTTTCCTTGAGCTAATATTTTTAATCGTGCCTGTAATCCATCAAGCGGATTAGCAGGAGTGTTTAAGGTTTTGGTTATTGTCTGCTGTGAAGATTTCAACTCTTCAACTGAGCACCCTGCACATTTGGCAATGACTGAAAGCTGTTCATCCGTATAAGATGTTATTTCATCAGCCAGCTTGCTAATATGCTTCGTGGAATTCATCAGGAACATATCGTTCCTCCTAACTTATTTTGTTATGAACGGAATAAAAATAAAGCCAACGTGCTACAGTCGGCTTTATTGGTGCGGGGGAGTCTTAGGATAAACCCCGCTGATCACTATCAGGTGATTTGCTTTCACGCTGGCAGATGTGATCAATGGAATCTCAATATCACCACTGGATAGTAATAAGAGAATGCCAGACGTAACAAAGAAAAATCTTCGAGATTGTCTGACTACATTCACCCTAACGGAATGAATGGGAGTAAAGAGCAGGATTGCTCTTCTCTAAAATAATGTATTCTCATAGGAAGGATGAGAGCGCCGGATATATCCCCGGATCATCCCGGAACGGGCAGCGCTCTCCCCTTGTTAGACCGATATCAAGGAAAGTGAAACGACACATAACAATACCGTAAGAGAGAAGTAACGATTTTAGAGAAGAGGGCTAATTGCGTAGCCATCCTCTCGCCTGGAGCTACCAGGGAAATCTATAAGGAGGGAACCCATAGAAGAAGCGGAGAAGTGAGTTTTATATCACCTTATTTTTAGTATAACCGATTTCGTTATGAATGTCAAGAATAATTATCATTCTCATTTAAATTTTTTCAGTTTCACTAACCTGAGCTTCTTCGGTCATCCCCTGCACCAACGCTTCTAAATCCTGCTGACAATCGACAATCAGCCTTGCCACTCGTGACACTTCCCAGAGCACGTCCTGATCGGTGTGTAAGGCTTCTGTAGCCTCCACTGTGGCAATAATCCCATGCAATGCCACCGTTGACAGCTCAAGCAATTTTAATGCCTCTGAGAGGCTCTCAGGCGTTTCTTCGCGGTATGCGTCTGTAGCTGCGTCCAGCATCGGAATAATCAGACTATCGTGTAATTCTTGAAGTGAATCATCAAGCGCCGTTATTTTCTCTTCATCTGTCAGATAAGCATCATTGGTGATTGTTTCGATCTCTTCGTAATACCATTGGCAGCATTTAACGTGCTGCGCGAATCTTTTTGTTTGTGTTGTCTGTGTGTCCATTAATCGTGTGTTTCCTTTTCATCGTGAAAAATAAAATCAAAATCGGCGGTGTGACCACTCAGGCCGTTGGTTTGTGAATAGCCGACATAATCGGCGTAATGTTGAAAACCCAATACTTGCCAATGCTGGAGATTTGAAGAATCAACTTGGTATTCACGGCGGCGGCGTGGCTTGTAATAAACGTTGTCCGTTGACGATAGAACATCCTGCAATAGTTCAAACTCTGATCCGGTTGGTACTACTGCGGGATATTCTCGAACTATGGTTATTAACTCGCCTGGAATAGATTCTCGTGAATAATTTTTTAGCGTGGTGGTGAACTTCTTTTTATTAGCTCTTATTGTTTTTCCGATTCTAACAATGTTACTTCGCTCTTTTTTTCCCATTTATTCCTCGTAGAGGGAAACTTCCGTGTTTTCTCGTTAATGTCCATACTGCGTAAAATGCAAATAACCAATACATAGCGATGATCATAAAAGTTTCCCTATTGTGTGTTTAGAAATTAGAGTAGATAAATTCTACATTGTCTCGTTCGATGTGTTTCAGCGTGAATGATAGATAATGGCTTTCATCGTCGATATCGATCACACCAATGTTGCGCAGCGCACGAAGCCAGAATCTGATCCCGTTATCACTTACACTGGATTTATCAGATAGCTCTCCGTAAGAAATTTTAGTTTTTCTGCCCTTCCAGAACCAGATAAGCGCATAATAAACGCCCTTCCCGCTATCGTTGATCTGTATCTGGTTTGTGTTGTTCAATTTTATGTATTGTATCAATTAGTCCTCCTGATTAGTTCCAGTGGCGTTGTATTGTGGCGATCCCTTTCTTCATTAGTTCAGCCGTTTGTCTTTGGGTCAATCCTTTGGATTTGTGTTCCTGTACTTCTTTACGGGTGTTGTTACCTTTAACTTTCTTTCTCACTTTCCCAAATTTCAGACATTCAATCTTTGCTCCAGGGAAATAATGCTCTTTGATGTATTCAGCTGTTGCCAGATCCGGTACTACGAACACCAGAGGGTGATCAGTGTCAGCATTACGGATAGATGTACGGCTAATAAACTGGTAGCACCTTTCATAATTCATCGCGGAGCGTTGCTTCTGTTCAAATTCTTCAACATTCCAGCCGTTAAGCTCCGCATACTGCCGCCATTTACCTTGGAAATCTTTATCAAGATTACTGCATCCGAGAAATACAGCATTGTGTATGTGCTGGTAATGGTTCAGGCCATAGGAAGCCATTGAAACACGGATACCACGGGAAGCATCGGTAAGAATTTCATCCCCTATCGTAGTAAACTGACACAGGGATTTATCTCTGTTGGTAGCGAAGATAAATTCACCAGGCACGCGCTGGATGATTTCCTGGAGATGTTCGTGAAACACCTTCTGTAATGCTGTCAGGGTGCATCTGTTTTCACATACGGCGACCAGGGAGATCGGTACACGCTTATGTTTACGTCTTTCAAGTGGCGGCTGTAAATCTTCACCAGCTTTCTCTACTTCGTATTTCGTCAGATGTTCAGCAGCCCAGACAAACAAACTTCGAGAAGAGCCAGCACCTAAGAGTGTGAGTTGTTCAGCCCATTCTACAGATCTGATAATTGGTGAAGCAGTGAAGGCGAACAGGTGTTTATTCTCTTCGTAGAGAAGTCCAGCACCCTGCATAATCGCCCAGAGCAGGCGCTTTAACTCAGCACCATTCGCCTCTGTTTCGTGCCAATAGTCGTAGAAATCTTCACGCTTATCCTCACTCAGGAATAACAATCCGTCCCGCTCTTCCAGCCAATCCAGGAATGGGAAATTTTGTTCCGTCCGTTTGGTATGCTGCACTTTGATGTAAGCGCCAAACATTGCATCAGGGATTTCATCAACAAAGATACTGAAATTACGGAGAAGGTTTTGAAGTTCCGTTTCAAGCGCTGCGCGATAGCAGTAATGAATGAAACATTGATGTGTACAGATAATAACCGAATGCTGGAAATCGTATTCCAAGGTGGAAATTAGGTGTCTTACCGCTTCTGTTTCGGTGTCCACATGGAAACTCTTCACCCGTCTGTCTTTTAGTTCTTCCCTCACCTGCCCACATAATTCATGTGTTGGCATCACGAGAAGAAAACGAGGGGGAATTGCTTCGGAATTTGTTAATAAACTTGACTTGATGTAGTGCTGTAACGTGGTGGATTTTCCAGATCCGCAAATTGCATCAACGAATTTTACTACGCGTTTCTTTTCTTTCATCAGTTTCCTCTTTTTGTAGGATAGTGTGTTTGACAATGGAGTTAACCAGGGCCGGAATACTTACACCTTTAATTGTGGCGGCTTCACGGAGCGCCTCGTAAACTTCTGGACTAAAACGAATGTTCATCATTAGTTAATTTCCTTACGGTGTTGGTCATAACGGGCGAGAGCGTCAGCGAACATTTTCATTCGGTCTGTATACTCCCTCGATTTTGCTGCTTGCATGGATGCGTAAATAACGTGGCGTTTCACCTTACCACTCACCAGATCATTAAAAACCTGGTCACTACTGAAATACTTCAATAACTACCTCCTTCGGATTTTGGATGCAAAAAGCCCCAGGCAGTTACCCCGCCCAGGGCTGAAAAGTTCAGAAGGTTTTCTCCCCTTCATACTTACCATAATACACTATTTTAATAACGTTTGTCAACCACCTACCATAAAATAAGTTTGTCGTCAACAATTTTTTCATAATAGGATAAGACGGCTTCTCAAGGAAGGGTATCATTTCCGGCTCTTCATGCGAGTGAGCCGATCTTGTAGCTACGCTACATCGCACAATGAACCTGTTAACACATCATTTTAATGATAAGCCCTTTTACATAATTTTGATGTGTTGAGATCGTAGGCTCACAATGAACCAGCGATCAGCGGGTGAATGTCGCATGAAAAAGTATCTGCTCATGCTCATCCTGCACAAAGATGTATGTTCGAGGAATACGAGAACATAAGAGAGATAATTAATAACCTTAATTTAATTAAGGGTAGTTAGTAGTTGGTTTGTGTCAGTGAGCGAAGCGAGCATGACAAATTATCTCTACAGGAAAATTTCTTCTCAACAATACTTTTCTGTAGAAGTCACTTTCATGCGCGTGATCAGCGCATACCAAATTGTACAGTCCACTTTATGGAGAATTAACCCTCCATCAATCCTGATTACGTGTTAATAGCGAATACTCGCCTCCATAGCGCCGGAAAAATCCCACGCTAATTACATTCTAAATACCCGCTAAACCCCAGGTAAAGCGATGCTTAATCTATTCTAAATAACCCGCCTGTAACGCCCTCTGAGCGCCTTTCTCACTTTCAAAGTATCTTTCATCACTTATACGAAAGCCTTACGCCGTGCGGCTCACAGCGATCATTGTCCACAATGAGCACTTTTATGATAGGTGCAATTTGCTTAAAGACTTTTTATGTTTTATCAAATTTATTTGAATATCGATTTTCCATGCCCAAACCCGCCAGTTGGTTAGCATTCTAATCATTTCATCATGCAATCAGTTGCAAGTGCATAAACTCCGCATAATCTGTGCATACAGGCAGGTTAGCGCCGCCCTCGCCTAACGACTCTACATTTATCACCATTAAATCAATGAGATAGATAAAAACCACACACAAGCATTGGTAGTGTGATGTTCCGCTGTTGCCGCTGTTCTTCGTGAAGAGTTGAGGATTTGGCAACGTTCAAACAGATGTTTAGACTTTTCAACATTATGATTTTGCTAAGATATTTCCAGTTTGTGCGAATTTCGAACAGGAGAATGTGCTTGTTCGCGCTGAACCCTGGACACAATCGCGCCATCTACCACACACAACACCGATTATTTTTTGATCACTTGCCTTGCAACTCACTGAAATTGATCATAATGTTTATTTCATTGGTTTAGATGTGTGACCTTGAAGGAGGGTAAATTGAACAGAGCAGTGGTGTTAGACGAACAGCAAGCTAAAGCGATCAGGGAATGGCTAAACGCTCATAACAAAAGCCTGATAGCTGACGTTACGTTAATGATGCAAGCCGCCGTATTGCGTGTGGGGGATGCCGTAGCTTTGCGCTTCGACGAAGTGATTAACGGAGAGATAGACATAGAAGAACAGAAGACTGGGAAGCGTAAAGCCCTCACCCTTCCGGCTCCAGTGGTGCAGATGATCGCTCGTCGCCGTGCTGAGTATCCGCATGATGTGCATGTGTTCAGAAGCCAGCGTAACCGATCAATGAACAAGCAAGCGCCTGTACGACGCGAAGAAGTGAGCAAGCAGATCGCAGAGGCCGCTAAAGCTATCGGTATTCATGGCACTGTATCGGCTCACAGTTTCCGCAAAGCTGGCGGGAATGCCATCTACAAGCGTTCAGCAAACAACATCGCTTTAGCTATGACCGTGCTTAATCACAGCAACATCACTGACACCAGGCGCTATCTGGACTTAGACAAGCAAGCCGTTAGCCGGATTATCAATGAAATGGATTTATGAGAATCGAACACTCAATTTGCAGACACTACAGTACCAAGCGTTTTGACCCCTCGTGACAGCAAACTGTTGCATGTGTCTTTTGATATTGCTTGTTTCATAACAATGAGGACAAAATGGTACTTCATCTCCAGCTTTCCAATAAACATTATCCTTGAAGATAAATGTCGATTTATCTTTCAGCTGATCTTCAAGCTGCTTATTTTTCTGTTCCGCGTCGAAAAGTAGAGTTTGTGTTGTTATCGCTTCAATCTTGGCGTTAGCAAGTTCGACCATTAGATTGGCTAACTCAAGTTTGAGCGTAGCCTTGTCCAGTTCATCGCTGTTATTTGCCAGCTTCTGAGTGATGCTTACCGCTTTATCAAGAATCCCTATAGCTGCCGCCGTGCTTGCCAATACTCCTGCCATAACCTCTCCTACGTACGTATCGATTCGAAGAATATGTTACTGCCGATTCCCTGCGCATACCAGTGTGGAGAAGATACCACAAGGATTCGCACACCACCTTCATCACATCACAATCAGAATCCACTTAAAATTCTTGAAATTATGTTTTAACATTGCAGGCGCTTCTAAATAAAACAATCATTCAGGATGATTTATATTCGTAAAGGTTTATTGGTGTTAGTGGCTTCAACTCTGCTTCTCTCTGGGTGTGCTGTACAGAAACAACTGGTTCCAACTGGTGGTAGCAAGGCTGATGGGACTGTAAAAATGAGCTACTCTTTCGGGATGTTCGAATCCCCTAAAGTGAACGTTCAGCAAGGCGCTCAAGCAGCAGCACAACGTTGCGCTGCATGGGGCTATTCTGGTGCTGAGCCTTTCGGTGGTTCAACTTCTGTTTGTTCTCAACCATCTTCAAGCGGATGTATGGAAACAATGGTCACTATGGAATATCAATGTACTGGTGACTTGAAGAAGTAAGATTCGGGGGGCGGGTTGCCCCCTTATTTTTTGGGATACGAATTTTCAGCAGTGACTAAATTTCATACTGACTTATCGTTGTACGTTCTTTAAAACAGGGATAAAATTAAGATAATTCGTAAAAAATGGATTGGTGCATATGGTTAAGAAAATCACTTTACTGGGCTTGTCGGTGCTTTTTGCTACACAAGTTGCCTTCGCTGAAAATTCAAACAATTGGATTGAAGTTACGACGAATAAAGACGGTGCTTTTTTAGTCAAGAAAGGCACGTTTAGAAATGTAAAAGGTGATTCATCTGCTTTGTTCATGTATGAAAAAACAGATAAAAAAGTTGAATATTACAAAATTAGTATGAAAAACACAGATTGCGACAATGGATATGGTGAAATAAAATTTTTCTATATGGACGGAAGTTTAGCTTTTAAAGGTGATTATGTGGCTGATGGAACCAGTGTTGGGGCTGGTCTTGGTGATTTTCTTTGTGGAGTAAGAATCGCGGCGGAAGCACAAAAAAGTTGAGGAATGGGGGCACATCCTACAAGAAATATGCCCTCCCCCCTTCATATAAATTTCCTCGCCTCTGAAACCAGCTTCATTTCAGCTTCTTCGATTGTCTTGCGTTCTAACCATAATTTACCCTCCGGCGTAGCCAGGAATTTACGAGCGTGTATCTTTCGGTTGTTACGCTTCGTGGCTGCTTGTGAGTTAGCTTTTGACATGTTATCCCCTCCGCTGAATATGCCAGCGTTCAACGTACAGTAGAGAGACAGTACAACGAAAGTTACAATGGTGCAGATAATAGATGACCATTACGTGCCGTGTTGGGCACATAAGAAAAGGCGGCGCGTAGCGCTTCCGCAGGGTGTAATCCCTTCGCAGGGAGGATAAAGCCTTAGCACGTTCTCTTATCAGGTGATCGTTATACTCCGGTGATCGAAACCGTGGCAGAGCCGGATTCTTTCCCGATCCGGTTAGTCTTCCCAACATTACGCCTGTTTATTCTCTGCAACGTCATCTCGACGTGTAGCATCATTGAGCGCCGCACGAAGCGCGGAACGTATCGCTAAGGGTTCAAGTGATGTGTTTAGAGAGTCCGGCAACTCTTTCAGCTTCAAGGGATGGCAAAATTTCTAATGCTGTTCGGGCTTGAGCCTGGTAACTACCCGCCATTACGTTGTACAATCCTTGAGCCGATACAACGCAAAGGCGTTTACCAAGTGTTATCAAGAATGATAATTGAAGATACAATCCGTTAGATTTTTTACGCTAAGTGATTGATTTTCTTAGATGGTGCCGATAATAGGAGTCGAACCTACGACCTTCGCATTACGAATGCGCTGCTCTACCAACTGAGCTATATCGGCCCTGATGAGGACATGTCCACAAGTGTGAACACGGGGTAGAAGGTTAAAACTAACCGGGCGATGCGTCAATGGCCTTGTGAATCAAACGCCTATTTTTGCATCACCCGGTATCATTTATGCACGAATGGTGTCGTCACCAATGCCAATCCACTTGTAAGTGGTCAGTGCTTCCAGTCCCATCGGACCGCGTGCGTGTAATTTTTGCGTGCTCACGGCCACTTCCGCGCCAAGTCCAAACTGTCCGCCATCGGTAAAGCGTGTCGAGGCGTTGACGTACACGGCTGATGAATCCACTTCGTTGATGAAACGATCGGCGTTGCGCAGTGTACGCGTCAAAATGGCATCGGAGTGTTGCGTACCATGTTCACGAATATGAGCAATGGCATCATCGAGATCAGTTACGATTTTGACATTCAGGTCCAGCGACAAAAACTCGTCGTCGTACTCTTGCGCTTTCACCGCCACCACGTTCGCCGGCCCCGCTTTCAGCAATGCCAGTGCCGCAGCATCAGCGTGCAGCGTAACACCGCTCTCCGCCATCTGTTGGCTCAGCGCAGGCAGAAAACGCTCCGCGATATCCTGATGCACCAGCAGCGTCTCTACCGTGTTACAGGTGCTCGGGCGCTGGGTCTTGGCGTTGACGATGATCTTCAGCGCCGGAGCAATCTCCGCGCTGTCATCAACATAGATATGGCATACGCCAATCCCGCCAGTGATCACCGGGATCGTCGCCTGTTCACGACACAGTTTGTGCAGCCCAGCACCGCCACGCGGGATCAGCATGTCGATATATTTATCCATGCGCAGCATTTCGTTCACCAGCGCACGATCCGGGCTTTCGATCGCCTGAACCGCAGCTTCTGGCAGACCGCAGGCTTTTAATGCCTGCTGAATCACCTTTACCGTTGCCGCGTTGGTGCGATATGTCTCTTTCCCGCCGCGCAGAATCGCGGCATTGCCTGTTTTCAGGCACAGAGACGCCACATCCACGGTGACGTTAGGACGCGCTTCGTAAATAACACCAATGACGCCCAGCGGTACCCGACGACGCTCCAGACGCAGGCCGCTGTCCAGCAAACCACCGTCGATCACCTGTCCGACCGGATCGGAAAGATGACAGACCTGACGAACGTCATCGGCGATAGATTTCAGGCGTGCAGGCGTTAACGCCAGACGATCCAGCATGGCTTCACTGAGGCCATTTTCGCGCGCCTGGGCAACGTCCTGCGCATTCGCACTCAGAATGCTTTCAGTTTGCGCTTCCAGTTCATCGGCAATTTTTTCCAGCACGCGGTTTTTTTCACGGCTGGAAAGCAGCGCCAGCTTATACGACGCTGCTTTGGCAGCAATACCCATTTGTTCCAGCATACGTCGACTCCTTAACGGGTGATCATGTCATCGCGATGGACGGCAACCGGGCCATATTCATAGCCAAGAATAGCGTCAATCTGTTGAGAGTGGTGACCCGCAATACGGCGCAGCGCGTCGCTGTTATAGCGGCTCACACCGTGGGCGATATCACGCCCTTCCAGATTGCAGATACGGATCACTTCACCACGCGAGAAGTTACCTGTCACGCTTTTAATACCTTTTGGCAATAACGAGCTGCCGCGTTCCAGAATCGCCGAGGAGGCGCCTTCATCAACGGTAATTTCACCGGCGGGCGGCGCACCAAAGATCCAGCGCTTACGGTTCTCCAGTGGAGAGGCCTGCGCGTGGAAGCGTGTGCCGACGGAAACGCCTTCCATCACATCGCCAATCACACCCGGTTTGCTGCCTGCGGCAATGATCGTGTCAATGCCCGCGCGGCAGGCCACATCCGCCGCCTGTAGCTTCGTGCCCATACCGCCAGTCCCGAGGCCGGAAACGCTGTCTCCGGCAATAGAACGCAGAGCGTCATCAATACCGTAAACGTCTTTGATTAACTCAGCTTGCGGGTTGGTGCGCGGATCGGCAGTGAACAGCCCCTGCTGATCGGTCAGTAGCAGCAGTTTATCGGCACCGGCCAAAATCGCAGCCAGCGCAGAAAGATTGTCATTATCGCCGACTTTAATTTCAGCGGTAGCCACCGCATCGTTTTCATTAATAACCGGGACGATATTGTTGTCCAGCAACGCACGCAGCGTGTCGCGGGCGTTAAGAAAACGCTCACGGTCTTCCATATCTGCGCGCGTCAGCAGCATCTGCCCGACATGAATGCCATAAATAGAAAATAGCTGTTCCCAAAGCTGGATCAGTCGACTCTGCCCTACCGCTGCCAGCAGCTGTTTAGACGCAATGGTCGCCGGAAGCTCAGGATAACCAAGATGCTCACGCCCGGCGGCAATCGCTCCCGAGGTAACGATAACAATGCGATGCCCTGCGGCATGTAGCTGCGCACATTGGCGAACAAGTTCAACGATATGGGCACGGTTCAGGCGGCGCGATCCGCCCGTTAGCACACTGGTGCCAAGTTTTACCACCAGCGTCTGACTGTCACTCATGATTCTCTGCCGTTCAAAGTGGGAAAAATGATATCAAACGAACGTTTTAGCAGGACTGGCGGCGGTTGCCAATAACCAGAGTACAAAGCATGAGACTTTGTTGAGCAGGATCAGCAAGCGTAGCGGCAATTTTTGACGTTTTTATTACTGCAATAATAAATCACGCTTTTTTAAAAATAGTCTTAGTTTGTCATAAAACCTTCATTGCTAAACGTTAAAAATCCTCCTGTTTTTTCTCGGGGATCGCACCCAGCGTATTTTGGCACGTTATTTAAATCAGGAAAGAAAATGAAAAAGAGTTCTCTGGCATTAATGGTGATGAGTATTGTTGCATCAGCATCCGTACACGCAGCAGAAGTCTTTAACAAAGACGGAAATAAACTGGATGTATATGGCAAAGTGAAAGCGATGCACTATATGAGCGACAATGACAGTAAAGATGGCGACCAAAGCTATGTGCGTTTTGGGTTTAAAGGCGAAACGCAAATTAATGACCAACTGACCGGTTATGGTCGCTGGGAAGCTGAATTTGCCGCCAACAAAGCAGAAAGCGATTCATCACAACAAAAAACGCGTCTGGCCTTCGCAGGTTTGAAATTAAATAATATGGGTTCCTTTGATTACGGTCGTAATCTTGGCGCGCTGTATGATGTCGAAGCCTGGACAGATATGTTCCCGGAATTTGGCGGTGACTCTTCCGCGCAGACCGATAACTTTATGACCAAGCGCGCCAGTGGTCTGGCGACGTACAGGAATACCGACTTCTTCGGCGTTATCGATGGCCTTGATATCACACTGCAATATCAGGGAAAAAATGAAGACCGTGATGTGAAAAAACAGAATGGCGACGGTTTTGGCACCTCTCTGACCTATGATTTCGGCGGCAGTGATTTCGCGATCAGCGGCGCGTATACCAACTCTGACCGTACTAATGAGCAAAATCTGCAAAGCCGGGGCACAGGTGATAAAGCAGAAGCCTGGGCGACTGGCTTAAAATATGATGCCAACGATATTTATCTGGCGACCTTCTATTCTGAAACCCGCAATATGACGCCTATTTCGGGTGGTTTTGCGAATAAGACACAAAACTTTGAAGTCGTTGCCCAGTATCAATTTGACTTTGGTCTGCGCCCGTCACTGGGATATGTCCTGTCAAAGGGTAAAGATATTGAGGGTGTGGGCGATGAAGATCTGGTGAATTATATCGATGTGGGCGCCACATATTACTTCAACAAAAATATGTCTGCCTTTGTTGATTATAAAATCAACCAACTGGACAGCGACAATAAGCTCGCGATCAACAACGATGATATCGTTGCCGTGGGGATGACCTACCAATTCTGATGCGTTGGCCGGATGGCGGTGTTAAGCCATCCGGCACAATATCTATTACGCTGATAATTTAACCGGTTCTTTAAAGTTCTCAGCGGGTTCCAGCGCCAGATTTAAAGACTTCAGCAACTCTCGCAATTTCTCATGAAACTCGCGTAAGGTGTATTCCAGTCGGTCTACGACTTCAGTCTCTTTTATGGCTACGGCAGTCCAGTTACCGTCTTTGTCAAACAGACCAAACTGGTAGCTGTAAGTAAAGCGCTTCTCTTGCGCTTCCAGTTCCATCCACCATCCCCAAAACTCACGCTTTTCAGGCGCGGGTTTCACGTTGACGCAAACTGCCAGGCAATCGAAAAAAAATCGATTATCTTCGCACTGCCCTTCACGGATGTAAGGGCCGAGCGCGGTGAATTTCTTGATCAACCTACTTTTCGGGTGTCCACTCGGTAACGTCATTGCGATCTCCTTAGGTGAAGCAACTGTTTTACCAAATCGATAAAATTTAGCAATCTCTTAACACAATCTCTGATTGATCCACTCAGCAATTTCTTTCAGAGCTTTGTCAAAATTGCGATACACCGGATTAAACGGGATCTCCATTAACTTACCGTCCGAAGATGAAGATGTGATTAAGCGCGACTCCTCTTCCGGGCTAAACGGATCGTTTTTCCAGAAGCCCGATAACATCGGCGTAGAACAACGTCTTCCCAACAATCCCTGAACTTTCAGGGAGTAGCGATTAAGTTCGACCCGCAGCGCCTCATCGGACGCATCATGCATCCCCAGGCGGCTGGCCAGAACGTCAAGATACATTTCCGGTACTGCGCCCTGCCGTTGCGGATCGCTTAACAGCGCGTGCACCACGGGTCCCAGACACGCCACCGCTTTCAGACGAGGCGCTTCGAGATAGGCCAGGCGTACCGCGACGTTAGCGCCAAAGCGAAAACCAAATGCCGCCACGCGGGTGTGATCCACCCAGGCAACGTCAGGCAACGCTCTCAGGACATGCTGATGCAATTGGCTGGAGTCCTGGGTCAATTTCCATTTTGAGGAGAAGCCAACCGAGGGCATATCCAGCGTCAACATGGCGATGCCGCGCGGCGCAAAATAGCGTTCATACAACGTGTAATAGTCGGTTTGCATGGCATCAAGGCCCCCACACATCAGTACCGTAGGGAACGGACCTTCGCCTTTTGGCATATGCAAAAAGCCCGTAACCGGCGCGCCGCCGGGCACGGCAAATTCCATTTCACGTAATCTACCGGGTAATCTTTGCGCGGCCTCTTCATAGGCTCGGTTCGCCAGAGCCTGAGCCTGCTCCGCCAGATCGTCACCTTTCAAATGCGGATAGGCGGCAATATTGTATAAGGTGGCCGCATGCAACCAGTGGCGACCGCTGAGCTGCGCGTCTTGTTCCTGGCTGGCCTTTTGCTGCCAGTCCATCGCCTGTTTTGCCCATTCATAGATCCAGTTGCCACCACGATAGCCGATGACCGTGTCGTACAACTCCTTGTCCGTTCGCTCCGCTTCGCTCATCACAATGCGAGCCTGCACTTCCAGGATTTCACGCGGATCAACACCGCGCCAGATCCACATCAGACGGTTGATCATGCGATACCAGTGTGGAATGGTTTTACCATCCAGCGTGGACTGCACAGGCGACGGCGCTCCGTTGTTAAATCGACGGACAAGCGTTGACGTTTCAGGGTGTTTGAAGCGGGGTTTAAACAGGGTTTCGCTGAGGTTAGCCTGTGACATTCGTGCAGCCTCCATAGGTACTTACTGAGGCCTATTGTAACGCGTGTGTGAGTAAAAAGAACAACGCCCGGCATAACCGGGCGCTGAAAATGTCAGGGATTAGCGACCAGAAATCGGCGGAATGAACACAACGCCCATATCCCACGGTTGCTCAATCCAGGTATCCTGAGGAATATCAACTACATAATCGTTCACCAGCGGACGACCAGCAGGTTTCGCGAAGATAGTGACAAAATGTGCCTTTGGATACATTTCACGCACCGCCACGGCAGTGCCGCCGGTATCGACCAGGTCATCGATCACGATGAAACCTTCGCCGTCGCCTTCCGCACGTTTCAGCACTTTTAGCTCGCGCTGGTTGTCGTGGTCATAGCTGGAAATGCAAACGGTATCGACATGGCGAATACCCAACTCACGCGCCAGCAGTGCGCCGGGTACCAGACCACCACGGCTAACGGCAATAATGCCTTTCCATTGTTCAGAAGGCATCAGGCGGCTTGCCAGTTTGCGTGCGTGAATCTGCAACATGTCCCAGGTGACGACGTATTTTTCGCTCATGTGAAGTGTCCCAGCCTGTTTATATACGGCTTAAAAAGTGTTCGAGGGGGAAATAGGTTGCGCGAGATTATAGAGATCTGACGCGCTAAAAACCAGCCTTTAGCGGAATCCGTCCCTCTTTTACGTGCTTTCTACTACCCGCCGCTGGATAAAGTGTTATTCTCAATTGCATCTCGCAAGCCTGACTTGTGGTGTTTTTTATTCTGCTAACCCTGTGGCCTGCAAGAAAGTTTTGCAGGACATCGCCAAGGAGACTCATCGTGTCTGAACTGTCTCAATTATCTCCACAACCGTTGTGGGATATTTTTGCAAAAATTTGTTCTATTCCTCATCCTTCTTATCATGAAGAACAACTCGCTGAGCACATTGTCGGCTGGGCAAACGAGAAAGGCTTCCACGTAGAGCGCGACCAGGTCGGGAATATCCTGATTCGCAAACCTGCTACCGCAGGAATGGAAAATCGCAAACCGGTCGTCCTGCAGGCGCACCTCGATATGGTGCCGCAGAAAAACAACGACACCGTACACGACTTCGCCAAAGATCCTATCCAGCCTTATATCGACGGCGAATGGGTGAAAGCGCGCGGCACTACGCTTGGGGCAGATAACGGCATTGGTATGGCTTCCGCGCTGGCGGTGCTTGCCGATGATTCCGTGGTACACGGCCCGCTGGAAGTGCTGCTGACCATGACCGAAGAAGCAGGTATGGATGGCGCTTTTGGCCTCCAGGCAAATTGGCTGCAGGCGGACATTCTGATCAACACCGACTCCGAAGAAGAAGGTGAGATCTACATGGGATGCGCCGGTGGTATCGACTTCACCTCTAACCTGCCACTGACCCGTGAAGCAGTACCCGCAGGTTTCCAGAGCTTCAAACTGACCCTGAAAGGGCTGAAAGGCGGCCACTCCGGCGGCGAAATCCACGTCGGTCTTGGTAACGCGAATAAGTTGCTGGTTCGCTTCCTGGCGGGTCATGCTGAAGAGTTAGATCTGCGTCTGGTCGATTTCAACGGCGGTACTCTGCGTAACGCTATCCCGCGTGAAGCCTTTGCTACCGTTGCCGTTGCTGCTGATAAAGTCGATGCCCTGAAAGCCCTGGCAAACACTTACCAGGAAATCCTGAAAAACGAACTGGCGGCAAAAGAGAAAAATCTGGTTGTTCTGCTGGATGCCGTCGCCAATGAGAAAGCGGCGCTGACCACCACCTCTCGCGATGGCTTCATCCGTCTGTTGAACGCTACGCCAAACGGCGTGATCCGTAATTCCGACGTGGCGAAAGGTGTTGTCGAAACCTCCCTGAACGTGGGTGTGGTCACCATGACCGACGACAACGTGGAAATCCACTGCCTGATCCGTTCTCTGATCGACAGCGGCAAAGACTACGTGGTGAGCATGCTGGATTCTTTGGGTAAACTGGCTGGCGCGAAAACGCAGGCGAAAGGTGGCTACCCAGGCTGGCAGCCGGATGCAAACTCCCCGGTTATGCACCTCGTGCGTGAAACCTATCAGCGTCTGTTTAACAAAACGCCGAACATCCAGATCATTCACGCCGGTCTGGAATGCGGCCTGTTTAAGAAACCGTACCCGGATATGGACATGGTTTCTATCGGGCCGACCATTACGGGTCCGCACTCCCCGGATGAACAGGTTCACATCAAAAGCGTGGGTCACTACTGGACCCTGCTGACCGAACTGCTGAAAGCGATTCCGACGAAATAAGTTACCCCACGCCCGGTAGGTTCAGCTTACCGGGCAATATTCACCTCGCCGCTTTTCGCATGACGAAATTCGTAAACATCATTCCTCTCGCCTCTACCTGTTGTTCTTTGACTCTCTGATAACCTTGCCCAAGAAAAAACGGTTTCGCGGTAATGCTGGCCTCAACCCAAAAAGCCGTGTCAGGATGCCGTTGCTCCAGGTTTTGCAGCAAGCGAGTAGCGATGCCCATCCGCTGTACCCCTGGCAAAACAAAGAGCAGATCAATGTAATCATGCCGGGCGGTGATGAATCCCACCACCTTTTGCTGGCAAACGGCCACCAGCCCCTCCGATTGCAGCAGTTTCCGACGCCAGGCGATCTCATCAATTTGCGCCCACGCGACTATCTGTTCTGGCGAGTAATCCCGACTGGCGGTCTCTTTGATAGCGCTGAGGAAAATTTCGCACAGCATATCAAAGTCGTCAGGGTGGTATTCCCGAATACGAACGTCAGTTGTCATTGCTAAAGCCCCAACAGCAGTTGTCTTTCCAGTTGCGGATCCAGCAGCGTCACGTGTAATCCGACCAGCCGGACGCCGCGCCCTCCCCGACGTTCATCCCAGGTTTTTCTGGCCGTGGCGATCAGATCGTCTTTATTTAACCGCGGCCAGACATGTTCCTGCGTGGTCTGCTGAAAATCATTAAACTTTAATTTGATGCCCTGGCGGGCGATGAGTAAATCCGGTTTTACTTTTGTCAGACGTCGTTCAAGTTCAGGATACAACCGTTCAATGATCGCCTCGCACTCGGCCCATTCATGAATGTCTTCCGCCAGCGTGCGCTCAACACCGACCGATTTACGCAGCCGTTCATTGTTCACATCCCGCTCATCAATACCCTGACTGCGCTCCCACAACACCCGGCCAAACTTGCCAAAGCGTTTGAGTAACATCGCCAGATCGTAGTGCTGCACATCCTCACAGGTGCGTAGCCCCATCGACTCCAGTTTGGCGGCTGACACCTTCCCCACTCCCGGAATTTTCGCCAGCGGCAACGTTTTGATAAACGCAGGCACATCTGCGGGAGCAATGACATATTGCCCATTCGGTTTATTGAGATCGGAGGCGATTTTTGCCAGAAACTTCACCGGGGCCACTCCCGCAGAGGCCGTCAATTGCAGTTCATTAAAGATCGTCTGACGGATCTCCTGAGCTATCAGCGTGGCGGAACCCTGGCAGTGAGTGCTGTCGGTAACATCCAGATAGGCCTCATCCAGCGAAAGCGGTTCGATCAACGAGGTATAACGCGAGAATATCGCCTGAATTTGGCGGGATGCTTCTTTATAGGCCTCATAGCGCCCCGGCAGTAACGTGAGATGAGGACACAGTTTAAGCGCCATTCCGGTGGGCATGGCGCTACGCACACCAAATTTCCGCGCCGGGTAATTCGCGGTACTGATCACCCCCCTGCGTTCGCGACTGCCGCCGATAGCAATCGGAATATCGCGCAGCGCAGGGTTGTCGCGCATTTCAACCGCAGCGAAAAAACAGTCCATATCGACATGTATGATTTTGCGCATCTGCCCACCCCCCACATATTACTGTTTAAGTATACAGTATAAATATGCAATACAAAGAGAGTAAATTCGTCAGTTTCCGACTGAACTTTCCTTTAATGCCTTATATAAAGGGAGCCGAAATTGTAAACGCTACACGAGAGACTTGCGAAAAACTTCAGTGGTGCTAATGTGAGCGCTCCAAATCCAGATTAGTCCGATTTGGGGACTCTTTTGCCGTTCTGGCATGTGTAACCGTTTTATCAAGGAAAAAGCAGTATGCGTAAAATCGCATTATTTATTGCGATGCTTTTGATTCCGTGCGTCTCATTCGCCGGTTTGCTGAGCAGCAGCAGCCCGACCATGCCAGTCAGCAAAGAGTATAAGCAGCAGTTGATGGGGTCGCCGGTCTATATTCAGATCTTCAAAGAAGAGCGCACCCTTGATCTCTACGTCAAGATGGGCGAACAGTATCAATTGCTCGACAGCTACAAAATTTGTAACTATTCCGGTGGCTTAGGACCTAAACAACGCCAGGGCGATTTCAAAAGTCCAGAAGGCTTCTATAGCGTCCAGCGCAACCAGCTCAAACCGGACAGCCGCTTCTACAAAGCTATCAATATCGGTTTCCCCAATGCTTATGACCGCGCTCATGGTTATGAAGGGAAATATCTGATGATTCACGGTGCCTGCGTTTCCGTCGGCTGTTATGCCATGACCGATAGCGGTATTGATGAGATTTTCCAGTTTGTCACCGGCGCCCTGGTCTTTGGTCAGTCCAGCGTTCAGGTCAGCATTTATCCATTCCGCATGAACGATGCCAATATGGCGCGCCATAAAAATTCTTATTACAAAGATTTCTGGGCGCAGTTAAAACCAGGATACGATTACTTTGAGCAAACCCGTAAGCCACCGACTGTTTCAGTTGTCGATGGACGTTACGTGGTCAGTAAGCCGTTGAGTCACGAAGTGGTTCAGCCGCAACTGGCATCAAACTACGCGCTCCCCGAGACAAAATAATCGCCATTCGCCTGGCATGATCTTTTGCCAGGTTTCATTCCCTGTCAGCGGTTGGGTGGCAATCACGGTGACCACATCATTCGGTGTGGTTTCCGAGCTAAAGTCGATTTCAACGTCCTGATCCAATAACGTTGCCACGCCAAACGGCGCACGACGCGTGATCCAGTATAAATTCGTTGAACAGAACGCCATCACATAACGCCCGTCTGACAGCAGCATGTTAAAGACGCCCTTCTCGCGTAATTCCCCTGCCAGCGTGGCAATATATTTAAAGACTGACGTCATATTGCCAGGCGTGCGCGGGTAGCGGGCGGTCAGTTTGTGTAACAGCCAGCAAAACGCCTTTTCGCTGTCGGTTTCGCCAATGGGACGGAAATTACCGGTCTCCAGGGATTTATACCCGGTGAGTTGCCCGTTGTGGGCATAACTCCAGTTTCGTCCCCATAACTCACGCGTAAAAGGGTGGGTATTTTCCAGCGCCACTTCCCCACGATTCGCCTGGCGAATATGCGCAATCACGGAACACGATTTAATCGGGTAGTCTTGCACCAGCTTAGCAATGGGAGAATTAAAGCTGGGTTGCGGATCTTTGAAGGTGCGGCAGCCTTTACCCTCATAGAAGGTAATTCCCCAGCCGTCTTTATGCGGCCCGGTTCCTCCACCGCGCTGAACCAGTCCGGTGAAACTAAAGCAGATATCGGTGGGCACATTGGCGCTCATCCCGAGCAGTTCGCACATACTTCACCTCCACAAAACGCCAGAATGAAGCGGAAGGCGTCATTGTTGCAGCCAATCAGGACTCAAAATGGCAGATAAAACAATATGCTATACCCTAAATAATTCGAGTTGCAGGAAGGCGGCAAGGGAGGAAATCCCCAGTAGCATAGATAACTATGTGACTGGGGTTTCTGAGTGCAGCCAACGCACCTGCAGCTTGAAGTATGACGGGTATAGTTACTTAACCATCTCTTTTTCAATTAACTGAATCAGGATATGGATAACTTTGATATGGATTTCCTGGATACGATCAGCATAGCCAAAATGCGGTACGCGAATTTCGATATCCGCACTACCTGCCATTTTTCCGCCGTCTTTACCGGTCAGGGTGATCACTTTCATTCCCTTTTCACGCGCCGCAGCAATCGCCTTGATCACGTTGCCTGAATTTCCTGACGTGGAGATCCCCAGCAGAACGTCACCTTCGCGCCCAACGGCTTCAACATAGCGGGAGAAGACATAGTCGTAACCAAAATCGTTACTGACGCAGGAGATATGGCTGACATCAGAGATAGCAATGGCCGGATAACCCGGACGGTTTTCACGATAACGGCCGGTCAACTCTTCAGCAAAATGCATTGCATCGCAATGGGAACCGCCGTTACCACAGGAAAGAACCTTACCGCCCGCTTTAAAACTGTCTGCCAGCAGGACCGCCGCGCGCTGAATGGCGTGAATATTGGCATCATCTTTTAAAAAATTAGCCAGCGTTTCCGCCGCTTCGTTCAGTTCGTTACGAATAAGATCCTGGTACATGAGGATATCCTTCAGCATGAATGTAAATGACAGGATGCAGTGTACCGGATACCACAGAAAGCGAGAAGTACAAGCCACAGGAAGCCCCCTGCCTTTTGATTTTTTGTGCCGGAGAAAACGGCAACAATGTGAGCTTTGTTGTAATTATTTTGTAAACATATTGCTAAAAGAAATAACATCCACTACAACCATATCATCACAAGTGGTCAGACCTCCTACAAGAAAGGGAGCTTTTCGTTATGATGATTTTGAGTATTCTCGCAACAGTTGTTCTGCTCGGTGTACTGTTCTATCACCGCGTAAGCTTATTTCTCAGCAGTCTTATCCTGCTCGCCTGGACAGCCGCGCTTGGCGTCGCTGGCCTGTGGTCGGTCTGGCTGCTGGTTCCTCTGGCCATTATCCTCGTACCGTTTAATTTTACGCCGATGCGTAAATCGATGATTTCAGCCCCGGTGTTTCGCGGTTTTCGTAAAGTCATGCCGCCGATGTCACGCACCGAGAAAGAAGCAATCGACGCGGGTACGACCTGGTGGGAAGGCGATTTATTCCAGGGCAAACCCGACTGGAAAAAACTGCACAACTATCCGCAGCCTCATTTAACGGCAGAAGAGCAGGCGTTCATTGATGGTCCAGTGGAAGAAGCCTGTCGCATGGCGAACGATTTTCAGATCACCCATGAACTGGCCGATCTTCCTCCTGAGCTGTGGGCCTATCTGAAAGAACATCGCTTCTTCGCGATGATCATCAAGAAAGAGTACGGTGGCCTCGAGTTCTCCGCCTATGCGCAATCTCGCGTACTGCAAAAACTCTCTGGTGTCTCTGGGATCCTGTCGATCACCGTGGGTGTCCCTAACTCGTTAGGCCCAGGCGAACTGCTGCAACATTACGGTACTGAAGAGCAAAAAAATCATTACCTGCCGCGTCTGGCGCGGGGCCAGGAGATCCCTTGCTTTGCGTTGACCAGCCCGGAAGCCGGATCTGATGCCGGTGCGATCCCAGACACCGGTGTAGTTTGCATGGGTGAATGGCAGGGGCAGCAGGTGCTGGGTATGCGCCTGACCTGGAACAAACGTTATATTACGCTGGCGCCTATCGCCACCGTGCTGGGTCTGGCGTTTAAACTCACAGACCCGGAAAAACTGCTGGGCGGTGAGGAAGATCTGGGTATCACCTGTGCGCTGATCCCGACCACCACCCCTGGTGTTGAAATCGGTCGTCGTCACTTCCCGTTAAACGTTCCGTTCCAGAACGGCCCGACACGCGGAAAAGATATTTTCGTCCCGATTGATTACATCATTGGTGGACCGAAAATGGCCGGTCAGGGCTGGCGTATGCTGGTGGAATGTCTGTCGGTTGGTCGTGGCATTACCCTGCCGTCTAACTCTACCGGGGGGGTAAAATCGGTCGCGATGGCCACCGGTGCCTACGCGCATATTCGCCGTCAGTTCAAAATTTCTATCGGTAAAATGGAAGGGATTGAAGAACCGTTGGCGCGTATTGCGGGCAATGCCTACGTGATGGACGCGGCGGCATCGTTGGTTACGTACGGTATTATGCTGGGCGAAAAACCCGCAGTGCTCTCTGCCATTGTGAAGTACCACTGTACCCACCGTGGGCAGCAGTCAATTGTCGATGCAATGGACATCACTGGCGGTAAAGGCATCATGCTGGGCGAAAGCAACTTCCTGGCCCGTGCTTATCAGGGCGCCCCTATCGCCATTACCGTTGAAGGCGCGAATATTCTGACCCGCAGCATGATGATCTTCGGACAAGGCGCCATTCGCTGCCATCCTTACGTCCTCGAAGAGATGACAGCCGCGCAGAAAAATGATGTCGACGCCTTCGATAAGTTGTTGTTTAAACACATTGGTCATGTCGGCAGCAATAAAGTGCGCAGCTTCTGGCTGGGCCTGACGCGCGGGCTGACCAGCCACACGCCGACAGGGGATGCCACGAAGCGTTACTATCAGCATCTGAACCGCCTGAGCGCCAACCTGGCTCTGCTTTCCGATGTCTCAATGGCGGTGCTGGGCGGTAGTCTGAAACGTCGTGAGCGAATCTCTGCACGCCTGGGTGATATTTTAAGTCAGCTGTATCTCGCCTCTGCCGTACTGAAGCGTTATGACGATGAGGGTCGTCACGAAGCCGACCTGCCGCTGGTTCACTGGGGCGTCCAGGATGCTTTGTACCAGGCTGAACAGGCGATGGACGATCTGCTGCAAAACTTCCCAAATCGTTTAGTGGCAGGTTTACTGAACGTGGTGATCTTCCCGACCGGTCGCCACTACCATGCACCTTCTGACAAACTGGATCATAAAGTCGCGAAGATTCTGCAGACGCCGAGCGCAACCCGTACCCGCATTGGTCGTGGTCAGTATCTGACGCCAAGCGAACATAATCCGGTCGGCTTACTCGAACAAGCGCTGCTGGACGTGATGGCCGCAGACCCTATCCACCAGCGTATCTGCAAAGAACTGGGTAAAAACCTGTCCTTTACCCGTCTGGATGAGCTGGCGCATAACGCACTGGCGAAAGGGTTGATTGACAAAGATGAAGCGGCGATTCTGGTCAAAGCCGAAGAAAGTCGTCTGCGCAGTATTAACGTTGATGATTTTGAACCTGAGGAGCTGGCAACAAAGCCGGTAAAGTTGCCGGAGAAAGTGCGTAAAATCGAAGCCGCATAATCGTCCGCTAACCTTTCCAGCCCCGCTTTACGCGGGGCTTTTTTATTGCCACTTATTCACCGTAGCGCATGCTACAGTGTAAAAATGCTGCTTAACGAGGAACGACGATCGTGCCCGGTTTGAAAATCACGCTTTTGCAACACTCTCTGGTCTGGATGGACGGTCCTGCCAATTTGCGCCACTTTGACAGACAACTGGAAGCCATCGCCGGACGTGACATCATCGTATTACCTGAGATGTTTACCACGGGCTTTGCCATGGAAGCGGCAGCCCGCTCGCTCTCTCAGGAAGCCGTCATTGGGTGGATGCGCGCCAAAGCTGAGCAGACCAACGCGCTAATAGCAGGCAGCGCAGCGCTTCAGTCAGAACGCGGGCCGGTTAACCGCTTTTTACTCGTTGAGCCACAAGGAACCGTTCACCATTACGATAAACGCCATCTGTTCCGCATGGCCGATGAACATCACCATTATGAATCAGGCACTGAGCGCGTAATCGTGAACTGGCGAGGTTGGCGTATCCTGCCGCTGGTCTGTTACGACCTGCGTTTTCCGGTTTGGTCCCGTAATCTCAACGATTACGATCTGGCGTTGTTTGTGGCTAACTGGCCTGCTCCGCGTTCGTTACACTGGCAGGCGTTGCTGGCCGCGCGAGCGATTGAAAATCAGGCATATGTTGCAGGCTGTAACCGGGTGGGAACTGACGGCAACGGCCACCATTATCGCGGAGACAGTCGGGTGATTAGCCCGCAGGGTGAGGTTATCGCCACCGCTGAACCCCATCACGCGACACGCATTGATGCAGAGTTATCGCTCAGTACGCTGCGGGAATACCGGGAGAAATTCCCAGCGTGGCAAGACGCCGATCCGTTCACACTGCAATAAATCCGTTGACCACTTCCGCTATGGCAAAACGTTTTCCATAGCGGGGATTGTTTCATTCAGTAACCTCCCGTAAAACAAATTCGCGTGGCACCCCCCACCTTTCAACGTATCCTGAGCGAGATATTCACTCGTCGTTTACGAGTGGTAAGCGCAGTTCATAATTTCTTTATCAGGATGGCATAATGAAGAATTTCGTACGTATGACCTTAGTCGCTGCAGCGCTGGCCGGTGCCTCTTTTAGTACTTTTGCATCGAACGTGTCTGATACTCCCGTTCCTTCTCAGGATCCGGTGGTGCAACAACTTAAACTGACCGACGCTCAGGTCGAGCAAATTAAAAAGTTGCACAGCGAACTGGAAGCCAACGTGAGCAAGATTTCCATGAAGGACGTTAAAGACGGCGAACTGATAAATGTCATTCGTTCCGGGAAATGGGATGAGTCCGCAGTTAAAAAACAGCTGAATGCGATCGGCAGTGTTGAACAGCAGTCCCGCTACTACCGCGTGAAATACTACTTTGAGCTGAACAAAGTATTAACCCCGGAACAGCGTAAACTGGTACAAAATGAAATTGCCCAGACGCTGAGCGAATAATGCCGATAGCCCGTTGCGCCAGGTAGCGGGCTTTTTTTGACTTTACAAAAATGAAAACGACGAAGGCCTGAATCATTTCTGATTCAGGCCTTCTGAATAGTGGCGGAATGGACGGGACTCGAACCCGCGACCCCCTGCGTGACAGGCAGGTATTCTAACCAACTGAACTACCACTCCGCGTTTGTTCCGCTTGGGAACGAAGCGAATATTACGGATTGCTCCGCATCTCGTCAACGCTTTTTCTCACGTTTTGAATCGTTTGCTGTAAAAATCACCCAGACGGTTATTTTTAGCGCATAAAACGGCGAACTAGGCTCGCCAGAGACAACTTCCGCCCTTCTTCTGCACAAGATCAAGACGCGACTCATGCGCCGCCAGCTCTTCATCAGTCGCTAAAACAACGCGTAACCTACCCGCCTGACGAACAATACGTTGGATCCCCGACTCACCCAGCTTCTGCTGACTTTCCCCTTCCATCGTAAAAGCCATCGTCGTTTGACCGCCCGTCATCATCAGATAAACGTCGGCCAGAATCTGGGCATCGAGCAATGCGCCGTGCAGGGTTCGTTTGCTGTTGTCTATTTCATAGCGTGAGCACAACGCATCAAGACTGTTACGCTTGCCAGGAAACATCTTCCTCGCCAGCGCCAGGCTATCAGTCACTTTGCAGAAGGTGTTCGTTTTCGGGATGTCGCGATTGAGTTTACTGAACTCATAATCCATAAAGCCGATATCAAACGATGCGTTATGAATAACCAGCTCAGCGCCCCGGATGTAATCGAGGAACTCATCGGCTACCTCGGCAAACATCGGTTTATCGAGCAAAAATTCATCTGCAATACCGTGTACCCCAAACGCTTCCGGGTCCACCAGCCGATCGGGTTTAAGATAGACGTGGAAGTTATTTCCCGTCAGACGGCGATTGACCACTTCGACAGCACCAATTTCAATAATCTTGTGCCCTTCGTAGTGCGCGCCGATCTGGTTCATACCGGTGGTTTCGGTATCCAGGACTACAACTCTGTTAGTAGTATTGTTAATAAATCCACCCCAAATGCGATTAACACTTTAAACTGTAAGCAGAAAATGGTTTATCCCATTCCGTCCCGGTGGGTAAAAACGCATCTTCACATGGTCTTTTACCGAACGTTATTTTGCAATTATAACGGGCAAAATCAAGTCATTCATCACCCGACAAAGTCAGTGATCTTATCAGCAGAGAGTCAGCCTGGGCTGGAAGGTTATGAAGTAACAACGATATTATACGATGATAATAAATTAAGTTAACAATGGTCTGACAGATATCTATTTAGCAGATATGACTGCCAGACCAGGTTTGCATCAGTGAAGAACAGCATTGACACCTTTGAAAAATAAGAAGTTTATAAAACTGTTTAAACTCCCCAGGCCATTCGTCAGTGCAATAATTTAATTGTTCCCACTAATAAATGAAACTCACTCGCCATGTTAAGATAAAGAAGTGACATCATTTGTTTTACCTTCAACCAGATTTTGGTTTACCGTAAAACCCGGCATCTCGCCATACTCAATACACACCTCTTTTAACCTTTCAATAATCTCTTCCGAAACATCAAATTTAGATTCAGCGGACACCACAATTTCACCGTTGAGGATCATATCCAGATTTTTATCTTTCCGGTAATTTTCCACTTCATCGACTATCGTTTTTAAGCTAATTGAACGGGCATTTTGCTGTTCAATCTGCCATGACTGATTAATATTCGCGATATCTACAGCACGATTTCTTTGTATGTCTTCTTCTGACATGGAGGTATAGATTTGTTGAGCAGCTAACTCTGCCGCCACCAGTATTTCTTTTACTTTGTTAAGGCGTTCTTGTTCCTGAACCCCAACCGGAGATTCAGTAATAATCTTTGCAAAATTAACATATGCGATTTTTTTGTTCATGGCTATCACCGTTACATATCAATTTATATTAATGCTCAACAGATGATTCTGCACCCGCATCCTGAGGGGCTTCTGTCGGATTCTCAGTCTCTTTGACGTTTTCAGATACGCTGATTTTCGGTAGATCGCCATAGTCCACTTTTTTGCCCTCAAGCTGTTTAATTATAGCCTGAGTCACATCATTTTTCTTATCAGCAGAGACAACCGTCGCACCATTCAAAACATAATCTAATTTCTGGTTTACACGATATTTTTCGGCCTCATCAGCGATTGCTTTCACACTCAGATCACGCGTGTGCTGTTGCTCTGCGGCCCATAATTGATTGAGAACCAACGTATCCGCACTGCTGCTTTGCTGCTGCTGTTTTGGGGACATTTCTTTATATTTTTCTTTTGCATCAGCATCCGCTTTTACCAGGACATTCCTGACGTCCTGATTACGCTGAGCTTCCTGTTTACCTATAGAAGACTCACTCAACACCTTCGCGATATCTATATAAGCTACTTTCGATTGAGATACGCCAGGTTGATCACAACCGGTTAAACTTGCGATCGCCACACAGATAATTGACATTTTTCTGACACTACTGCGAATCATAATTTTCATTTTCTTTCCACTCAATTGCATCATCTGTTCGATTAATATCGAATACAAACATCAGCCATACGAAATAGTATCATATGTATTG
>NZ_JANEWG010000049.1 GCF_028069725.1 Citrobacter sp. Awk 4
TTTTGGGATGATTTTCAAACCAAATATTTATCTTGCATGCTCTCAGGTTTTGGTTTTTTTGTTTGCCAGTTGGTTACATTTTGCAGATGGGTATGCGGTAAAAATGTTTGAGAGGGAAAGTAAAAAATGAAGATAAGAAAAAAGTTTCATTTTGGCGGAAGATCACAGGAGTCGAACCTGCCCGGGACCGCTGGCGGCCCCAACTGGATTTGAAGTCCAGCCACCTCACCGGAGATGACGATCTTCCGCGCCTCGATTGCTACATGGAGGCGGGGCGCATTATAGCTACTTCCTGGCGTTTCCACATCACTAATCACACTTTTTTCCGTACCGTTTCGTCTTACTATGATCGGTTTCATATAAATCCCTATAAAATCCAAGAGTTACATTTTCACCTCTCCTCCAGCGTTACGCCGATCACAGAAAACAAGAATCGTAAGTTGATAACAAAATAACGGAATACTCGCGCCCACAAGTATGATTTACAACGTCTGTAACCGGTCTCATAACTCCAGGGATAAGCAGATGAAGAGTGAAGTGTTATCCGTTAAAGAGAAGATTGGCTACGGTATGGGTGACGCCGCCAGCCACATCATTTTTGATAACGTCATGTTGTACATGATGTTTTTCTATACCGACATTTTTGGTATTCCCGCTGGCTTCGTCGGCACCATGTTCCTGCTGGCGCGTGCGCTGGATGCCATTTCCGACCCCTGCATGGGCCTGATTGCTGACCGTACCCGCAGCCGCTGGGGCAAGTTCCGTCCGTGGATTTTGTTCGGCGCCATCCCGTTCGGCATTGTCTGCGTGCTGGCCTACACCACGCCGGATCTCAGCCTGAACGGCAAAATGATTTATGCCGCCGTGACCTACACGCTGCTGACCCTGCTCTATACCGTGGTGAATATTCCGTACTGCGCGCTGGGCGGCGTGATAACCAACGACCCGACGCAGCGCATCTCCCTGCAATCCTGGCGCTTTGTGCTGGCGACGGCGGGCGGCATGCTCTCCACGGTGCTGATGATGCCGCTGGTGAAACTGATTGGCGGCGACGACAAAGCGTTCGGCTTCCAGGGCGGGATCGCGGTGCTCTCCGTGGTGGCGTTCCTGATGCTGGCGTTCTGCTTCTTTACTACCAAAGAGCGCATCCAGGTGCCGCCGAGCACCACCTCCATGCGTGAAGACTTGCGCGACATCTGGCAAAACGACCAGTGGCGCATCGTCGGCGTGCTCACCATTCTCAACATCCTTGCCGTCTGCGTGCGCGGTGGCGCGATGATGTACTACTGCACCTGGATCATGGGCTCGCCGGAAATTTTCGTCGCGTTCCTCACCACTTACTGCGTCGGCAACCTGATTGGTTCCGCGCTGGCAAAACCGCTCACCGACTGGAAATGCAAAGTCAGTATCTTCTGGTGGACCAACGCCGCACTGGCGGTCGTGAGCGTGGCGATGTTCTTCGTGCCGATGCAGGCCACAATCCTGATGTTCGCCTTTATCTTCGTGATTGGCGTACTGCACCAGCTGGTAACACCGATCCAGTGGGTCATGATGTCCGACACCGTCGACTATGGTGAATGGACCAACGGCAAACGCCTGACCGGCATCAGCTTCGCGGGCACGCTGTTCGTGCTGAAGCTGGGCCTGGCGCTGGGCGGTGCGCTCATCGGCTGGATGCTGGCAGGCGGTGGCTACGATGCCGCAGCCAAAACTCAGAACAGCGCCACCCTCAGCATCATTATCGGCCTGTTTACGCTGGCGCCTGCCGCTTGCTATGTGCTGAGCGCCATTATTGCCAAACGCTATTACACGCTGAAAACGCCATTCCTGACCAAAATTATGGGCGAGCTGGCGCAAGGCGCGCGCCGCAATCAGCAGGCGTTTGAAACCCTGCCGGTCAGCAAAGAATTACGGAACTAAGAGGATAAGAGTATGAAAATCAGTGACGGAAACTGGCTGATTCAGCCGGGTCTGAATGTGACGTATCCGGTTCAGGTCTTCGATGTGGAGCAGCAGGGCAACGACCTGGTAGTGTACGTGGCACCGCGCGACGTGCGTGAACGCACCTGGCAGCTCGACACATTGATGTTCACGGTTCGCCTGTTCTCGCCGCAAGAAGGCATCGTCGGTGTACGCATCGAACACTTCCAGGGGGCGCTGAACAACGGTCCGCATTATCCGCTGAACGTGCTGCAAGACGTGAAGGTTGAGATTGAAAACAACGCCGATTATGCCGAACTCAAAAGCGGCAATCTGAGCGTGCGCGTCGCCAAAGGCGAGTTCTGGGCGCTGGATTTCCTGCGCGACGGGCAGCGCATCACCGGCAGTCAGCTGAAAAACAATGGTTATGTGCAGGACGGGAATACCGACAGCAACTACATGTTTGAGCGCCTCGATTTGGGCGTCGGCGAAACGGTATACGGCCTGGGCGAGCGTTTTACCGCGCTGGTGCGCAACGGCCAGACGGTCGAAACCTGGAACCGCGACGGTGGCACCAGCACCGAACAATCGTACAAAAACATTCCGTTCTACCTGACCAACCGCGGCTACGGCGTGTTGGTGAACCATCCGGAAAACGTCTCCTTTGAAGTCGGCTCCGAGAAAGTCTCGAAAGTGCAGTTCAGCGTCGAAGGCGAATATCTGGAATATTTCGTGATCGACGGCCCGATGCCAAAAGACGTGCTCAACCGCTATACACAGTTTACCGGCCGTCCGGCGCTGCCACCCGCGTGGTCGTTTGGCCTGTGGCTCACCACCTCGTTCACCACCAACTACGACGAAGCGACGGTCAACAGTTTCATCGACGGCATGGCGGAGCGCGACTTGCCGCTGCATGTTTTCCACTTTGACTGCTTCTGGATGAAGGCCTTCCAGTGGTGCGATTTTGAGTGGGACCCGGTGACTTTCCCGGACCCGGAAGGGATGATCCGCCGCCTGAAAGAAAAGGGGCTGAAGGTCTGTGTGTGGATTAACCCGTACATCGGCCAGAAATCGCCGGTATTCAAAGAACTGAAAGAGAAAGGCTATCTGCTGAAGCGACCGGACGGTTCCTTGTGGCAATGGGATAAATGGCAGCCGGGGCTGGCGATTTATGACTTCACCAATCCGGATGCCTGTCAATGGTACGCCGACAAGCTGAAAGGTCTGGTGGATATCGGCGTTGACTGTTTTAAAACCGACTTTGGCGAGCGCATCCCGACTGACGTGCAGTGGTTTGATGGTTCCGATCCGCAGAAAATGCACAACCATTATGCGTACATCTACAACGAGCTGGTGTGGAACGTGCTGAAAGAGACCGTCGGTGAAGAAGAGGCGATACTGTTTGCGCGTTCTGCGTCCGTCGGTGCGCAAAAGTTCCCGGTTCACTGGGGCGGCGACTGCTACGCCAACTATGAATCGATGGCGGAAAGTCTGCGCGGCGGGTTGTCTATCGGTCTCTCAGGTTTTGGGTTCTGGAGCCATGATATTGGCGGCTTCGAAAATACCGCGCCAGCGCACGTCTACAAGCGCTGGTGCGCGTTTGGCTTGCTCTCCAGCCACAGCCGTCTGCATGGCAGCAAATCTTACCGCGTGCCGTGGGCGTACGACGACGAATCCTGCGATGTGGTGCGCCACTTTACGCAACTGAAATGCCGGATGATGCCGTATCTGTACCGCCAGGCGGCGCTGGCCCGCGAGTGCGGTACGCCGATGCTGCGCGCGATGATGCTGGAATTTCCGGACGATCCGGCCTGTGATTACCTCGACCGCCAGTACATGCTGGGGGATTCCGTGATGGTGGCGCCAGTGTTCAGCGAGGCGGGCGACGTGCAGTTTTATCTGCCGGAAGGCCGCTGGACGCACCTGTGGCACAACGATGAACTGAACGGTAGCCGCTGGCATAAACAGCAGCACGATTTCCAGAGCCTCCCGGTTTACGTTCGCGACAACACGCTGCTGGCGCTCGGCAACAACAGCCAGAAGCCGGATTACGTCTGGCATGAAGGTACCGCTTTCCAGCTGTTCCATCTGGAAGAGGGACGCGAAGCGTTCTGCGAAGTCCCTGCCGCAGACGGTTCGGTTATCTTCACGCTAAAAGCGAAGCGTACCCAAAATACACTCACGGTAACGGGCGAAGGCGACGCGCGCGACTGGACGCTGTGTCTGCGTAACACCCCGCAAATCAGCGGCGTGAAAGGCGGTTCACATGTCAGCAGCGAGCGGGGTGTGGTGGTGAAAGCGGCAGGAAACGAGCTGGTGATTCATCTGTGATGCTGTTCCCCTCTCCCCAAAGGGGCGAGAGGATGTGTATGGTGCCGGAGTTTGATTTGTAGGCCGGGTAAGGCGAAGCCGCCACCCGGCGTTTTTGTTGGCGCTTGAGTCTAAAATTACCCGGTGGCGCTGCGCTTACCGGGCCTGTGTTTCACAGTTGAGGGGAGGAGGGCGCCGCAGCGGGAACCACAGCCGAAACGGTCGACACTACGCCCCCCGTCATCGTCTGCTCTACTTGCTGTTTCTCTGCATTCAGCGCGTGTAACTGGCCGTTCACCGTGGGTTTCAGCGGTGTATCGGCCTGAACAGTGCCGCTGGCGGTGAGCTGGATATTGCCATCGCCAGAAATCGGCAGCGCTGGCCAGCCCCACGGCTGCAGGATGTTCACAGGAACCCCTCGCCCGTTCAGGCTTATCTGGGTCTGGCGTGGTGGCAGCTGTGAAACGCTGGCGGTGGCTTCCAGCAATCCTCTCTCGGTGTAGCCACTCAGTTCGCTGATGTTAATCGTACTGCTGTTTGCCGTCAGCGCCAGAGAGGGGCGGCGTACATCAACGCGATTAAATGTACCCACCGCGGCGTTGAATGTGGCGTTCCCGCTCCACACGCCCCACTGATGGTCCTGTACCAGCCCCAGGTTCGCGCCGTAGCTGTCCAGCGCGGTGAGCTGCCACGGGAAAGTCGGATCAACATCAATCACCAGATTGCGGCTGGCGCTGAATTTCTTCAGCGTCAGACTGTTGAGCCAGCCCGGCAAGGGTTTCATCCACAACTGTTTCCAGTTTGCCGGCAAGGTGTATTCCAGCCCGGCAATGGCTGTATCGTCGAGAACCAGTGCTTTGTCGGAACGCAGCCAGTGGCCGGATGTGCGGATCATGCCGCCTTCCCAGCGGGTGGTGAACTGGCGTAGTGCGATGCCTTGCGGGGAGAATTCCGCATTCAGGATGGGATCAAAGAGATGCAGCGAACCGTAGATAAACTCGCTGGCATTCATCGACAATTTGCCCTCCTGCGTCTGCCAGTCATCTTTGCTGAAGGTCAGGTTGCGCAAGCTGAGATCAAGATCGGTTACTGCCCAGTCCGGACCTTGCAGACGCGCGTCTGTTACCTCAAGGCGGCCAAGCTGTAGGGAAGGAATGCGGGTGAGCGGTGAAAAGAATTCCGCCAGCGACTTGTCGCTTTGTAAGCGGATGTCGTTCAGACGAAGGCTCTCAACAATCCAACTGCCGTCCGCATTTCGTCGCGCCACGCCGGTTAATGCGCCACGTGCGACATCTGCGCCAATGTTGCTCAGTGTCACTTGTTCTTTATCGATGCTGCCTTCAATCAGCACGTTAGTGGCGGGAACGTCGTTCAGCGTTAGCGAACCTGCACTGAGCTGAATCTGTGCTTTGCTGCCAAGTACCCGGCCTGCTTCAGGATCCCAGGGGATCACGCCACCGTCCACCCGTTGCGCGCTCAGATTCCACTCACTGCCAGGACTGTTGAACGCCATATCACGCAACACCAGGCGATCGGCCTGGAAGGGAAGTGGCGCTGTTTGCGAGGAGATATTCAGGGTCCCGTCTTTCAGCAGGATGGTGTCAACATGTCGGGGATCGGTCAGTTGGCGGCTACTGAGCCCGATATCCACAGTTTTTGCGACTAACGTGGCGGGCTGACCATCCCGGCCAAAGGTAACGTTCTCCAGCAGGATGTGGGAAGGGGAGGAAAAACGATGGTCCATCGAATCAAAGGCTACGTGGTAGCCGCTATTTTCAGAGATCCAGCTGCTGACGCGCTCAGCTCCCCAGCGGGTTTGCAGCAGAAAATAGAAACCGAGAATCACCACCAAAAAGGCGATCAGCACGTAGAGAAGCAGCTTTCCAATAATTTTCATGGTCTTCCATCCCGCGAAGTGCACATAACTGAGTTATGCACGATTTAGGCGTAATCCTCAAGGCGGGAATCGTGAAAGAGCGTTGCAGTGGCGGCGATTGTCGATCACCGCCACATTCCGCTTACGGCTTTTCGGGTGGGAAAATCAGGTTCAGCACGATTGCGGTGATACCGCCCGCAGCGATCCCGGAGGAGAGCAGGTTTTTCACCCAGTCCGGCGCAAATTGCAGGATCAGCGGCTGTTGGGAAACGCCCAGTCCGACCGCCAGTGACAGGGCGATAATCAGGATTGCGCGACGGTTCAACGGTTCGCGCGACACGATACGCACCCCAGAGGCGGCGATGGTGCCGAACATCACTAGGGTCGCCCCGCCGAGCACGGGTTCTGGAATGTGTTGTACAAAACCGCTTACTGCCGGGAACAGGCCCAGTACAATCAGCATCAACGCAACCACAAAGCCAACATAGCGGCTGGCAACGCCCGTCAATTGGATCACACCGTTGTTTTGACCGAAGCAAGAGTTCGGGAAGGTGTTAAACACCGCAGAGACAAACGAATTCAGACCGTTAGCCAGCACTCCGCCTTTCAGGCGCTTCATGTACAGAGGACCGGAAACAGGTTGCTCAGAAACATCGGAGGTGGCGGTAATATCGCCAATGGTTTCCAGTGAGGTGATCATAAAGACCAACATCAGCGGCAGCAGAAGATTCCAGTCAATGCCCAGCCCGTAATACAACGGCGTGGGAACCATGATGACATCCTGCGTGGTCGGCGCGGTATTTTCTGGCAACATGCCCATAAACCATGCCATCGCGTAACCTGCGGCCATGGCGATCACCAGCGAAGCCACCCGCAGGTAGGGGTTACGCTGACGGTTAAGCAGAATGATCAATGCCAGTACGACGCCCGCCAGCAGCAGGTTTTTCGGTGAGCCGAAGGTGTTGTCGTTCATCGCGGCATAACCACCGCCGATGGACGTCAGGCCGACCTGAATCAGCGACAGGCCGATAATCATCACCACCACGCCGGAAACCAGCGGGGTAATGATACGACGCGCCAGATGCAGTACGCGGGAGAGAATCATTTCGGTGCAGCTTGCCAGCATTAGTGTGCCGAACAGCGCCGCCATCATGGTGGGAACATCCGCGCCCCCGGTTTTCAGCGCCGTACCGCCCATAATCAGCGGAGCGACAAAGTTGAAGCTTGTTCCCTGAATCGACAGCAAACCCGAACCTACCGGACCCCACGCTTTAATTTGAATAATGGAGGCCACACCGGAGGCAAACAGCGACATACTGATAATGTGTTGAGTGTCCTGCGCCGGTAAACCAAGCGCCTGGCAGATTAACAGCGCGGGCGTGATGACTGCGACGAACATTGCCAGCAGGTGCTGAGAGGCGGCAAAAAGAGTTTGAGGAAGCGGCGGACAATCTTCAAGACGGTAAATCAGTTCGCTGTTTTGAGTCTGCGCAATCGGTTGCGCATTTTCTGACTCGACTGTGTTAACAGACATCAGAGGCAATCCCGTGGTGTAAAAGCGGGCATTTTATCCGACCAGGTGGCAAAAGCAAACGTTTGCTAGTCGTTATTCTTAATATTTAAAACAGATAAAATCACCTTTTTATATAACTTTTGTACCTTTTCTGATTAAAATCCATGCCGATTACTCGTTATGAGCTGAAAAATGACCGAGGAATACATCGTTCGCGATGAGCGATGCGTACTTAAAGGAGCTTAATATGTTTCATCTCGATACTTTATCGACACTTGTTGCAGCAACGCTGACGTTGCTGCTGGGACGCAAGCTGGTCCAGTCAGTCTCCTTTCTGAAGAAATACACTATTCCTGAACCGGTTGCCGGTGGATTACTGGTGGCAATCGCCCTGCTGGTGCTGAAAAAGAGCATGGGCTGGGAAGTGGATTTTGATATGAGTCTGAAAGACCCGCTGATGCTGGCATTCTTTGCCACCATTGGTCTGAACGCGAACATCGCCAGCCTGCGTGCGGGTGGCCGCGTCGTCGGCATCTTCCTGATCGTGGTGGTGGGTTTACTGGTGATGCAAAACGCCATCGGCATCGGTATGGCGAGCCTGTTGGGGCTGGATCCGTTGATGGGGCTGATCGCAGGTTCAATTACGCTTTCGGGCGGACACGGAACCGGTGCGGCATGGAGCAAGCTGTTCATCGAACGCTATGGCTTCACTAATGCGACGGAAGTGGCAATGGCGTGCGCAACCTTTGGTCTGGTGCTGGGTGGCTTGATCGGCGGTCCAGTGGCGCGTTACCTGGTGAAGCACTCCACCACGCCAGACGGTATGCCGGACGATCAGGCGGTGCCGACAGCGTTTGAGAAACCTGACGTTGGCCGCATGATCACCTCACTGGTGCTGATCGAAACCATTGCGCTTATCGCGATTTGTCTGACCGTAGGCAAAATCGTGGCCCAGATGCTAGTGGGAACCGTGCTGGAACTGCCGACATTCGTCTGCGTACTGTTCGTTGGCGTGATCCTCAGCAACGGTCTGGCGTTAGTGGGCTTTTATCGTGTGTTTGAGCGGGCGGTTTCGGTGCTGGGCAACGTGAGCCTTTCACTGTTCCTGGCGATGGCGCTGATGAGCCTGAAGCTGTGGGAGCTGGCCTCACTGGCATTGCCGATGCTGGCGATACTGGTTGTGCAGTCAATCTTCATGGCGCTGTACGCCGTGTTTGTGACCTGGCGCATGATGGGTAAAAACTACGATGCTGCTGTACTGGCTGCCGGGCACTGCGGTTTTGGTCTTGGCGCGACGCCGACGGCGATCGCCAATATGCAGGCGATTACCGAGCGTTTTGGCCCGTCGCATATGGCGTTTTTGGTGGTGCCGATGGTAGGGGCATTCTTCATCGATATCGTCAATGCGCTGGTGATTAAGCTGTATCTGTTGTTACCGATTTTTGCGCAATAAGAACAATGCGGCGGTGTGAAAACCGCCGCGCTGTTTGAGTGTCAGGCGTTGGAGTAGCGTTCGGTTTCCGGCATCCAACGCTCGATCAACGCCGTAGCCTGTTGTGGGTAACGTTCATGAATATGGCGCGCAATGCGCTGAACTTCCGGGATAATGGCCTGATCGCGCAGTAAATCCGCTACTTTAAATTCAGCACTGCCCGTCTGACGGGTGCCCAACAATTCACCAGGCCCGCGGATCTCCAGGTCTTTTTGCGCAATCACAAAACCGTCGTTACTGTCGCGCAGAACCTGCAGGCGTGTCTGCGCCGTTTTTGACAGGGGGGATTTGTAGAGCAGTACGCAATGCGAGGCCACTGCGCCGCGACCTACGCGCCCGCGCAACTGGTGTAATTGCGCAAGACCCAGACGCTCCGGGTTTTCAATAATCATCAGGCTGGCGTTGGGAACATCCACCCCCACTTCAATGACCGTGGTGGCAACCAGAAGATGAAGTTCACCCTGCTTAAAGGCCGCCATCACTGCCTGCTTATCGGCGGGTTTCATTCTCCCGTGGACCAGACCAATGTTCAGCTCAGGTAGGGCAAGTTTCAGTTCTTCACTTGTGGCTTCTGCCGCCTGCGCTTCTAACAGTTCTGACTCTTCAATCAGTGTACAGACCCAGTAAGCCTGGCGTCCTTCGTGAGTACAAGCGTTACGCACCCGGTCAATAATATCGCTGCGGCGGGTGTCCGGAATGGCAACGGTAGTGACCGGCGTACGGCCCGGCGGCAGTTCGTCGATCACCGAGGTGTCGAGATCGGCATACGCTGTCATCGCCAGGGTGCGTGGAATCGGCGTCGCGGTCATGATCAGCTGATGTGGGTGGAATCCCTGCCGTTGGCCTTTTTCCCACAACGCCAGACGTTGATGCACGCCAAAACGGTGTTGTTCGTCGATGATCACCAGCGCCAGTTCATTAAACTGTACTTGTTCCTGGAAAATGGCGTGAGTACCCACCACCATTTGTACCTGGCCGCTGGCGATGGCGTCCTGTTGCGCAAGACGTGCCTTCCCTTTTTGTTTACCGGCCAGCCAGCCCACTTCAATGCCGAGCGGGGCAAACCAATTACGGAAGTTATTGGCGTGCTGCTCGGCCAGCAGTTCGGTCGGCGCCATCATCGCCACCTGTTTGCCGTGGGCAATCGCCCGCAGCGCAGCGAGTGCCGCAACCAGCGTTTTACCGGAGCCAACATCACCTTGCACCAAACGCATCATTGGTACATCCAGCGCCATGTCGCGTTCGATCTCCGCGACTACACGTGTTTGCGCCCCGGTCGGTTTGAAGGGTAGCGAATCAAGAAAACGATTTTTGAGTTCGCCTTGCGCACTGAGCGACAGCGCGTGGTATCGCTGCGCACCAGCACGCAGCGCCAGCATGCTCAGGTTATGCGCCAGTAATTCTTCCAGAATCAGCCGCCGCTGCGCCGGGTGTTTCCCGGTTTCCAGGTCACTGAGCTGGAGCGACGGCGGTGGGCGGTGCAGGGTGCGTAATGCTTCCGGCAGACTCATCATGCCCTGTAGAAGTTCTGGCGGTAATAGTTCGGCAATGGCACAGGTATCAAGTAAATCCAGCGCCTGATCGGTGAGTTTACGCAGCGTTGCCTGTTTTATCCCTTCGGTGGTCGGGTAAACGGGGGTGAGTGTCTCCTGCAACTCTGGCGTGCTGAGATCGCCCTGAACGCGGTATTCCGGGTGGAACATTTCTGCCCCGTATTTTCCGCGTTTCGCTTCTCCGTAGGCCAGTACGCGGCGACCCGTCGCCAGACTGTTTTTCATTGCCGCACTGAAATTGAAAAAACGCATAGTGAGGATGCCGGTGCCGTCGCTGATCTGGCAGGTCATCATCCGGCGGCCGCCAAACGTGATGTTGCAGTTCAGCACTTCCCCTTCGACGGTGGCGTAAACGCCCGGCAACAGTTCACCTATCGGATAGAGATGGGTACGATCTTCGTAACGCAGCGGAAGGTGCAGGAGGAGGTCCTGTACGGTATGCAGGCCAATTTTCGCCAGTTTACTGCTTTGTGCTGCGCCAACGCCCGTTAGTGAACTGAGCGGAACAGCATCTAACAGGCGCCCTTTCATTTACGCGTCATCCTTCCCGCCGCCTCTTTGTTGGCGGCATTCACTCACTCCGGCCACATCGTTTTCTATGCTCCCGGAGATTCGTTCATTTGCCGCCTCGATGAAACGTGAATGATTTTGCCTAATATTGGAAGCCTGCATGGTGGCCCACCACGCAGCATCGGCTTCAATTTCGCCTTGTGCGTTCACATGGGGGTAAGGCAGGCCTTTGCGTTTAGCGACGTTCGCCAGTACCGGATAACCGCCTTCAAACAGCAGACGCTGCTGTTCGTCTTCTGGCAACATACTGTTCTCACGCCGGTACATGCCCGCGTTTTGCCGCTGGCGCTGCGCTTCGTAGAGAATCAGTGCCGAAGCGACGGAGACGTTGAGTGACTGCACCATGCCAATCATTGGGATGATGATGTCTTGATCCGCAAGATTTAATGCCTCTTGCGTGATGCCGGTTTTCTCTTGCCCCATCAGAATACAGGTCGGGCGGGTGTAATCAATCTCGCGAAAATCGACGGCTTTATCTGAAAGGTGAGTGGCCAGAACCTGCATGCCCTGGCTTTTCAGGTGGATGACGGCATCGCTAATGGTGCGGTGAGTCTTCACCTGCACCCAGCTGTTGCTTCCCGCCGCCGAAGAGGCCATGGTGCGCATACGGCTACCCGGCCAAACGGCGTGGACTTCATGTACGCCAACGGCATCTGCGGTACGGATAATCGCAGAAACGTTATGAGGTTTATGGACCTGCTCCATGCAGACGGTCAGATCAGGCTGACGCCTGGCGAGCATCTCGCAGATACGCGCATAACGCTGTGCATTCATAAGGCTAGTTTCGGTTGCGGGTGACTTTTATCACGTCTGGCATCACACGGATTTTGCGCATGATATTCGCCAGATGCACACGATCGCGTGCGGTGAGACGAATAAAGGCGCTATAGACGCGACCATCTTTCTCTTCAGTATTCAGACTTTGAATATTGGAGGTGGTGGTGTTAATTGCCGCAGTCAGATTCGCCAGCGCACCCTGGTGGTTAAACATGTCCACCTTGATTTCAGTGATGAACTCCTGCTCCGTCTCTTTATCCCATTCGACAGCCATAAACTTCTCTGGCTCTTTCTGGTAGCCACGGATGTTACGGCAGGACTCATGGTGGATCACCAGACCTTTGCCGGGGCTGACGTGAGCGATAATCGGGTCGCCGGGAATCGGTCGGCAGCATTTCGCGAAGGTGATCAGCACGCCATCTGCACCTTTGATTGGCAGATGACCGTGGCTGGACTGCGCGGGTGCGGTTGTCGATGCTTCGCCTTGCTGAAGATTCTTCGCCACCACGACGCTCATGGCGTTACCCAGACCGATTTCCGCCAGCAGATCTTCCAGCGTCGCGAGCTTCATGCGCTCAATTTCACGCTGGATGTTTTCCTGCGGAATTTCAGCCAGTTTACGGCTGCCGCCTAAGGCATGATTCAGCAAGCGACGACCAAGGCTCACGGAGTCGTCACGCTTGAGATTCTTCAGCAACTGACGAATTTTGGCGCGTGCTTTCGAGCTGACGACAAAGTTAAGCCAGGCGGCATTCGGACGTGCGCCCGGTGCGGTAATGATCTCAACCGTCTGGCCGCTGGAAAGCGGCTGTGACAGCGGATAAGGTTGACGGTCGACGCGCGCGCCGACGCAGGCATGACCGATATCGGTGTGTACCGCGTAGGCAAAGTCGACAGGTGTGGCACCGGCAGGCAGCTCGACAATGCGCCCTTCCGGTGTGAAAACGTAAATCTCATCCGGGAAGAGATCGGATTTAACGCTCTCGATAAATTCAAACGAGCTACCGGCACTCTGTTGTAGCTCCAGCAGGCTCTGCATCCAGCGCTGGGCGCGGATTTGCGCAGTGGTGCTGGTCTCACCGTGCTCTTTATAAGCCCAGTGGGCCGCAACCCCCATTTCCGCCATCTGGTCCATGTCTTCGGTACGAATTTGTACCTCAACCGGAACGCCATGTGGGCCGATCATCGAGGTGTGTAAAGACTGATAGCCGTTCGCTTTTGGAATAGCAATATAGTCTTTCACGCGCCCTGGACGCGGCTTATACAGGCTGTGCATCTGGCCGAGCACGCGATAGCAGGTGTCGGCATCATGGACGATGACGCGAAACGCGTAGATATCCATGATCGAGTGAAAACGCTGCTCTTTGAGCACCATTTTGCAGTAGATCGAGTACAGATGTTTTTCGCGACCACTAACGCGACACGGAATTCCCGCTTCCTGCAAGCGCCCTTCAATTTCAGAGAGGATTTTTTGGATCATCTCTTTACGGTTGCCGCGCGCGGCTTTCACCACTTCTTTAATAACGCGATAACGGTTCGGGTATAACGCTTCAAAACCCAACTCTTCGAGCTCGGTTTTAATGTGATGAATACCTAAACGGTGCGCCAGCGGACTGTAAATTTCGAGGGTTTCACGGGCGATGCGGCGACGTTTGTCCGGGCGTAATGAGCCCAGTGTGCGCATGTTATGAGTTCGGTCAGCGAGTTTGATGAGAATGACGCGGATATCCTGCACCATCGCCATAATCATCTTACGAAAGTTTTCGGCCTGCGCCTCTTTCTTATCGCGGAACTTGAGCTTATCAAGTTTCGACACTCCTTCTACCAGTTCAGCAACGCTTTTACCAAAAAGCTGTTCCATGTCCTGATAGGTGGCAGGAGTGTCTTCAATCACATCATGCAGCAGTGCCGCCATTAGCGTTTCGTAGTCGAGTTTCATCTCGGCCAGAATGCAGGCAACGGCTACAGGATGGGTGATATAGGGTTCACCGCTTGAACGTGTCTGGCCCTCGTGAGCGTCACGTGCAACGAGATACGCCTGCCGCAGACGCTTAATTTGGTCTTCCGGCAGGTAGTTTTGAATCAGTTGATTCAGGCTTTCAAACAGATACAAGGGCGACCCGCTGAGTAATTAACGACGACCTTCAGCAATAGCGGTAACGGCTTGTAATTCAGCGGCTTCCTGCTCTTGCTGTTCCTGGCGTTCACGCACGTCGAGGATCTGGTTGTTGATCAGACCTTCTTCGATTTCGCGCAGCGCGATTACGGTAGTTTTATCGTTTTCTTCCGGTACGAGCGGATCCTTTCCGCCTACCTGCATCTGACGAGCGCGACGCGCGGCGACCAGTACCAGGTCAAAACGGTTACCAATTTTCTCTACAGCGTCCTGAACAGTTACGCGTGCCATACTTAAAATGCTCCACAGGTGAAGAAATGACTGGGCATGATACTGAATGTGGGTTCAGTCTGCCAACAGTTTGCTGATTAAAGCGTCATGACGCTGCTTTTGGCGGCTCATGCGCAGACGTTCGGCGCGAATGATGGTTTTCAAATCGCCCAGGGCGGTATCGAAATCATCATTCACAATGAGGTAATCATATTCGGCGTAATGGCTCATTTCTGCAACAGCTTGCGCCATACGTTTTGCAATGACTTCCTCGCTATCCTGGCCGCGACCGCGAAGACGGCGGTCCAGCTCAATTTTGGACGGCGGTAAAATAAAGATACTGCGTGCCTGCGGCATCTTTTCACGAATTTGCTGGGCGCCCTGCCAGTCAATATCAAGAAAAACATCTACACCGGAGGCCAGCACTTGCTCAATGGCTTCGCGAGACGTGCCGTAATAATTACCGAACACTTCGGCATGCTCAAGAAACGCATCTCTGCCAATCATGGTTTTGAACTCATCATGATCCACAAAGAAATAATGTTCGCCATGCACTTCACCCGGACGCGGAGCGCGTGTGGTGTGTGAAACAGAAACCTGGGTGTCATACAACGGTTGGGTTTTCAATAAAGCCTGAATCAGGCTGGATTTACCCGCGCCACTGGGGGCAGAAACAATATAAAGCGTGCCTTGAGCCATGAGTATCTTATGTATGTGATTGTCGAAAGAGAGCCTACATACGGGCTTATTATACACGTCGCCGCTATATGACGTAGTCCTTGTCACACTTTTTGCCTCTGATTATTGCGTTTTGCGTACCTTTTTCCTGATTTACCGTGAAATTACTGCAACGAGTGAAAATGACAGGAACCCTGCTCGCAGGCTGCGCGTTTACCGCTCGGTGTCGAAATCATTCTGCGCTATACCTGCCGGACAACGTGCAATGGAGGTGCAAATGACGTTATGGAAGAGTATCGCAATCAGTGTATTGCTGTGTCATTCATCGGTTGGTGCGGTTTGCCCTGCCTGGTCGGCGGCCAGGGCGGAAGAGGAAGTAACCCGCTTAACGCGGCAAATTGCGCAGTGGAATGACATTTACTGGAAGCAGGGCGTTAGCGCGGTCGATGATACCGTTTATGACCAGCTCAGTGCGCAGCTCACACAATGGCGACGCTGTTTTGGCGAGGAGGTCACTACAGATCTGACTGCGCCGCCAAAAAATGGCTCAATGTTGCATCCTGTTGCCCATACTGGCGTGCGCAAGCTTGCGGATAAGCGGGCGATGCAGCAATGGATGCTTCGTCGAAGCGATCTGTGGGTTCAGCCGAAGGTGGATGGCGTGGCAGTGACGTTAGTGTACCGGGACGGCAATCTCATCAGGGCGATTAGCCGGGGGAACGGACTGGAAGGCGAAGACTGGACGCAAAAGGTTCGTCATATTCCGTCTGTGCCGCGTACTACAAAAGGAGCACTTGCCAATAGCATCCTGCAGGGCGAAATCTTCCTGCTTCAGGAAAATCATATCCAGCAGCAAATGGGGGGAATGAATGCCCGTTCAAAAGTTGCAGGGATGATGATGCGCGCAGAGCAATCCTCCTCGCTAAACTCATTAGGCATTTTTATCTGGGCGTGGCCTGATGGTCCGCAGTCGATGCCTGAACGATTGCAAAAACTGACTGACGCGGGGTTTAGTTTAACCCAGCGCTATAGCCAACCCGTGAATAACGTTGACGATGTTGAAAAAGTGCGCGAGAGATGGTGGACAACGAGTCTACCGTTTGTAACTGATGGCGTTGTGGTACGGATGGGTAAAGAACCGGAAGCCCGAAGCTGGCTTCCTGGTGAAGGTGACTGGCTGGTTGCCTGGAAATACACCCCGGTGGCGCAGGTCGCAGAGGTGGCGGAAATTCTTTTCACCACAGGAAAGAGTGGGAAAACCGCGGTGGTCGCATCGCTTGTTCCTGTCATGCTGGACGATAAAAAGGTTCAGCGTGTCAATCTGGGTTCCATCAGACGTTGGGAAGAGTGGGATATCGCGCCTGGCGATCGCATTCTGGTTAGCCTTGCCGGGCAAGGTATTCCACGTATTGACGATGTTGTCTGGCGTAGCACGCAGCGGACTAAACCAATACCTCCCGGAGGGCATTTGGGGCCGCTGACCTGTTTTTATGCTTCATCTGAATGTCGGGAACAATTCATTGCGAGACTGGTTTGGTTGGGGTCGAAATCTGTATTGGATCTGGATGGCGTGGGAGAGGCAGGATGGCGCGCGCTTCATCAGGCGCATCGCTTTGAGCATATATTTTCCTGGCTTGCGTTAACCGAGGAGCAATTACAGAACACACCTGGGGTAGGCAAAGGGAAAGGCGCGCAATTGTGGCATCAGTTCAATGCGGCGCGCCGCCAGCCCTTTATCCGCTGGGTTATGGCGATGGATATACCGCTAACCCAGGCCGCGCTTAAGGCCTGCGCTATTAGTTCGTGGGAGTCATTGTTGGCGCAGACAGAGCAGTATTGGCGAATGTTGCCGTCAACGGGCGAGCGCCGCGCCAGACAAATTATACAGTGGAGAGAGAACCCAGAGATAAAAGCGCTGAGCCAGTGGTTATCGGCTCAGCGTATTACGGGATTTATGCCTTAGTGGCCTTCGTGATGATAGTAAAAAACAGGTAAACCGAGTTTGAGACGTAGCGCCAGCAATCTTGCGGTGAAGCCAAATATCAGCGTGGAGATAACGACTACATCATGGCTGGAGACATAGTGCTGAAGTGCTATGTAGAGCACGGCAGAAGCAAATGATACGCCGGCGTACAGCTCTTTCTGGAAGACCAGGGGAATGCGTTTACAGAACATGTCACGCAGTATGCCGCCAAATACGCCCGTGGTCACTGCAGCGACCACGGCAATGATTGGGCCATGACCCATATCCAGTGCAACCTGAGCACCAATGATGGAAAAGACCACTAAACCAAGCGCATCGAGCAAAAGGAATAATTTGCGCAAATAAGGCATGACAGGGGCGACAATGGTTGTCAGAACCGCAGCCGTCGTCACGATAATGACATACTCAGGATGCTTCACCCAGCCGAGCGGATAATGCCCAAGCAAAATGTCGCGTACGGAGCCGCCGCCAATGGCCGTCGCGGTTGCAATGATGATGACGCCGAAGGTATCCATGCGACGACGACCTGCAGCAAGTGCGCCCGTCATGGCTTCTGCGGTAATGCCAATTAAGTACAAAACGTGTAACAGCATGCCTTCCCCCTGATTTACTGGGGATAAAGGTTAGCGATTTGTGCGTAATATCACGATTGAGATTTTCTAAGGTAAGGTGGTTTTAATAACTTTATTTTATGCAAAATTACATTTTTCATCATGTTTTATGCCTTCTCATATTCTGAGGTTGAAAAAATATGATGAGAAAAACTAATAGAAAAAGAGAGGGGTGACTTGATCTACAGGAAAAACACGTAGCACCGCTTCATTTTCACGGGGCTACGTGGTGAAAAATGGCTTACTCGATGTTCTGAATCTGTTCGCGCATTTGCTCGATCAATACTTTCAGTTCAATGGCGGAATTAGTGACTTCTGCATTGATAGACTTAGACGCCAGCGTGTTCGACTCACGGTTGAATTCCTGCATCATGAAGTCCAGTCGACGGCCTACCGCCTCTTTTTTCTTCAGGATGTTGTAGGTTTCTTTCACGTGCGCTTCCAGACGATCCAGCTCTTCCGCTACGTCAATGCGTTGCGCCATTAGCACCAGTTCTTGTTCCAGGCGGTTATTTTCCAGCTGAACCTGTGCGTCTTCCAGCTTGGCGACCAGGCGTTCGCGCTGCCATTGTAAGATCTCTGGCATGTGCGCGCGCACTTTGATGACCTCAGCGCTGACGCCTTCAAGACGTTGCTCAATCAGAGCTTTCAGGGCCTGACCCTCCGTTTCGCGGGCGATGATGAAGTCGTCCAGCGTACCGTCAAGTGCGTTCAGTATTTCAGCCGCAATGGCGTCCAGATCCTGTTCCTGAGCGGCCATGACTCCCGGCCAGCGCAAAATATCAACTGGATTGATTTCCCCTTCATCACTCTGCATTTTGACCCAGTTAGCGGCGGTGACGAGTTGCTTTGCGAGCTTCTCATTCAGAATGAGTTCACCTTGTGCGCTGGCATCGGGTTCAAAACGCAGGGTACATTCGACTTTACCGCGCGTCAGGCGCGTACGAATGCGTTCGCGAACAACAGGCTCGAGGCTACGGAACTGTTCCGGCAGACGAAAATAAGTTTCCAGATAACGCTGGTTTACCGAGCGCATTTCCCAGGTGGCGCTACCCCATTCACCCTTGATTTCACGCCGGGCGTAGGCGGTCATACTGCGGATCATAGACGTTCCTGTTTTTAAAGGAGAGATGGGGGGATTATAGCTATGCATGCCCTGTCAGGATAGGAATAACCGACGGAAGTCCGTATAATGCGCAGCCACATTCGTTTCAAGCCGGAGATCTCAATATGCGTCCAGCAGGCCGTAGCGCTAATCAGGTGCGTCCCGTAACCCTGACCCGTAATTATACAAAACATGCTGAAGGCTCGGTGCTGGTCGAATTTGGAGATACCAAAGTGCTGTGTACTGCCTCTATTGAAGAAGGCGTACCGCGTTTTCTGAAAGGGCAAGGTCAGGGTTGGATTACTGCTGAATACGGTATGCTGCCACGCGCTACGCATACCCGTAATGCGCGTGAAGCGGCGAAAGGAAAGCAGGGCGGCCGTACCATGGAAATTCAGCGTCTGATCGCGCGTGCATTGCGTGCCGCGGTTGATCTCAAGACGTTGGGTGAATTTACTATCACGCTGGACTGCGATGTTATTCAGGCTGACGGCGGTACCCGTACGGCTTCTATCACAGGTGCTTGCGTTGCTCTGGCCGATGCGCTGAAAAAGCTGGTCGAGAACGGTAAGTTGAAAACCAATCCGATGAAAGGAATGGTTGCTGCGGTATCCGTTGGCATCGTGAATGGCGAAGCGTTGTGTGACTTAGAGTATGTTGAAGACTCTGCTGCAGAAACGGATATGAATGTGGTGATGACTGAAGATGGCCGCATCATTGAAGTTCAGGGTACGGCAGAAGGTGAGCCGTTCAGCCACGAAGAACTTCTCTCCTTACTGGCGCTAGCCCGAGGGGGAATCGAATCTATTGTAGCGACGCAGAAGGCGGCGTTAGAAAATTGATTTTTAAGGCGACTGAGAAGTCGCCTTTTTTTTGTCTGAAATAAAGTGAGATGAGGATCGAATCCATGAAACCGTATCAGCGCCAGTTTATTGAGTTTGCGCTTAACAAGCAGGTACTAAAGTTTGGCGAATTTACGCTGAAATCCGGGCGCAAGAGCCCCTATTTCTTCAATGCCGGACTGTTTAATACCGGGCGCGACCTGGCTCTGTTAGGTCGTTTCTATGCTGAAGCGCTGGTGGATTCCGGCATTGATTTCGACTTGCTGTTCGGTCCCGCATACAAAGGGATCCCGATTGCCACCACAACCGCTGTTGCGCTGGCGGAACATCACGACAAAGACCTTCCATACTGCTTTAACCGTAAAGAAGCCAAAGACCATGGCGAAGGCGGCAATCTGGTGGGTAGTGCGCTACAGGGTCGTGTGATGCTGGTAGACGACGTGATTACTGCCGGTACCGCAATCCGCGAATCGATGGAGATTATTCAGGCGAATGGGGCAACGCTTGCGGGCGTGCTGATTTCCTTGGATCGTCAGGAACGCGGGCGCGGAGAGATTTCAGCGATTCAGGAAGTGGAGCGTGACTATCGCTGCCAGGTTATCTCTATTATTACGCTGAAAGACCTGATTGAGTACCTGGGGGAGAAACCAGAGATGGCTGAGCATCTGGCTTCTGTTCGTGCGTACCGGGAAGAATTTGGGGTGTAACTTCGCCTGAAGTGCCCGGTGGCGCTGCGCTTACCGGGCCTACACGTTGGTAGGCCGGATAAGGCATCGCCGCCACCCGGCTAAGTCGTTACTGCAACTGTGCGGCTACCAGCGGCCAGCGGGCGTCGAAATCGTCCGTCGGTCGGTATTTGAATTCGCTGCGAACAAAACGTGACAGCATGCCTTCACAGAACGCCAGAATCTGGCTTGCCAGCAGCGTTTCTTCCGTGGCGTAACCTTCGCCTTCACGCATTCTCTTTTCCCGCAACACCTGACGCAACTGCGCTTCGATACGTTCAAAGAGCTGGTTGATTCGCCCTTGCAAGCGGTCCTGCTCAAACATCAATGCGTGTCCGGTGAGAATACGTGTCAGACCGGGATTGCGTTCGCCAAATCCCAAAATTAGCAACACAATCAAACGCAAGCGTGTGCCGGTGTCTTTCTCATCTTTCAAAATTAAATTGATACGGGTAATCAGACTATCTTCGATAAACTCGATCAGGCTATCGAACATGCGCGTCTTGCTGGGAAAATGGCGATATAGTGCGGCTTCAGAAACGCCGACGGAAGCTGCCAGTTTTGCCGTTGTGATGCGCTGGCTTCCATCGCTGGATTCCAGCATCAGCGCCAGAGACTGAAGTATTTCTTCGCGACGATTCCGTTTCGCAGTTTGTTTTTCTGCCATGTTACAAAATACCCCTGAAAATAAGCACTTGCCAGGCTGGCACCCACACTACGACCGCAAACTCAGGGTTTGCGGTGATGTTATGACGTTATTGCGTAGCGGGATACGTGACGTATTACTTACGTCCTGAATGGCCGAAGCCGCCTTCACCACGATCGGTGGCATCAAAATCTTCCACCAGATTAAATTCGGCCTGCACAACAGGAACAAAAACCATCTGTGCGATACGCTCGCCAGGCTCAATGGTGAAGCTGTCCTGACCACGGTTCCAGACAGAAACCATCAACTGACCCTGGTAATCGGAGTCGATCAAACCGACCAGATTACCCAGCACGATACCATGCTTATGACCCAGGCCGGAGCGCGGCAGAATAACGGCTGCCAGAGAGGGATCGGCGATATGAATAGCCAATCCTGTCGGCAGCAACGTCGTCGCGCCAGGCGCCAGCTCGACGGCGGCGTCGAGACAGGCTCGCAGGTCAAGTCCGGCGGAACCGGAGGTGGCATAGGTCGGAAGCGGGAACTGCTGTCCAACGCGCGGGTCCAGAATCTTAACGTCGATTTTTTTCATCATAACGGGTCACGATCTCGTCGAGTAATAATTGGCCGAGGAGTTCTTTACGCTCAAGCGGTAAGACTTTATCTCCATCCTGCCAGAAAAGGTGCAAAGCGTTGCTGTCGCTATTAAAGCCTTGAGTTGTAATCGAAACATCATTCGCACAGATCATATCAAGGTTTTTGCGGATACGTTTTTGCCGGGCATATTCTTCCACATTATTCGTTTCGGCGGCAAACCCAACGACAAAGGGGCGATTAGCATCGAGTGCGGCGACCCCGGCGACAATATCAGGGTTTTTGACCATTTTTATTGTTAATTCATCACCCTGAGTGGCTTGTTTCTTGATTTTTTCATTCGCGACAGAGGCGGCCCGATAATCAGCCACTGCGGCACAACCGATAAAAATATGCTGCTGTTGCGCTGCCGCCTGGACTGCCGCTTCCATTTCCAGCGCAGTCATCACATCAACACGCTGAACAAAAGGTGGTGTTGGCAGTGAAACCGGCCCGGAAACCAGCGTCACGTTAGCGCCGCGCCGTGCTGCGGCGGCGGCAATCGCGAATCCCATTTTACCGGAGCTATGGTTAGAGATATACCGCACCGGGTCGAGTGGTTCGCGCGTTGGACCTGCCGTAATCATGATGTTGAGATGTTGCAGATCGTTGACAGGCGAAAAATGTGCCGCGGCCATATCCACAATCGTTAACGGGTCGAGCATGCGGCCAGGCCCCACGTCTCCACATGCCTGGCTTCCGCTGTCCGGGCCCCAAATCAGCAAACCGCGGGAGGCAAGAATGCTCAAATTATGCTGTGTCGCCGTGGCGCGGTACATTTGCTGGTTCATCGCCGGGAGGACGGCAACCGGTGACGGTGTGGCCAGACAAATCGTCGAGACCAGATCATTCGCCATACCGGCAGCAACGCGGGCAATCAGGTCGGCCGTCGCAGGCGCGAGGATAACCAGATCGGCCCATTTCCCCAGCTCAATATGGCCCATTGCCGCTTCGGCTGCGGGATCCAATAGGCTGTCGGAAACGGGGTAACCCGAAACCGCCTGTAGACTCAGAGGGGTAATAAAGGCTTTTGCCGCTTCAGTCATTGCCACGCGGACATCGGCACCGCGTTCGCGCAAACGACGTACCAGTTCCGGGGTTTTATAGGCCGCAATGCCGCCGCTGACACCGAGAACGATTTTTTTACCGGCCAGGCTCATCATGATCTTTCCTGTTGGGTTTCACCAGAAGGCGGATATTTTATCACAATCCACAGCGCGTCGTGTTTTTGCCCGCGATTCACTTTGCGAAGCGGTACGCAGGAGTGATAACAGAGCGTCGAATCCACTGAGGGATTGTGCCAACATGCGGCATGACGAAGGAGGAGGACGCGTATGGATACCGCAGAAAGTTTGATGCCTCGGGAAAAAATGTTGCAGTCAGGAATCGGTTCTCTCAGCGATGTGGAGCTTCTGGCCCTCTTTTTGCGTACGGGAACGCCAGGAAAAGATGTGATGACACTGGCGAAAGAGATGCTCTGCCATTTCGGTTCTCTCTACGGCCTGCTGACGGCTGATTTTGAACAGTTCCGTTCCCTTTCTGGTGTGGGCATTGCTAAATATGCACAGTTAAAAGGGATTGCAGAATTGGCCCGGCGTTACTACAACGTGCGGATGATGGAGGAAAATTCGTTGCTGAGTCCGGAAATGACACGGGAGTTTTTGCAAAGTCAGCTCATGGAAGAGGAACGGGAGATCTTTCTGGTGATCTTTCTTGATGCCCAGCATCGTGTCATTACCCACAACCGTCTGTTTGCCGGAACGCTCAGCCATGTTGAGGTGCATCCGCGCGAAATCATTCGCGAGGCGATAAAATTAAATGCGTCGGCGGTGATCCTTGCACATAATCACCCTTCGGGGTGTGCAGAGCCGAGCAAAGCAGATAAACTCATCACCGAGCGTGTGGTAAAATGCTGCCAGATCATGGATATCAGAGTGCTCGATCACCTTGTGATTGGGCGCGGAGAGTACGTTTCTTTTGCCGAACGTGGCTGGATTTAGAGCACTTTGCGCGATCCAGTGGGATCTTTGTCTGTTCGGGACTTGAGCACATCGCTTACACAGCGTATACTACGCCACCTTTGAGAATCTCGGGTTTGGCATTTGGGCCTGGCAATCGAGAGTTCGCTTAGAACTGCGATAACCGGGCTGAGAAGCCTGACGAGGCGCCAATACCCCATACGAAGCTCGAGCTAATTTGATTTTTGGAGAATAGACATGTCCCGAGTCTGCCAAGTTACTGGCAAGCGTCCGGTGACCGGTAACAACCGTTCCCACGCACTGAACGCGACTAAACGCCGTTTCCTGCCTAACCTGCACTCTCACCGTTTCTGGGTTGAGAGCGAGAAGCGTTTTGTCACCCTGCGTGTATCTGCTAAAGGTATGCGTGTAATTGATAAGAAAGGCATCGAAACAGTTCTGTCTGAACTGCGTGCCCGTGGCGAAAAGTACTAAGTACTAAGAGGAAATAAATCATGGCTAAAGGTATTCGTGAGAAAATCAAGCTGGTTTCTTCTGCTGGTACTGGTCACTTCTATACCACTACGAAGAACAAACGTACTAAGCCGGAAAAACTGGAACTGAAAAAATTCGATCCAGTTGTTCGTCAGCACGTTTTATACAAAGAAGCGAAAATCAAATAATTTTCGTTTTGATGTAAAGAAAAACCCTGCCTCGGCGGGGTTTTTTGTTTTCTGGCGGTCCCCATAATAAAGACATATGAAACAGTGCCGGAGACGCTATGCCTGAATTACCTGAAGTCGAAACCAGCCGCCGTGGGATCGAACCCCACCTGGTCGGAGCAACCATTTTGCACGTCACCGTGCGCAATGGACGTTTACGATGGCCTGTATCAGAAGAAATCTATCGTCTGAGCGATAAGCCCGTACTGAGCGTGCAGCGCCGCGCCAAGTATCTGCTGCTGGAGTTACCGGATGGCTGGGTAATCATTCATCTGGGGATGTCAGGTAGCTTACGTATCCTCCCTGAAGAACTCCCCGCAGAAAAGCACGACCATATTGATTTGGTGATGAGCAACGGGAAAATTCTCCGCTACACCGATCCGCGCCGCTTTGGCGCCTGGCTTTGGACGAAAGAGCTGGAAGGACATAATGTCCTGGCGCACCTTGGCCCGGAGCCGCTAAGCGACGATTTCAACGGCGAGTATCTGCAACAGAAGAGCGTAAAGAAGAAAACGGCCATAAAGCCGTGGTTGATGGATAACACGTTGGTGGTGGGCGTCGGTAATATCTACGCCAGTGAGTCGCTGTTTGCGGCAGGCATCCATCCTGACCGTCTGGCCTCGTCATTGTCACAGGATGAGTATACGTTGCTTGCACGCGTGATTAAGGCTGTTTTACAGCGTTCTATCGAACAGGGCGGAACGACGTTGAAAGATTTTCTGCAAAGTGACGGGAAGCCTGGGTATTTTGCGCAAGAATTGCAGGTGTACGGACGGAAAGGTGAGCCTTGTCGGGTCTGCGGTACACCGATTATCGCCACCAAACACGCTCAGCGCGCGACGTTTTATTGCCGTCAGTGTCAGAAGTGATTGAAGGGGTGAGCGGTTGTCTGCCGGATAAGCGCCAACGCCATCCGGCATCGTCGTTACTTCAGCTTATCCATCAGCGCTTGATGAACATTGGCTGGCAGGAAATGGGTAACATCGCCCTGATGGCGCGCCACCTCTTTGACCAGCGAAGAAGAGATAAATGACCACTCTTTGGAGGGCATCAGAAAGACGCTTTCCAGCTCAGGCATCAGATGGCGGTTCATGTGTGCCAACTGCATTTCATACTCAAAATCCGCTACTGCACGCAGGCCACGAATCAGAATGCTCGCCTGTTGTTCGCGAGCGAAACTCGCCATTAAGTCGCTAAATCCCATCACGTCGACGTTACCGAGATGCGCCGTCGCCTGTTGCGCTAACGCCACACGCTCTTCAAGCGTGAACATCGGTTTTTTACTGGGGCTGGCGGCAATGGCCAAAATCACGCGATCAAACATCTGTGTCGCACGTGTCACGATATCGATATGACCGTTAGTAATCGGATCGAAGGTACCCGGATAAATTGCCCGTTTTTGCATGACAGCCCTCAATGCGTTTTAGGTGGCAGATAGGGTTCCAGCAGTTGCAGCAGACGCTGAAGTGCGCCCTGGTTTTGATACAATACTTCAACAGCATGGCGACCATAGAAATTCCGGTAATCGGCATCGGTCAGCAAAGAAGAGACTTCTTTTGCCAGTGTAGTGTCATCGGTGACGGTAATAAGACCACTTGCCTGCTCCAGCCGGGCGCAAATATCTTTAAAATTAAAGGTATGCGGTCCCATTAATACCGGGATAGCGTGCGCAGCGGCTTCCAGTGGATTATGCCCACCTCGTTCAACCAGTGAACCGCCGACGAAAGCGAGATCCGCAATACCGTAGAGCAACATCAACTCGCCCATAGTGTCGCCAATGACCACCTGAGTGCTGGCAGAGGGGACTTCTCCTGAGGAGCGTGTGGTAAAGCTTAGTCCAGCCTGACGTACGAGGTTAATCGCATCCGGAAAACGTTCAGGATGTCGGGGAACCAGAATTAGCAGCAGATTGGGAAACTGGTGTAACAACGCCTGATGCGCGGCGATAATCACGCTTTCTTCACCGTCATGGGTACTGGTGGCAATCCACACGGGACGATGCGGCGCCCATTGACGACGCAAGGTAACGGCTTTCGCCGCAAGCTGTGGAGTGACAGAAATATCGAACTTCAGACTACCGGTGACGGTAACTTGATTGCTTCTCGCCCCCAGCGTGACGAAGCGCTCACCATCTTCGCCATTTTGCGCCGCAATGAGTGTAATACGACGCAGTAACGTGCTGACAAATTTGCCCAGCTTTGCGTAACCCGCAGCGGATCGTGCAGAAAGGCGCGCATTGGCAATCACTAGCGGAATATGGCGTTTGTGCAGTGCAGCGATCAGGTTTGGCCACAGCTCAGTTTCCATGATCAACACCAGTTTGGGGTCGACTTTATTGAGGAAACGATTGAGTGCGTCTGGTAAATCATAAGGCAGATAGACGTGCTGAACATCGCTACCAAAAGCGGACTGCACGCGCTCTGAACCTGTAGGTGTCATGGTGGTGACCGTGATCGGCAGATCCGGATAACGGTGACGCAGGGCGCGAACTAAAGGTATTGCGGCCAGTGTTTCACCCACGGAGACGGAATGCAGCATGATCCCGCCCGGTTTCAACGGACGGCGATAAAACCCGTAGCGTTCACCCCAACGTTTTCGATAAGCAGGCGCCTTACGTCCGCGCAACCAAAGCCGTATCCAGATCAATGGCTGAATAAGGTAGAGAAGGGCGGTGTAAAGCAATTCGAGCATAATAAATAGCTGACTTTGGAATGTGCTGGGGATTCTAAGTATTTAGCACAGGCTTTACCATTACTTTTCCTGTTTTTGAATCAAATTGCCTGAAACGTGGATAAAGAACGCTGAAGGCCACAGTTTTTTTGTATTTTTATGCGATTCATTGAATTCTCCCTGTAACGCAATCCTGAATGACCTTATTAGCTTGGCGTGCTGTTTTTTATTTCACTGATTATAAAAGAAAAAAAACGAGACGCGCTTAAAATTTATTCATATCGGATCACGGCGAAAGAAGTGTTACACTAACATGCACAAAGTAAGTGCGCGTATCAGTATTCAGGTAGCTGTTGAGCCTGGGGCGGTAGCGTGCTTTTTTCTGCTTACCTTTACCGGAAAATCACAACAAAAGAGTCGCTTGTGGATAAGCCATTTAGAAAAATCCTGGTCGTAAAGATGCGTTTTCATGGAGATATGTTACTCACTACTCCTGTTATTAGTACGCTAAAGCAGAATTACCCTGAAGCAAAAATCGATGTGCTGCTTTACCAGGACACAATGCCCATTTTGTCTGAAAATCCTGAAATTAATGCCCTTTACGGTATAAAAAATAAGAAAACGGGCGCGATGGAGAAAATTTCAAACTTCATCCAACTGGTCAAAACGTTACGGGCAAATCAATACGATCTGATCGTAAATTTGACCGACCAATGGATAATTGCCCTGTTGGTTCGAATGCTGAATGTTCCGGTCAGGATTTCGCAGGAATATAGCCACCGTCAGTCCTCATTTTGGCGAAATAGCTTTACTGCCATGGCGCCACTACAGGGAGCGAATGTGGTGGAGAGCAACTTATCCGTTCTGGCGCCATTAGGGATCACGTCGAACGTGGCTCGCACGACCATGAGTTATAACCCCTCTTGCTGGGAGCGTGTACGCAGCGAATTAGACAAGGCAGGGGTAAGCGAGCGCTATGTGGTGATCCAACCCACCGCGCGCCAAATTTTTAAGTGCTGGAATAACGAGAAGTTTTCACAGGTTGTTGATGCTTTACACGATCGTGGCTACGAGGTTGTGTTGACTTCCGGACCCGGACAGGACGATTTAGCATGCGTTGATGCTATTGCTCAGGGGTGCAAAACGCCCCCTGTTACGGCGCTTGCTGGTAAATTGACGTTTCCTGAACTGGGGGCGTTGATTGATCATGCCGAGTTGTTTATTGGCGTAGATTCAGCGCCTGGGCACATTGCCGCCGCCGTCGATACTCCTCTGATTTGCCTGTTTGGGGCGACGGACCATAATTTTTGGCGGCCATGGTCGAATAATATGATTCAATTTTGGGCGGGTGACTATCGCGCCATGCCGCCTCGCGAGCAGCGCGATCGCAATGAAATGTATCTTTCCGTTATTCCGGCAAGTGATGTTATTGCGGCTGTTGATAAGCTGCTGCCATCGGGTTGCGTTTCTTCAGTGGCGGATACCCCATCATGATCATCGCATTTTGCCTGTACAAATATTTTCCCTTCGGCGGTTTACAGCGTGATTTTATGCGCATTGCACAGACCGTCGCCTCGCGTGGTCATCATGTCCGTGTCTATACCCAGTCCTGGGAAGGCGAATGCCCTGATGTTTTTGAACTGATCCGGGTTCCAGTGAAATCGCGCACTAATCATGGTCGTAACGCTGAGTATTATTCCTGGGTGCAGGCGCATATGCGTGAGCATCCGGTAGATCGGGTTGTCGGGTTTAATAAAATGCCGGGGCTGGATGTCTACTACGCAGCCGATGTGTGTTATGCCGAGAAAGTCGCACAGGAAAAAGGCTTTTTTTACCGTTTGACGTCACGGTATCGCCATTATGCAGCCTTCGAGCGCGCAACCTTTGAACAAGGTAAACCAACGAAATTGCTGATGTTAACGGATAAACAGATAGCCGATTTTCAGAAGCATTATCAGACGGAAGCCGATCGTTTCCACATTCTCCCTCCAGGGATTTATCCAGACAGAAAATACAGCCAGCAAATCCCAGATAGTCGGGAAATTTACCGTCAGAAAAACGGTATCACAGAGCAACAGAATTTACTGTTGCAGGTCGGTTCTGATTTCACGCGTAAAGGCGTCGATCGATCTCTGGAGGCACTTGCCTCATTACCTGAGGCTCTACGGCAAAATACGCTGCTGTTTATTGTCGGTCAGGATAAGCCGAGAAAATTTGAATTTCTGGCGGAAAAACTGGGAGTGCGGGCAAATGTTCATTTCTTTTCTGGCCGTAATGATGTGGCTGAGTTAATGGCGGCTGCCGATATATTATTACACCCCGCTTATCAGGAAGCTGCCGGTATTGTCTTACTGGAGGCGATCACCGCGGGATTACCTGTTCTGACCACCTCCGTTTGCGGCTACGCACATTATATTGTGGATGCTAATTGCGGTGCAGCGATAGAAGAGCCTTACCGACAAGAAGGATTAAATGAGATTTTACGCAAAGCGTTAACTCAACCTTCATTGCGTGCTGCATGGGCAGAAAACGCCAGGCACTATGCCGATACACAAGATTTGTACAGTCTGCCAGAAAAAGCGGCGGATATTATTACAGGTGATTTGGATGGTTGAGCTGAAAGAGCCGCTGACCACGCTATGGCGAGGTAAAGATGCGTTCGAGGAAGTTAAAACGTTGCAGGGTGAAGTCTTCAGAGAACTGGAGACCCGCAGAACACTGCGATTTGAACTGGCCGATAAAAGCTACTTCCTTAAATGGCATAAAGGTACGTCCCTAAAAGAGATTGTCAAAAATCTGCTTTCACTGCGTATGCCGGTGTTGGGTGCCGACAGAGAGTGGAATGCGATTCATCGGCTCCGTGATTTAGGCGTAGACACAATGCACGGCGTGGGGTTTGGTGAAAAGGGCATGAATCCTCTGACCAGAACCTCATTCATCATTACCGAAGATCTCACTCCCACCCTAAGTCTGGAAGAATATTGCGCTGATTGGGCAACGAACCCTCCGGATGTAAAAGTGAAGCGGATGCTCATCAAGCGTGTTGCTACGATGGTGCAAAAAATGCATGCAGGCGGGATCAATCATCGCGATTGCTATATCTGCCATTTTCTTCTGCATCTGCCTTTCTCGGGTGAGGAAAAAGATCTTAAGATTTCGGTCATTGACCTGCATCGGGCACAAATTCGCCGTAACGTCCCACGCCGCTGGCGCGATAAAGATCTCATCGGTCTCTATTTTTCCTCAATGAACATTGGCCTGACTCAGCGGGATGTTTTCCGCTTTATGAAGGTTTATTTTAGTTTACCCCTGAATGTCATCTTCCAGCGGGAAGATGAGCTTATTAAAAAAGCTAAAATAAAAGCAGAAAAAATCAGAGAACGAACGATTCGGCGATCGTTATAAATAAATTATTGCGAGCATTATCGTTCTACAGGTCAGGATGAAGTTCCGCGCTTCATCTTTTTCCGAATTGAATAAAAGTCGGACTAGAGTAATATCATCCGTACTTTCAAATATATTGGGTAAATATTAAATATGTCAC
>NZ_JANEWG010000005.1 GCF_028069725.1 Citrobacter sp. Awk 4
ATTTATGATTAACAATTCGGTTTTAACGAGACAATGAAGCCTTACGCCTTGCCGAAATATAGGAATACGTTGAATAAAAAAGGCCTGAGATTTTTCAACCTCAGGCCCTGGTTCGATCTCATGCAAGCAACTAGCGAGTCAAATCATCGAAGAATTTTTTCACGCCATCGAAAAAGCTTTTTGAACGCGGGCTGTTTTTCTCGCCCGTTGGGCCACCAAAGCTATCCTGAAGATCTTGCAAAAGTTGCTTCTGTTTGTCATTCAGGCCAACCGGCGTTTCGACGACAACGCGGCAGAGTAAATCACCCTGTGCGCCACCGCGTACAGACTTCACGCCTTTGCCGCGCATACGGAACAATTTGCCGGTCTGCGTTTCGCCAGGCACCTTCAGCTTCACGCGGCCATCCAGCGTTGGGACTTCAATCTCACCGCCAAGCGCCGCCATTGCGAAGTTGATTGGTACTTCACAATACAGGTTGTTACCTTCACGCTCGAAAATCGGGTGCTGTTTTACCTGCACCTGAACGTACAGATCACCTGCTGGCGCGCCATGCTCACCGGCTTCACCTTCACCAGAAAGACGAATGCGATCGCCAGTATCCACGCCTGCCGGGATTTTAACGGACAGCGTTTTACTTTTCTCAACGCGACCATGACCGTGGCATTTGTTACACGGATCTTTGATCAGCGTACCGCGGCCCTGACAGTGCGGACAGGTCTGCTGTACAGCGAAAAAGCCCTGACGCATCTGTACCTGGCCAGAACCGTGACAGGTTGGACAGGTCTGCGGTTTAGTACCTGATTTCGCGCCGCTGCCGTGGCAAATATCACACTCTTCCAGCGTCGGGATCCGGATCTCTTTGGTGACGCCACGCACGGCTTCTTCCAGAGTGAGATCCATGTTGTAACGTAAATCAGCACCACGTGAGGCGCGCTGACGGCCACGACCACCGCCAAAGATATCGCCAAACACGTCACCAAAGATATCGCTGAAGTCAGCCCCGCCGCCAAAACCGCCGCCGCCGCCCATACCGCCTTGCTCAAACGCAGCATGGCCGTACTGATCGTAAGCCGCACGTTTTTGTGCATCGGTCAGGACCTCATAGGCTTCTTTGATCTCTTTGAATTTGGCTTCGGCCTCTTTATCACCCTGGTTACGGTCCGGGTGAAATTTCATGGCCAGGCGCTTGTAGGCCTTTTTGATTTCACGCTCTTCCGCTGATTTGGAAACGCCTAAAATCTCGTAATAGTCTTGCTTAGCCATCTCTTTTTATCTGCCCTTAACATGCATAAACGGGCGGAGAGGAAACCTCTTCGCCCGTGTCAGTAATTACCCAATCAAAGGGCGATTATTTTTTGTCTTTCACTTCTTCAAACTCAGCGTCGACAACATCATCATCTTTCGCATTGTTTGCGGAAGCATCAGCTGAACCAGCCTGTTGCTGTGCATGCTGCTGCTGAGCGATTTCCATCAGTTTCTGGGAAACCTGAGCCAGCGCCTGCATTTTTGCTTCGATGTCTGCTTTGTCTTCACCTTTCAAAGATGCTTCCAGCGCAGTCAGAGCGGACTCGATGGCAGTTTTGTCGTCAGCCGGCAATTTATCGCCTGCTTCTTCAACCTGCTTACGCGTGCTGTGCAGCAGATGGTCACCCTGGTTACGGGTCTGAACCAGCTCTTCAAACTTACGGTCAGATTCTGCGTTCGCTTCTGCTTCGCGAACCATTTTCTGAATTTCTTCTTCGTTCAGACCAGAAGACGCTTTGATGGTGATCTTCTGCTCTTTACCGCTGTTTTTGTCTTTCGCGGAAACGTGCAGGATACCATCGGCATCAATATCGAAGGTCACTTCGATCTGCGGCATACCGCGCGGTGCCGGGCTGATGCCATCCAGGTTAAACTGACCCAGATCTTTGTTATCAGCGGCTCGTTTACGTTCACCCTGCAGCACATGGATGGTTACCGCAGACTGGTTGTCTTCAGCGGTAGAGAACACCTGGCTGTGCTTGGTCGGGATGGTGGTGTTTTTAGCGATCAGCGGAGTCATCACGCCGCCCATGGTTTCGATACCCAGAGACAGCGGGGTAACGTCCAGCAGCAGCACGTCTTTCACATCACCGGTCAATACACCACCCTGAACAGCAGCACCGATTGCAACCGCTTCGTCCGGGTTAACGTCTTTACGCGGTTCTTTACCGAAGAATTCAGCCACTTTCTTCTGAACCATTGGCATACGCGTCTGACCACCCACCAGGATAACGTCCTGAACGTCAGAAACAGACAGGCCAGCATCCTGCAGAGCAACTTTCAGCGGCTCGATAGAACGGTTTACCAGGTCTTCGACCAGGCTTTCCAGTTTCGCACGGGTCACTTTGATGTTCATGTGTTTCGGACCGGTCGCGTCTGCAGTGATGTACGGCAGGTTCACGTCGGTCTGCTGCGCAGAAGACAGTTCGATTTTCGCTTTTTCTGCGGCTTCTTTCAGGCGCTGCATTGCCAGCGGGTCGTTACGCAGGTCAATGCCCTGATCTTTCTTAAATTCGTCAACCAGATAGTTGATCATACGGCTGTCGAAGTCTTCACCACCGAGGTGAGTATCACCATTGGTTGCCAGTACTTCGAAGGTTTTTTCGCCATCAACTTCGTCGATTTCGATAATAGAGATATCAAAAGTACCGCCACCGAGGTCATATACCGCGATAGTACGGTTGCCGACTTCTTTATCCAGGCCGTAAGCCAGCGCTGCTGCTGTCGGTTCGTTGATGATACGTTTGACTTCCAGACCTGCGATACGGCCAGCGTCTTTGGTTGCCTGACGCTGAGCATCGTTGAAGTATGCAGGTACAGTGATAACCGCTTCAGTTACTGGCTCGCCCAGATAATCTTCAGCCGTTTTCTTCATTTTCTTCAGCACTTCAGCAGAGATCTGCGGCGGTGCCATTTTCTGACCTTTAACATCAATCCATGCATCACCGTTGTCAGCACCGATGATTTTGTACGGCATGATGGCTTCATCACGCTGTACTTCTTCGTCCTGGAAGCGGCGGCCAATCAGGCGTTTAATCGCAAACAGAGTGTTTTGCGGGTTTGTCACTGCCTGACGTTTAGCCGGCTGACCAACCAGAGTTTCACCATCCTGGGTATAAGCAATGATAGAAGGCGTGGTGCGATCGCCCTCGGCATTCTCCAGCACACGTGCTTGAGTTCCATCCATAATCGCTACACAAGAGTTGGTAGTACCCAGGTCGATACCAATAATTTTACCCATCTAAACGTCTCCACTAAAAATTCGGTCATCATGTGGTTGTGAATCTGTAATAAGGGCGAAACGTGCGGTTTCAACTACCCTGAATCGTTTTTTTTCAGACTCACTCACTGCGGTTGACTACAAGATGGGGTCGTAACCCACGTCATCAAGGGGGGCATGAAAATTTTTTTTACTGCGAAGAGAAAATAAATACGCAAAAAGCATAATAAGACGACTGTACCTCGACCAGAAAAGTGCTTTTATCCCTTTTCTGGCACCTTTATAAGACCGAAATCCAGACTGTCCCTCACGAAAAGCGCAGTCTCTCTGTCTCTTTTCGATGGGCCAATGAGTGCGACATAAACGGTGTAAACGCGGTGTGATCGGCGTCACTCAAAAGTAAAACGCGCACTTGAGTAAAAATACTTCGTTTTACCCATGATAGATCATAGACAGCCCCCATCCCCATGATTATTATGCCGCGCCCCGAACTCATACTGCTTTTTCGGGGAAACTATTTCACCATTCAATCAATGATGATTTTGAGGAATTATGGGCAACACTAAGTTGGCTAATCCGGCGCCGCTGGGCCTGATGGGTTTCGGCATGACCACCATTCTGCTTAACCTGCATAACGTGGGTTTATTTGCTCTTGACGGTATTATTCTCGCGATGGGGATTTTCTACGGCGGTATCGCGCAAATCTTTGCCGGTCTGCTGGAATACAAGAAAGGCAACACCTTCGGCTTAACCGCATTCACCTCTTACGGCTCCTTCTGGCTGACACTGGTCGCGATCCTGTTAATGCCGAAAATGGGTCTGACAGATGCACCTAATACACAGTTCCTGGGCGTCTATTTGGGACTGTGGGGCGTGTTCACGCTGTTCATGTTCTTCGGTACGCTGAAAGGCAACCGTGCACTGCAGTTTGTCTTCCTGAGTCTGACAGTGCTGTTTGCTCTGCTGGCTGTCGGCAACATCGGCGGTAATGCAGCGGTGATCCACTTTGCAGGCTGGGTGGGCTTAGTTTGCGGTTCCAGCGCCATCTATCTGGCCATGGGCGAAGTGCTGAACGAACAGTTTGGGCGCACCATTCTGCCTATCGGCGAAGCGCACTAATTTTTTGATATCCCCCCGACCGGGGGGATATTTTTTTACTCTTATTGCAGTTTTGCCGCTTCATGGATATCACGGTAATAAATATCCTGACGCAGCCACATTCCTAATCCCAGCCCTATCAGCGATAACGCCAGCACATACCAGGCAGGTGCCATCGGCGAAATGCCCATCAGCACAGTGACGAAAATCGGCGTCAGTCCCCCAAAAATCGCATACGAGACATTGTAAGAAAATGAAATACCGGTGAAGCGAACCTCCGCCGGGAAAGCTCTGACCATGACATAGGGCACCGCCCCTACCACACCGACACACAACCCGACAACGCCATAGAGGAAGAAGAGTTGCTCCGGATGCGCGCCTGATAAGTGATAAAAGAGCCAGCTTGAGCAGGCCAGCAGCAGACTCCCCACAATGAAGGTCTTACTGGCACCAAAACGATCGGCGGCCAATCCAGCCAGCAAACATCCCACACACAGCATGATGGTCGCGATGCTGTTTGCCTGCAGGGTCAGGGCTGGCGCAAAGCCGTACTGTTTTTGCAGCCAGACGGGCGACATCAAAATCACTACCACAATACCTGCCGACAAAAGCCAGGTCAGCAGCATCGAGACCACCACCGCTTTTCGGTGGTTAACCACAACGGATTTTACCGGAAGCTCCTGCGCCAGCGCTTTACGACGCTGCATTTCGAGGAAGATGGGCGTTTCCTGTAACCAGCGACGTAGATACATCGCCACAAAGCCGAAAACACCGCCGAGCAGGAAGGGAATACGCCAGCCATAATCGTGTACTGCCTGTTGAGTCATGCTGGTGTTAATCAGCGTGGCAACGACAGAGCCGAGCAGGATCCCCACCGTCAATCCCGCGGTCAACGTCCCACAGGCGATCCCTATCCGACGTTCAGGCACATGTTCCGCCACAAACACCCACGCGCCAGGGACTTCACCGCCAATGGCCGCCCCCTGCAAAATGCGCATCAGCAACAGCAGCAACGGCGCCAGAATCCCCAGGGAGGAAAAGGTAGGTAACAGACCTATCGCCAGCGTCGGCACGGCCATCAGCAAAATGCTCAGGGTGAACATTTTTTTACGCCCCACCCTGTCGCCAAAATGCGCCATGATGATGCCCCCCAGTGGACGCGCCAGATAACCGGCAGCAAAGATGCCAAAGGTTTGCACCTGACGGAGCCATTCCGGGATATCAGCAGGGAAAAACAGTTCGCCAACGACAGCCGCGAAGAAGACAAAAATAATGAAGTCATAAAACTCAAGCGCACCACCGAGAGCGGCGAGCGTAAGGGTTTTATAATCCTGACGATTCAGAGGTCGTGTGTGTTGTGACATAGCAAACCATGAATAAAGTGGAGTAATTGATTTTATTTAGCGATATATGTAAATCAAAAATTACTATATCGTAAACAATTCAATACTCCACTCACTTCACCGCTTATGTCATGAAACGGTTAACTTCAGGTATTTGTATCGCGAATAGCGCTTTTCGGGCGGAATGATGCTACCACTTCGGGTGCTGTTTCCACATACGGGCCATCCAGAAGCTGTATACAATACGGTACACTGGCAAAAATCCCCGCCACCAGCGCTTTGCCGTCTGCATCTTTCACCCCTTCCAGCGTTTCTTTGATGGATTTAGGTTGTCCAGGCAAATTGAGGATCAACGCCTGTTTGCGAATAACGCCCACCTGGCGAGAAAGAATCGCTGTTGGCACAAAGTGCAGGCTGATCTGGCGCATCTGTTCGCCAAAACCGGGCATTTCCCGGTCAGCGACGGCGAGCGTCGCATCTGGCGTCACATCGCGGCGCGCAGGTCCGGTTCCACCTGTCGTCAGCACCAGGTGGCAACTCATCTCGTCGACCAGTTCACACAGCGTTTGTTCAATAATCGCCTGTTCATCCGGTATCAGCCGGGTTTCAACTTCAAAAGGAGTCGTCAGGGCGGCCGCCAGCCACTCTTCCAGAGCCGGGATACCTTTGTCCTGATAAACACCGCTGGAGGCGCGGTCTGAGATGGAAACTAAGCCAATACGTAAGGTGTTCATGATTATTCCGTTTAAACAGTCTCGTTAAACAGAATGATACACTGTGGAAGGATGGACAGACAGGTTTCAGAAGAGGTTAGCGTGACCCGTATCAGAGCCACGCTAAAAATGATTACAGCAGGTCGCCGATCATTTTTTCCAGTTTCCCCTGGTCTACCGCAAACTTACGGATACCATCCGCCAGTTTGTCTACAGCCATTGGGTCCTGGTTGTGCTGCCACAGGAATTCAGACTCAGTGATGCGTTCCGGACGCGCTTTCACTTCGCCAGAGAAGGACAGTTTACGCTCAACGGCGCCTTCGCTTTCAGCCAGCTCTTTCAGCAGTGCAGGCGCGATAGTCAGGCGATCGCAACCCGCCAGCTCCAGAATTTCACCCATGTTGCGGAAGCTTGCGCCCATCACAACGGTTTCGTAACCGTGCTGTTTGTAGTACTCGTAGATTTCCGTGACAGAAACCACGCCTGGATCTTCAGCCGGTGCGTACTCTTTTTTGTCGGTATTGGTTTTATACCAGTCAAGAATACGGCCAACGAACGGAGAAATCAGGTACACGCCTGCTTCTGCGCATGCACGCGCCTGCGCGAAGGAGAACAGCAGAGTCAGGTTACAGTTGATGCCTTCTTTTTCCAGCTGCTCCGCAGCACGAATACCCTGCCAGGTGGAAGCCAGTTTGATCAGAATACGATCGTTGCTGATACCCGCATCGTTGTAGAGTTTGATCAGACGTTTAGCTTTCGCGATAGACGCTTCGGTGTCGTAAGACAGACGCGCGTCAACTTCGGTAGAGATACGGCCAGGGACCAGTTTCAGGATCTCCAGACCAATATTCACCGCCAGCTTGTCGGTTGCATCAACCACTTGCTGTGCGCGATCGTTACTCTGCTGTTTAGCCCAGGCAACGGCGTCGTCAATCAGCTTACGGTATTCCGGGATTTGCGCTGCATTCAGAATGAGAGAAGGGTTAGTTGTGGCATCCTGCGGCTGGTACAGCTTCATTGCCGCGATGTCTCCGGTGTCAGCCACCACGGTAGTGAACTGACGAAGGGAGGTCAATTTGTCCGTCATGATAGTGTTTCTCTTTAAACAGCTTGTTAGGGGGATGTAACCGGTCTGCCCTGATGATAACACGACGTACTGACATCGCAACCGAAGACAACACGGTTAACCGCCCGATGCGGTTTTTAACACGACATTGACCCTGCGCGGCATTGCTGACCACGCTCTTGTGTATCATAGGATTCTGTTATCAATCATCTTGTAGGGTATATACTGCATAGGAATTGGTAACGCTTACACAGAGAAATCGAAACGTACCGGCATCAACAAGAGGGATGTTAATGCCTGATTTTTTATCATTTATTAATGACGTACTTTGGGGATCGGTGATGATCTACCTGCTCTTTGGCGCAGGATGTTGGTTCACTTACCGTACCGGGCTCGTTCAATTTCGCTATCTTCGCCAGTTTGGCAAAAGTCTGAAAAATAGCCTTACCCCACAACCCGGCGGCTTAACGTCATTTCAGGCACTGTGCACCAGTCTTGCCGCCCGTATTGGCAGCGGTAATTTAGCGGGCGTCGCTGTCGCAATCACCGCAGGCGGCCCCGGCGCAGTATTCTGGATGTGGGTGTCAGCGCTAGTCGGTATGGCGACATCCTTTGCTGAATGCTCGCTCGCCCAACTCTATAAAGAACGCGACAGTAAAGGCCAGTTTCGCGGCGGTCCCGCCTGGTATATGGCGCGAGGGCTCGGCATGCGTTGGATGGGCGTTATCTTTGCCATCTTCTTACTCATTGCTTACGGTATTATTTTTAACAGCGTCCAGGCAAACTCTGTTGCGCGGGCACTGAATTTTGCCTTTGACATCCCCCCCCTCTATTCCGGTCTGGCACTCGCGTCTCTGGCATTGCTGGTGATCATCCGTGGAATCAAAAGTGTCGCACGGATCATGCAGTGGTTCGTCCCCGTAATGGCCGTGCTGTGGCTGACCGCCAGTGTGACGATCTGTGTCTGGCATATAGACCAACTCCCCGGCGTCATTACCGCTATTGTGAAGAGTGCCTTCGGCTGGCAGGAAGCAACTGCTGGAGTCGCTGGCTATACGCTCAGCCAGGCCATTACCAGTGGATTTCAGCGGGGCATGTTCTCGAATGAAGCCGGTATGGGATCTACGCCTAACGCCGCAGCAGCGGCGGCATCATGGCCTCCCCATCCTGCCGCACAAGGCATTGTGCAAATGTTCGGTGTGTTTACCGACACGGTGATTATTTGTACGGCCAGCGCCATGATCATTTTACTGGCTGACCACGGCACCGCTTATATGCCAACCGAAGGTATTCAGCTTGTTCAGCGGGCAATGACCTCATTGGCCGGAGAATGGGGAGCTGGATTCGTCGCGTTGATTGTGGTGCTGTTTGCCTTCAGCTCGATCGTCGCCAACTATATTTACGCCGAAAATAACCTGATTTTTCTTCAACTGAACAATGCCCGGAATATCTGGATTTTGCGTATAACCACCGTCGGTATCGTTGTCCTGGGAACGCTGCTGAGCCTGCCCGTGGTATGGCAACTGGCCGACATCATTATGGCCTGCATGGCGATCACCAACCTGACGGCAATTTTGTTACTTTCTCCGGTGGTGTATACCCTGGCGGGAGATTACCTGCGTCAGCGTAAACTCGGCGTACAGCCTGTATTTGATCCTCTACGTTATCCTGATATCAGCCAACAGCTGGCACCGGGGAGCTGGGAAGAGACACAGGACGATCGGGATGACACAAGGTAATCGCAACCATCGATCAATTCTGTCGTTTTTTTTGCTAAAGTCGCAGTAAATTTCCCGCAAGGACTGGATATGCTGATTCTCATTTCACCTGCAAAAACGCTCGATTATCAGAGCCCGCTGGCGACTACGCGTCATACCCTGCCCGAGTTGCTGGATCACTCCCAGCAGCTTATCCGCGAAGCGCGTAAACTCTCTGCGCCACAGATTGGTAAACTGATGGGGGTAAGCGACAAGCTGGCCGACCTCAATGCCACCCGCTTTCACGACTGGCAACCCAACTTCACCCCCGAGAATGCGCGTCAGGCCATTCTCGCGTTCAAAGGGGATGTCTACACCGGACTGCGCGCGGAAACCTTCAGCGATGCGGATTTTGACTTCGCCCAGCAACATTTACGCATGCTCTCCGGCTTGTATGGCGTTTTGCGCCCGCTGGATTTGATGCAACCTTATCGACTGGAAATGGGGATTCGCCTTGAAAACGCGAAAGGGAAAGACCTCTACCAATTCTGGGGCGATACCATCACTGAAAAGCTCAATGAAGCCCTGAAAGCACAAGGTGATCAGGTGGTTATCAACCTGGCGTCAGACGAATACTTTAAATCAGTGAAGCCGAAGAAACTGAACGCCGAACTTATCAAACCGGTTTTCCTTGATGAGAAAAACGGCAAGTTCAAGGTCATCAGTTTCTACGCCAAAAAAGCGCGCGGTCTGATGAGCCGCTACATTATTGAAAATCGCCTGACGACACCGGAACAACTTACCGGGTTTAACAGCGAAGGTTATTTCTTTGATGAAGAAGCGTCTGGACAGGGTGAACTGGTGTTTAAACGCCACGAGCAGTAACTAAAGTATGCCGGATAAGACGCATCAGCGTCGCTATCCGGCACAGCAACTAGCTGCGTGTCATCATCAACTGACGTAACGCCGCGAAATCGGCGGGCAGATGATGAGAAAGCAGCGGCAGATCCGCGCGGTCCGCCAGCTCTTTTGGCAGATCCAGCGTTTCGCCGAGAATCGCTTCTACGCTCTCCTTAAATTTTGCCGGATGCGCGGTCCCCAGGAACAAACCATACTCGCCAGGGTGCAGTTGATCACGCAACGCACGATAAGCCACCGCTGCGTGCGGTTCTGAGGTGTAACCCACCGCTTTTAACTCACGCATCGTTTCTTGCGTCGTCGCGTCGTCCACCGCCGCATAACCCAGTTCGTTCAGACGCCAAATCTTACGACGGAACAACTCCTCTACACGCGGCCAGTTGTTCGGTTGACTGACATCCATGGCATTCGACAACGTCGCCTGCGTCGTCTTAGGCGCCCACTGCCCGTCATGCAGGAAGCGCGGTACCGTGTCATTCACGTTGGTTGCGGCGATAAAACGCTTCACCGGCAGACCGAGCGATTTCGCCAGCAGGCCGGCAGTCAGATCGCCGAAGTTACCGCTGGGAACAGAAACCACCAGTTGATTACGTGCCTCTTGCGGCAACTGTGCAACCGCTTCGAAGTAGTAACAAATCTGCGCTAACAGACGGCTAATGTTAATAGAGTTGGCCGAGTTCAGTCCCAGTGCCTGCTTCAGCGCTTCATCATCAAACGCCTGTTTCACCAGTGCCTGACAGGCATCAAAATCACCGTCGATCGCCACGGTTTCAATGTTGCCGCCAAGGGTACAGAACAGTTTTTCCTGCAATGGGCTGATCTTACCGCGTGGGTAGAGAATAACGACACGCACGTTTTTCAGGCCATAGAAGGCGTGAGCCACTGCCGCACCGGTATCCCCGGAGGTCGCCGTCAGGATGGTGACCGGTTTATCGCCGCTGATATGCGTCAGCATCTGCGCCATAAAACGCCCGCCGAAGTCTTTAAATGCCAGGGTGGGTCCGTGAAACAGCTCCAGACAGCCGACATCACTTTCTACCTGTGCCACCGGTGCCGGGAACGCAAACGCGGAGCGTACACGCTCTTCAAGGATCTCCTGCGGGATCTCATCGCCGATAAATGCCGAGAGGATCTTAGCGCTGCGGACAACGAAGTCCTGGTTCAGCATCTCATCAATCTCGGTCAGGCTAAATTCCGGGAGTTCATGTGGAAAGAACAATCCCTGATTTTTGCCCAGTCCCTGCGTGACGGCCTGCGCAAAGCTGACCTGCTCATTGTGATCTTTTAAATTGTAGAGTTTCATTGATTATCCCAGTACTCGTGCGCCCGCCGTATCCAGACGGCAAATATGAACAAAGCCTTCCTGATTTTGCAGGTAGTGTTTAGTCAGCCAATCCGCTACGCGTTGAGCGGTATCCGGTTTATCACACAGCGCGAACAGCGTCGGTCCGGACCCGGAAATACCGCTGGCCAGCGCACCGATCTCCGCCACCGCCTGACGTGCCTGGCTAAACCCCGGCAGCAGACGCGCGCGATAAGGTTCAGCGATCACATCTTTCATCAGCTTTGCAGCCAGCTGCGGCTGACGGGAATAACAGGCATGAATAAATCCAGCCAGGTGTCGTCCGTGGGCAATGCAATCCTGACGACGGTACTGCGCGGGTAAGATCGCACGGGCTTCCGCCGTGGACACTTTGATCCCCGGATAGGCAAGTACCCATAGCCACTCATCAAAGCCTGGCACCTGTTGGCTAATGATGCCGTTTTCTTCAATCATCAACTGCATGCCGCCCAGAAAACAGGGCGCGACATTATCGTAATGAATGCTGCCGGAGATACGTCCTTCCAGCTCCCCCATAATGGCCAGCAGTCGCGTATCGTTCAGCGGTTTACCGCAGTGTTCGTTCATCGCCACCAGCGCAGCAACGACGGAACAGGCGCTGGAACCTAGCCCGGAACCTATCGGCATGTTCTTTTCCAGCGTCATCGCCACCGGGATTTGCTTGCCAAGTTCCTGGCAAAAACGCTCCCAACACTGGTAGACAATATTTTCACGCGGCTCTGGCGGCAATTTGTCAGCAAAGTGCCCCCGATTTTCCAGACGAAAGCTGTCCGACGCTTCAACGGTGACCACATCTCCCAGCAGCGAACCATCAACGGGCGTCACGGCCGCCCCAAGGACATCAAACCCGACGCTCATATTGGCGCTGGAAGCCGGAGCATAAACTTTCACCATCTTAAACTCCTAACTTCCATGAGAGGGTACGCAGGAGATCGGCAAAGACCCCCGCCGCCGTGACGTCGTTGCCCGCACCGTAACCACGCAATACCAGCGGCAGCGGTTGATAATAGTGGCTGTAGAACGCCAGCGCGTTTTCGCCGTTTTTCACTTTGAACAGAGGATCGTTGCCATCCACTTCGGCAATCTTCACGCGACAAACGCCGTCCTCTTCAATGTTGCCCACGTAGCGCAACACTTTGCCCTCATCACGGGCTTTCGCCACGCGTGCCGCAAAGACGTCATCAAGCTGCGGCAGATTCGTCATAAACGTCGCGACATCACCAGAGTCATCAAACCCTTCTGGTAACACCGGCTCGATCACAATATCGGAAAGCTCCAGCGCCCGCCCCGTTTCACGGGCGAGGATCAGTAGCTTGCGTGCAACATCCATCCCCGAGAGATCGTCGCGCGGATCGGGTTCGGTATAGCCCATCTCACGGGCCTGCGTGGTGGCCTGTGAGAGGCTCATCCCTTCATCCAGTTTACCGAAGATAAAAGAGAGTGAGCCGGAGAGAATACCGGAGAATTTTTGCAGCTCGTCGCCCGCGTTAAGCAGGTTTTGCAGGTTTTCAATCACCGGCAGACCCGCGCCAACGTTGGTGTCATATAAAAATTTGCGCCGCGATTTTTCTGCGGCATAACGCAGTTGATGGTAGTAATCCATCGACGAGGTGTTCGCTTTCTTGTTTGGCGTCACCACATGGAAACCTTCGCGCAGGAAGTCGGCGTATTGATCCGCAACGGCCTGGCTGGAGGTGCAATCCACAATGACTGGGTTGAGCAGGTGATATTCCTTCACCAGGCGAATTAAACGGCCTAAGTTGAAGGGTTCTTTCGCTTCCGCCAGTTCCGCCTGCCAGTTTTCCAGATTCAACCCATGCACGTTGGTCAGCAGCGCCTTTGAGTTCGCCACACCGCAAACGCGCAGATCGATATGTTTATTCTTCAGCCAGCTCTGCTGGCGTTTGAGCTGTTCCAGTAACGCGCCGCCGACGCCGCCCACACCGATGACAAACACTTCAATGACCTGATCGGTATTGAACAGCATCTGGTGTGTTACGCGGACACCGGTGGTTGCATCGTCATTGTTGACCACGACAGAAATAGAGCGCTCGGAAGAGCCTTGCGCAATAGCGACAATATTGATGTTGGCGCGCGCCAGTGCAGCGAAGAATTTTGCCGAAATGCCACGCAGCGTACGCATGCCATCTCCCACCACAGAGATGATGGCCAGATGGTCAGTCACCGCCAACGGCTCCAGCAAACCTTCTTTCAGCTCCAGGTAGAACTCATCCTGCATCGCACGTTGAGCTCGCGCACTGTCACCCTGCGGCACACAGAAACTGATGCTGTACTCAGAAGAGGACTGCGTGATCAGGACGACCGAAATACCGGCGCGAGACATGGCGGCAAACACGCGCGCCGCCATTCCCACCATCCCCTTCATCCCCGGACCGGAAACACTGAACATCGCCATGTTGTTAAGATTCGAGATCCCTTTCACCGGCAGATTGTCATCATCGCAACTGGCGCCAATCAGCGTACCGGGCGCTTGCGGGTTTCCGGTATTTTTAATCAGGCATGGGATCTGGAACTGAGCAATGGGGGTAATCGTGCGAGGGTGGAGAACTTTGGCGCCGAAGTAGGAGAGCTCCATGGCTTCCTGATAAGACATCGATTTCAGCAACCTGGCATCCGGAACCTGGCGAGGATCGCAGGTATACACGCCATCAACGTCAGTCCAAATTTCACAACAATCCGCACGTAAACAGGCAGCCAGAACGGCAGCCGAATAGTCAGAGCCGTTACGCCCCAGCACGACCAGCTCACCTTTATCATTCCCGGCGGTAAAACCGGCCATCAGCACCATATGGTCTGCGGGGATACGTCCGGCAGCAATACGACGCGTGGATTCAGCGATATCGACGGTAGACTCGAGGTAATGCCCAACCGCCAGTAACTTCTCAACCGGATCAATGACTGTTACGCCGTGGCCACGTGCTTCCAGCAAGCCTGCCATAATGGCGATCGACATTTTTTCACCACGGCAGATGAGCGCGGCATTGATGCTGTCCGGGCACTGCCCTAGCAGGCTGATGCCATGCAGCACATGTTTGATCTGCGCAAGCTCTTGTTCGACAAAGGCTTTCAATTGCGTCAACGGAAAGTCCGGCTGCGCGGCAGCGAGTCCCGTCAGAAGTTCGGAAAAGATGCGTTCGGCATCGCTGATATTGGGTAAAGCATCCTGACCTCCGATGGTTTTTTCAATCATCGCCACCAGATGGTTAGTAATTTTCGCAGGGGCAGAAAGCACGGTTGCGACCTGCCCCTGCCTGGCATTGCTTTCCAGAATATCGGCAACTCGCAGAAAGCGTTCTGCATTTGCCACTGATGTACCACCGAACTTCAACACTCGCATTGTTGTTACCTCGTTACCTTTGGTCGAAAAAAAAGCCCGCACTGTTTAGGTGCGGGCTTTTTTCTGTGTTTCCTGTACGCGTCAGCCCGCACCGTTACCTGTGGTAATGGTGATGGTTGTGGTCATAATGGTGCTGATGCGTTTCATGGATGTTGTGTTCTCTGTAATTTTTATCTGTCTGTGCTGTCTGTCTATATTGGTTAAAGTATCTGATGACTTAAGTCAATAAATTTTTAATTTGGTAACACTTCGAAACTTGTTCATGTGCTGCTGCCTGCGTCTTTACTTTCAACCAATACAGAGGGGAAACCCCACTTGAAACCAGAATAAAAACCCATCAAACACCATTCGCTAGAGATTTTATTTTGTTATATTTTTCTCAATATCATGCAGCAAACGGTGCAACATTGCGGTGTCCCGCTGCCCTAACATGCCAATGCGTTGCTGTAACCAATCTGCCAGTTTGATGTCATCAGCCACATCCAGAGAACCCAATAACCTTACAATTCGTGCGCGTAATGCCTGCAACTGAAACTCATCAGATGTTTCAGTCTCTTTTATGGATTGTTGCATTAAACCTGCTAATTGATAGCAGTAGACCATCACCGCCTGGCCTAAATTGAGCGAAGGGTAATCAGCCACCATCGGAACCCCCGTCAGCACATCCGCCAGCGCCAATTCTTCATTTGTCAGCCCGGAATCTTCGCGTCCAAAAACCAACGCGGCGTGATTCATCCAGCCAGACTTTTCCTGCAACAGGGGCACCAGTTCTGCCGGCGTTGCATAGTAATGAAATTTCGCGCGGCTGCGGGCGGTCGTCGCGACGGTAAATTCAACGTCGTGCAGAGCCTCTGCCAGGGTAGGAAAAACACTAACATTATCAATAATATCACCTGAACCATGCGCGACCCAGCGCGTAGCGGGTTCAAGGTGGGCCTGGCTGTCGACGATACGTAAATCGGTAAACCCCATCGTCTTCATGGCGCGTGCCGCCGCACCAATATTTTCCGCTCTGGCCGGTGCGACCAGGATGATTGTTAAACGCATTTATGAGACTCTTTTTGACTGGCCTGCGGGGAATAATGTGATGCATATCATCATATTACGCGGCGCGAATTTACAAATTTTTAACGAAAATCACTGAATCAGCATTTCACATTCAGTAAAAGACGCTAAACTGTTTCTTGTGTTTACTAACGATTATTATGTTAATAAAAGTTGCATATCCTTCTGTTTATTTAGGATAAATTAATTTAAAATGAAGCGCATCCATTGGATTCATTACATTTATTAGTTAGGTCGCGCAACTAGTTGGATTGCTGCAATTTTGTGATGAAAGCTAGCATTTAGATACGATGATTTCATCAAACTGTTAACGTGCTACAATTGAACTTGATATATGTCAACGAAGCGTAGTTTTATTGGGTGTCCGGTATCACTTAGCCTGTTATGTTGCTGTTAAAATGGTTAGGATGACAGCCGTTTTTGACACTGTCGGGTCCAGAGGGAAAGTACCCAGACCAAGCTAATGATGTTGTTGACGTTGATGGAAAGTGCATCAAGAACGCAATTACGTACTTTAGTCATGTTACGCCGATCATGTTAATTTGCGACATGCATCAGGCAGGTCAGGGACTTTTGTACTTCCTGTTTCGATTTAGTTGGCAATTTAGGTAGCAAACATGCAGACCCCGCACATTCTTATCGTTGAAGACGAGTTGGTAACACGCAACACGTTAAAAAGTATTTTCGAAGCGGAAGGCTATGATGTATTCGAAGCGACAGATGGCGCGGAAATGCATCAGATCCTCTCTGAATATGACATCAACCTGGTGATTATGGATATCAATTTGCCAGGGAAAAACGGCCTTCTGTTAGCTCGTGAACTACGTGAACAGGCTAACGTTGCGTTGATGTTCCTGACAGGCCGCGATAACGAAGTCGATAAAATCCTCGGCCTCGAAATCGGTGCGGACGACTACATCACCAAACCGTTTAACCCACGCGAACTGACCATCCGCGCGCGTAACCTGCTGTCTCGTACCATGAACCTGGGTACCGTCAGCGAAGAGCGCCGTAGCGTTGAAAGCTACAAATTCAATGGTTGGGAACTCGATATCAACAGCCGTTCTTTGATTGGTCCGGATGGCGAGCAGTATAAACTGCCACGCAGCGAATTCCGCGCCATGCTTCACTTCTGTGAGAACCCGGGTAAGATCCAGTCTCGTGCAGAACTGCTGAAGAAAATGACCGGTCGCGAGCTGAAGCCGCATGACCGTACTGTTGACGTGACCATCCGTCGTATTCGTAAACATTTCGAATCAACGCCGGATACGCCGGAAATTATCGCCACTATCCACGGCGAAGGCTACCGTTTCTGCGGCGACCTGCAGGATTAATCCTGACACTTCCGGTATGAAAAACGGCGCTCCTGGCGCCGTTTTTCATTTCTCACCAGCACTATTTCCAGATACGCAATTCATCTTCGTGGGCAGGTTTGGATTCATTCGTCTTCGGACGTGAAAGCGAATACCAGTCAAAATGACGCGTCAGGAACATCACCCCGCTTAACGCCAACAGGAGTCCGCCGGTTCCCAGCAGCAACGCGCTGTCTGCGGAGTTCAACAGTACCCACATCACCCCATCCAGCGCCAATAACGCCAGGGTAAACAACACACTATTACGCCACCCTTTCAGCACAGCCTGTAAATAAACACCGTTCATCAACGCGCCCACCAGACTCGCAGCGCCCCATGCCGCCGTAAAACCGATATGTTCAGACAGCGCCAGCAATAATAGGTAAAACATGACCAGTGACATCCCGACCAGCAGATATTGCATAGGATGCAGGCGTTGCGCCGTCAGGGTTTCAAAGATAAAAAAGGCCATGAACGTCAGCGCAATCAGCAAAATGGCATACTTTGTCGCCCTGTCGGTTAATTGATACTGATCGGCGGGTGTGGTGACGGCGACACTGAACGACGGCAGGCTGTACCAGCCTATTTTTTCAGTCTCTCCTGCCTCAGGAAACTGTTCACCGAGGTTATTGGCAAACCAGCTACTCTGCCATTTAGCCTGAAACCCAGACTCGCTCAGCTCACGGTTGGTTGGTAAGAAATCGCCAAGGAAGCTGGGATGGGGCCAGTTGCTGACCAGCGTCATTTCGCTATTTCGCCCAACCGGCACCACTGAAAAACTCCCGGTTCCACTTAGGTTTAGCGAAAACGCCAGACTCAGATTCGTCTTTGCCCATTGTGCATTCGGCAGTGGAATATGAATACCTTGCCCCCCTCCTGCAAGCCCGGTACCGGGTTCAACTGCCAGCGTAGTGCCATTCACCTGCGGTGCATTTACCACACCGATCCCCCGGGCATCGCCTACGCCCACAACAATAAACGGTTTTCCGAGGGTGATATTCGGCCTCTCTAATTCGCTCAGGCGAGTAGCATCAAACTCCGCCTTCATCGACAAATCGCTATGCCAGACCTGAGCGTCATAAATACCGATGTTGCGGGACTCAACGTTCTGATTTCCCTCCACCATCAAAGATTCCGGCAACCAGAAATGGATGTAGCTGCGCTTGTGCTGAACTTCTTTCTCATTTTCCAGGACGGTATACAGCTCTGTCACGGGAACGGCAATCAGCGGGCCAACCACTTTTTGCGGCCCACTGGTACTTTGACGAATCGCATCCTCGACGGTACTGCGGTAGTCCGCTCGCTCCACAATGATCTCTCTGACCATTATCAACGGAATCAACAGCAGTAATATCGCGCCACTTAACGTGACCATTTTCCAGAACAGGGGGGATTTAAACATAGCCTTTCTCCTTTGCAATGACTGCAGAGTAGAACGGCTATGTGGGGAGAATTTGAAGTTATGTGAAGTGACGGTGAAGTGTCAGCGATGCCTGAACACCACCTTCCGGACGGTTCTTCAATGCAACCTCTCCTTTGAGTAAACGGGCCACTTCGCTTACGAACGCCAGTCCCAGACCGCTGCTCTTGTGCCCATTCTCACGCGGTAATGAGTAGAAACGTTCAAAAATACGCGGGAGCGCAAAATCAGGAATTCCGCTGCCGGTATCGCAAATCAAGAGTGTGACAAATTCCGCATCGGCTTCCGCCTTCAGGATAATATCCCCCTGCAAAGGCGTAAAATCGATCGCGTTATCAAGCAGATTCCCCAGAGCCTGCTCCAGCAATGCCGGATCGGCTGAAACCACATACGGCGAAGGGCTGATATACAGCGAGATATTTTTTGCGGCCAGTTGAATGCTGCGGGCCTCACTTACCTGAATAAACAGCGGGTCGACCGCCACCGGCGTCAACGCGATATCCTGCCTGTTTTCAAGTCGCGCCTGGCGTAGCAGGGTCTCAACCAACACCTGCATGCGGGCGTTTTGCGTCAATATATTCCCGGTAAACCGCGCGACAACATCAGGAGGCGGTCCCTCCCGCAAGATCTCCGCAGCGCCACGAATCGCTGCCAGCGGGCTTTTCAATTCATGCGTTAATGCATACACATACTGTTCAATGTAGTTTTTACCTTCCAGCTTCAGACGCATACTTTCCAGCGCCTGAGCCAGTTTACGCAGCTCACTGCTGCCCAGTTCTGGTAAGGCTACAGGTTGATTCTCCGTCACCGAATCGGCATAGCGCGCCAGCCTGGCAATCGAGCTGTTGATCCACCAGACCATCCCAACGCCAATCACTAATGCGATGCCCAGCAATACGGCGCTCGCCCATAATATTCGCCGTTCACTACGCTTAATGACCGGAGCCATCGCCGCATTGGGTTTACCTACGCTGAGTACGCCGATGATATTGCCGCCATCGGTAATGGGTGCTGCGACATACATCACGGTGCTTTCCGGGTCATCAGGAATTTGCGGTGTGCTGCGCGCACCATACTGTCCGCGCAGCGTGAGCCACACATCATTCCAGCGCGAGTAGTCTTCGCCCACCGCTTTATTTGCGGAATCAAACAGTACCTTGCCCTGGGTATCGGTCATGTAGACATGGTATTCATTGCGCACTTTGTTAATACCGCTGATATTGGCGCGAAAGGGACGGTTCTGCAGATGGCTAAACGCCTGCGCCAGTCTGCCATGTGCAGGATCGCCAGAGAGCACATCATCTCGCGCCAGCGCCGCCAGCAGCGTCGCGGTATCGATCAGCGTCCCTTCCGTTGCCCTGCGCACGCCTGGCTTTATCTCCTGCACAAATATCGACAGTACAAACCAGGCGGCGACGGCCACGATCAGAAAATAGCCGAGCAGCAATCGCATACCGATGCGCATCAGGCGCTCCTCAGACTGTATCCCATACCACGATGAGTATTAATGGGAGAGACGTCCGGATTGATCGCCCTAAGCTTCGCCCGCAACGTTTTGATATGCGTATCGACCGTCCTGTCAAAGGTATCCTGCGCATCGGCCCAGACCAAATCCATCAATTGCTGACGAGAGTAAACGCGCCCGGGCGACGCCAATAACGTTTTCAGTAACAGAAATTCATAGCGCGTAAGGTTGAGCGGCATGCCGCACCAGGCAATGTGCGCCGCGGGTTCGTCCAGCTCAAACTGTCCAATACGCAGAACCGGTGAAGGGGTTGAAAACTTCTTCACGCGCCTAAGCAGTGTGCGCACTCTGGCGCACACTTCCCGTGGAGAAAAAGGTTTCGCGACATAGTCATCCGCACCAATCTCCAGCCCGAGAAGCCGATCCACTTCATCGCTACGTGCGGTCAAAAAGAGGATCGGTAATGCCGGGTGGCGTTCCAGCAATTTTCTACACAACTCAAAACCACTGATATCGGGTAATCCTACATCCAGAATGATGACATCGGGCAGTCTGGAACGAGCTTGTTCCAGTACGGGGAACCCACGTTCAAACGCCTCGACGGCAAATCCTTCCTGTTGCAGCATGTAGATAAGCGTATCGGCAATACCTTGCTCATCTTCAACCAACCAGACCCGTTCCTGTTGCATAGACGTCCTTGTTATTCCCGCCACGGCATAATGGGTACCGCGCTAATGGCATTTTTAGGCGACCCGTCGACAACCTTGTCAGAGTATGCCAGATAGGCAAGTGTGTTGCGTTTCGCATCATAAAAACGGACGACCTGTAATGACTTAAACACCAGCGAAGTCCGCTTTTTAAAGACGACTTCACCTTCCGCCTTACCGTTTTTTATTCTTTCGCTCAGTTCAATCGGCCCTACCTGCTGACACGAAATCGCGGCATCCGAGGTGTCTTCAGCGAGTCCCAGTCCCCCTTTAATGCCCCCTGTTTTTGCACGGCTCACATAGCAGGTGACGTTTTTGACATCGGGATCATCGAACGCTTCCACAACTATTTTATGGTCCGGCCCCAGCACTTTGAAGACGGTATCGACTGAACCAATCTGCTCTGCATGCGCAACATGTGTCATCATGAGCAGAATTGAGGATATTACTAAGCTCTTATATTTCATATTGTTACCATTTCTAAATGTTACGCTGTGCAATTATTAAACATTTTAGAATAAAATGTTTACAGATCACAGGATTACAATAATCACGCTTTCGACTGACGAAAAAAAGCATTTATGCGCAAAAAAAACACTGAATGCTAAAACAGCAAAAAATGCTATTATCCGATTACCTGATGTCAGGTACTCGTTGTTGAAAGGATGAGGATATTTTATGGATCAGGCTGGCATTATTCGCGACCTATTAATCTGGCTGGAAGGTCATCTGGATCAGCCCCTGTCGCTTGACAATGTGGCGGCAAAAGCGGGTTATTCCAAGTGGCATCTGCAGAGAATGTTCAAGGACGTGACGGGCCATGCTATCGGCGCGTATATCCGTGCCCGTCGATTATCGAAATCCGCTGTGGCGTTGCGCCTGACGGCGCGTCCGATTCTGGACATTGCTCTGCAATACCGCTTCGATTCTCAACAAACTTTTACACGCGCTTTTAAGAAGCAATTCTCTCAAACGCCCGCGTTGTATCGCCGTTCTCCAGAGTGGAGCTCCTTCGGGATCCGCCCTCCTCTGCGGTTGGGCGAATTTACCCTGCCTGAACATCAGTTTGTCACGCTGGAAGACACTCATCTGCTCGGCATCACACAGAGCTATTCCTGTTCGCTGGAACAAATTTCCGATTTCCGCCACGAGATGCGCGTTCAGTTCTGGCGAGATTTCCTGAGCCAGGCGCCGACAATCCCCCCTGTGCTGTATGGGCTTAACGAATCGCGCCCAAGCATTGAGAAGGATGACGAGCAGGAAGTGTTTTACACCACGGCCTTACCACGAGAGCAAGCCGACGGTTATGTGCAGGCCGGACACCCTGTGCTGTTGCAAGGGGGTGAATACGTGATGTTCACTTATGAAGGGTTGGGCACCGGTGTTCAGGACTTTATCCTGACAGTCTACGGGACATGCATGCCAACGCTGAATCTGACTCGCCGTAAAGGGCAGGATATAGAGCGATACTTCCCGGCAGATGATGCCAAAGCAAGCGATCGCCCTATTAACCTGCGCTGCGAATTCCTGATTCCGATTCGTCGTTAACGCTGCAACTCATCCAGCGCAGGGGCGTCCAGATGCGAGATGTCCCCTGCGGTTTCAACAACCCAGCCAGACGCCAGCCACAAACTTTCCTGATAATCGACGCGGGAAATAGAGCAGTTACGCAGGCGTAACCGACGTTCCGCCCAGGCTGGTAACCCCAGAATCGTACTGACCAGACAGCCCAGCGCAATACCGTGGCTGACCAGCAGAGGCCGGCTGCCTTGCGGGAGTTCCAGGCAAGACATCAGTGCGGCGTTTACGCGCTCACTCAGTTCCTGCATGGATTCGCCATCCGGAATACGGCCATCGACCGTGCCATTAACCAGTTGGCGCCGCCAGTTCTCTTCTTCTTCATTGAGTGAATCGATGTGCCGTTTTTCCAGCACGCCCATATCCAACTCACGCAGACGAGCATCGAAGGTGATATCACAGCCACACGCCTGGGCGATTATCTCTGCCGTGCGACGCGTGCGACCTAAATCACTGCTCACGATATGAGTTATGCCAAGCTCTTTGGCGCGCGCGCCCACTTGCATGGCTTGTTGCTCACCTTTAGCGGTCAGCGGGCTGTCAGACTGGCCTTGAATACGTCGCTCGGCGTTCCACTGCGTCTCACCGTGGCGAACAAGGTATACCTGTAACATGCTTTTTATCCGTTATACTGCGATGACATTCTTTTCTGAGTAAATCTGATTATGCACCATGTTGTCTCAGCAACCACCAATCCCGCCAAAATTCAGGCAATTCTGCAGGCATTTAACGAGATTTTCGGTGAAGGATCCTGCCATATTGAATCCGTCGCCGTCGAGAGTGGGGTACCAGAACAACCCTTTGGAAGTCAGGAAACGCGCGCTGGCGCACGAAATCGCGTAGAAAACGCGCGTGCCCTGCGCCCGCAGGCTGACTTTTGGGTCGCTATTGAAGCGGGTATTGATGAAGGCAGTACATTCAGTTGGGTCGTTATCGAAAACCGCGAACAGCGCGGGGAATCACGTTCAGCCACCCTGCCGTTACCCGCCGTCATTCTGGAGAAAGTACAGGCAGGAGACGCGCTCGGCCCGGTGATGTCTCACTATACCGGCATTGATGAGATTGGGCGTAAAGAAGGTGCGATTGGCGTGTTTACCGCCGGAACGTTAACGCGCGCCAGCGTCTATCACCAGGCGGTGATTCTGGCGCTAAGTCCGTTCCATAATGCGGTGTATCAATAGTGTTTTGCCTGATGGCGCTTCGCTTACCCAGCCTGCAAACAGATGATATTTCGCCGTAGGCCAGATAAGGTGAAGCCGCCATTCGGCCATCAACAGTCAGCCATTTTTCAGCAGCACCTGCTCCAGCCACTGGCGCAGTTCGACCGGCGCGGACTTGAGACTGTTCGAACCGCGCGTGATCGTCGCGATCCCCGCCCCCAGTTCGTTTTTCAGCTCACGCTGACTCATCTCGCCGCGCAACAGTTCTTCAATGATACGCACGCGCGTCCCCAGCGCTTCGCGCTCGTCCGGCGTCATCATCAAATTCAGTAGTGGAAAATGCAGATCTTGCTCGTAGGCGCGTTTTAACAGCTCAACAAAACGTAACCATTCCTGGTGACGTTGCTCTGCCATCGCAGCTGAATAGGGGGATTGCTGGGTCATAAAATATCGCCATATTGCGGGGGGAAACGAATTCGCTTCCCCTGATTGTACTCTTTAACGAGTACGATAGCATACCACAACAGAAGCGATCAGTAACGACGCTGCCATTCTGTGTCGCTCATCAACGTCGGCTTACCGCCCATGAAGTAGCGATAGTAAGCGTCATAAGCCAGTACATTCTTCACATAGCCGCGCGTTTCAGAAAAGGGAATGCTTTCCACAAACGCAACGGCATCAATGCGCCCGGCGCTATTGCCAAGCCAGGTACGTACGCGCCCTGGCCCTGCGTTATAAGCCGCAGAGGAGAAAATGCGGTTATTACCGAACTGCTGGTAAACATACTGTAAGTAACTGGTGCCAATATTGATATTGGTTTCCGGATCTAACAGTTGGTTCGGACTGCTGTACCCCGGAATGGAGAACATTTTCACCGTATGCGTTGCCGTGCCCGGCATGATTTGCATCAAACCGCTGGCGCCTACCGGGGATTTCACTTTCGGATTCCACGCGCTTTCCTGACGCGCAATAGCCATCGCGTAGCTCTGCGGAACATCTTTGCTGCTGGTGTAGCGGGTAAAAAGATCTTTATAGGCCAGTGGGAAACGCTCTTCCAGATGATCCCACAACTTGCCGGCGATCGTCGCCTGCACGCTGAGATCCCACCAATGGTTGTTGAAGGCATAACGTGCCAGTTGCGCCTGTTCGGATTTGGTTTTGCTGCTTACCAGATTCGCCCATTCGCTGCGCGCAGTGTTGTCCATATTCCAGTACATCAGTTCCCTGACCCGCGCCATTTCTGGCCCCTGCGTCAGCGCCGAATCCACATTATCAGGCGCTTTATCGATTTTCAGGATGTACTCTTCATCTAATCGCTGTGCAGCTACCATTGGGTAGAAACCACGCTGCTGCATCAGCGCATGCAGGATCTCATTCGCCTCCGCATCGCGGCCCCGCTCCAGCAACAGATCGGCCTGCCAGTAACGCCATTCGTCTTTTTCCTTGGCTTCCATTGGCAGACGCGCCAGCCAGGTGTTCAACCCGCGGCGATCGCCATTTCCTAACGCCATACGGACACGACGCTCGACCAGCGTCGTCGACTGTGAACGCATAATGGCGTCGTCACGCCATTTCGCCTGTTCATCGGTGACGTCATTGCCCATCAGTCGCCACGCGACGATGTCACGCAACTCCTGAGTTTGATCCTCATTGAGCTGCTGCGCCTGCACCAGAGAAGGGATCATCAGTCGGGCATTCTCGACATCCTGACGCGCCACGCTGGCAAAGGCGACTGCCGCCATTTGACGGGTAAAATCGGTCGCACCGGTGGTGCGCGCAAATGTCATCACGCTGTTGGGATCATTTGCCAGAGAGATAATGGCAGAGGCAATAGTCTGGTATTCCGCGGGCATCTGTCCGGCCAGCACTGTCACCAGCCCCGTGTTGCCCGCCTTCATCGCCAGTCGAATACGTTCTAAATAAGCCAACGGATCTTGCGCACCGGAAGCCCGCCATACACTAAATAATTTGTCACAGGCATTCGGCTGGCTTTTCCCCGTCAACCAGAGTTCTTTTGCGCCGGTCCATGCCTCTTCGGGTTGTCCGGTATTCCATTTCGCGTAGTAATAATTGCATTGCGCTTCTGTGGTGCTGGGTTTCTCCGGGCTGAATGCGAGGAGCCCTCGCCAGTCTTCACGCCGCGCCAGCTCATTCACAAAACGCGATTGCAACGTACGCGCCGGGGGCAGCGTCGGATTCGCACGAACAAAATTGGTGACCGTCACTGTTGGCTGATTCATCAAATCGTCAGTGATCTGACGGTATTCAAGATAGGGATACAGCGGGTAACTCTTCAGTCCTGGCATCATCTGCTCAACGACATCCATCTGTCGGTTATCCCAGGCCTGTTTAATTTGCGCATAGCGGTTACGCTGTTCGTCCAGTGAATCAGCCCTTGCCACACTACTCACCGTCAGCAGGCATACGCTGGCCGCCAGAAGACGCCAGGTAAATTGTTTGGCTTTGTCCACAAGCTCTTCCTCTAATCAATGTACGTCAATGCAGCTTCATGCCACGTAATAAATTTATGCTAACCAGTCATTAGCATTTGCGCCATGTTGCGGACACTTTTTTACTTTTACTGCGAGTGAGATCTGCTAGCTGGGATTGGACAGTGAAAACAGCTACACTTCGCCTTTGAAAACTCTTATTCATCACGATAAACATAGAGGCGAAGTCCAACGTGGCTCAATTCGTTTATACCATGCATCGTGTCGGCAAAGTGGTTCCGCCGAAACGTCATATTCTGAAAAACATTTCTCTGAGCTTCTTCCCTGGCGCTAAGATCGGCGTACTGGGCCTGAACGGTGCCGGTAAGTCGACCCTGTTGCGTATCATGGCTGGCATCGATACCGATATCGAAGGCGAAGCGCGCCCACAGCCTGGCACTAAAATTGGCTATCTGCCGCAGGAACCGAAGCTGAACCCGGAACACACCGTTCGCGAATCTATCGAAGAAGCGGTTGCCGAGGTGGTGGGTGCCCTGAAACGTCTGGATGAAGTGTACGCGCTGTACGCTGACCCGGATGCTGATTTTGACAAGCTGGCGGCGGAACAAGGCAAGCTGGAAGAGATTATCCAGGCGCATGATGGCCACAATCTGAACGTACAGCTGGAGCGTGCTGCTGACGCACTGCGTCTGCCAGACTGGGATGCGAAAGTGGCTACCCTTTCCGGTGGTGAACGTCGCCGTGTGGCGCTCTGCCGTCTGCTGCTGGAAAAACCAGACATGCTGCTGCTCGACGAACCGACCAACCACCTGGATGCCGAATCCGTGGCCTGGCTGGAACGCTTCCTGCACGACTTCGAAGGCACTGTCGTGGCGATTACCCACGACCGTTACTTCCTTGATAACGTTGCCGGTTGGATCCTCGAACTTGACCGCGGCGAAGGTATCCCGTGGGAAGGCAACTACTCCTCCTGGCTGGAGCAGAAAGACCAGCGTCTGGCGCAGGAAGCCTCTCAGGAAGCGGCTCGCCGTAAATCCATTGAGAAAGAGCTGGAGTGGGTGCGTCAGGGCGCGAAAGGCCGCCAGTCCAAAGGCAAAGCCCGTCTGGCACGCTTTGAAGAGCTCAATAACACCGAATACCAGAAACGTAACGAAACCAACGAACTGTTTATTCCACCTGGACCGCGTCTGGGCGATAAGGTCGTTGAAGTCAGTAACCTGCGTAAGTCCTACGGCGATCGCGTACTGATCGACGATCTGAGCTTCTCAGTACCGAAAGGGGCGATTGTCGGCATCATCGGCCCGAACGGCGCGGGTAAATCCACGCTGTTCCGTATGATGTCCGGTCAGGAGCAGCCAGACAGCGGCACCATCACGCTGGGCGAAACCGTGAAGCTGGCCTCTGTTGACCAGTTCCGTGATGCGATGGATAACAGCAAAACCGTCTGGGAAGAAGTGTCCGGCGGGCTGGATATCATGAAGATCGGCAACACCGAAATGCCAAGCCGCGCTTACGTTGGCCGCTTTAACTTTAAAGGTGTTGATCAGGGTAAACGCGTCGGCGAACTCTCCGGTGGTGAGCGTGGTCGTCTGCACCTGGCGAAGCTGCTGCAGGTTGGCGGCAACATGCTGCTGCTCGATGAACCGACCAACGACCTGGATATCGAAACCCTGCGCGCGCTGGAAAACGCCTTACTGGAATTCCCGGGTTGCGCCATGGTTATCTCGCACGACCGTTGGTTCCTCGACCGTATCGCTACCCACATTCTGGATTATCAGGATGAAGGTAAGATCGAATTCTTCGAAGGTAACTTCACCGAATACGAAGAGTATAAGAAACGCACGCTGGGCGCAGACGCGCTGGAGCCGAAGCGTATCAAGTACAAGCGTATCGCGAAGTAATCGGAATGGCCCTCTGTGGAGGGCCATTTTTTATCCCCGCTCGCCCATCAGCTCTTTGACCAGTTCCACACAGCGCAGGAACCGCGAGTCATAATCCGCTTCTTCGACGTGCACAAACTCAATATTGTTCTTCTCAAGCATCGATACCAGTAGCGTCTGAAACTCTTTGCGATCGACCGAACTCCCCAGACTGCGTAAACCGTCAGCCACCCACGGCGTGTTGTTTTCCAACAGGATCACCAAATCGAAGCGGTATTCATCAATCAATGCCTGTACGAAAGGATGTTCGCGTCCCTCATACTTTTTGCAGAACGCCTGGGTCGTGACAAAGTCAGTGTCGATAAACGTCACTTTGTTGGCATATTTAACTGCAAAATCAATGTATTGTGCGTGGCCAAGAGCAATTTTGTCATAATCGGAATATTGCAACGCCATCTCATCACCGCCGAGGTGAGAAAAGACGTAATCACGCCCGTATTCCCAGGCGCTGGTGGTATTGAAGATGTTGGCAAGTTTATTCACCAACGTCGATTTACCACTCGACTCTCCCCCCAGTACCGCCACAGTACGCACAAAAAACGGTTTCACTTCGGTGGGAATGTATTCCCAGTAGCGGAAAGGGTTTTCACGAATTTGCGCCCCACTGATGCTCATAAAGGTGCGTTTCGGATCCACCAGCACGGTTTCAATACCCAGATGCTCAAGAAACCGCGGTGCATCGGCCTCTTCGGAAGTGTAGATCCAGTTAGGCTGAATGCCTTTTTCTTCCATGAACGTCTTAATGCCGTTGCTCCAGACATCCCAGCCATGCGGATACGGTTCCATGCCCGCCTCATCAAAAGCATGAATACGGATGTTCTTTTGATACTTAAAGGTCTGTAATAACCAACGCAGACGATCGGAAACCGTCGGCTGCTGGGACATCGCGCTCTCTTCGAACAAGGCGCGGTCGCGCGCGTCGTCATAACCCATGATGATATGCAGTTCGTCCACCTGGCTACAGGCGCGCTGAATCAAATAGATATGCCCGGTGTGCAGGGGATAAAATTTACCAAACACCACGCCGATATTTTTCTGCATACGGGGGAATTCCAGCCCCAAAAAACGATGCAACGCCTCCAGCTTTTGCGCGCTGGGACTTTTAATCTTGGCATTCAGCAACTGACTTAAATACCCCTTGGTCATTCCGCTGGAATCGGCCACCTGCTGCAATGTGCAGCCTTTTTGCTTAATGGCGGTTTTTAAGTAGTCGAACGCTGACAAAGGTGCCTCCTGCTGAAAAAAATCGTAGGCCGGATCAGGCATCGCCGCCATCCGGCACTTTCACCATCCCATGCCTGATGGCGTTACGCTTTTCAGGCCTGGGAGGCGAGTACATATAGGCAATTATAAGTCGTCAAACACGCCTAACGCATCTGAGAGTTTTTTGACACCGAAGATTTGCATCCCTTCCGGCACTTTTTTCGGGACATTGGCTGCCGGGACGATGGCGCGGCGGAAACCGTGTTTCGCCGCCTCAGAAATGCGTTCCTGGCCGCTCGGCACAGGGCGAATTTCCCCCGCCAGCCCGACTTCGCCAAACACCACCAGATCCTGTGGCAATGGCCTGTCGCGCAGGCTGGAAACCATTGCCAGCAGTAACGCCAGATCCGCGCTGGTTTCCGTCACTTTGACGCCGCCCACCACGTTGACGAACACATCCTGGTCAGCCATTTGCAGACCGCCGTGGCGATGCAGTACCGCCAACAGAATAGCCAGGCGATTTTGCTCCAGCCCAACGGCAACACGACGCGGGTTTGCCATCATGGAGTGATCGACCAGCGCCTGAATCTCCACCAGCAGAGGGCGCGTACCTTCCCAGACCACCATCACCGAGCTGCCAGAGGTCACTTCATCACCCCGGCTTAAGAAAATCGCGGAAGGGTTACTGACTTCCCGCAGTCCCTGCTCGGTCATGGCAAAAACACCCAGCTCGTTGACAGCGCCAAAACGGTTCTTATGGCTGCGCAAGGTACGAAAACGGGAGTCGGCGTCGCCATCAAGCAACACGGAGCAGTCAATACAGTGCTCCAGCACCTTTGGCCCTGCCAGCGAGCCGTCTTTCGTTACATGGCCGACCATCACGATAGCGACACCGCGTGTTTTGGCAAAGCGTGTCAGATAAGCCGCCGTTTCACGAACCTGCGCAACGCTGCCCGGCGAAGACTGGATATCCGCCATGTGCATCACCTGAATGGAGTCGATGACCATCAGTTTCGGTTGTTCTTCTTCAGCAATCAGGCAGATCTGTTCAATACTGGTCTCCGACAGCATATTCAGATTCGCCGTCGGCAGACCAAGCCGATGGGCGCGCATCGCCACCTGCTGCAAAGACTCTTCCCCGGTGACATACAGGGTTTTCATCTGTTCCGCCAGTTTGCACAGCGTTTGCAGCAGCAGCGTAGATTTCCCCGCGCCGGGATTCCCCCCGATCAGAATGGCGCTGCCGGGCACGACACCACCGCCCAGCACACGGTCAAATTCTTTAAATCCGGTCGAAAAACGTGGCAGTTCTTCAAGACTGATATCCGCCAGCTTCTGCACTTTTGCCACGCCAGCATTACCGGCATAGCCGCTGAGCCGCTCGTTACGCGCCACCGTCGGCGATGCCGCAAGGCGCACCTCAGTGATGGTGTTCCAGGCGTTGCAAGCGCTACATTGCCCCTGCCAGCGCGGATAATCGGCCCCGCATTCATTACAAACAAAGGCGCGTTTTGGAGCTTTTGCCACGGTTTACCTCGTTATTTCTGATTCATGCTGCCAGAGAGAATGCAGAACACCCCCATCAGATCGGCATGACGGATAGTCACTTCCGTCTTTTCATTCACTTTCGGCTTGGCGTGGTACGCAATACCCAGCCCTGCCGCTTTGATCATCGGCAGATCGTTGGCCCCGTCACCGATCGCCACAGTCTGCGCGGGCGGAATCTCATACTCTTGCGCAAGACGTACCAGAGTATTGGCTTTGTACTGCGCATCAACGATGTCGCCAATCACATTCCCCGTGAATTTCCCGTCCATGATCTCCAGTTCGTTCGCCACCACCGTCGACAAACGTAGCTTGTCACGCAGGTATTCGGCAAAGAACGTGAATCCGCCAGAAGCGATAGCCACTTTCCAGCCCAACGTTTCCAGCTTCAGCACCAGTTGTGTCAGACCCGGCATCAGAGGCAGGTTTTCACGAACCTGGCGCAGAATATCGGCATCCGCGCCTTTCAGCGTCGCCACGCGGCTACGCAGGCTGGCGGTAAAATCCAGTTCTCCACGCATAGCTCGTTCGGTCACTTCCGCCACCATTTCACCCGTACCGGCCAGTTTCGCGATTTCGTCGATGCATTCGATCTGGATCGCGGTGGAATCCATGTCCATCACCAGCAGACCTGGCTTACGCAGGTGCGGGATCTTGCCCAGTGGGGCGACATCCAGTTTTGCATCGTGCGCCAGCTTCGTTGCGCGCGGCGTTAGTGAACCCGCCAGACGAATAACCTGATAATCTTCGACGCACCAGGCGGCGACAATCACCATCGCCGCCCCCAGTTTGCTCTGGTATTGCGTCAGACGCTGCTTGTCCAGCCCGCGACCATACAGCAGCCAGCCACTACGGCCTGCGTGGTAATCGAGTGGCATCACCTCGTCACCACTTAATGAGAGGGGCAAACCTGGCCACAGAGAGACATCTTCAGGCAGGTCGCACCAGGTAATGTTAGGCATTAAAGCTCCTGTAAAATCGTACGGGTCGGGAAACATCCAGGGGAAAATAACGCATGAGGCTACCCTGTAACCATCGCTTCTGGCAACATTAAGCCTCAAATTTTCAGCAGGTGGAATATGGCTCGCGCAAAACTCAAATTCCGGCTTCATCGTGCAGTGATTGTATTGTTCTGTCTCGCACTGCTTGTTGCGCTGATGCAGGGTGCGTCCTGGTTCAGTCAAAACCATCAGCGACAACGAAATCCGCAACTGGAAGAGTTGGCCCGTACGCTGGCGCATCAGGTGACGCTCAACATCGCACCGTTAATGCGCACTGAAACGCCTGATGAAAAACGTATCGCCATTGTACTCCGCCAGCTCACCGAAGGGAGCCGTATCCTGGATGCCGGGGTTTACGATGAGCAAGGCAATCTCATCACCCGTGCAGGCGAAAGCATTAATGTGCGCGACAGGCTGGCGCTGGACGGCAAAAAAGCGGGCGGCTATTTTAACCAGCAGATTGTCGAACCCATTCAGGGGAAAAATGGCCCACTGGGCTATCTGCGTCTGACGCTCGACACGCACACCTTAGCCACCGAAGCAAAGCAGGTCGATAACACCACCAATATTCTACGTCTGATGCTGCTTCTGTCACTGGCCATTGGCGTGGTATTAACCCGAACCCTTCTCCAGGGTAAACGCACACGCTGGCAACAATCTCCCTTCCTGCTGACCGCCAGCAAGTCCGTACCCGAAGAGGAAGAGAACGAGAAAAAGGATCCGTAAGCCGCGAAAGTGCAGCGCCAGTACGTTAGCATTAATATAGACGTCAGTTATAGAAAGGAAATCTGCCATGTCGACACTACGCTTGCTTATCTCAGACTCTTACGATCCCTGGTTCAACCTCGCGGTCGAAGAGTGTATTTTCCGCCAGATGCCTGCCACGCAGCGCGTTTTGTTCCTGTGGCGTAACGCAGATACGGTGGTGATTGGTCGGGCGCAAAATCCGTGGAAGGAGTGCAATACCCGGCGCATGGAGGAAGACAACGTCCGTCTGGCGCGCCGTAGCAGCGGCGGTGGCGCAGTATTCCACGATCTCGGCAATACCTGTTTTACCTTTATGGCAGGGAAACCGGAATACGACAAAACCATTTCAACGGCCATTGTGATTCATGCGCTGAAGTCACTCGGCGTTACCGCAGAAGCTTCCGGGCGCAACGACCTGATCGTTAAAACCGCCGATGGGGAGCGCAAAGTGTCCGGCTCCGCCTATCGTGAAACGAAAGATCGTGGTTTTCATCATGGCACATTGTTGCTCAACGCCGACCTGAGTCGTCTGGCGAACTATCTGAATCCGGATAAAAAGAAGCTTGAAGCCAAAGGGATTACCTCCGTGCGGGCGCGGGTCGCGAATCTGGTCGAACTGCTGCCGGGCATTACCCACGCTCAGGTGTGCGAGGCAATAACCGACGCCTTTTTCGCCCACTACGGTGAGCGTGTGGAAGCGGAAATTATTTCGCCGGATAACACGCCAGATCTGCCAAATTTTGCCGAAACGTTTGCCCGTCAAAGCAGTTGGGAATGGAACTTTGGCCAGGCACCGGCGTTTTCACATCTGCTGGATGAACGCTTTAGCTGGGGCGGTGTGGAGCTGCACTTTGATGTAGAGAAAGGCAACATTACCCGAGCACAGATCTTTACCGATAGCCTGAACCCGGCACCGCTGGAAGCCCTGGCTACGCGTTTGCAGGGCTGTCTGTATCGTTCAGATGTACTGCAACAGGCGTGTGATGCGCTGTTAGTGGATTTTCCAGAACAGGAAAAAGCGTTGCGGGAACTGTCGGCGTGGATTGCGAAGGCTATTCGATAATATCAATACGGTTTTGTAGGCCGGGTAAGGCGAAGCCGCCACCCGGCTTTTTGCCCGGCGGCGCTACGCTTACCGGGCCTACACTGTCCTGAACGAAAATTACTCTTTATCGCCCAGCAGTACAGATTCCAGTGCAATCTTAATCATATCGTTGAAGGTCGTCTGACGCTCAGCCGCAGTGGTCTGCTCGTGGGTACGGATATGGTCGGATACGGTGCAGATGGTCAGCGCTTTCGCACCAAACTCAGCTGCCACGCCGTAAATGCCTGCCGCTTCCATTTCTACGCCCAGAATGCCGTATTTTTCCATCACGTCGAACATTTCGCCGTCCGGAGAGTAGAACAGGTCTGCGGAGAACAGGTTGCCAACGCGAGCGTCAACGCCCAGCGCTTTCGCTGCGTCAACAGCGTTACGCACCATGCCGAAATCAGCAATCGCGGCAAAATCATGATCTTTGAAACGGATACGGTTCACTTTGGAGTCGGTGCAGGCACCCATACCGATCACCACATCACGCAGTTTGACATCAGTACGTACTGCGCCGCAGGAACCGACACGAATGATTTTCTTCACGCCGAAATCGGTGATCAGCTCTTTGGTGTAGATAGAGCAGGACGGGATACCCATACCGTGACCCATGACGGAGATCTTACGGCCTTTATACGTCCCGGTGAAACCCAGCATGCCGCGAACGTTATTTACTTCGCGAACATCTTCGAGGAAAGTTTCAGCAATGTGCTTCGCACGCAGCGGATCGCCCGGCATCAAAACTACGTCTGCGAAATCGCCCATTTCTGCATTAATGTGTGGGGTAGCCATCTTCAGATCCTTTTAAAAGTGTTGTTTTGTCGGGTGGCGGTTACGCCTTACCCGACCTACAAAATCGTAGGCCCGGCAAGCAACGCGCCGCCGGGCAACAGGTTTAAAGCATGTTTTTGCCGTAGTCCATTGCAGACGTGCCGAAATAGCTCGCCAGCGTTTGGCCGATATCCGCGAACGTTTCACGGTGACCAAGCGAACCGGGTTTCACTTTCGGACCATAAACCAGTACCGGAATGTGCTCACGCGTATGGTCGGTGCCCTGCCAGCTTGGGTCACAACCGTGGTCTGCAGTCAGGATCAGAATGTCATCTTCCCCTACCAGCTCCATCAGTTCCGGCAAGCGGCGGTCGAACAGCTCCAGACCCGCAGCATATCCCGCGATATCGCGGCGGTGGCCCCATGAAGAGTCGAAATCAACAAAGTTGGTAAAGACGATAGTCTTGTCGCCAGCCTCTTTCATCTCTTTCAGGGTCGCGTCAAACAGCGCATCCAGCCCTGTGGCTTTCACTTTTTTGGTGATACCGCAGTTGGCATAGATATCCGCGATTTTACCCACAGAAACCACATGACCGTCTTTCTCATCAACCAGTTTTTGCAACACGGTTGGCGCTGGCGGTTCAACGGCCAGATCGTGACGGTTACCGGTACGCTGGAAGTTACCGGCTTTGTCGCCGATAAACGGACGCGCGATAACACGACCAATGTTGTAACCACCTTCGGTTAACTCTTCACGAGCGATTTCGCACAGCTCGTACAGACGATCCAGACCAAAGGTCTCTTCGTGGCAGGCAATCTGGAACACAGAGTCAGCGGAGGTGTAGAAAATCGGCTTGCCGGTTTTCATATGCTCTTCGCCCAACTGATCCAGAATCACAGTACCGGAAGAGTGGCAGTTGCCCAAGTAGCCCGGCAAATTGCCGCGTTTCACCAGCTTATCCAGCAGTTCCTGCGGGAAGCTATTGTCGTGGTCGCTGAAGTAACCCCAGTCAAATAAAACCGGCACACCAGCGATTTCCCAGTGTCCCGACGGGGTATCTTTACCGGAAGAGAGCTCATGCGCCCATGCATAGGCGCCAATCACTTCTGCGTTGCCATCCATCCCGGCAGCAATTTTACCCGTCGAGCCTTCGTGCGCTTTCGCCAGACCCAGACGGGTCAGGTTCGGCAAATTCAGAGGGCCTTTACGACCATTATCAGCCTCGCCTTTGGCGCAGGCTTCTGCAATATGGCCCAGAGTGTCGGAACCTACGTCGCCGAAGCGATCCGCATCTTCAGTTGCACCAATACCAAAGGAGTCCAGCACCATAATAAATGCACGTTTCATCTTGTTCTCCATACATCTTGCGCTGCAAAAAAGCGATCAGATCAGTATATCGCTATTCGGTGATTCGACGATACACTGTCGGTGTAATTTCAGGCGCTTCGTTGTCAAGTCTGATTGCCGCTTTGACCGCTTTCGCCGCTTCTTGCCAACTGGCCTCATCTTTCGCGTGGATCACCGCCAGCGGGCGTTGTCCGTCAACACTGTCGCCCAGACGCGCCATGTCGGTAAAACCGACACTGTAATCAATAGTGTCCGATGCCTGACGGCGACCGCCGCCCATCGCCACCACGGCCATGCCGAGCGCGCGGGTATCCATTGCACCCACAAACCCTTCGCTGTCAGCGTATACTGCTTTACTCAGCATCGCAGTCGGCAGGTATTTTGCGTAGTTTTCGACGAAGTCAGTCGGCCCTTTCTGCGCCGCGACCATACGACCAAAGATTTCCGCCGCTTTACCGTTATCCAGCACAGCCTGCAGTTTTGCACGCGCGTCTGCATCATCACTGGCCAGCTTGCCGGAGATCAGCATCTCTACGCACAGCGCCATCGTGACGTCAAACAGACGCGGATTGCGATATTCTCCGGTCAGGAACTGCACCGCTTCACGCACTTCTACCGCGTTACCTGCGCTGGAGGCCAGTACCTGATTCATGTCAGTCAGCAGCGCCGTCGTCCGCACTCCCGCGCCATTGGCTACGCCGACGATCGCTTCTGCCAGCGCGGCAGAAAGTTCATAGGTTGGCATAAAGGCGCCGCTACCTACTTTGACATCCATGACCAGCGCATCCAGCCCTTCCGCCAGTTTTTTGGCCAGAATAGACGCAGTAATCAAGGGGATGGAGTCCACGGTCGCGGTAATGTCGCGCGTGGCATAAAAACGTTTATCCGCCGGTGCAAGCGAGCTGGTTTGCCCAATTATCGCCACACCCACGTCTTTAATAATTTCACGGAAACGGGTGTCATCCGGGAAGATATCAAACCCCGGGATCGCTTCCAGTTTGTCGAGCGTACCGCCGGTATGACCGAGGCCACGTCCGGAGATCATCGGAATGTAACCCCCGCAGGCTGCCACCATCGGCCCCAACATCAGGGACGTCACGTCACCCACGCCGCCGGTAGAGTGTTTATCAACAATCGGGCCATTCAGATTCAGGCTTTTCCAGTCCAGTACGGTTCCTGAATCCCGCATCGCCATAGTCAGCGAGACGCGTTCTGGCATTGTCATATCGTGGAAGAAAATGGTCATCGCCAGGGCGGCGATCTGCCCTTCAGAGATGGTGTTGTCACGAATCCCGTTAATAAAGAAACGAATTTCTTCATCACTCAACGCATGACCATCACGTTTTTTACGAATAATTTCTTGTGCGAGAAACAAGGTAACCTCCCGATTCTGGGCCTGGGCAGTGCGCCTCCGGCCAATCGAATACAATGTCGGATGGCGGCATAAGCGCCATTCGACAGAATCAAGCCTTAGTAGCTGCTTGCGCTTTTACCGTCGCCGTGGCCCAGTGCTTTCAGCAGGCTCGCCAGCAGGCTGGATGCGCCGAAACGGTAGTGACGAGAATCAGCCCAGTCGGCGCCAAACAGTTCGTCGGCAATTGCCAGGAACTGCTGCGCGTCTTCAGCAGTACGTACGCCGCCAGCCGGTTTGAAGCCAACCGTTTTGGCAACACCCATATCACGAATGACTTCCATCATGATGCGCGCGCTTTCCGGCGTCGCGTTTACCGGCACTTTACCGGTAGAGGTTTTGATGAAATCCGCACCCGCTTTGATGGAGATTTCAGACGCTTTACGGATCAACGCTTCTTCTTTCAGTTCACCGGTTTCGATGATCACTTTCAGCAGCACGTTAGCCGCCGCACAGGCGTCTTTACAGGCTTTCACCAGATCAAAACCCACCTGCTCATTACCGGCGATCAGCGCGCGGTACGGGAACACCACATCCACTTCATCCGCACCGTAGGCGATTGCCGCACGGGTTTCCGCCAGAGCGATCTCGATGTCGTCGTTACCGTGCGGGAAGTTAGTCACCGTCGCGATACGGATATCCGGCGTACCCTGCGCATTCAGGGTTTTACGCGCAATCGGAATGAAACGCGGGTAGATGCAGATTGCGGCCGTGTTGCCGACCGGCGTTTTCGCCTGATGACACAGGGCAATCACTTTTTCATTGGTGTCATCGTCGTTCAGGGTGGTCAGGTCCATCAGTTTCAGCGCGCGCAGGCTGCTTGCTTTTAAATCGGTCATTTGATTCTCCAACGGCATCGCCGTATAAAATTTCACCTTGCGGATTTGTTAGTATTCTAACATTCACCCGCTATCACACTTCGATATACATCACAGTTAATGAAAACTACGTACAAATTTGCATTACTCTAATGAGATCAACTTCAAATAAATGACCTTTTCAGGCCCTGCGAGGATGCGACAGGCGCATCAGGATCAAAAGCCACCGTGGCGTAACTTTCTACAATGGCGCTAAACCTTCGGTACAAAAAGGATACGAAGATGCCTGTTTCAAGCGAAACCGCCCTGCAACAACGTTGCCAGCAAATCGTCGCCAGCCCGGTGCTCAGCCCTGAACAAAAACGCCATTTCCTGGCGCTGGAAGCCGAGAACAACTTGCCTTATCCGGCGCTCCCGTCTGATGCCCGCCAGGCGCTGGATGATGGCGTTATTTGCGATATGTTTGAAGGACATGCCCCCTTCAAGCCCCGCTATGTATTGCCTGATTATGCGCGTTTTCTGGCTAACGGTTCACAGTGGCTGGAGCTGGAAGGGGCGCAGGATTTAGATGACGCATTATCCTTGCTCACCATTCTGTACCACCATGTGCCCTCGGTAACATCGATGCCGGTTTTCCTCGGTCACCTCGATACGCTGATCCAGCCATATGTTAGAATTCTAACACAAGAAGAGATCGATATTCGAATTAAACGTTTCTGGCGCTATCTCGACAGAACCCTCCCTGATGCGTTTATGCATGCCAACATTGGCCCTGCCGATACCCCTGTCACGCGTGCAATTTTACGCGCAGATGTAGAGCTAAAGCAGGTAGCACCTAACCTGACGTTTATTTATGATCCGCAAATCACACCAGATGATTTGCTGCTGGAGGTTGCGAAAAATATTTGCGAATGCAGCAAACCTCATATTTCCAACGGCCCCGAAAATGATAAAATTTTCACAAAAGGCGGTTATGGCGTCGTCAGCTGTTACAACTCTCTCCCCCTTGCGGGGGGTGGCAGCACACTGGTCAGGCTCAACCTGAAAGCCGTTGCAGAGCGCAGCACCTCTGTCGATGACTTCTTTACACGCACGCTACCGCACTACTGCCAGCAGCAAATTTCCATCATTGATGCCCGTTGTGACTTCCTCTACGAACAATCACATTTCTTTGAGAATAGCTTCCTGGTGCAGGAAGGGTTGATCGATCCGCAACGTTTTGTGCCCATGTTTGGTATGTATGGCCTGGCGGAAGCCGTCAACCTGCTGTGTGAAAAAGCAGGGTTGAAAGCGCGATACGGGAAAGATGAGGCCGCAAACGCGCTGGGTTATCGCATCAGTGAGCAACTGGCTGGGTTTGTCGAAAAGACACCGGTGAAACACGGCTGGAAGCAAAGAGCGATGCTGCATGCACAATCAGGTATCAGTTCAGATATCGGCACGACGCCGGGTGCGCGTCTGCCCTATGGCGACGAACCGGATCCCATCACCCATCTGCAAACCGTCGCCCCGCACCATGCGTGGTATCACTCCGGGATCAGCGACATCCTGACGCTGGATGAAACCATCAAACGTAATCCGCAGGCGCTGGTACAGCTTTGCCTCGGGGCGTTCAAAGCGGGAATGCGGGAATTTACCGCCAACGTCAGCGGTAACGATCTGGTGCGCGTCACCGGTTATATGGTGCGTTTATCAGACCTGGAAAAATACCGCGCCGAAGGCTCACGTACCAACACCACCTGGCTGGGAGAGGAAGCCGCACGGAATACACGAATTCTGGAACGACAGCCCCGCGTGATAAGTCATGAACAGCAAATGCGCTTTAGTCAGTAAAATTATTCCCTTCTCCTGTGTCGATGGGCCAGGCAGTCGTCTGGCCCTGTTTTTACAGGGATGTAATCTGCGCTGTAAAAATTGCCACAACCCGTGGACGATGGGACGCTGTAATGATTGCACAGAGTGTGTCGCCCACTGTCCGCACCAGGCGCTGAGTCTCGTTGCCGAAAAAGTGGTGTGGCAGGCTGATGTCTGCAAGCAGTGCGACACCTGCCTGCAGATGTGCCCACAACACGCCACGCCGATGGCGCAGACGATGAGTATTGACGCTGTATTAAGCCATATCCGCAAAGCATCATTGTTCATCGAAGGCATCACCGTCAGCGGCGGCGAAGCCACAACGCAGTTACCGTTTATCCTGCAACTGTTTGCGGCCGTCAAAGCCGACCCGCACCTGCGTCATCTGAGTTGTCTGGTAGACAGTAACGGGATGTTGAGCGAAACAGGCTGGGAGAAGTTACTCCCGTTGTGTGACGGGGTCATGCTCGATCTTAAAGCGTGGGGAAACGAATGCCACCAACGGCTCACAGGGCGGGATAATGCGCCGATTAAGCGCAGCATTCTACTGCTGGCAGAGCGCGGAAAGCTGGCGGAACTGCGCCTGCTGATCATTCCCGGCCAGACGGATTATATGCAACACATCGACCCGCTGGCGGCGTTTATCTCTACTCTGGGAAATATCCCCATCCGATTGAATGCTTTCCACGCCCACGGAGTGTATGGCGAAGCCAGAAACTGGCCGGGGGCGAAGCCTGGCGACGTGGAGGTCCTGGCGAGCGCCTTGCAGGATCGCGGTGTGAACAATCTGATTTTCCCGGCGCTGTATTTGTAAATCTGAATCGCCCGGTGGCGCTGACGCTTACCGGGCCTACAAAATAGGGCAATTTTTACGATTCTCGTCGCCCTCCGGCAATCAGAGATGAAAAAGCGTTGTCGTATTGCGATACAGCGCATCGGCAATCACCTCTTCAGGCTCCGGGCGCAATTCACATAACACCTCAAACACTCTGACGGCCTGTTCCGGGCGATTCGGCTGCCCCTGAAAACCGTTCAGCGGCATGTCCGGCGCGTCCGTCTCCAGCAGTAAAGCCCCCAGCGGAAGCCGCGCCATGACGTCACGCGTTTTACTGGCGCGAGGATACGTAATAGTGCCTCCCACGCCAATTTTATAGCCCAGTTGAACAAATCGCTCTGCCTGCTGCAGGCTACCAGAGAAACCGTGAACCACGCCGGTTCGCGGCAAATTCTGGCGCTTAAGATGCATCGCCAGCGTGTCGTGCGTGCGACGGGAGTGGAGGATCACTGGCAGATCATAGCGTTTCGCCAGTTTAAGTTGCGCTTCCAGTAAGAACTCTTGCCTTGCAAACTGAGGATCGTCCCGGTAAAGATCCAGGCCAATCTCCCCTACCGCGACCACTTTCTGTGGGCGCTTATCCAGGATCTGTTGGAGCTGTTCCAGACAGTGGCCGGTGTGACGTTCAATGACAATAGGGTGCAGACCGAGTGCGGCAAACAGTGGCGGGAACTGTTCCGCCAGCGCCTGCACACGTGAGAAGTTCGCCGACTCCGTTGCCGGGACGATGATTTTCCCAACACCGGCATCTGCAGCGCGCTGAATACTGGCCACCTCATCGCCGCAAAACGGCGGAAAATCAAAATGGCAGTGCGTATCAATAAAGCCCCCACTCACGCCAGATCCTCATTATTGAACGCAGTGTCATTGGCCTGGAGCGCACCACTCATGGTTTTCACATGCGTGTCGTTGGCCACCGGAGCGGCTGGCACCACCACCCTTCCCGGCGCCGCAATCTTCGGCGTATGACGGATTAACGGCGGGTTTTCCGCCAGCAGTTTGCCCACCGTCGCCAGAAAATATCGCCCGCACAGACGCCCGGTTTTGTAATCTTCACGCAGTGCCGGAATGCGGCTCCCCAGCGCCATGCTTTGTAAAGGCTTTGGCGGGTAGATCTCAAAGATACGTAATTTACCCGGCGGCTTTTCTATAAAGCGCTGAATTGCACTGTAACTGGCTTCGTGATGCTTCACCAAATTGACCAGCGGCTGCAAACTGCTTTCTCCCAGCCAGCGTTCCATGCGCTTAAACCACTGCGGCGTATAGTACATCTGCGAGGGGACGGTGCGGATCACCACCAGCGTTTTTGCTCCTTGCTTCGCCGCCTCACGAACGGGAATCGCATCGCTGACGCCGCCATCCAAATAGCTGATGCCATCAAGTTCGACGCCCGTTCGGTAGAATCCAGGAATGGCGCTGGAGGCACGCAGCAGATCGAGCCAGTTTTGTTTCGTTGGCGAAAAATAGACCGGCGAGTAGTCATCGCCGCGACAGGCGCACATGTAAAACTTTTTCCCCATTTCAAACAAGTGCGACGCGTTATCCATTGCCAGAGGCATCTGCCCGGCACTCGACTCCACCAGCCAGTCGAGATCGATGAGATTTCCCCCACGCACGAAGCGCACTGGATCAAAGAATTCGCGCTTTGTGGTGTAACGCATGATGACTTTGCGCCCATAGCCGGGCTGATTACAGAGGTAAGCCGAAAGGTTTTGCGCCCCAGCGGAAGTACCGAAGTAGAGATCAAAGGGGTTGAATTGCGCGCGCATAAACTCATCCAGCACCCCGGCGGTAAAAATCCCCCGCTGCCCTCCACCTTCGCACACCAGTGCCATACTGCCCGGGCGAAATGTATTTATTGTTAGCGGCGCTATATTGCCGAGCGTGACGGGTATTCGCTGCCCCACCTCTGCCTTCCTGTTCTTTTTTGTATTATAGAGCGACAAAGTAACGCAATTTTGCCTGTGCTAAAACCGTAAAAGCCAGTCCACCAGACTGGCTTAGTATCAACAAAACGTTACGGATTGAGCGCTAGGGTCGTTTACGGCCCGTAAACAGGCTGATCAGGAACAGGATAATCCCTACGACGAAGACAATTTTCGCGGCCCCTGCAGCGGTGCCAGCCAGCCCACCAAACCCCAGAGCGGCGGCAATTAACGCGATAACCAGAAATATAATGCCCCAACGAAACATAAGCCTCTCCTTACCCTAGTTAATGTCGACCGCGTGAGATGAGCGCTCAGGCTGCTCATTTGCGATAGTTTGAGTGTGGTGTACGGTGCGCCTCCCGACAAAGTCAGGAGGGCAAATTACGAAGAATTACTGAGTTTTCAGATCATTTTTGACACTTTTCACGCCATCAACCGCTTTGGCGATACTCTCAGCGCGCTCACTTTGCGCCTGAGAATCAACGGTACCGGAGAGCTGAACCACGCCATCAGTGGTCTCGACTTTGATTTTGCGGGAGGGAACCATGTCGTCAGCCAGCAGCTTCGCTTTAATCTCGCTGGTGGTTGCCGTATCACCCGCATAGCCTTTCACGGAGTCTGATTTACTATCACGAACATGCAGTTTGTCGCTAACGGAACTCACGCCCTCAATGCCTTTTGCGACTTTTACCGCTTCTTCCGCCTGCGCCTGGCTTTCGACAAACCCACTGAGCGTCACCACTTTCTGGTCGGTTTTGACGGAGATATCGGTGCTCTTAATGCTTTCGTGGTCCACCAGTGCGGCTTTCACTTTCGCAGTGATGGTGCTGTCATCCATGAAATTACCGACTTTATTCATAGAGCTATCGATCTTTTGCCCTGCGCTTTCAGCCCCGGATTGCGCCTTATCCATCGTAGAGGTTTCTGCAAACGCAGAACCTGTCGCGACGGCGGAGGTCAGCATAACGGCCAGCAGAGTTTTAGAAATCTTAAGTCTTGTCATAGTCATCGATTTATTCCTGTATGGTTTGCTCATAATTTGAGCTCAGGCAACACGAGGCTGCATTGCTGAATGTGGTGAAAATCACCCAGTTCAGAAGTCAATGGCAGAGATCACAATCAGAAATTTTCATGATAAATCTGTGCCCTGAGACCTTCTGAGTCAGTTTTTAATATCGTGATTAAAATTATTTACAGTTTTAACAACCAACATCATCGAAATGATCAGTTGTAAAAGCCGTCAAAAATGTCATCACTTTGTTAAATATAGATCACAATCGCAAAATCGCTTGCTGACATGGTTAAAAAATAGACAATTACAGGAAAAACAGAGGCATTTAAGAACATTCCGCAACGGGAAGAGAAGAGGGAAAACGTCGCAGAGCGCGGATATACCGCGCTCTGGAAGGTAGATTAGTGCTCGCGGGTTTTGCGGAACCGAACGTCAGGGTAACGTTCTTGCGTCAGGTTGAGGTTAACCATGGTTGGGGCGATATAGGTGAGGTTATCACCGCCATCCAGCGCCAACTGGATTTCGTTTTTGCGTTTGAACTCTTCGAATTTCTTCGCATCAGCGCATTCTACCCAGCGCGCTGTCGCCACGTTGACAGACTCATAAATCGCCTCAACGTTGTACTCACTTTTCAAACGGGCCACGACCACATCAAACTGCAGCACACCTACCGCCCCCACGATCAGATCGTTGTTAGCGATAGGACGGAACACCTGTACTGCGCCCTCTTCTGAAAGCTGCACCAGCCCTTTCAGCAGTTGCTTCTGCTTCAACGGATCTTTCAGGCGAATACGGCGGAACAGTTCCGGCGCGAAGTTCGGGATCCCCGTGAACTTCATCATTTCGCCCTGGGTGAAGGTATCGCCGATTTGAATAGTGCCGTGGTTATGCAGACCGAGGATATCGCCCGGATACGCTTCTTCCACATGAGAACGGTCACCGGCCATAAAGGTCAGCGCGTCAGAAATCACCACGTCTTTACCGATACGCACCTGGCGCATCTTCATGCCCTTTTCGTATTTACCGGAAACGACACGCATAAAAGCAACGCGGTCACGGTGTTTCGGGTCCATGTTGGCCTGAATTTTAAAGACGAAACCGGTGAATTTTTCTTCTTCGGCTTCCACAGTGCGGGTGTCGGTTTTACGCGGCATCGGCGCAGGCGCCCACTCCACCAGACCGTCCAGCATATGATCCACACCGAAGTTACCCAGCGCAGTACCAAAGAAGACAGGGGTGATTTCACCGGCCAGGAACAGCTCTTTGTCGAACTCGTTTGATGCGCCCTGTACCAGCTCCAGTTCATCACGCAGCTGTTGCGCCAGATCTTCACCGACGGCAGCGTCCAGTTCAGGGTTGTTCAGACCCTTAACGATGCGCACTTCCTGGATGGTGTGCCCTTTACCGGTCTGATACAGGTAGGTTTCGTCTTTATAAAGGTGGTAAACACCCTTAAACAGCTTACCGCAGCCAATCGGCCAGGTGATCGGCGCACAACCGATTTTCAGCTCGTTTTCCACTTCATCCAGCAGCTCCATCGGGTCGCGGATGTCACGGTCGAGTTTGTTCATAAAAGTGAGGATCGGCGTATCGCGCAGACGGGTTACTTCCATCAGCTTACGGGTCCTGTCTTCAACACCTTTCGCGGCGTCGATCACCATCAGGCAGCAATCCACCGCCGTCAGCGTACGATAAGTATCTTCCGAGAAGTCTTCGTGCCCGGGGGTGTCCAGCAGGTTCACCAGACAATCATGATACGGAAACTGCATCACAGAGGTGGTAATAGAGATACCACGCTGCTTTTCCATTTCCATCCAGTCAGATTTTGCATGCTGGTTAGAACCACGGCCTTTCACGGTACCGGCGGTCTGGATAGCCTGTCCGAACAACAACACTTTTTCAGTGATAGTGGTTTTACCGGCATCCGGGTGAGAAATAATGGCAAAAGTGCGGCGTTTGGCCACCTCTTGCAAATAAGGAGACAACGTCATAGTCAAATCTTCTTAGGTAAGCACGGCTAAGGCCGCGCATGTTGAATACGAAAAATGCGGCTATTTTACCCATCAACAGGGGGGAGGCAATCAGTGTTTACACAGGAGCTGCTCCAGTTCGCTTAATGACGCTACCGTCCAGGTCGGTGCAATACCCGCAGGCTGGTCACGATGGAGTGGGTTTAACCAGCAGGTGGATAGCCCGGAATTGATACCACCCAGAATATCAGACTCCGCGGTATCGCCTACCATCAGCACACGGGAGCGATCAGGATTGCCCGCCTGCTCCAGCGCATAATCAAAAATACGCGGGTCAGGTTTCGCCACGCCAACCTGCTCAGAGATGACCAGCAGGTCAAAATGGTCGCGCAGTCCGGTACGCTCAAGGCGAATTTGCTGCAACGCGGTAAATCCATTGGTAATAATGCCAATTTTCGTTTTACCGCGAATGGCGTTGAGCAGAGAGACGGCCCCCGGTAACGGCGAGCAAATTTCTGCCATCGCATTAATAAATGCGTCATTAAGCTGGCCCGACGGCACACTCAAACGTTCAGCCCAGTCCTGGAAGCGTGCGTGTTGCAGCTGTAATGAGGTAATCGCGCCGTTTTGATAATCCACCCACAGAGGTTTATTGACGGCCTGGTAGTCCTGAAAATCTTCAGCGGTAAAGGTCACGCTATAGTCGAGAAACATCCGCTGTAAGCCGGTGAAGGAATCAAACGTAAACAGCGTTTCATCGGCATCAAAGAAAATCCAGTCCCACTTCATCATTACACCTTGCCTCTTTTATTACATACTTATAGGAAGTGCCATTATGACGGCGTCCTCGCGTCCGTCCGCCGTCGGATAATAGTTACGGCGAATCGTTGCCTCGTTAAAGCCTAAGCTTTCATATAGCGCGATAGCAGCAACATTAGAGGCGCGGACTTCCAGCCACAGCGTCAGAATGCCGCGATTTTCCAGTTCATCAATGAGATGTTCCAGCAGCGCCCGTCCCAATCCCTGACGTTGAAAATCCGGGTCGACAGCGATATTAAACAGCGTAGCTTCATCCAGTACGACCTGCGTAATGGCAAAGGCCGCCAGCCTTCCGTCTACCGTCAATTGATAGTTGAGATAGCGTTCGCCCTGATTACTGGCAAAAGTGTGTTCGCTCCACGGAAACGCATGGGCGCGTTTTTCAATCTGAAAGGCTGCGGGGAGATCAGTCGGATTGAGGGTAGAAATCGTGTTCATATGCGCAGATTTGTTGCCATAGTGCGGCGCGTGCCGTTGGGTTTACCCGTAATTCATTAAACGCAGGAGTCGAGACCTGTGCGCCTTCCAGTAACAGCGGTTCTTCTGTCCCCAGCCGCCAACTGTTGCAGCGACTCCCCTGCGGCAGCATCGTGACACGGTCGGGCGTCAGTTGCAGTACCTGGTCCGGGCTGAGGGTCAACGCGCATAAAATATCGCTCATCAGCGGGTCATTCAGCGCCGGTAAGTCAGCGGCAATCATGACCAGACGAACATGCGCAGGAATTGAAATCGCGATCTCGCCCTGCAGCGCGCCAGGGCGACGCAGCGACCACTGCGTAATGCCCAGTTGCTGTAACTGCCTGTCTCGTCGGGATGTCATAGCGAAACGCTCCTGTAATCAGGGGCGCAAATATAGCAAATTCGTCGAAACTGCGCCAACAAACAACTATAATCGCCGCCTGGAACAATAGAGGAATTTTTCATGTCTGCTTTTACCCCGGCAAGTGAAGTCTTGCTGCGTCACAGTGATGATTTCGAACAAAGCCGTATTCTGTTTGCCGGAGATTTGCAGGATGACCTGCCTGCCCGCTTCGAAAGTGCCGCCAGCCGCGTGCATACTCAGCAATTTCACCACTGGCAGGTATTAAGCCGCCAGATGGGCGACCAGGCGCGTTTTAGCCTGGTGGCAGAAGCCAGCGATGTCGCCGACTGCGACACATTTATCTACTACTGGCCGAAGAACAAGCCGGAAGCGCAGTTCCAGTTGATGAACATCTTGTCACTGCTGCCTGTCGGCACAGACATTTTCGTGGTGGGTGAAAACCGTAGTGGTGTTCGCAGCGCAGAGCAGATGCTGGCCGAATACGCGCCGTTGAATAAAATCGATAGCGCGCGCCGCTGCGGTCTGTACCACGGTCGTCTGGAAAAACAACCGGTCTTTAATGCCGACGCATTCTGGGGCGAATATACTCACGAAGGACTGACCATTAAAACTCTGCCTGGCGTGTTTAGCCGTGATGGTCTGGATGTCGGCAGTCAGCTTTTGCTCTCAACGCTGACGCCACACACCAAAGGTAAAGTTCTGGATGTTGGCTGTGGTGCAGGCGTACTGTCTGTTGCATTAGCGAGCCACTCCCCGAAAGTGCGCCTGACCCTTTGCGATGTTTCCGCGCCTGCGGTTGAAGCCAGCCGTGCAACGCTTGCAGCGAACGGCATTGAAGGTGATGTATTCGCCAGCAATGTGTTTTCGGAAGTGACGGGCCGTTTTGACATGATCATCTCCAACCCGCCTTTCCATGACGGAATTCAGACCAGTCTTGACGCTGCACAAACGCTAATTCGCGGTGCCGTTCGCCATTTGAACAGCGGCGGTGAACTGCGAATTGTCGCCAACGCCTTCCTGCCATATCCGAAAGTGCTGGATGAAACGTTTGGTTTCCACGAAGTCATCGCGCAAACCGGCCGTTTTAAGGTGTACCGCACGGTGATGACCCGTCAGGCGAAGAAAGCCTGACTAACTGAATGTGAAGGCCGGACCGGATGCTCGCGCCTGTCATCCGGTCGCTACATAGCAGGCCATTTTTACAGCAATCAATTCATCCCACGTAATTAACTATTGACGAATAGCTTAAAACCACTAGAATGCGCCTCCGTGGTAGTGATTCTTTTTTAAGAATCGATGGTATGCGAAGGTGGCGGAATTGGTAGACGCGCTAGCTTCAGGTGTTAGTGTCCTTACGGACGTGGGGGTTCAAGTCCCCCCCCTCGCACCATAAACCACGTTGATATTGCTCGCACTGGGCGAAGGTGGCGGAATTGGTAGACGCGCTAGCTTCAGGTGTTAGTGTTCTTACGGACGTGGGGGTTCAAGTCCCCCCCCTCGCACCAACGAGGCGATATCAAAAAAAGTAAGATGACTGTGCGAAGGTGGCGGAATTGGTAGACGCGCTAGCTTCAGGTGTTAGTGTCCTTAGGATGTGGGGGTTCGAGTCCCCCCCCTCGCACCAATTATCTTATTTTCCGCGCTTTTCCCCTCTGCGTTTTATCCCTGACTCACGTTGATCAACACCAGCATAATACCGCTCACCAGTGCCATACATGATGGTAGCAACACAAAGTGTCGTAACTGTTTGTGATATAACATCAATGAAGTCAGTAGCAATCCTGACACAATCATCGCTTTCCATGCTGCGAGAGACAGATCGGTAAACGCCAGCCCGGTAATAACCATTCCCGGCAACAACATCCCCCACCCACTGCCCAGCGCACGTTGCAACATGGTTTTACCTCTTAAATCGATAATGATAAGCAATATCATATGATATATTTTCTTATCTGTCAGCACGCCATATTCGTCGCTTCCATGAGTTTAACCTCACAATAGATGACATAAATTTGGTAAGGTGATAAATTGCTCGCTGGTTAACTTACGAACACCATAAAACGAATACCCAGGTGAGTTTCCTCCTCGCGCGTTATTTTTCATTTAAGCCACCCACTCAACATATCCTGCAGATTAATAACGATATTTATATATGACAGCACAATCCTGGCGAACACTGCGCACCAAGAAATATCAATTTTCACTCCGCCTTTTTCTGTTTCTTAACGCAGCATCTGCACTGTTTGTATTAGCGTTTCCTCTGTATGAGACCAGTACACTTTCCGCCCCTGCGATTCTTATCGTTGTCACAGGCTCGCTGTTACTGGCCTGGCATGGAAAATACAGTGATAAACGAATCAGCCTCCCATTTGTATCTCTAATATTTGGCATACTGTGGGCATTCCATATCACAATGAAATATAAGGTATTAGAGCACAGCGATTTTTCATTCTTAATCATATCCCTGTTGAGTGTGTTATTTATTGGCTCCATTGCTTTTGCTAACAACATCATCGCGTTTACGCTTCACTCGTTACCTTCGGTATTTGTCTGCTTATGGTTTAACGGTGATCAGCACGGATTGCGGATACTCTATTTAATGGCATTGCCGATGGCAGGCATCGCCATTCAGCATGTGATCCAAAAGCGCTATGATCGCTTCGCCCAACGGCTAATGTACAAATTGCTGGAAGAGAGGGAGACTCTGAACGGTCTGAGCATGTTGGATCCGTTAACCGGTTTGTATAATCGCCGTGGCCTGCAAAATAAACTGGATACCCTGCTGGTCCTGGACAACCGCGGGCACTATGTCCTGCTTCTCGATATCGACCATTTCAAAGCCTACAACGATCATTACGGGCATATGATGGGCGATCAGGCACTGATTCGTGTCTCTGCGGCGATTCGTGACGCCGTCCGTTCACGGGATATTGTCACGCGTTTTGGCGGCGAAGAATTTATGGTTCTGCTGACCGCTGTCGATCAGCAACAAGCACGGGCCACCGCCGAACAGATTCGACAAAAAGTCTACGATCTCGATATTCCGCATATGTTTAATGAGAGTACCGCGACAAATGTCACCATCAGCATCGGCATTGCGCCATTGCTCAATCAAGACATTGATAGCGCGATCTCCCGAGCCGATAAAGCGCTGTATGAAGCGAAAAACCAGGGGCGAAATAATACGTTGGTTTTCGATGAACTCCCCCTCTCCTGATGGTTTAATCGTGCTACGCCGCAGAAGATAGCGACAAAGCACTTGCCATCGTTTCGCTCTATCGCTAGGATTCGTAATCATTCTCATTTAGATTACTATCCAGATATAGCGCTATGGCCTATCGTTCTGCTCCCATTATTGAAGATGTCATCTGGCAGGCTCATCTCCCGTCGGGGGAGCCAGCGCTTGCCGATGCTGTGCGTGAAACGATCGCGCAAACCCGAGAGCATTTACTGGATTTTATTCGTCTCGATGAACCCGCCCCGCAAGGCGCCATGACGCTGGCACAGTGGTCTTCTCCCAGCGCGTTGAGCTCATTGCTGGCGATTTATTCCGATCACATCTATCGCAATCACCTCACACAGCCACGCGAAAATAAGCCACTGATTTCTCTATGGGCGCAATGGTATATCGGACTGATGGTTCCCCCGCTGATGCTTGCCCTGCTCACTCAGGAAAAAGTTATTGATGTTTCTCCTGAATATGTCAGCGTTGGGTTTCATGAAACGGGACGGGCAGCCTGTTTCTGGGTGAACGTGCACCAGGATCACCAGGCGACGTTGCACTCTCCCCAGCAACGGTTAGAAACGCTGATTCTCCGGGCGTTAGTGCCCATCGTTCAGGCACTGGAAGCTACCGGAGAGATTAATAGTAAACTTATCTGGAGCAACACCGGGTATTTGATCCACTGGTATCTGACAGAAATGAAACCACTTCTGGGAGAAGAGCTAGTGACGACACTGCGCCAGACTTGCTTCTTCGAGAAAAAACTGTCCGGCGGTGAAGATAACCCCCTGTGGCGAACTGTCGTTCCACGCGAAGGGCTTTTGGTGCGCAGAACCTGCTGCCAGCGCTATCGCCTCCCTGAGGTTCAGCAGTGTGGCGACTGTACGTTAAAATAAGCAAGGAGCCATTGCCCCTTGCTTTTTCACCTTATGCAACCTGCTGACTTTCCTCTTCCGTACGCTCGGCTTCCTCAGCTTCCTGCGCCAGCAACTGTTTCTCGTAAACTTTGAAGAACGGGAAATAAATAATGGCAGACACCAATGCCAGCACCACTACCAGTACTGCCGCACGGTAATCCCAGCCTAACGCCCAGGCAGCCCCTACCGGCGCTGGTGCGGTCCACGGAACAACGGAAATTACACGCCCAATCAAGTCGAGTTTCATTGCCGCCCAGGCCAGTATCGCGTTAACCATCGGCGCGAGCAGGAACGGAATAAAAAAGACCGGGTTCATCACAATCGGCGTACCGAAAATGACTGGCTCGTTAATATTGAAAATGCTGGGAACCACACTCAAACGACCAATGGATCGCAGGTGGACTGAACGGCTGCGCAGATAACAAATGACCAGCCCCATTGTCGCACCGGACCCACCGACAACAATAAAGAACGTCCAGAACGCTTCCATAAAGATGTGCGGCAACGGTGCGCCCTGCGCCAGTGCGGTCTGGTTCATTCCAAGATTGGTCAGCCAGAACATTTGTAGCATCCCAGAGACAATCGCGGCTCCATGTATCCCCGCAAACCACAACAGATGGCCAATCAAAACCGCGAGCAAAATTGCAGGCAGGGAGTCAGCCGCTGAGACCAATGGCTTAAAGATCGCCATGATGGCTTGTGGGATCAGCATATCAAACTGCGCCTGAATCAGCAGACTCAGAGGGTAAAGCGTGAGGACAACCACCAATACCGGAATCAGTAGATCAAAAGAGTTTTTGATCATCGGGGGAACCTGATCTGGCAGGCGAATACCGATATTGTGCGCTTTCAGAAAACGCATCATTTCGACGCAGTAAATAGCCACCAGAATCGCGGTAAAAATACCGGTGCCTCCGAGGCTGTCAACCGGCAGGGAACCTTTCGTTTTCGGTGCTGCAATCAGTAAAAACGCCATGATCGAAAGCATTGCACACATAAAAGGATCTAACTGATGCGACTTAACGTAGTGTTTTCCCAGGTTGTATGCGATGGCTGCGCAAATGTAGATGGACATGATCCCCATCGTCATATCAAACGGCGTGAGTATCTGACCTTCGAACTGTTTTGCCATATCCAGCCACGCACGGGCAAATCCCCAGGTGGTATCAGGAGAAAAGGGAGGATAGGCAAACACCAGCAGAAACGAACCTACAATCATAAACGGCATCGCGGAAATAAACCCATCACGGATCGCCATCACGTGACGCTGTGAGGATATCCGCCCGGCAACGGGGCTAACATAGTTTTCAACAAACCGAAAAATCACATTAAACACAGCATGGTTGGTAGACATATCCGTTCTCCAGTCTGTCAAAACAACGTAGACGTGCAGGCAGCAACAACACCGCCACGTAAAAATCCATTACTACTTTTCGCAACCGTGCCGAAATAAAGACCCGCGATGCAGCGTAGAGAATCAAGTTTCATAGATGGCTCTTATTATGTAGTTCAGAGGAAGTGACAATTTTAGTATTAATCTCCACCACTCGTACCGCAACCGGTTACTGTAACCGGTTTCTGTGATTGTGAAGAGGATCTAATATTTGAGTATGTTACTGCTTTGTTACTTTAAAATATTTACAGCGATACTTTCCTTATGACAAATTACGCCACACAGTTATCCAAAAAACAGGGCTGCTTACACCGCGTCAGGAGGAATGAATGAGTCTGCAATCTGTACGGCAATTTCTGGCCGAATATGCCCCGGATATTGAAATTATCGAATTGGATCAGAGCACTGCAACGGTCGAGCTGGCAGCGAAAGCCCACAATGTGGAGCCAGGACAAATTGCAAAAACACTTTCACTAAAGGTGAAGGACAACATTATTTTGGTTGTCGCCAAAGGTGATGTCCGCCTGGATAATAAAAAGCTCAAAGAAACGTTTGGGGCGAAAGCGCGTATGCTCAGTTTTGATGAGGTGGTAAACGCAACAGGTCATCCACCAGGCGGCGTCTGCCCTTTTGGTCTGGAAACTCCTCTGCCAGTCTATTGCGATGTCTCCCTCAGGCATTACACAGAGGTATTGCCTGCTGCTGGCGCAACGCATAGTGCAATAAGAATCGCACCTGAAAGGATGGCCGAGCTGACTTCAGCAACCTGGATTGATGTCTGCCAGTGATCTGCCGTCAAGTCTGAAGGACTGTCTCACTCGTCGTTTCAGGTATACCGCACACTATGCTGTGTGCAGTGTAGGGCGGGGCTCCATAGCACGCAGATACAGCAATATATCCGCCGCATCCAGCAATCCGGCATCAGAATTCACACCCAGCTTGGACATGACATTAAATTTATGTGCCCGGATCGTTTTGACATTACGTTCAAGCTGCACAGCTATCTGAACCATCGAATAGCCGTGCGACATAAACCGTAATATTTCACGTTCAGTAGGACTTATCGTACGACTCTGACTGGTGCACCAAAGATTACTGCTGTTTTCCTTCACCCGACTAACACCGTTCAGCGCTAAAAACAGCTGTTCTTTTAAACCACTCAGCGACGATGACTTACTTAATACGCCATCCAGTTGTGAGGGCGACAGAGAGCCAATAAGACGGGCTTCATTATCGTCGTCGGCGATGACCAGTCGACGCATTCGCGGGAAATCGATCGCCAGTTCCGTCAGGCACGCCAACCCCACCCGCCGATCTTCTCGGATTGCAGACAGGGAGAAGATAACCGCAGAAAAAGGCGTATTTACCATTGCTACTTTAAATTCAGACTGATTAGAAAATAGATGAAGCTGATAGAGACATTCAGGATCCGAATTAAATAAACTCTTAATACCAATACTGCTCATTGCGCACTTTTCTACCAGTGCGACATTTCTCTTGATGATTCTTTTTTCCATTCCGTGGTATCTCCATATGCTGAAGGTAAGTTCAATTCTCTTGCTCCTTGAGAACTGTTAATCCATGCGTACATTTCGGCATTACTGTGTATGGACAAACGACGCATAGCACTGTTTTTCTGGGCACTGATGGTTTTATTACTCTTTTTCAACAATGACGCTATTTGATTAATTCCCCACCCTTTTCCGAGAAGCCGTAATACTTTTCGCTCCGATAGAGTAAGCACCATCGACTGTCCACCATATTCAGTCATGTTTTGCAGTACCGGAAACATCAGCGCTTTACTGATATGCTCCGCACTATAATTACCGGAACGAATAGCATTAACCACGCTTTCAACAGGATCTTCGTCAGAAAGCAACGTCGTGGCAGGTCCCATCAATATCTCAACGGCCAAAGGGTAGTAACTGAGAGGAACGATAAAAATCCATTTAATATCATTAAATTGCGTTAATAATGTATAAAACTGTTCACAAACAGCGCGAGGTTGATTGCTTTCCCCCGTTAAATCAACCAATACCAGTTCAGTGCAGCGCAGCTGCAACAATGTGAGCTCTTCGACTGAACGGCAGAATGTTAACTCATGATCGGGAAAGTGACCCAGAATGACACCTCTTAGTCCAGCCTGGATAACAGGTATTTTGCTGATAACAATTCCATTTTTGTAGCGTCCTGGCAACATAACTCCTCCATATTCACATCCTTTCTCATTTCCATATCTATTAATAAAACAAACATATAAATAGCAAGATGAAAATGAAATTAATTAGCGATATGAATTATTCCATTATCTTATTTTTATACACAGTGACTGCAACCATACCAAAACCCACATAGTATAAGTGCTGTTTAACACTATCACATAGTGTTTTATAAAAACAATTCCCACACAATTAAATTAACTCATTTGAATCATCTGATATTTTAAGGTGAATTAATTTCATTTAATAAATTCACAATATGTTTTAGCAACTTCTACTTATCTTCCCTGATGAATAAAGAGGGCGTCTGTTGTATCAGTAATCCCCGTATAATCATAATGCTACCAACAGCCGTTCGTGGACAATCGTCGGTGTGCTTTACACCAACCTTCCTCATTGACACAACCTGATCAATGCACTGCAATGATAGATCTCACCACAAAACGGGGGCGACACGGTTCAAATGAGCAAACCATCACCCTGACGTTTTTTTCAACACAAAGATTGATCCGGGCCAGAGCCAACGGACTCATACTTCGTGTTACAAAGAAGACTTTGTCATTTTTACCCGTCTTTCAATCAGGGCGAGTCATGCAAACAGAGCAGTTGTTACAACGAACAGTTACACGGTTATGTATTCAATGCGGGCTGTTTTTATTACAGCACGGAGCAGAAAGCGCACTGGTTGATGAACTCTCTACGCGTCTGGGTCTGGCGCTAGGGATGGACAGCGTAGAAAGCGCCATCTCTTCTAACGCCATCGTTCTCACCACCATTAAAGACGGCCACTGTCTGACGTCAACGCGGAAGAATCAGGATCGTGGCATTAATATGCACGTTGTCACGGAAGTTCAACACATTGTGATTCTGGCCGAACACAAACTCCTGGACTGTCGGGGAGTCGAGAAGCGTTTTAGCCAAATCAGACCTCTGCGTTATCCGCGATGGCTGGTGGCTTTCATGGTCGGCCTTTCCTGCGCCTGTTTCTGTAAACTGAATAAGGGCGGATGGGACGGCGCCGTGATCACCTTTTTCGCCAGCATGGTGGCTATGTATATCCGTCAGCTTCTGGCGCACCGACATCTCCACCCGCAAATCAACTTTTGTATTACCGCCTTTGTTGCGACAACCATCTCGGGCCTGTTACTGCGTCTGGACACGTTCAGCCAAACCCCGACGATCGCGATGGCGGCCAGCGTACTGCTGCTGGTACCGGGATTTCCCCTAATCAACTCTGTCGCAGATATGTTTAAGGGCCACATTAATACCGGGCTTGCGCGCTGGGCGATCGCCAGCCTGTTAACGCTGGCGACCTGTGTGGGCGTCGTGATGTCTTTAACGTTATGGGGGCTTCGCGGATGGGTGTAATCGAGTTCGTTCTTGCCCTTATGCAGGACATGATTTTGTCGGCAATCCCTGCCGTTGGGTTCGCGATGGTATTTAACGTCCCCCACCGGGCGCTGCCCTGGTGCGCCCTGCTGGGTGCGCTGGGCCACGGCTCGCGGATGGCGATGATGACCGCCGGGTTTAACATTGAATGGTCGACCTTTATGGCTTCTCTGTTGGTCGGCAGTATCGGTATCCAGTGGTCGCGCTGGTATCTGGCGCACCCGAAGGTCTTCACCGTGGCGGCAGTTATCCCAATGTTCCCGGGGATCTCCGCTTACACCGCGATGATTTCCGCCGTTAAGATCGGTCATTTTGGCTACAGCGATCCTCTGATGATCACCTTGTTGACGAATTTCCTGAAAGCGTCATCCATTGTCGGCGCGCTGTCCATCGGGCTTTCCGTGCCGGGACTTTGGTTGTACCGCAAACGCCCACGCGTTTGATTCCCCCTCCTCTGGCATCACTTCGCGAGTAAGAGGCGGTCATCCCGCCTCCCTGCCGCTTCTGGTCATCGGTGTGTTACTATAAAAACAGTCTCCCTTCTCGGTTGTTGTTCCGTATTGAGAAACATTATGTCTTGCAGAATTTTAACCCCGGACGTCATCGGTATTGACGCATTAGTCCACGATCACAACGCCGTGCTGGCGAAATCGGCTGGCGGCGCGGTCGCGGTATTTGCCAATAACGTGCCTGCATTTTATGCCGTCACGCCTGCCCGTCTGGCAGAATTGCTGGCGCTTGAAGAAAAACTGTCACGCCCGGGAAGCGACGTCACGCTGGACGCACAGTTTTACGAAGAACCGCAGGCCACGCCCGTTGCGGTACCGATGGGGAAATTTGCGATGTATCCTGACTGGCAGCCGGATGCCGACTTCCAGCGTCAGGCGGCATTATGGGGCGTCGCGTTAAGAGAGCCGGTGACCGCAGAAGAGTTAGCGTCATTTGTGGCTTACTGGCAGGCGGAAGGCAAAGTCTTTCACCATATTCAGTGGCAGCAAAAGCTGGCGCGCAGTCTCCAGATCGGCCGGGCCAGCAATGGTGGCCTACCCAAACGTGATGTGAACACGATTTCTGAACCCGATAAAGCAATTCCTAAAGGATTCCGAGGTGCTAAATGAAAGACGTCAGTAGTCTTATGAAACGCCTGCAAAAAATGATTCCACCGAATGTGAAGCCAGCTTTTAGAACAGGTGAAGAATTGCTTGCCTGGCAAAAAGAACAAGGTGCGATTCGTTCGGCAGCAATAGAGCGCGAAAATCGGGCTATGAAAATGCAGCGTACTTTTAACCGTTCAGGCATCAGACCACTCCATCAAAATTGCTCATTTGACAACTACAAAGTGGAATGCCAAGGACAACTTGATGCTCTAAATCAAGCACGTCAGTATGTGGAAGAGTTCGATGGCAATATCTCCAGCTTTATCTTCTCCGGCACACCAGGGACGGGGAAAAACCATCTGGCCGCAGCAATCTGCAATGAGCTGCTCCTGCGGGGAAAATCCGTCCTGATCATTACCGTCGCCGATATTATGTCGGCGATGAAAGAAACCTTCACGAATCGTGAAACCAGTGAAGAACAGTTGCTCAACGACCTGAGTAATGTCGATCTGCTGGTGATCGACGAAATTGGCGTGCAAACCGAATCTCGCTACGAAAAAGTGATCATCAATCAGATCGTCGATCGTCGCTCATCCTCAAAACGTCCGACTGGCATGTTAACCAACAGCAATATGGAAGAGATGAGCAAATTGCTCGGCGAACGCGTGATGGATCGAATGATGCTTGGTGATAGTCTTTATGTAATTTTCAACTGGGACAGCTATCGTAGCCGTGTGACCGGGAAGGAGTATTAAGACCATTCTTAATACGAGCAGCGCTATACTTCGCTGAAAAGGCACATACGAGTTACTATTATGAAAACAACAAAACGCATTCTGCACTGCGCGATCGCCGCCAGCGCACTCATCTCCACCAGCATTTTCGCATCATCCTGGCAGGATTCGCTCTCCAGCGCGGCCAACGAACTCACCAAAAGCACCACCACCTCAGGACAGAGCAGCACATCGCTCTCCTCCCTCACCAGTCTGCTAAATGGCAGCACTGACGCGTTAAGCGCCAGCAACATGAACAACGCGGCGGGGATTTTGCAGTATTGCGCCAAACAAAAACTGGCGTCCGCCACTGATGCGGAAAACGTCAAAAATCAGGTGCTGGATAAACTGGGTCTGAGCGCAAACGAGCAAAAACAGGATACCAACTATCTGGACGGTATTCAGGGTCTGCTAAATACCAAAGATGGCCAGCAGTTGAACCTGAGCAACATCGGCAGCACCCCGCTGGCGGAGCAAGTCAAAACCAAGGCCTGCGATTTGGTACTTAAGCAAGGCATGAGTTTCATTTCCTAATCGCTCCACACGCCGCGTTTTAGCGCGTCAGCAAGAAACGCGGCCTTAATCCTCTCTTTTCTCCCCTCACCCCTTGGTACACGCCGGAATCGCGGGAAGTGATAGCGATCAAAAAATACGCTTTCTAAACCAATTCTGAATAACAACGTAATTTAATGTCACTAGAATTGCAGCAGTGTAACATCGCAATTACATTGTATACCCCGAAAAAGATTAGCCCTCCTGATATATCGCCGGGAGGAGCAGGCTATAACTGAGGATCGTGAGTTGTCTGAATTTCTGTCCATCTCCTTGTTTCTCGCCTCTGTGCTAATTTATGCCTGGAAAGCGGGTCGTAACACCTGGTGGTTTGCCGCCACCCTGACGGTGCTCGGTCTATTTGTTGTCCTGAATATCACACTCTACGCCAGCGACTACTTTACCGGCGATGGCATCAACGATGCCGTGCTCTACACGTTGACCAACAGCCTGACAGGCGCGGGCGTCAGTAAATACATTCTTCCGGGCGTGGGGATAATCCTCGCGCTGACGCTGGTTTTTGGTGCGCTGGGCTGGGTTCTTCGCCGCCGTCGGCACCATCCCCATCATATGGGTTATAGTCTGCTGGCATTGCTGTTGGCGCTGGCTTCGGTAGACGCCAGCCCGGCGTTTCGCCAGATTACCGAACTGGTGAAATCACAGTCCCGCGATGGCGATCCTGATTTCACGGCTTATTACAAAGAGCCGTCGAAAACGATCCCCAACCCCAAACTGAATCTGGTCTATATCTACGGCGAAAGCCTTGAGCGCACCTATTTTGACAATGACGCCTTCCCGGATCTCACCCCGGAGCTGGGCGCGCTGAAAAACGAAGGGCTGGATTTCAGTCAAACCATGCAATTACCGGGCACGGATTACACCATTGCCGGGATGGTCGCCTCTCAGTGCGGTATTCCGCTGTTTGCCCCCTTTGAAGGCAACGCCTCGGCATCGGTTTCCAGCTTTTTCCCGCAGAATATCTGCCTTGGCGATATCCTGAAGAACTCCGGCTACCAAAACTATTTTGTTCAGGGTGCTAACCTGCGTTTTGCGGGTAAAGATGTGTTCCTGAAATCCCACGGCTTCGATCATCTCTACGGCGCCGAAGAGTTAAAAACCGTGGTCGCGGACCCAACGTATCGTAATGACTGGGGTTTCTACGACGATACGGTGCTCGACGAAGCGTGGAAAAAGTTTGAAGAACTCTCTCGCGCCGGCCAGCGTTTCTCTCTGTTTACGCTGACCGTCGATACCCATCACCCGGATGGATTTATCTCGCGCACCTGCAACCGCAAACGTTACGACTTCGACGGCAAGCCCAACCAGTCATTTAGCGCCGTCAGCTGCAGCCAGGAAAACATCGCCCAGTTTATCAATAAGATCAAAGCATCACCGTGGTTTAAAGACACCGTTATCGTCGTCTCTTCCGATCATCTGGCGATGAACAACACCGCGTGGAAGTACCTGAACAAGCAAGATCGCAACAACCTGTTTTTCGTTCTGCGTGGCGACCAGCCTCAGCAAGAGACGCTGGCGGTCAAACGCAACACGATGGATAACGGCGCGACCGTGCTCGATATTCTCGGCGGGGACAACTTTATTGGACTCGGGCGCAGCAGCTTGTCCGGCGAATCCATGTCGCTGGTATTCCTGAACATTAAAGAGAAAGTGCTGGCGTGGAAACCCGACATCATCCGCTTGTGGAATTTCCCCAAAGAGATGAAAACGTTCACCATCGATCAGGATAAAAACATGATCGCCTTCTCGGGCAGTCATTTCCGTTTGCCGCTATTGTTGCGTGTCTCAGACAATCGCGTTGAACCGCTACCAGAAAGCGAATACTCCGCCCCGTTACGCTTCCAGCTGGCGGATTTCGCCCCGCGCGACAACTTTGTCTGGGTCGACCGCTGCTACAAAATGGCGCAACTGTGGTCGCCGGAACTGGCTCTCTCCACCGACTGGTGTGTTTCACAGGGTCAGTTGGGCGGCGAACAAGTCGTACAACACGTGAACAAAGCACAGTGGAAGGGCAAGACGGCGTTTAAGGACACCCTCATCGATATGGAGCGTTACAAAGGCAACGTGGATACGCTGAAAATCGTCGATAACGATATTCGCTACAAAGCGGACAGTTTCGTCTTTAACGTCGCAGGTGCGCCGGAAGAGGTGAAGCAGTTCAGCGGCATCTCTCGCCCGGAATCCTGGGGGCGCTGGTCCAACGCGCAACTGGGTGAAGAGGTCAAAATCGAGTACAAGACGCCGTTGCCCAAAAAATTCGATCTGGTGATCACCGCCAAAGCCTACGGCGCGAACGCCGATCGCCCTATACCAGTACGTGTGGGCAGAGAAGAACAGATACTGCGGTTAGGTAATGATATCACCACGACTACGCTGCATTTTGACAACCCGGAAGCAGCCAGCACGCTGGTGATCACGCCACCCGACCCGCAATCTACCAATGAGGGCAACATTTTGGGGCACTCGCCACGGAAACTGGGGATCGGCATGGTCGAAATCAAAGTGGTGAATGCCGAAGGATAATCCCGAGTAAAAAACGTTGGCCCGAAAGCGTCATGCCACCGGGCCTCTCTTTATTGGTAAAAAAACAGCGCCCAACACGGCTCCGGGCGCTGCATGGCAACCTTAATCCAGCGCTTTCACCGCCTGTCGCATCCCCTGGACCAGGATATTCTCCAGGCTGGCCGTCACCTGAGCGGTAAGCCCCGGCAACAACGTTAAATCCTCGCCCCAATGCGCTTTATCGCGAAGGACGGTATCGACCAGCTCCTGCAACGACAGATCTGCACCCACGCGCGGCCACATCTGTTGATAGCGAGTGAGCCACTGTTCATCGTCCTGGAGCGGATACGTCTCTCCCGCCCGTTCGCCGCGGTAAAACGCAATCAGCGCCGCAAGCGCAAACGTGAGGCGCACGGGATATGTATTGCCCTGCTGACCTGCCAGCAACTGAGGCAAAATACGCGTGCGGAATTTCGTCATCCCGTTGAGCGCGATAGAAAGTAGCTGATGGCGGATATACGGATTCTGGAAACGTCCTGTCACCGCATCGGCAAATTCGCGCAGTTCAGCGGCGGGCAGATCCAGCACCGGGATGATCTCCTGGTTAATCGCCTTTTCCACAAAGTGTCGCACGTCCTCGTCCTGCATCGCTTCGCCGACCGTCTCCAACCCGCACAGCCACGCCACCGGAACCAGTGCGGTATGCGCGCCATTAAGAATGGCGACCTTACGCTCTTTATACGGTTTGATGTCGTCAACAATACGAATATTCAGCGAAGATTCCGTTAATTTCAGCGCTTCTGCCAGCCAGGCCGGTCCCTGAATCACAAACAGATAAAAATGCTCGGCGGTGTCGAGAAACGCATCGTGATACCCCAGCTGTGCTTCCAGCGCTGGTGCTTCCTCACGCGGATAGCCGGTCACGATTCTGTCCACCAATGTGGAGCAAAAGGTGTTTGCCGTCTCCAGCCAGTCGAGAAACGCCGGAGACAACTGCCACTCCTGCGCATAACGCTGAATTAACGCTTTGAGCGCATCGCCGTTATAGTCGATCAGTTCGCAGGGAATGATCACCCAGCCTTTATCTGGCGCGCCGTTGAAGTGATTAAAACGCTCCAGTAACAGACGTGTCAGTTTCGCCGGGAAGCTCACAGGCGGAGCATCATCGATACTGTCACCTTCGTGGTAACTGATCCCTGCCTCAGTGGTGTTAGAAAACACAAAACGGATATCGGGGTTATGCGCCAGCGCCAGATACCCGGCAAAATCCTGATACGGGTTAATCTCGTTATTCACCGAACGGATCAGACGCGCGTCGCTGACGGCCTCGCCCTGCTCGTTCAGGCCACGGATCACCGTGGTGTACAGGCCATCCTGAGTATTTAACGACGGCGGAAAATCAGTATTAATAGGACGAATCAGGGTGATACCCGCCTGCAAATCCGTCGTCTCATTGAGGACATCCAGTTGCCAGTCCACAAACGCCCGCATAAAATTGCCTTCGCCAAACTGAATCACTTTCGTCGGGTAATTCGGCCCCGGAAAATCCTGTCGATTCAATGTCTTCATTGTTCTATCCCTGTCAGAAAGTAATCACGCCTTTGATCAGCTCGTGGTTGTTAATCACATCACGTTCGTAGATCTCCGCCAGCGTGGTGAAGGGGTAGCGGTGCGTCAACATCATCTCTGCGGTCAGTTTACCTTCCGCCATCAGACGCCCTACTTTGGCGAAATCCTCCGGCGTGGCGTTACGGCTGCCCATCATGGTGGTCTCTTTCTTGTGGAACTCAGGATCGGAAAACTGCAAGTCGCCCTTAAAGAGTCCAACGAAAACGATGCTGCCGCCATGACGAATCAGGTTAACGCTGTTGTTCATCGCATGCTGATTCCCCGTCGCATCAATGACTTTTAGCGCCAGGGAGCCGCCGAATTGCGCGCGTAACTGTGCGTCAAAATCATCGGCAGACGGATCAATGACCGGGAGTTTCAGGCGAGAAGTCACATGTTCCCGACGCGCGGGACTGGTATCGGCGACGACCACCTGCGCGCCGTCGGCGTTGGCGATGGCCGCCGCCCCTAGCCCAATCGGCCCTGCGCCCACCACCAGCACCTGCTCGCCTGGCGCAATCGCCGCCCGGCGCACCGCATGCGCGCTGATAGCATAAGGCTCAATCAGCGCCGCCGCCTGCGGATCAATACCGTCCGCCGTCAGCAGGTTAGTCGCAGGAACAGACAAATACTCGCTAAAGCCGCCATCCTGATGCACGCCAATTACCGAAATTTTCTCACAGCAGTTGGTACGCCCACTGCTGCATGCCGGACATTGCTGACACGCTATGTAAGGAATAACCGCAACCTGTTGACCCACTTTCAGGTGCGGAATATTTTTACCTAACCCGGCGATTTCGCCACATATTTCATGACCCAACACGCGAGGATAACTGAAAAAGGGTTGATTGCCTCCCCAGGCATGAATATCGGTACCGCAAATCCCTACGGATTTAATTTTTATTAATGCTTCCCCCTCACCAGGAATAGGAATTTGACGTTCTTCCCAAACTAATTTTTTCGGTTCCTGGCAAATCAGCGTGTTCATCGTTGACATGATTCTGCTCTCCATTTTTTCGTTGCATCAGATATCGATGAAAATAAAAATATCGAAGAGACAGGAAACGTAATTTGTGAATGCCGACGCATTAAAATGTTTTAAATCGGGTTTTAATACGCCCAAAAGGAGAGACCGATGAGCCGCTCACAAAATTTACGTCACAATGTCATTAACCAGATGATCGATGATATGGCTCGCGGCCATATCCCCTCCCCGCTCCCCTCGCAAAGCGCGCTGGCAGAAATGTACAACATCAGCCGTACCACGGTGCGCCATATGCTCAGCCATTTAAGCGAATGCGGCGTCCTGACGCCGGTTGGCAACGACTATGTGATCGCCCGCAAGCCTAATAATGATGACGGTTTCGCCTGTACCTCCGCCTCACTGGCTGAGCAAAACCGTATTTTCGAGCACGCCTTTTTCACCATGATAAACCAACGGCAGCTACGCGCCGGTGAGACCTTTTCCGAACTGCAACTGGCGCGCGCTGCCGGCGTCAGCCCGGTCGTTGTGCGAGAATATCTTTTAAAATTCGGGCGTTACAATCTAATCATCAGCGAACGACGTGGCCTGTGGCGTATGCAGCAGTTTGATCAACGCTATGCCGAACAGCTTTTTGAGCTACGAGAAATGCTGGAGACCCACGCCCTGCAACACTTTCTCAATCTCCCCGTCACGGATATCCGCTGGCAGAAAGCGCGGGATTTACTCGATCGTCACCGCGCATTACGCGACACCATCAGCGACAACTATCGCATGTTTTCCCTGCTGGACCGGGACTTTCACAACCTGATTCTCAGCGCCGCCGAAAATGTCTTTTTTGATCAATCGCTGGAGATTATCTCTGTTATTTTTCACTTTCATTATCAATGGGATGAGAGCGATCTCAAGCAAAGAAATATCGTTGCTGTCAATGAACATATGACGATTCTCAGCGCCCTCATCTGTCGCAATGATCTCAGCGCCACAGCCGCATTACGCCAGCATCTGCAAACCGCCCGGCAGACCATGATCCACTCCATCAACACGACAAGTCGCAAATCCACGAGGCTTTAAATACCGATTAAAAACAGCAAACCATTACCATAGCCACAATTTCTTAATAAAAATAACCATCCATTAATAAGACATTTTAGGCTCTGCTAAACATTTTAAGATAATCAACACGCATAATAATAAATAATTTAGAAACTCTGTAATACATCCCGGAAAAACCGGGCACCATAATAATATCCTCAGTACCCACTACAAAAATGGAGAGTAATAATGAGTCTGATGTCTAAAAAAAGAAAAACGTTACTAGCATTCGCTGTTGGCTCTATACTCGCCACTTTCTCTTTTAGTAATTCTGCGATAGCCGCTGCCGAATATACGTTGAAAGTTGCCTACGAAAACAATCCAGGAGAACCTTTTGATAAGGCAATCCGTGAATGGGCACGCTTATTTAATGAACAAACCGGCGGTAAAGGTGAACTCGTTGCTTATCCCAGTTCACAATTAGGCTCGAAAAAGGATGTCATTGAACAAATGAAACTGGGTAGTCCGCTGATTACCCTCGCCGATGGCGCATTCTTCTCTGACTATGTGCCTGATTTCGGCATTATGTTTGGTCCTTACGTCGGCACTAGCTATAAGGATATCTTCAAACTCAACCAGTCAGACTGGTACAAGGATCTGGAAACGAAACTGGATGCTAAAGGTCTGCACATCGTTTCTAAAGACTGGCTGTATGGTACGCGCCATATGCTGACCACCAAAATGGTCACTAAACCGGAAGATTTAAAAGGCCTCAAGATTCGCGTACCAAACAATCGCATTCAAATTGAAGGCATGAAAGCGATGGGCGCAACCCCGACGCCGCTGCCACTCGCCGAAGTCTACACCTCGCTGAACCTGAAAGTGATTGATGGCGCAGAAAACCCGATCCCGGTGTTGTACGGACAAAAACACCATGAAGCGGCTAAATACTTGATCCTTACCGGCCACGTAGAGAACGTGACCAACCTGGTCATGGGAAGCGGCACCTACAAAAAACTCCCGCCAGAAATTCAGGCCGCCCTGGTGAACTCCGGCGATCAGGCAGGGAAATACTTGACTGAGCTCGTTCAAAAAGAAGAACAAGAGCTGATTGAGAAGATGAAGAAAGAAGGCGTCACTGTCGTAGAAGTTGACCGCAATCTGTTCCGTGAAGCGTCAAAACCGTTCTACACAAAATTCCCGGAATGGACGCCAGGGCTGTATGAGAAAACACAGGAAATCATTGCACAGTAACGGAGTCATCGCGCAGCACACTGGCTGCGCGTTTTCCTCCCCCTAAAAAAGTATCGCCGTATAGGTATAACTATGTTTCGGTTTCTCAATAAATTCAGCGATATTCTGGCCTGCCTGATGGCAGGTGGGATTGTGCTCATTACGGTAGTGGCCGTTTTGATGCGCTGGCTGCTTAACGCCCCACTGATCTGGGGTGAGGAAGCGCTGATTATCTGTTACATCTGGTTGATTATGATTGGTGCGGCCTCAGCAATGGGCCATCGCATGCACGTCAGTATTGATGCCTTCACCTCCATGCTGCCGGAAAGCGGGCGTTTAGTTTGCGCCATCATCACCCACCTGATTGCCATTGTCTCACTGTCTACATTTGGCTATCTCGGCTATGAACTGTCACTTATCGCCGTCGATAAAATCACCCCTATTCTTGGGGTCTCCTATCTGTACATCGATTTTGCTGTGCCGACAGGCGCTGGGATCATGGTGATGTTCTGCCTGCAGCACCTTTGGCAAGATATTCAAAAACTGAAACGCAGGGAGGTCGTATGTCAGTAGCGATCGCGTGTATTGTCTTATTGTTTCTGTTTATTCTGAATACGCCGATTTTCATCAGCGTACTGGTCGCAATACTGATTTACTTTTATATGACAGGCGACATTTCACCGCTGATTGCAGTTCAACGTATCATCGGCGCTGGAGAAAACGTCACATTACTGGCGATCCCGTTCTTTATTTTGCTCGGTAACTTGTTGAACTATACCGGTATTACGCACCGCATGTTGCGATTCACCGGTGTACTCTCCGGTCACTATCCGGGCGGACTGGCCCAGTCCAACGTCCTGCTCAGTACCATGATGGGAGGGTTGTCGGCATCTAACCTCGCTGACTGCGCAATGTTGTCAAAAATGCTGGTGCCTGAGATGACCAAACTCGGCTACAGCAAAAGTTTCTCTACCGCCGTCACCGCTGCCGGATCGCTTATCACGCCGATCATCCCGCCGGGAATCGCGCTGATCATTTACGGTTTTGTTGCCGATGTCTCCATCGGAAAGATGTTTATGGCCGCGATCATTCCGGGACTCTTGTGCTGCGTCGCACTGATGTTCACGATCTATTTGATCTCGAAAAAACGCGGTTATCTCCCTGCCAGAGCCCACGGCCCAACTTGCCGCGAACTTTGGGAAGCGGGTAAAGGCGCCACGTCAGCATTAATTTTGATTCTGGTGATTATCGGCGGGATCCGCTTTGGGATCTTCACCCCGACGGAAGCAGGCGCAATTGCCGTCGTGTTTGTGATCATTATCGGCGCGTTCTTCTATCGTGAAATGACGGTGAAAGATATCGCGGCATCGTTACTGGAAACTGCACGCTCAACAGCCAGCGTCATGCTCATCATCATGACCTGCTCAGCGCTGGCATGGGTATTAACCAACGAGCAGATTGCGCAGGATCTGGCCGTGGTGATGACTGGATTCTCTGATAATCCTTACATGTTCCTGCTTATCGTGAACCTGGTCTTGCTGTTTCTCGGGATGTTTATTGAAGGAAATGCCGCCATCATCGTACTGGTTCCGTTATTAATGCCAACGGTACGCATGCTGGGCATCGATCCGATTCACTTCGGCGTGATGATGATCCTCAACCTGGCCATCGGTTGCCTGACGCCGCCAATGGGAACGGTCATGTTCGTCGCGACCTCTATCACGGGAACAAAAATTGCTGATTTTCTCCGTGAAGTGTTACCGCTGTTAGCCGCACTGATCTTCGTGCTGCTGATGGTGACGTTTATTCCAGCTCTGACAACCTTCCTGCCCGCACTGTAAAAAAAGGCCGCGCCCTGTTCGCCAGGGCGCAACCAATCCCCCGAATGAAATAACCTCACCGGTACCCGTGTGTTCAGAACAAGAGCAGGAAGTAATGATGATGTAATCGGTCCATTGATTATAAAATCCTGTGCCTGCACTTATAGCGCGTTCGAACGGGTTTCTGATGTCACTTTTTGTATTGCCCCATGAGTGTTGACATACACATGTAACTTTTGGCTATCCTGCATCTGCTGATAAAGGTCTTCAGAGATATCCAGACTTTTGGCAAATTGTTGACGGGTAAATCGGATAGCTTTCGTTTTCTGGTGTTTCTGAAAACGAATTTTGTTGTAGATCGCCCATATAATTAACGCAATGGAATTGGCAACCGCCAGTAAAAAATAGAATTGCAGCCTGTCTTTTGCTTCATTTTCCCATAAATAACCGTTCATCAAACCGATGATAAAATTCACGATAAAAAAAACAAACACAGCCCATAGTAGAAAAGTCGCTAAATAGTCAATGGCTTGCCGTACAGTGCTTTGTTGGGTATTTATAATTAACGAATTCATATTAGCCTCTCATAATACCGCGATCGGGACTTATCCAGCGCGCTCGACTGGTTTTTCTGACCAGCATAACCCGGGTAAATGAAACCAGCGTGGTCGCCAAACTCAGAATCCAGAAAATAACAGGGAACCAGATAATCCAGAATAGCGATGATGCCAGATTATGCTCATAGCGATTCTCAATAACCAGGCTGACAATAAACTGGATCAGGCAAAGGGAGCACAGCAATATACCCGCGGTATGTGTCGCGGCGATATGTGTCAGTTCGACATTCACGGGCGCACCCAACTGCTGAATAGTGAAAATAATAAAACCGATAAGACAAGTAAAAGCCCATATAGTGGTCAGACAATATTCGAAAAAAAGCGGCCACATACGATGGTTTTTCCAGTGCCACAGTTTGGTCAAATTTTTCAGGAACACTTCCGCACCGCCCTGAGCCCAGCGCAGTCGCTGCTTCCAGAGGCCTTTTAATGTTTCCGGCATGAGTATCCAGCACAGCGCCCGCGGCTCGTAAAAAATAGTCCACTGCTTCAGTTGCAGCTTCCAGCTAATATCAATATCTTCCGTGATCATGTCATCACTCCAGTAACCCACATCAGCCAGCGCACTGCGACGGAAGGCGGCGATAACACCGGATACAGTAAAAACATTACCGTAAACACGCTGGGTCCGCTTAATCAAACCGATAATGGAAGAATACTCACCGACCTGTACTTTGCCCACCAGAGTAGAGCGTGTGCGGATACGTGGATTACCGGTCACCGCACCAACGCGAGGGTTAAACAACATTGGCTCGACAATATAGGCTGCCGCATCGCGATCCAACAGAGCATCTCCATCAATGCACACTAAATATTCACTTCTCGCTGCGGCGGCCCCCGTTTTAAGCGCAATGGCTTTGCCCTGATTTTGTGCAAGGTGAATCACTCGCAGTCGGGAGTATTGCGTGGCCAACTGATCTAATATAGCCCCGGTTTGATCCGATGAACCATCGTTAACAGCAATGACTTCAATATTTTCGTAGCGCTGAGCTAACGCAGCATTAATCGTTTCCTCAACATTTTTCTCCTCGTTAAAACAAGGGATGATAATGGAGATTGGCGGATTGTCTTTAAGTTGCGGTGCGGGAGCATTTTCTCCCCATTCCCAATGTCGTTCACGGTATCCCCAGAAATAGACGCCGCCAACTATCCACATAATGGACATAAAAAATGGCCAGAAGAAGACGAATCTCATCATTAATTCGCCGGAGTGAAACAGCGCGATACTTAAAGGAATAAATAACACCAGACACAATATAAAAAAAGATACGATGCGATTAGTCATTTTTCGGGTACCAGGCAGTGGAAAACTCAGGGCGAATAACGTCTATTGCAGGGACGTTGAGAAGAAAATCATCGGGATAATAGCCATAGTTTTTAATTCCATTCAGTTGTAAAAGACTCATCCAGTGAGCAAGTTGCTGAGAACGAATAGCCTCGTGCTGGCCATTACTTTTCCAGTTTTGTGCCTGTAATTCTAAAATTGATTTATCCTTTGCCTGGGGGATCGCTTTTATATGATCCACCAGTTGCATTAGCCATTTATCGGCGACCTTCTCATCAATGCCTTCCATATAGGGCATCGCCATAATCGCCGTCCAGTCGTAACTCTGTAAGAAATCGGCATAATTTTGTGCAAACCACGCTTCACTATCCGGTTGTATCACAGGGAGTGCAAAAATGTTGCGTGCAGTCTTAATCTGCGGACCGCGTATTGCTTTGACTTTCGCGCTAAGTTCTAAGGTGAAGTTTGTCAGCGCCTGGCTTTTAAAACGCGTCCACTGTTTAAATTGCTCAGGGTTTTGGCGGATAGCATCCAGGTTACCTGCAAATCCCGCTTTCTGATATGCCGCAATCGCGGGCGCACTGGCGTCTTCAAAGTCGGACATCAGCGCATCATCATGAAAAAGGATGCCATCAAAAGAAGCGTGTCCGGCTAAATCTTCATACAGTATACCGACTTGCTCCCTGACTTTGGCATCGAAAGGAGAGAGACGGCGATATTGCGTCGGGTGTATCTGTGCTGTCTGGTTCTTTGGCGCCGTATACTCGACTCGCGCTAATGTGGGATCTAAATCCCAACTTAATACTGGCATCCAGGCATACACCATGACTCCCGCTCGGGTCCGTAATTGCCAGGCGACGCGGTTAAACAGATCCGCTTTCATCGGTAGCAGACGATTCGGGAACCATACTTCTTTGACCAGACCGTCGCCAGCAGGATCGGCAAATGCCTGCAAATAGACGGTGGAAATTCGCATATCTTTGACCCGCTGAATTAACAGATCAAGATTGCGCTCCATCTGCTGACGGTCATTATCAAACACGTAATCAAGATCGATATGCATAACCCGCTCAGGTGATTTTTCCTGAACGCTGATAATGGCCTGGGCAAACTCTTTTAATGAAGGGTTATTGGCAATTAATACCCGTGGAATGGAATCCAGTTGCTGTGTGGAGGCCAGTCCTGACTCAAGGGTAAAAAACATGTCATAACCCAGTTTTTTTAATTCCTCAATGGAAATGCCGCTGGCTTCACCATAAGGCCAGACAAATACCCGCGGTGTTATCCCCGTATGTTTACGCAGTTGCTCCGTCATTTTTACCGCATCCTGACGAATTCTTTCGCGGTATTCCGCTTCTGTTTCGTAACGCCCACTGTGGGTTAAATATGTGCGATTAACAAAAGCGGGTAATAAGCTACCGGCAGAATTAGCCTGAATACCATAGTGAGAATTCCAGGTATGAGAAGCGATCTCAACCAGCGGTGAGCGTGATAATTCGCGAACCTGTTGCCAGGTAGCAAAATAGTCACGATCCACTTTTTCATCACCAAAGAGTACCTTCTGATCGAGGGGGGTATCTACCCAACTGCCCACCGGCGCCCACAATGCAGGCCACTGAAAAGCCTGCAACAAGGGGAATACGCGGGTGTAAAAACTCCGGTAGCCGTCATCAAAGGAGAGCAGCACCGCTTTTTCCGGCAGGGGAGTACCACCACGGTGCGCTTCACGAATTTGTGCAATGCTGACGGGCTGGTAGCCATTTTCACGCAACCAGGCAAACTGCTCGCGCAGGGCCGACGTGCGCACCGACATAAAACGCTGGTCGGCCGCTTCGTCTTCGACGTTATGCCATGAAATAGCCACAAAACGATTATGCGGCCACGGACGTTCGGCCTGTAATGTTTCTCGATTCTGCGGCGGCGTAAATTTGTGTTTTGGCTGATGTAAACATGCGGACAGCATAATGATGCTAATCAGCATAAATAGATATTTTAATCCTTTACGTAACATAATATTCCTTAAAATTTGAATGTCATATCAAATTCAACATATAAATTATGTTCCCTGTCGCCGTCATAAGGTCGTTTTTCCCAGCGCAACGTTGCACCAGCATCAATAACATCATTCCATGCCACTCGTTGCCCATAGCCGACTTGCGTTATCAGATCCGTGCCATAATTTTTTTGCCAGGAGGTACCGACACCCGCGCTAAATGTTTGCTGCCAACTATTCTCATAGTTACGCCACAATAGATGGTTTACTTCAAATGCCGGAACGATATCGAGCGTTTTCTCCGGGTTGTAATAAGGGGTGTCTTTTTTCGTATTCTGCCCGTACCAGATTGAAGGCTGGAAATCGACAATTAAATTGGGTGAAGACCACACCCGTTCCTGCCCACTAATAAACGCTTCATTACGCTCGTTACCGTCAGAAAAATCGGTGAACGCCCAGCCGCCGGTATACTGGCGACGTTCATTCTGATACCAGCGCAAATATGCCTGTGCACTGTTGCCGGTAATGCCGTTTTTCATCGCCCGCAAAGGAACACGGTGAGAAATTCGCTCAAACTCCGTACCGATACGCCAGTTGTCGTTAAAATCATACCAGCCGGACAGGCGTGCACCGGGTTTGGTTTCATGATTGAAATAACGCCCGGAGAACTCAGCTTCCCACCAGAGATCACGAGAACGCCATTCGACACCGGTTAACCAGTCGCGGACGATGCCTTTTCCTTCGCTAAACTGCCCATCAGCGAAACCAAAACCGGCAAATCCGCGCCAGTTTTCATTGATCGGCGGCGAGTAAACCACACTGGTTAAATTGACATCATGATTACCGTTATCCGGGCCATCGGAATCCAGCCCAACTGACCCCGCGACGCGAAGCTCCGCAAGATCATGCACGTCAACCGCACGCTGTAAGCGTTGAACGGCGGGATCTTGCGGTTTGCGGGTCACAACATCCTCGGTGAGTACCTTTGCCTGTTGCCACTCCTGCAAGGTTAACGCGGTCCAGGCTTGTTCCACTTCCAGTGTGATGTTGCCCGGTTCCAGCACTTCTGCCTTTTTTAATTCCGTTTCTGCCGCGCGCGGTAAACCACGCGCCTGCAATACGCTGGCGTAATCGATGCGTAGTCCCTGATTGCCCGGCGCCTTGCTGGCAAGGTCATGGGTCAGTGCTTCAGCGTGCGGTAAATCATTCCCATATTGTGAAATAGCGGAGAGAAATGAATAACTCTGCAACCATTTGTCATTGGGAATGGCCAGCGGGGAGCCCATGATCCGTCGATAAGCGGGGGTGGTATTGAGCGTATGCTGGGTGACAGTTAACGCGCTGGAATAGTTTTCACTTTCCAGATGGCTGTAAAAGAGATCCGCACTCTCCTCTTCTGATAACCCTGCGACCAGTTGATCCTGGTGATAAAAAAGCGCCGTCATCATCGCCTGGGCTTTTTCGGGTTGATGATCCCTGAGATAAGCAGAAGCAACCCAATATTGTGCCCACGGCGGAATAACGTCAACAGAGTGCTTTATGCGTTGATAATGCGCGATGGCCTCTTTATAGCGATCGCGGGTTAATAACGCCCCGAGATGATCAATCTGGATTCGCTGATACTGTTGAATAACGTCTGGATTATTTTTCCACTGCGCCTCTAATTCCGCATACAGCGCGAGCGCGCGGTCGGAAATATCGTACCGCTCGTTCTCACTGCGGGTTGGCATAAACGAGAGTCTGACCAGTTCCGCGTGAATATCTGCGCGAACATCCGGGGTTAAATGCGTGTCATCAATAACCGCAGAAAGCTGGTTATTACGCAATGCCTGTACATATTCCGGAGAATAGCGAACGGGTGAAGCAGAAGCGGGTAATGACTCGGTGATAGCCAGCAATTCATCCTGGTGACGTCCGGACAGTTTGTAGATATAGGCTTCAGCGAGAAGATTAGCATTGTCAGGATATTCACGCTTCAACTGCTGGAGCTTATTCAATGCCTCATCGTATTTGCCCGCATCAGCCAGTGTTAAAATTTGCCCACGCCGATAATCCTTGTTTTGTGGTTCCTGGCTGACAACCTTCTGCCACAAGGCGAGTGACTTCTGCCACTGCTGTAGGTTGCGATATGCGATAGCGACTGCAGCATATCCACGCACTGGCAAATGATGATTACGATAGCGGTTGTATATTTCAACAACCTGGTGGTCTTGTCCGCTCCAGGCGCTAATCTGCAACCAGTCAGCAATCTGATTATTATTCAGATCAGTATTTTCAGAAAACCAGGTTAACGCGGGTTGCGTATTTCCCTTACGGGCTTCAATAATCAGCGCATCATACTGATTGTTTATGGCAGAAACCGCAGCAGGGCTGCACGCAAATAACATTGAGGTAAAAATATTAAGCGCCCACTTTGCGCTGAGGCTGTTTTTACGGACTGAGATATACATCCTGTAAAGTCCTGTTCGTAAAAATGTTAAATCGCTGAACGTCAGAGGTTGAAAACTTATAAAAACTTAAGTTCCAATATATTAGTAAATCAGGAAGAGACTTAATTTATGTATCGGGAATAGATGGGAGTAGAGAAGACTCATATGAAATCCTTTATCGTTTGGCGGTCAGTTAACGGGTATCGTCAACAGTTACTATATCGCATAGTTCCTTATGCTTTCGTCACTATAAAACAATAAAAAACACAAACCAATCAGGAAAAAACGAATTATAAACTCAGTTTTTTTGAACGTTTATAAAAATGCGTTAGCGAATATGCGACGAGGAAGAAATCTTACTCCACTAATATTTCCACGCGTGATTAATGAATTAACAATACATAATTGAAGGGGGATTTAACATCATGACAATCCAAAATTTGCAGTGACATTATTTTTCCACGCGCGCTATAAAGCCAAAGAGATGAACGCAATAAGGTCATTATTTTCGGGAAAGGTAAACGTACGAAGGTATAAGCATGAAAGTGATAACAGCAGGGTATACGACTTTTTGAGCGCCCTGATCACCAGGGCGCAACTCGTCACATCAGAATGTTTCCCAGTTCTCACCGGCATCGGTAACAGCAGCTTTGCGCGGCACTACCGGCGCAGAAACGCTTTTCGCGGCGGCAAGCTCGCGAGAACGCTGTTGTTCTTGCTGAATACGGAATACGGCGACAGCCTGGGTCAGACGACTAGCCTGCTCTTCCAGCGCGGCAGCGGCGGCAGCGGACTCTTCGACCAACGAGGCGTTCTGCTGCGTCACGCGATCCATCTCAGCAACAGCCAGACCGACCTGGTCGATACCGCGACTCTGCTCATCAGACGCAGAGGCGATTTCGCCCATGATATCGGTCACGCGGGTCACCGCGTTAACAATCTCATCCATGGTTTCACCCGCGCTCTCAACCAGCGTTGAACCCACGTCCACACGACTGACGGAATCTTCAATCAGGCTCTTAATCTCACGCGCGGCCTGAGCACTGCGTTGCGCCAGATTACGCACTTCCCCGGCAACCACCGCAAAGCCACGGCCCTGTTCGCCCGCACGCGCCGCTTCTACCGCCGCGTTCAATGCCAGAATGTTAGTCTGGAAGGCAATACCGTCGATCACGCTGATAATATCGGCAATTTTCTGCGAACTGGAGGCGATATCACGCATGGTTTGCACTACGTTATCCACCACTTTACCGCCCTTCTGCGCGGTTTCTGAAGCGCTCAGCGCCAGATGGCTGGCCTGACGCGCGTTCTCGGCGTTCTGCTTCACGGTGGCCGTCAGCTCTTCCATGCTGGCTGCCGTCTCTTCCAGAGAGGCCGCCTGCTGTTCAGTACGGGAAGAAAGATCGTTGTTGCCCATCGCAATTTCGCTGGCGCCACTGTAAATCGCATTAGCCCCGTTACGCACATCGCCCACGGTACGCACCAGCTCACCCTGCATGTGGCGCAGGCTTTCTGCCAGTTGCCCCATTTCGTTAGAGCCTTCCACGTCAATACGCTTCACCAGATCGCCACCGGCGATATGGCGAATGCTCTCGATCAGGCGGTTCATCGGTTCGATTAACGAGAATTTGATGCCGAACCAGACAGCGACGATCACCAGCATCACCGCGATTAACACGCTGACCAGCACCCACATCGCCTGGCTATAGGAGCTATTGTTGTCTTCAACCGCAATGTCATACAGGCGATCGTTCTGCTGCATATAGGCCATATACGGTTTTTCAAAACCGTCCTGATAGCCCTGCGTCGGTTGATCAAAGAACTCATTGATCTTACCTGCGCCCAGCAACTGGATCAGCTCTGCCAACGCATTGTGATAGATATCGTAGCTACGCTTTATCTCGACAGCCGCAGCCTCGCTCTGGCGTGGATCGCGCGGCAGCGCTTCATAATCGGCCCAGTGTTTTTCCGCCTGCTTCAGGGACGTGCTCGCAATCTGCATCAGATCGACAACGGTCGCGCCGCTGCCGATATTGTTCTGATCCATCATGTAGCGGATACCCGCCCGGTTGAGGGTATTACGGGTTTGCAGCAACGCAACCCAGCTGGAATTCAGCGTGGACTGCTGCTGGCGAATGGTCTGTAGAACGGTGAAGTTTTCTTTGTCATTTTTCAATGAGTTAAAGAACAAACCGCCCGAGGTCAGTTGTAAAAGGCCAAATATTGCCAACACCAGCAGTAAGCTGGTCACAATCTTAATTCGTTTTAACATGTTTTCTCATTCCGCTAGACAGATACTCTGGTTGTCGGCCTGGAATGAGAAAACTTTATGCAATAGCGATGTCTGTCACAGGTATTTTGTGCAAAATGCTGGCAAAAAACGCCATGACAGACTACCGCCTGATAACTCTACCTGAGCGCGCAGATGTCATCGTACAACGTACGGGTAATGACCACGCCTTCCTCTGCGGCCTTTGCCCGCGCCACAAAACGCCGCTCGCCAGGCAAACGCGCGCCCTGACTCTGCATCGCATCAAACAATGTTTCTGCCCGCGCCAGATGAAGATGCGCATCCTGTCCGAGAAAACGTGTCGGATCAAACGCCAGGATCAGTTCGCCGCCATACGGCAGTCCTCCGGCGCCGTTATCCCAGGCCAGCGACTCCGCGCTGGTCATGTCGCCAATCAACGGTCCGGCCAACAGTTCGACCATCGCCGCAAACGCCGAGCCTTTATGCCCGCCAAAGGTCAGCATCGCGCCATCCAGCACTGCCTGCGGATCGGTTGACGGCTGCCCGTCGCTGTCTACCCCCCAGCCTTCGGGGATCGGTTTTCCGGCGCGTAAATGTAGTTGGATCTCTCCCCGCGCCGCCGCACTGGTTGCCATATCAAAGATAAACGGCGGCCTTTCGCCACGCGGCCAGCCAAACGCAATCGGGTTGGTGCCAAACAGCGGTCGAGTACCACCGGCAGGCGCGACCCAGGCATGACTTGGCGTACAGGCGTAGCCCACCAGCCCGGCGTCCGTCAGCGGTTCAATGTCGGCAAACAGCGCCGAAAAATGGACGCAACGATTGATAGCCAGCGCAGCAATTCCGCAATGCCGCGTTTTCTCAATCAATAACGGCAACGCCTGTTCAAATGCCAGCAGCGAAAACGCGCCGCCGGCATCCGCCTTCACTATCGCCGGGGCGCTGTCGGTCACCACCGGCAGCGCGTCTGGCGACACTTTGCCTTTGCGTAGCGTGTCGACAATACCCAGCAACCGCCATAAACCGTGGGAAGCGCAGCCATCGCGCTCCCCGTTGGTCACATTGCGCGCCACCACCGTGGCATGCTCTTCACTGAATCCATTCCCGCGTAGCACCTGATGTGCCAGCGAGTAAGCCTCTGTTAACGAGAGGTTTACCATTGTCATTACCTTCTCCTTTACTCTTCTTCGTCTCCAGTAAAGTTAGCTTGTGGTAGACAAGTGCGCTCGCCCCAGTAGTAAATTCCCAGCGACATTACCGCAACCATCACGGTATCCCACGGATGGCCAATCACCCCTGTACCGCCAAAACTGCCTAACCAGGAGAACAGCATAATCAGCGCGTAAAAACCTACCAGCCACAGCGAAGACTTCACCTGCTGCGCCAGACTGACGGTATGCACCGGCACTTTGGATTTACACAACACATAAACCACGAACATGACGATCTGCAGCCCCAACAACCACGAAAGCGTTCCCCAGCCGGACCAAAAGACAATCAGCGCGGAGATCACAAACGACAGTGGACCGATAATATGAAATGCGCGAACGCGGAACGGACGCGGCAGATCGGGCGAATTCCGGCGCAGCCCTGCCGCTGTTACCGGCGCGATGGCGTAACTGAGCACCAGCGCGGCGGACACAACGCTGATCAACTGCTCCCATGACGGGAACGGCAGCGTCCAGAAAATCGATAATCCAAATGTCAGCCACAACGCCGGGCGGGGAATACCAGACTCTTTATCAATGTGGGTAAACGCTTTAAAGAAGGTGCCCGCTTTCGCCCACCCGTAAATCACGCGCGGCGTCGCATTCATATAAATATTGCCGGTTCCGCTCGGAGAGACAATCGCGTCACTGACCACCATAAACGCCAGCCAGCCCATCCCCAGCGTAATGGCGATATCGCGGTACGGCAAAGAGAACTGCTTACTGACTTCCGCCCAGCCGCCGTTCAGCATCTCGGTTGGGATACTGCCGAGAAACGCCAGTTGCAGCAGCACATAGATAATGGTCGACAGTACAACCGACAAAATCAGCGCCACCGGAATGGTTCGCTGCGGGTTTTGCACTTCACTGGCAACCGAGATAATCGGCGTTAGCCCCAGATAGGCAAAAATAATCCCGCCGGCGCTTATCGCCGCCTCGACGCCCGACATACCAAACGGCGCAATCCCCTGCGCGTGCAGGTTTTCGGGTTTAAAGAAGGCAAACAGGGTGATCACCACCACCAGCGGCACGAGGAATTTCAGTATGCTGATGATGTTGTTCGAACGGGCAAATGTTTTGACGCTGTAGTAGTTCAACGCAAAGAAAAAGCAGAGTAACAAAAATTGCACCACCCAGCCGAGCAACGTCGGGTCGCTGGAACCGGGTTGCGTCAGTGCCGGAAACCAGGCTGCGGCATACTGACGCGCCGCGACGATTTCGATAGAGATCAGGCTGGAAAACGCGATAAGCGTAATAAAACCGAGCAAGTATCCCATCAACTCGCCGTGAGAAAACACCGGGTAACGAATAATCCCCCCGGCACGCGGCAACGCCGCGCCCAGCTCACAATACACAATGCCCAACAGTAACACGGCGATGCCGCCGATCACCCACGAGGCGATACCGGCAGGTCCGGCAATCGAGGCGACATGGCTGGCGGCAAACAGCCAGCCGGAGCCAAAAATCGCCCCCAGTCCAATAAACGTCAGATCCGTTAACGTCAGCTGCTTTTTAAATTTCCCCGATTCAACAACCCGGGTCTGAGTTTGCGGTGTAGAGTGAATCGTCATGATTGTGCCCTTCAGTTAACAGAGGGGGAAATCGCTTCCCGGGTCCACTGCCCGTTCACCAGGCGCAGCAGGTTTAATGGATTGGCATCCTGCACGGCAGGCGGCAACAGTGCGCCAGGGACATTTTGCAAACACACCGGACGCAAAAAACGCTCGATGGCTTTGGTGCCGACCGACGTACCGCGCGCATCGGTGGTCGCCGGCCACGGACCGCCATGCACCATTGCGTCACACACTTCCACGCCGGTGGGATACCCGTTAAACAGCACGCGCCCGGCTTTCTCACCCAGCATCGGTAACAGCCGCGCCGCCAGTTGTCGGTCATCCGCTTCGGCATGAACCGTAATGGTGAGCTGTCCCTGAATCACCCGCAGAATGGCGCACAGTTCGGCCTCATCCGCCACACTCACTAACACCGCCAACGGCCCGAACACTTCTTCTTGCAACAGCGGAGCTTTCGCCAGCAGCAGCGAAGCGGGCGCTTTGTATAAGCGCGCCTGCGCGCGTCCGGTGACGTTCTCATTGCGGCCTGCAATACGTTGAATATTCGGGTGAGCATCCAGCGCGCTCACGCCTTGCTGGTAATGCGCAAGCGTGGTGGCATTGAGCATCACCTGCGCCGGAGCGCGCTCCACCGCCTCGACTAACGCATCAGAGAAACGGCTCTCCCCTTCCCCCTGCATCACCAGAATCAGTCCGGGTTTGGTACAAAACTGACCGCTACCCAGCGTAAAAGAGGCCACCAGGTCGTTTGCCAGTGTGGCGGCATTTTTCGCCAGCGCCTGGGGCAAAATAATCAGCGGATTAATGGCAGACATCTCCGCAAACACCGGAATCGGCTGCGGGCGCTGCTGCGCCAGTTGTTGCAGCGCTTTTCCGCCGCGCAGCGAACCGGTAAAACCGACCGCCTGAATCGCCGGATGCCTCACCAGTTCAGCGCCGATATCGGTGCCAAAAATCATATTGAAAACACCCGCTGGCATGCCGCACGCCTCTGCCGCGCGCAATACCGCCAGTGCGGTGTATTCGGCGGTCGCCATGTGTCCTGGGTGCGCCTTCACCACTACCGGGCAGCCTGCCGCCAGCGCTGCGGCGGTGTCGCCACCCGCGGTTGAAAAGGCGAGTGGGAAATTACTGGCGCCAAAGACAGCGACCGGCCCGAGCGCCACCTGATACTGGCGCAAATCCGGACGCGGCAACGGCTGACGGTCAGGTAACGCCGTATCAATACGCACGCCATGCGTATCGCCGCGACGCAGCACCCCGGCAAACATCCGCAACTGGCCACTGGTACGCGCCCGCTCCCCCTGCAAACGCGCCAGCGGCAAGGCCGTTTCCTGATGCGCGATGGCAAAAAACGCCTCGCCCAGCGCGTCCAGTTCACTGGCGATGGCCTCCAGGAAACGCGCCCGCGCTTCGGGCGTGGTCTGCGAATACACCGCAAACGCCCGCTCCGCCGCCAGCGCCGCCTGTGCGGCCTCCTCACGGGTGGCCGACAGGAACCGATAACCGGTGGCTTCGCCATCTTCGGCGCGCAGACTGAGCAGGGTGGCGTCGCCACCCCCAACACGCTGACCGGCAATAAACTGCAAGCCCTGTTCAGACTGTCGTAATGTCATGTTCACTCCTGCGTTCAGAGGCCGACATCCGGCAGCTGTGGACGGGTTGCCAGCGCCTGTTCAACCACCGCCACCACCTGCGCGCGCGTTTCACCTTCCAGCGCCAGGCGCGGCGGACGGGTCACGGCGCTACCGCGTCCCAGCAACTCTTCGCACAGCTTGATGCACTGCACCAAATCCGGACGCGCATCGAGGTGCAGCAGCGGCATAAACCAGCGGTACAGCGCCATCGCCTCTTCATAGCGTTGCTGTTTTGCCAGACGGAACAGCGTCTCGCCTTCACGCGGGAAGGCGTTCGACATCCCGGAGATCCAGCCTTCAGCGCCCACCGCAATGCTCTCAACCACCACATCATCCAGCCCGGCGAACAGCACAAAACGGTCGCCTACGGCATTACGCAGATCGATAAAGCGACGGGTATCGCCGGAGGAATCTTTAAAACAGACGATGTTGTCGCAGTCGGCGAGGGTTGCCAGGATGTCTGGCGTGACATCGTTTTTGTAAATCGGCGGGTTGTTGTAGACCATAATCGGCAGGTCGGTGGCGGTCGCGACGCTACGGAAGTGGGCGGCGGTTTCATGCGGTTTTGAAGAGTAAACCAGCGCAGGCATCACCATAATGCCATCAACGCCCACCTTCTCAGCCTCTTTCGCCATCTTCTGGGCGAAGGCAGTGGTGAATTCCGCCACCCCGGCAATCACCGGGATCTGGCCGCCTGCAGCGTCTTTCGCCACTTCGATAATTTGTAATTTTTCCTGGGTGGTCAGCGAGGTGTTCTCCCCAACGCTGCCACACACCACCAGGCCTGAAACACCATCCTTGACCAGGTTTTTCATCACCGTGTGGGTGGCGTCTAAATCCAGTGAGTAATCGCTGCGAAACTGTGTGCTGACGGCCGGAAACACGCCGCTCCAGTGAATAGCTTTTTTGCTCATTTTCGATTCCTTGTCGTCAATTTGTTAAACATTGGTGAACGAATGGTGAATATTCACTGACAGATTGACGGCTAAGGCGTTCGGCGGCTTGTGGGTTTTCCTTTGCCAGGATGACGAAATTAGCACAGTGGCGATTCTCCCCTCTTCCCTGGGGGAGGTCGCAAAAGGAGGATCAGCTCGCCAGCGTCAGGCGAAAATCCCGTGGCGTAGAGCCGGTCATCGCTTTGAACTGGCGACTAAATGCGCTGTGATCGGTATAGCCGCATTGCAATGCGATATCGGTGATGGGCGTCGTGCCCGCCAGTAACTCGGTGGCTTTTTCGAGACGGACTTTGTGGATCATCTGACGCGGCGTCAGGTGAAAAATGCGTTTGCAGTAGCGTTCAATCTGCGCCACCGACATCCCGCTCAGCATGGTCAATTCTTCCATTGCGATCGGGCGGTGATAGTGTTTGCGGATATGATCATCCACGATCGCCAGCCTCTGCCATGCCGGATGACGCGCCTGCGTCTCCAGCAGATCGTGGGAGATCCCCGCCATCCCGATCACCTGCCCATGAATATCGCGCAGCGCCAGCTTTTGCGTCAGACACCAGCCCCGCTCGCGACCGTTATACAGATGCATCTCCAGCTGATCGCGCAGCGTCACACCCTCGCGCAGAACCCGCAGATCCTGCTCGGTATAACCCTGTCCCAGCGCAGAAGGAAACACATCCGCCGAGGTTTTCCCCAGCAACGAAACCACATTCTTGAACCCGCAACGACGGGCCAGCGTCATATTGACCAGCAGGTATCTTGCCTGCACGTCTTTGATAAAAAAGACCACGTTGGGAATGGCGTTGAGTAGCGGCGCAATCAGCGCCATCGCATTAAGCAAGGTCTGAATGTTTTCCGGGCGCTGGCGGGCCAGCCCCTCACAGATCTGGCTGAGTTCACCCACCTCCAGCCCCACCTCTTGCGTCGGGGCTTTCCCCGACACGTCATCAGAAACACAGGACATAACGCTTCCTCACAATAAGTGACGAGGGATATTTATTAACTTTTTATTAACCAATCAAGCGCCAGTCGCGCGTTTTGCGATCCTGCCAGTGGTTTACGATTTCCCCTGTTTCACGCACTGGCGCAGAGACATCTTTTGGTTTACCACATAAATAATAAATTGATTAATAAGCAATAGTTATACTCACCATGCAAAATCCCGCGGATGAGCTGTGCTGATTTCGTCATCTCAGGTGGTGAAAGCAGTCAAGCCGGAACGCAAAGGTTGCGCCAGCATCTAGCAACAAACACTTAACGTTTCGGAGATCTCATGACAACGACACAGCAGGAAAGCGAACTCAGAGTGATTGACTCACACACCGGCGGTGAACCGACGCGCCTGGTGGTGGCGGGTTTTCCGGATCTCGGTAACGGTACAATGGCGCAGCGTCGGGAACGCTTTGCCCGCGAATACGATGCGTGGCGCAAAGCCATCATCCTGGAGCCTCGCGGAAATGACGTGCTGGTCGGCGCGCTGCTCTGCGAGCCCGTCTCCCCCGAGGCCACCGCCGGGGTTATCTTCTTCAACAACGCCGGATTCCTGAATATGTGCGGTCACGGCACGATAGGATTGATTGCCTCTCTGGCCTGGCTTGGGCGCATCAAACCCGGTCAACACCGCATTGAAACTCCGGTGGGCGATGTCACCGCCACCCTCCACGACGACGGCAGCGTTTCGGTCGAAAACGTACCGTCGTATCGCTGGCGTAAACAGGTCAGCGTGGTCACGCAACACGGCACCGTCAGCGGCGATATCGCCTGGGGCGGCAACTGGTTTTTCCTCGTTAACGATCATCCGTTCGATATCACGCCAGATCAGATCCCCGCCCTCACCGATTATGCGTGGGCCATCCGTGAAGGGCTGGAAGCGGCAGGGATCCGCGGCGAAAATGACGGTGTTATCGATCATATTGAGCTGTTTGCCAGTGACGATCGTGCCGACAGTCGCAGCTTTGTCCTCTGTCCAGGCAAAGCGTGGGACCGTTCGCCGTGCGGCACTGGCACCAGCGCCAAACTGGCGTGCCTCGCCGATGACGGCAAATTGCAGCCCGGAGAAACCTGGCGACAGGCAAGCATCATCGGCAGCCAATTTACCGCCAGTTATACCCGCGAAGGCGATCAGGTCATCCCGACGATCCGCGGTGAAGCGTGGGTGTGCGGCGACAACCGCTTGATCCTCAATGCGGACGATCCTTTCCGCTGGGGGATCACCCTGTGACAGAAAGCGACGTCATTGTCATCGGTGCCGGGATAGTTGGCGCAGCCTGCGCCTGGCAACTGGCGAAACACGGGCAACGCGTCACCCTCATTGACGACGGGCACGCTGGAGCAACCGCCGCCGGAATGGGGCATCTGGTCTGTATGGATGACGATCCCGCCGAACTGGCGCTTTCAGCCTGGTCGCTGGCACGCTGGCGGGAACTCACGCCACGGATGCCGCAAAACTGTGCCTGGCACGGCTGCGGAACCTTATGGCTGGCGGAAAACGAGCAGGAACTGGCCCTCGCCCAGGAGAAACAACAGCGCATGGCAGGGCACGAGGTCGTAAGCGAAATGCAGACCCGCGCCCAGGTTGCCGCGCGTGAACCGCTGCTGACGCCGAATCTGGCGGGAGGCTTGTGGGTGCCGGGCGACGGCATTGTTTACGCCCCCAACGTGGCACGCTGGTTTATTGACGATGCGGCGCAGGCCATTACCTGTGTCAACGAAGGGGCCGTCTCAATAGACGCGCCCCAGGTGGTGCTGGAGAGCGGTAAGCGTCTGCGGGCGCGCGTGATTGTGGTCGCCTGCGGCTTAGGCGCAAATGCGCTGTTACAGGAAAACTGGCTGCGCCCCAAGAAAGGTCAACTGGCCATTACCGACCGCTACGGCGCAACGCTGAACCATCAACTGGTCGAGCTGGGCTACGGTGCCAGCGCCCACGCCGGCGGAACCTCGGTAGCGTTTAATGTGCAACCGCGCCCTACCGGACAATGGCTGATTGGTTCCTCGCGCCAGTTCGACACCCTCGACCGTGAGCTGGATCTGCCGCTACTGGCGACCATGTTACAGCGCGCACGCCATTTTTTACCGGCGATCGCCAGTTTGAATATCATCCGTTGCTGGAGCGGTTTTCGCGCCGCCTCCGCCGACGGCAATCCGCTTATCGGTCCGCATCCTTCGCGCCCCGGCATCTGGCTGGCGCTCGGTCATGAGGGGCTTGGCGTGACCACCGCACCGGCAACTGCCGAGCTGCTCTGCGCACAGATCCTCGGCGAACGCCCCGCTTTTGCGCCAGACGCCTGGCTGCCCGCACGCCTGATCCGCCAGGAGGCCAGCGCATGAAAATCATAACCCTGTTTATTGACGGTCAGCCCTGCCAGGTTCCGGCGGAAATCAACGTCGCCGCCGCGCTGGCGATCAGCGGCAACCCTGTCACACGCCGCTCTGTCCATGACAGCCCACGCGCCCCGTTTTGCGGAATGGGCATCTGTCAGGAGTGTCGCGTGACGGTGAATGGACGCCGGGTGCTGGCCTGCCAGACGGTATGCCAGCCGGAGATGAAAATAGAAAGGAGCGACCATGCACACATTGCACTGTGACATTCTGATCCTCGGCGCTGGACCTGCCGGACTGGCGGCCGCGCTGGCAGCAGCGCAAAGCGGCAAGCAGGTGGTAATCCTGGATGATAATCCGCGCCCAGGTGGGCAAATCTGGCGCGACGGGCCACAGGCCGCACTCCCGCCGCTGGCCAAACAGTATCGTGACGCCGTGGAACGCGAATCGCGGATCACCCATTTGCCTGCTGCCCGTCTGATTGCCCGTCCCTCCTCACACAGCGTGCTGTTTGAAACCGCAGAAAGCGGTGGGATTGTCCACTGGCAGCGATTAATTTTGTGTTGCGGCGCGCGTGAACTGTCACTGCCCTTTCCTGGCTGGACGCTGCCTGGCGTCACCGGCGCTGGCGGTTTGCAGGCGCAAATCAAACAGGGTTTGCCGCTCAACGGCGAACGGGTTGTCATTGCCGGTAGCGGCCCGCTGTTGCTGGCGGTTGCCGATACGGTGCGTAAAGCAGGCGGTCAGATTGTCGCGATCGTGGAGCAGGCGCCGCGCACTGCGCTGGTTCGCTTTGCGATGGGACTGTGGCGCTGGCCGGTCAAACTGCGTCAACTCTTCGGCATCACGCCAGTAAATTACTGCATGGCAAGCCAGGTCACGCAGGCGCTGGGCGACGAAACGCTGCGGGCAGTCACCGTGCGTCAACACGGTAAAATCCGCGAAATCGCCTGCGACCGCCTGGCCATTGGCTATGGGCTGGTGCCCAATCTTGAACCGGCGCTGATTTTTGGCTGTGCGACAGCAGACAACGCCATCACCGTGGATGCGCACCAGCGCACCAGTCAGCCTGATATTTTCGCCGCCGGGGAGTGTACGGGGTTTGGCGGTAGCGAACTGGCGTTGGCGGAAGGGGAAGTCGCTGGTTATGTCGCGGCACAGTGCCCGGAACGCGCGAGCGAAGCGATCAAAAAACGCGATCGCTGGCAACGTTTTGCCAACGCGCTCAATGCCACATTCGCCCTGCCCGACTCACTCAAAGAGGTCGTCACGCCGGAAACATTACTCTGCCGCTGTGAAGATGTACGCTGTGGCGACGTTGCGGACGCAAAAAACTGGCAAACCGCAAAGCTGGCTTCACGTTGCGGTATGGGCGCCTGTCAGGGAAAAACCTGCGCCACCAGCGCCCGCTGGCTCTATCACTGGCCGCTTCCCCAGCCGCGTGAACCGCTTTCTCCTGCCAGAACCGAAACGCTTATCCATCTGGCAAAATCAGACGCGTAGTTATTCTTCTTCCCCGCGTTCGGCAATATGGCGATTGCCGAGCGCAATAAACTCGCTCAGCAGCGCCGTCAGTTGTTGCATCTTCTCTGGCGTGTATTCCGCTTCAATTTGCCGGTACGCCTCTTCCACCTGCGACTGCGCATGTTCATACAGCGCATTGCCCGCTTTCGTCAGCGACACATACAGCTTTCTCTGGTCATTCACCGGTTTTAAACGCAGTACCAGTCCATCGCGTTCCATCCGCGTCAGAATACCGGTCAGGCTCGGGCGCAAAATGCAGGTACGAAACGCCAGATCGTGAAAGTCGATCGACGGATATTCCGCCAGTACGCGCACGATGCGCCACTGCTGTTCCGTCAGATTGTGTTGCTTCACGATGGGACGAAAGTAAGACATTGCCGCTTCTCGTGCCTGCAACAGTGCAATGGTTAAAGAGTCATGCATGGTCTTCCCCTGGAAAAATCATTAACAGATAAACAATTCAATAATGATGTTTTTATAAACAACCCACTTTAGGCGAAAAAGTCTAACAGAAAGAACGCCATTTTTTTAATTACATGATAAGTATAAATATTAAATTTGATATGTAAATTTAATGTTACTGATATCACAAATATTTCACTTCCGTTTGCCAAACGCGCAGCAAAAGCATACAACCGAATCATTAATATATTAATGAAATCACAGTGTGGTATTTCACCCTGAGGAGTTTGTGTATGAAAGGTACTGTTTTTGCCGTCGCGTTAAACCATCGCAGCCAGCTTGATGCCTGGCGCGACGCGTTTACGCAAGCCCCGTATAAAGCACCGCCGAAGACGGCTGTCTGGTTTATTAAGCCGCACAACACGGTGATCCGCAGCGGAGAGGCAATCCCTCATCCGCAGGGCGAAACGGTGCAAAGCGGTGCGACGATCGCGCTGGTGGTCGGCAAAACAGCCCGCAAAGTCTCGATTGCAGAAGCGGCAAACTATATCGCTGGTTATGCGCTGGCCAACGAGGTCAGCCTGCCGGAAGAGAGCTTCTACCGCCCGGCCATCAAAGCAAAATGCCGCGACGGTTTCTGCCCGCTGGGCGAAACGGTGGCGCTGAAAAACGTCGATAACCTGACGATTATCACCGAAATCAACGGTCGCGAAGCCGATCGCTGGAACACCGCCGACCTGCAACGCAGCGCGGCCGAACTGCTCAGCGCGCTCAGCGAATTCGCCACCCTCAACCCAGGCGACGCCATACTGATCGGCACCCCGCACGCTCGCGTGGACATTCAGCCCGGCGACCAAGTGCGCATTCTGGCGGACGGTTTCCCGCCGCTGGAAAACCCGGTGGTGGACGCGCGCGAAATGACGGAAATCAGAACCCGCCCTGCGCTTTCACACCCTAACGGCACCCTGTTCGCGCTGGGCCTGAACTACGCCGACCACGCCAGCGAGCTGGATTTCAAACCGCCGGAAGAGCCGCTGGTGTTTATCAAAGCGCCCAACACATTTAACGGCGATAACCAGACCTCCGTTCGCCCGAACAACATTGAGTACATGCACTACGAAGCGGAACTGGTGGTGGTGATTGGCAAAACGGCGCGCAACGTAACCGAAGCCGATGCAATGGACTATGTCGCGGGTTACACCGTCTGTAATGACTACGCCATCCGCGACTATCTGGAAAACTACTACCGCCCGAATCTGCGGGTGAAAAACCGCGACGGTCTGACCCCGATTGCGCCGTGGGTCGTTGATAAAGCCGCGATCCCGGATCCACACAACTTAACTCTGCGCACCTTCGTCAACGGCGAATTGCGCCAGCAAGGCACCACCGCCGATCTGATCTTCAACATCCCATTTTTGATCGCTTACCTGAGCGAATTCATGACCCTGCAACCGGGCGACATGATCGCAACCGGCACGCCAAAAGGGCTGTCCGATGTGGTGCCGGGTGATGAAGTGGTGGTGGAAGTGGAAGGCGTGGGCCGACTGGTCAACCGAATTGTGAGTGAGGAAACCGCAAAATGAAAAAAATAAACCATTGGATCAACGGCAAAAACGTGGCGGGCACCGACTATTTCCACACCACCAATCCGGCCAGCGGAGACGTGCTGGCGGAAGTGGCGTCCGGCGGTGAAGCGGAGGTAAGCCAGGCGGTAGCGGCCGCGAAAGAGGCGTTCCCGAAATGGGCGAATCTGCCGATGAAAGAGCGCGCACGCCTGATGCGCCGTCTCGGCGATCTGATTGATCAGAACGTGCCAGAAATCGCCGCGATGGAAACCGCCGACACCGGTTTGCCAATCCACCAGACCAAAAACGTGCTGATCCCACGTGCGTCCCACAACTTCGAATTTTTCGCCGAAGTGTGCCAGCAGATGAACGGCAAAACCTACCCGGTTGACGACAAAATGCTCAACTACACGCTGGTGCAGCCAGTGGGGGTTTGCGCGCTGGTGTCGCCGTGGAACGTACCGTTTATGACCGCCACCTGGAAGGTCGCGCCGTGCCTGGCGCTGGGCAATACCGCGGTGCTGAAGATGTCGGAACTCTCGCCGCTGACCGCCGATCGTCTGGGCGAACTGGCGCTGGAAGCGGGCATTCCGGCGGGCGTGCTGAACGTAGTGCAGGGCTACGGCGCTACGGCAGGCGACGCGCTGGTGCGTCATCACGATGTGCGTGCCGTGTCGTTTACCGGCGGCACCGCCACCGGGCGCAACATCATGAAAAACGCCGGGCTGAAGAAATACTCGATGGAACTGGGCGGCAAATCGCCGGTACTGATTTTTGAAGACGCCGACATTGAGCGTGCGCTGGACGCAGCCCTGTTCACTATCTTCTCGATCAACGGCGAGCGTTGCACCGCCGGTTCGCGCATCTTTATTCAGCAGAGCATCTACCCGGAATTCGTTAAACGCTTTGCCGAACGCGCCAACCGTCTGCGCGTGGGCGATCCGAACGATCCGAACACCCAGGTCGGCGCGCTGATTAGCCAGCAGCACTGGGAGAAAGTCTCCGGCTATATTCGCCTCGGCATTGAAGAAGGCGCCACCCTGCTGGCGGGCGGCCCGGACAAACCGACCGATCTGCCTGCGCATTTGAGAAACGGCAACTTCCTGCGCCCAACGGTGCTGGCGGACGTCGACAACCGGATGCGCGTGGCCCAGGAAGAGATCTTCGGGCCGGTGGCGTGTCTGCTGCCGTTCAAAGACGAGGCGGAAGGTCTGCGTCTGGCTAACGACGTGGAGTACGGCCTCGCCTCCTATATCTGGACCCAGGATGTCAGCAAAGTGTTGCGCCTGGCGCGCAATATCGAAGCCGGCATGGTGTTTGTGAATACCCAGAACGTGCGCGACCTGCGCCAGCCGTTTGGCGGCGTAAAAGCCTCCGGTACCGGGCGTGAAGGCGGAGAATACAGCTTCGAGGTGTTCGCCGAAATGAAGAACGTCTGCATTTCTATGGGCGACCATCCGATCCCGAAATGGGGAGTCTGATATGGGCACATTAGCGTTAGCCGCAAAAATCACACATGTGCCGTCAATGTATCTCTCTGAGCTGCCGGGGAAAAACCACGGTTGCCGCCAGGCTGCGATCGACGGACACAAAGAGATCAGCCATCGCTGCCGCGAGATGGGCGTCGACACCATTATCGTGTTCGACACCCACTGGCTGGTGAACAGTGCCTACCACATTAACTGCGCGGACCATTTTTCCGGCATCTATACCAGTAATGAACTGCCGCATTTTATCCGCGACATGACCTACGACTATGACGGCAATCCGGAACTGGGTCAGTTGATTGCCGATGAAGCGGTCAAGCTGGGCGTGCGCGCCAAAGCGCACAACATCCCGAGCCTGAAGCTGGAGTACGGCACGCTGGTGCCGATGCGCTACATGAACAGCGATAAGCATTTCAAAGTGGTGTCGATCTCCGCCTTTTGTACCGTGCATGACTTCGCCGACAGCCGCAAGCTTGGCGAGGCGATCGTCAGCGCGATTGAAAAATACGACGGCACCGTGGCGGTGCTCGCCAGCGGCTCGCTGTCGCACCGTTTCATCGACGACCAGCGTGCGGAAGAAGGGATGAACAGCTACACCCGCGAGTTTGATCGTCAGATGGACGAGCGCGTGGTCAAGCTGTGGCGCGAAGGGCAGTTCAAAGAGTTTTGCAGCATGCTGCCGGAGTACGCCGACTACTGCTACGGCGAAGGCAACATGCACGACACGGTGATGCTGCTGGGCATGCTCGGTTGGGACAAATACGACGGCAAGGTGGAGTTCCTCACCGAGTTATTCGCCAGTTCCGGCACCGGCCAGGTGAACGCCGTATTCCCGCTGCCCGCCTAAGGAGAGAAAATGCCGCACTTTATTGCTGAATGTACCGACAACATCCGTGAACAGGCCGACTTGCCGGGACTGTTCGCCAAAGTGAACGAGGCGCTTGCCGCCACGGGTATTTTCCCGCTCGGCGGTATCCGCAGCCGCGCGCACTGGCTGGATACCTGGCAGATGGCCGACGGTCAACACGACTATGCGTTTGTCCATATGACGCTGAAAATCGGCACCGGGCGCAGTCTGGAGAGCCGCGAGGCCGTGGGTGAGATGCTGTTTGCGCTTATCAAAACCCATTTCGCTGAGTTGATGGCCAACCGCTATCTGGCGCTGTCATTTGAACTCGACGAGCTGCATCCGACGCTGAATTACAAACAAAACAATGTGCACGCGTTATTTAAGTAACGCGCTTTTTGCCCGGTGGCGCTGCGCTTACCGGGCCTACAACAGCACCAAACCGCAGGCCGAATAAAGTGCAACACCGGCCCGTAGGCCGGATAAGGCAAAGCCGCCATCCGGCAAAAAACAGTACCAAACCGCAGGCCGAATAAAGTGCAACACCGGCCCGTAGGCCGGATAAGGCAAAGCCGCCATCCGGCAAAAAACAGCACCAAACCGCAGGTCGAATAAAGTGCAACACCGGCCCGTAGGCCGGATAAGGCAAAGCCGCCATCCGGCAACAGCAGCACAAAGGAAACTAACATGCTCGATAAACACACCCATACCCTGATTGCGCAGCGTCTGCATCAGGCGGAACAATCCCGCGAGCAGATCCGCCAGATCTCGCTGGATTATCCGGCGATCACCATCGACGACGCCTATGCCGTTCAGCGCGAATGGGTCAGTCTGAAAATCGCCGAAGGCCGCGTGCTGAAAGGCCACAAAATCGGCCTGACCTCGAAAGCGATGCAGGCCAGCTCGCAGATCAGCGAACCGGACTACGGCGCGTTGCTCGACGACATGTTTTTCCATGACGGCAGCGATATCCCAACCGATCGCTTTATCGTCCCGCGTATTGAAGTCGAGCTGGCGTTCGTGCTGGCAAAACCGCTGCGCGGCCCGAACTGCACCCTGTTCGACGTCTACAACGCGACAGATTACGTGATCCCGGCGCTGGAGTTGATCGACGCCCGCTGTCACAACATCGACCCACAAACGCAGCGTCCGCGCAAAGTGTTCGACACCATCTCCGATAACGCGGCCAACGCAGGCGTTATCCTCGGCGGTCGCCCGATTAAGCCAGACCAGTTGGATCTGCGCTGGATCTCCGCCCTGCTCTATCGCAACGGCGTGATCGAAGAGACCGGCGTGGCCGCTGGCGTTCTCAATCACCCGGCCAACGGCGTGGCGTGGCTGGCGAACAAGCTGGCGCCTTACGACGTGCAACTGGAGCCAGGGCAGATCATTCTCGGCGGCTCGTTTACCCGCCCGGTGACGGCCAGCAAGGGCGACACCTTCCATGTGGACTACGGCAATATGGGCTCTATTAGCTGCCGCTTTGTGTAAGGAGACGACGATGCAAAATGTATTCAAAGCGGCGCTGAAAGCGGGCCGTCCGCAAATCGGCCTGTGGCTGGGGCTGTGCAGCAATTACAGCGCGGAGCTGCTGGCGGGCGCGGGTTTCGACTGGCTGCTTATCGACGGTGAGCATGCGCCGAATAACGTGCAAACGGTGCTGACGCAACTCCAGGCGATTGCCCCCTACGCCAGCCAGCCGATCGTTCGTCCTTCGTGGAACGATCCGGTGCAGATCAAACAGTTGCTGGACGTTGGCGCGCAAACGCTGCTCGTTCCGATGGTGCAAAACGCCGATGAAGCCCGTCTGGCGGTGAGCGCCACCCGTTATCCTCCGGCCGGAATTCGCGGTGTTGGCAGCGCCCTGGCGCGCGCCTCGCGCTGGAATCGCATCCCGGATTATCTGCAAAAGGCGAACGATGAAATGTGCGTGCTGGTGCAGATAGAAACCCGAGAAGCGCTGAAGAATTTACCGCAGATTCTGGATGTTGAAGGGGTGGACGGCGTGTTTATCGGCCCGGCGGATCTGAGCGCCGATATGGGCTTTGCCGGTAATCCACAGCATCCGGAAGTGCAGGCGGCGATTGAAAATGCCATCGCGCAAATTCGTGGCGCAGGTAAAGCGCCGGGCATTTTGATGGCCAATGAGCAACTGGCGAAACGCTATCTTGAACTCGGCGCGCTGTTTGTCGCCGTTGGCGTCGACACCACCCTGCTTGCCCGCGCCGCCGAAGCGTTAGCTGAACGGTTTGGCGCACACGCCAATGTCAAACCGGCAGTACCCGGCGTGTATTAACGCCGGATGGCGCTGCGCTTATCCGGCAAACAGCAGTAGTGAACCGTAGGCCGGATAAGGCATCGCCGCCATCCGGCAGACAGCAGTACCAAACCGTAGGCCGGATAAGGCATTAGCCCTCTCCGGCACAATCCATGTCGTACCCTACAAAATTCCCATTAGAGGAAAAACAATGAGCGACACCTCATCTGCAATCCCTGAGAAACAAAACCCCGCCAGTCAGCATAAACAACTGACGGCGCAGCAACAGTCGGTAATCAACAAGCTGTTTCGCCGCCTGATCGTGTTTCTGTTCGTGCTGTTTATTTTTTCCTTCCTCGATCGCATCAACATTGGTTTTGCCGGATTAACGATGGGCCGCGATCTGGGGCTAAACGCCACCATGTTCGGCCTGGCGACCACCCTGTTTTACGCCGCGTACGTTATTTTCGGTATTCCCAGCAACATCATGCTCAGTATCGTCGGCGCTCGCCGCTGGATCGCGACCATTATGGTGCTGTGGGGAATTGCCTCCACCGCGACCCTGTTTGCCACCGGGCCTAACAGCCTGTACATACTGCGTATTCTGGTCGGCATCACCGAGGCCGGTTTTTTACCGGGCATTCTGCTCTATTTAACCTACTGGTTTCCGGCGTTTTTCCGCGCCCGCGCCAACGCCCTGTTTATGATAGCCATGCCCGTCACCACGGCGCTCGGCTCGATTGTCTCTGGCTATATTCTGGCGATGGACGGTCTGTTTGATCTTCGCGGCTGGCAGTGGCTGTTCCTATTGGAAGGGTTCCCGTCGGTCCTGCTGGGCGTCCTGGTCTGGTTCTGGCTGGACGACTCCCCGGCGAAGGCCAAATGGCTGACGGCTGAAGACAAAAAATGTCTGCAGGAGATGATGGACAACGACCGCCTGACGCTGGTGCAGCCGGAAGGTGCCGTGAGTCACCACGCCATGCAGCAGCGCAGCCTGTGGCGCGAAATCTTCACCCCGATTGTGATGATGTATACGCTGGCCTATTTCTGCCTGACCAATACGCTGAGCGCCATCGGTATCTGGACGCCGCAGATCCTGCAAAGTTTTAATCAGGGCAGCAGCAACATCACTATCGGACTGCTGGCCGCCATTCCGCAGGTGTGTACTATTTTCGGGATGATCTTCTGGAGTCGCCATTCGGACAGCCGTCAGGAGCGTAAGTACCACACCACCCTGCCGTATCTCTTCGCCGCCGCAGGCTGGCTACTGGCCTCCGCCACCGATAACAATCTGCTCCAGATGCTGGGGATCATCATGGCATCGACCGGATCGTTCTGCGCAATGGCCATTTTCTGGACCACGCCGGATCAGTCGATCAGCCTGCGGGCGAGAGCGATCGGGATTGCGGTGATCAACGCCACGGGCAATATTGGATCGGCGCTCAGCCCCTTTATGATCGGCTGGCTGAAAGATATCACCGGCAGCTTTAACAGCGGATTGTGGTTTGTCGCCTCGCTGCTGATTGTCGGCGCCGTCATTATCTGGTTAATTCCCATGCAGTCATCGCGCCCGCGCGCCACCCCGTAAGGAGCGAGTATGTGCCAGAGTTCGATCACCAATATCGACATCAGCAAAGAGTATGACGAAAGCCTCGGCAGCGACGATGTGCATTACCAGTCTTTCGCCCGCATGGCGGCGTTTTTTGGCCGCGATATGCAGGCGCATCGCCACGACCAGTTCTTTCAGATGCACTTTCTTGATACCGGACAGATCGAACTCCAGCTCGACGATCACCGCTATTCGGTCCAGGCGCCGCTGTTTGTCCTGACGCCACCTTCGGTTCCGCACGCGTTTATCACCGAATCCGACAGCGACGGCCACGTGCTGACGGTGCGGGAAGCGCTGATCTGGCCACTATTAGAAGTGCTCTACCCCGGCACGCGGGAGACGTTCGGCCTGCCGGGGATTTGCCTTTCGCTGGCGGATAAACCCGATGAACTCGCGGCGCTTGCCCACTACTGGCAACTGATTGCGCGGGAATCGACAGAACAACTGCCCGGAAGCGAACACACGCTGGTACTTTTGGCGCAGGCGGTCTTCACTCTGCTGCTGCGTAACGCCAGACTCGACGACCATGCGGCAAGCGGAATGCGCGGCGAACTGAAGCTGTTTCAGCGTTTCACCCAGTTGATCGACACCCACTTCCACCAGCACTGGAGCGTGCCGGATTATGCCAGCGAGTTGCATCTGACGGAGTCCCGCCTGACCGACATTTGTCGCCGTTTCGCCAATCGGCCCCCTAAACGGCTGATCTTCGACCGGCAACTGCGCGAGGCCAAACGGCTACTGCTGTTTTCTGACAGCGCGGTCAATGAGATTGCCTGGCAACTGGGGTTTAAAGATCCCGCCTATTTCGCCCGCTTCTTTAACCGGCTGGTGGGATGTTCACCCAGTGCGTATCGGGCGAGTAAAGTACCGGTATCGTGAATATCCGGCGGATAGGCGCAGCACCGCCCGTCAAAAAGTCGCCCGGATCACAAAACACAATCCCGTCTGAAAAGTACCTGCCGTTGTCGCAATCGTCCCTTCACGCCGTCGCCTTATCACGCTTCAATTGAACAACAAAAACAAAACACAAATTTAACATTAAAGCCTGAAACGCCCGTTGGCGCAGGCTTTCCATCCGATGACGAAAAGAGAGTCTGAATATGAAACCTGAAGATTTCCGCGCTGACGCCAAACGCCCATTAACCGGTGAAGAGTACTTAAAAAGCCTGCAGGATGGCCGCGAGATCTACATCTACGGCGAGCGTGTGAAAGATGTCACCACGCATCCGGCGTTTCGCAACGCGGCGGCTTCCGTTGCCCAACTCTACGACGCACTGCACAAACCGGAAATGCAAGACGCCCTCTGCTGGGGCACCGACACCGGCAGCGGCGGCTACACCCACAAATTCTTCCGCGTGGCGAAAAGCGCCAACGATTTGCGTCAGCAGCGTGACGCCATCGCGGAGTGGTCCCGTCTGAGCTACGGCTGGATGGGACGTACGCCAGATTACAAAGCCGCTTTTGGCTGCGCGCTGGGCGCGAATCCGGCGTTTTACGGTCAGTTTGAGCAGAACGCCCGCAACTGGTACACCCGCATTCAGGAAACCGGACTCTACTTTAACCACGCCATCGTCAACCCGCCGATCGACCGCCATAAACCGGCCGACGAAGTGAAAGACGTCTACATCAAACTGGAAAAAGAGACCGACGCCGGGATCATCGTCAGCGGCGCGAAAGTGGTAGCGACCAACTCCGCGCTGACTCACTACAACATGATCGGTTTTGGTTCTGCGCAGGTGATGGGCGAAAACCCGGACTTCGCGCTGATGTTCGTCGCCCCAATGGACGCCGACGGTGTGAAACTGATTTCCCGCGCCTCCTATGAAATGGTGGCCGGTGCGACCGGTTCCCCGTATGACTACCCGCTCTCCAGCCGTTTTGACGAGAACGATGCCATTCTGGTAATGGATAATGTGTTGATCCCGTGGGAAAACGTGCTGATCTACCGCGATTTTGACCGCTGCCGTCGCTGGACAATGGAAGGCGGTTTCGCCCGTATGTACCCGCTACAGGCGTGCGTACGCCTGGCGGTCAAACTCGACTTCATCACCGCGTTGCTGAAAAAATCGCTCGAATGTACCGGCACTGCGGAGTTCCGTGGCGTGCAGGCCGATCTCGGGGAAGTGGTGGCCTGGCGCAACATGTTCTGGGCGCTGAGCGACTCCATGTGTTCAGAAGCGACGCCGTGGGTAAACGGTGCCTGGCTGCCGGATCACGCGGCGCTGCAAACCTACCGCGTGATGGCGCCGATGGCCTATGCGAAGATCAAAAACATTATTGAGCGTAACGTCACCAGCGGTTTGATTTATCTGCCTTCCAGCGCGCGTGATCTGAATAATCCACAGATCGACAAGTATCTGGCAAAATATGTGCGCGGCTCCAACGGGATGGATCACGTTGAACGCATTAAGATTTTAAAACTGATGTGGGACGCCATCGGCAGCGAATTTGGTGGACGCCACGAGTTATATGAAATCAACTACTCCGGTAGCCAGGACGAGATCCGCCTGCAGTGTCTGCGTCAGGCGCAGACCTCCGGCAACATGGACAAAATGATGGCGATGGTTGACCGCTGCCTGTCTGAATACGACCAGAACGGCTGGACGGTGCCACACCTGCACAACAACAACGATATCAACCTGCTGGATAAGCTGCTGAAATAACGCAGTCGGAGGTCAAAATGCAATTAGATGAACAACGTCTGCGTTTTCGTGATGCGATGGCCAGCCTGTCGGCGGCGGTCAATATTGTGACCACCGAAGGTGACGGTGGACGTTGCGGGATCACCGCGACCGCCGTGTGCTCGGTGACCGATACGCCCCCGTCGGTGATGGTCTGCATTAACGCCAACAGCGCCATGAATCCGGTGTTTCAGGACAACGGTAAGCTGTGCGTCAATGTGCTAAATCACGAGCAGGAACTGATGGCGCGCCACTTCGCTGGCATGACCGGGATGGCGATGGACGAACGTTTTAACCTCTCCTGCTGGCAAAAAGGGCCTCTGGCGCAACCGGTGCTGAAAGGCGCGCTGGCCAGCCTTGAAGGCGAGATCCGCGATGTGCAGGCGATCGGCACGCATCTTGTTTATCTGGTTGAGATCAAAAACATTATCCTGGGCCAGGACGGTCACGGTCTGATCTACTTCAAGCGTCGTTTCCATCCGGTGATGACGGAAATGGAAACCACCGTCTAAAAATGTGAAACCCAACGGGCGACAGCGCTGTCGCCCGCTTTCATTGTGATACAAATCACACAATTTCCACCACTCACGCCCTCTCTTTACCGCTCACTGACATTCCTGACCGCTTAAGCTGACATACAACCACTCGCTTATTTACCTTACTTTACGCGCGCGTTTCTCTGGCAAGATCGTCTCCAGCATAACAGTCAGTTACCTCCTCAAACACACGCATTAACTCAAACGGCTTCGGCCAATTATTAATCTAAAGAAACCAGGTTTTACTATGGATACCAAAAAGATATTCAAGCACATACCCTGGGTGATTCTCGGAATCATCGGGGCATTCTGCCTCTCGGTAGTGGCATTACGTCGGGGTGAGCACATCAGCGCCCTGTGGATCATCGTCGCTTCCGTCTCGGTATATCTGGTGGCTTATCGCTACTACAGCCTGTACATCGCTCAAAAGGTGATGAAACTCGACCCGACGCGTTCCACGCCGGCGGTCATCAATAACGACGGCCTGAACTACGTGCCGACCAACCGCAACGTACTGTTCGGTCACCACTTCGCCGCTATCGCCGGTGCCGGTCCGCTGGTCGGCCCGGTTCTGGCCGCACAGATGGGCTACCTGCCGGGTACCCTGTGGCTGCTGGCCGGTGTTGTGCTGGCAGGCGCGGTACAGGACTTCATGGTGCTGTTTATCTCTTCTCGCCGTAACGGCGCGTCTCTCGGTGAGATGATCAAAGAAGAGATGGGTTCAGTACCGGGAACCATCGCGCTGTTCGGTTGCTTCCTCATCATGATCATCATCCTCGCGGTACTGGCGTTGATCGTGGTAAAAGCACTGGCCGAAAGCCCGTGGGGTGTGTTCACCGTTTGCTCAACCGTACCTATCGCGCTGTTCATGGGGATCTACATGCGATTCCTGCGTCCGGGACGTGTGGGTGAAGTCTCCATTATTGGTATCGTGCTGCTGGTTTCCTCTATTTACTTCGGCGGCGTGATTGCTCACGACCCGTACTGGGGCCCGGCGCTGACCTTTAAAGACACCACCATCACCTTCGCACTGATCGGCTACGCGTTTGTTTCTGCACTGCTGCCGGTATGGCTGATTCTGGCGCCGCGCGACTATCTGGCGACCTTCCTGAAAATCGGCGTTATCGTCGGTCTGGCGCTGGGTATTGTGTTCCTCAACCCAGAGCTGAAAATGCCAGCGATGACTCAGTACATCGACGGTACCGGTCCGCTGTGGAAAGGTGCACTGTTCCCGTTCCTGTTCATCACCATCGCCTGTGGTGCGGTCTCTGGCTTCCACGCGCTGATCTCTTCCGGTACGACACCGAAACTGCTGGCGTGTGAAACTGACGCGCGCTTTATCGGTTACGGCGCAATGCTGATGGAATCCTTTGTGGCGATTATGGCGCTGGTTGCTGCGTCCATCATCGAACCAGGTCTCTACTTCGCAATGAACACCCCGCCAGCGGGCCTTGGCATCACCATGCCGAACCTGCATGAGATGGGTGGCGAGAACGCGCCGCTGATTATGGCGCAGCTGAAAGACGTAACGGCACATGCGGCCGCGACCGTGAGCTCCTGGGGCTTCGTGATTTCACCTGAGCAGATCCTGCAAACGGCGAAAGACATCGGTGAACCGTCCGTTCTGAACCGTGCTGGTGGTGCGCCGACGCTGGCTGTAGGTATCGCACACGTGTTCCACAAAGTGCTGCCAATCGCCGATATGGGCTTCTGGTACCACTTCGGTATTCTGTTTGAAGCGCTGTTCATCCTGACCGCACTGGATGCCGGTACCCGTTCTGGCCGCTTTATGCTGCAGGACCTGCTGGGTAACTTCGTTCCGTTCCTGAAGAAAACTGACTCTCTGGTTGCGGGTATCATCGGTACTGCGGGCTGCGTAGGTCTGTGGGGCTACCTGCTGTATCAAGGCGTGGTTGATCCGCTGGGCGGCGTTAAGAGCCTGTGGCCGCTGTTCGGTATCTCTAACCAGATGCTGGCAGCCGTGGCGCTGGTCCTCTGTACCGTCGTACTGATTAAAATGCAGCGCACCAAATACATCTGGGTTACCGTTGTTCCGGCAGTATGGTTGCTTATCTGCACCACCTGGGCGCTGGGTCTGAAACTGTTCAGCACCAACCCGCAGATGGAAGGCTTCTTCTACATGGCCAGTCAGTACAAAGAGAAGATTGCTAATGGCGGTGAACTGACTGCACAGCAGATTGCCAACATGAACCATATCGTGGTGAACAACTACACCAACGCAGGTTTGAGTATTCTGTTCCTGGTGGTCGTCTATAGCATCATTTTCTACGGGTTCCGTACCTGGCAGAAAGCCCGCACCATCAACGGTCGCTCTGATAAAGAGACGCCGTATGTACCGGTGCCGGAAGGCGGCGTGAAGACCTCTTCACACCACTAATCGATGTGCCGGGTAGCGTTACGCTTACCCGGCCTACAGAAAGCAGTTAACGTAGGCCGGATAAGGCGAATGCCACTATCCGGCTTTATTCATTAACGGGACGGTATAATGTTTGGTACTTTAGGTCAGGCAAAAAAATATCTCGGTCAGGCGGCAAAGATGTTGATTGGCATTCCGGACTACGACAACTACGTCGAGCACATGAAGACCAACCATCCCGATAAGCCCTATATGACTTACGAAGAATTCTTCCGCGAGCGCCAGGAAGCCCGCTACGGTAGCGGCGGAAGCAGTTGCTGTTAGAAGGAGAAATGAATGACCCCGATTGCAGTTACCCTACTCACCGGTTTTCTTGGCGCCGGTAAAACCACGCTGCTGCGCCATATTCTCAACGAACAGCACGGCTACAAAATTGCCGTTATCGAAAACGAATTCGGCGAAGTTTCCGTGGACGATCAGCTGATTGGCGATCGCGCCACGCAGATCAAAACCCTCACCAACGGCTGTATCTGCTGCACCCGCTCCAGCGAGCTGGAAGACGCGCTGCTGGACCTGCTCGATAACCTCGACAAGGGCAACATCCATTTCGACCGTCTGGTGATTGAATGTACCGGCATGGCCGATCCTGGCCCGATTATTCAGACCTTTTTCTCGCACGAGGTGATTTGCGAACGCTACCTGCTGGATGGCGTGATTGCGCTGGTCGATGCGGTCCATGCCGACGAGCAGATGAACCAGTTCACCATTGCTCAGTCGCAGATTGGCTACGCCGACCGTATTCTGCTGACCAAAACCGATGTGGCGGGCGAGAGCGAAAAACTGCGTGAACGCCTGGCGCGTATCAACGCCCGCGCTCCGGTTTACACCGTGACGCATGGCGATATCGACCTCTCCCTGCTGTTCAACACCAACGGCTTTATGCTGGAAGAGAATATCGTCAGCGCCACACCGCGTTTCCACTTTATCGCTGACAAGCAGAACGACATTTCATCGATTGTGGTGGAGCTGGATTACCCGGTCGACATCGGCGACGTTTCCCGCGTGATGGAAAACCTGCTGCTGGAATCCGCCGACAAACTGCTGCGCTACAAAGGGATGCTGTGGATCGACGGCGAGCCAAACCGCCTGCTGTTCCAGGGCGTGCAACGCCTCTACAGCGCCGACTGGGACCGCCCGTGGGGCGACGAACAACCGCACAGCACGCTTGTGTTTATCGGCATTAATCTGCCGGAAGACGAGATCCGCACGGCATTTGCGGGGTTGAAGAAGTAAATTTTTGTAGGCCGGATAAGGCGTAACCGCCATCCGGCATCTACACGCGAGCAATCACTCGCTATTTCTTGTTTTGCTCTCGCAGCATGGCTTCGCGCAAAATCGCATTCAGCCGGGTCTGATACCCTTTCCCTGGGCGCTTCAACCACTCCATGACATCAGCATCAATGCGCACGGACGCCTGCGTTTTTAACGGACGGAAAAACTTACCGCGAGCGGCCTCTGACCACGTTGCATCCTCCGAAGCAGGAATATCGCTGTAATCAATCTCATCATCGGATTTCGCCGCCAGCGCCTTGAGTTCAGCTTCATGCTGAGAATTGAGCGCGGAGGGCATACCACGTTTATGTTTAACCATGCTCATAACGATTCCTCTCTTTACTGTCAGCCTTTCGGGCGCTAATGATCCGAATGACTTCGCTACCACTTTCAAAACGAACGGTGTGGGCAACAAGAATGACAATAATCCCATGCACAAGCCCGAGGGTTTGCCAGCGGTGCTCACCATTTTCTATACGATCCTGCCGTGAGAGATGCCACGGATCATCGAACACAAGAACGGCATCTTCAAAGCGAATGCCATGTTTTATCTGGTTGCTTCTGGCCTTATTCGCATCCCACTCATACTCCATCGGCATGGTATCTATCCCTGATTGTATATACAAAAAAGTATAGACAATTATCCTGGAATTATACCGTTGATGTTGGAAAAAGCATCACATTTTGCATAAATGGATAAGAGGGACAAAAATCCCCAGAGCGGTCAGAGCAAGCTCTCCTCCCAGCGGCCACAACCCGTAGGGCTTTATCATGCCCGACGCCCGCCAACGCACAGTGCTGAATCTCGCCCAGCAGCTGTGCCAGATGAAGATCCCGGTCGCACCGGGGAAATACAGAAATGGTTTGCGGATCAACCGCGCACTGCCGTCGATCGACAAACATCGTCAGGTGAAAGTGCCGCCAGGGATGGCAGTGAAGGTAGCGCTGAAATATACGGCAGAGATCCGGTCGTCAGGCAGCGAGCTTACGCTTTCTTCTTCGGCAATACGAAATCGACGCGACGGTTTTTCGCCCTTCCGGCGTCGCTATCGTTACTCGCCACCGGCTGGCTTTCTCCTGCCCCCTTCTCACTTAAACGTGACGGGTCCACACCGTGTGCCGTCAGCCAGTTGGCGACCGAACGGGCACGGCGCTGCGAAAGATCGAGATTGTACTTATCGCTCCCCACTGAATCGGTATGCCCTTCGATCGTGACTACGCCGCCAGGATCGTCGGCGATGAGCTGCGCCACCTTTTTCAGCGTCGGTTCGGCTTTTTTGGCGATCGCATCACTATCAAAAGCAAACAGCACGTCGCTACGAATCGATAATGTCACCGCGTCTTTATCATCGCGGAATGATATATCTGCCGACTGCTTCGCCAGGTCCGCCGCCTTGCTCTGTAAATCCAGCACCGCACCGCCGGTATCCGACGGGAAGCCCACCAGATCCAGCGTTGTCGCTTTAAGGTCGAGGATCACTGGCGGCGCATGCGCTGGCACTTCTTCCGCTCCGGCGGCAGTACACAACGCCAGACCGCTGGCGAACAGGAGTTTGTGCAGGCGACTCATCACTTAACGATCCGTAATGGCGATGGGCCCGAGCGGCTCAACGTTTTCGATAGTCAAATACACTTCTTTGACGTCTTTCGGCGGCGCTGGGAAACTGCCGTACCACGAACCGACGTACGGTACACCGCGGCGCGAGGAAAACATCACGCTATTCGGTGCCAGAGGTACACCGTTCGAATCGGTCAGTAGCAGATATTTCTTGTTACCCACCAACAAATAGAAGGAATTAGCGAGAGCCTCTTTATCTATTCCGGTATACAGAGATTGCGCAGTCAGGTTATCCGCAAGGCCCTTAAAGCGTACCTTGACGGTCAGGATGTCGCCGTGGCGTACCGCTTCCACGACCTGCGCTTCCGCCGTCCCCGCGCTCACCATACCGGTGGCCAGCGGCGCGGCTGGAGCATCCTCTGCCAGCGCGACGCCCGGGAAAACCAGCGCGGTCAACAGACAGGAGGCAACGAAGTTTTTCATTCGCTTCATGTTGAGGTCCTTATTCTGTAGGGCGTTACCTTTGTTATTTAATATTTTCAATAACATAGGAAAGTCGCCGGGAGAGTAATGCCCCCGAAGTATAGTAAAATGCCCCGGTATCACCCCCATAGCGTGCAAAAACGTTAGCGTGATCACGTTACGACCCGGCAACCCGGACAGGTAAGCAGTCATGCAGTGGAATTACGGGAAGTGGATTGACCGTTGTTTTATGAATTTTAGATTGAATAAAGAATAGTATTCGGTGCTTCGAGTAATAATGTGTATATGGGCGTACTGTCGCAGGCGGAGAATTTTAAACAGCATCATATAAATACGCTTAATTAATATTGATTGCCGGATGGCGTTTTGTTTATCCGGCTTTTTTATATTTTCCGATATTTTAATTTCTATATTAATATTTCCGGTAACGTTTTTATTATTGTCTATTTTTAGCTGGACTTTGTTTTTATTTGCTGATGTTATGTACAGGTTTTTTAGCGCGGTGCGGATGTGCGCCAACACACCCGCATCGCTAATCACAATCCCTATTAATAGAGAATAGAGACTATGACTACCGCGCATTGTATTGCAGATTCGTTTGAACCAGAAGTGTCCCCGGCAAATAACCGCGTTGCTACCGTCAGTTATGCGAGTCGCCATCCTGATTATACCCGTATTCCCGCGCTCACCCTGAAAGGTCAGTGGCTGGAGGCGGCCGGTTTTACCACCGGCAGCAAAATTGATGTCAAAGTGATGGACGGGTGTATTGTGTTGACCGTGCAGCCGCCCGCCGCCGAAGAGAGTGAATTAATGCAGTCGCTGCGCCAGGTGAGCAAGCTGTCGGCACGTAAGCAAAAGCAGGTGCAGGAGTTTATCGGCGTGATTGCGGGTAAAACGCAGAAACTGATGTAAGCCTGTCGGATGGCGCTTCGCTTATCCGACCTACACTAGCCGTAGGCCGGATAAGGCGCGTTGCGCCGCCATCCGGCAGAGACACCGCCAGACCCGAACTGGCCACCAGTGAACCTCATCACACTTCAACCTTCTCATTTTCCCCGCTTACCCACAGAAGCGGCATTTCCTTCTGCATAACCCTTTGAAATTTCGTCGTTCCAAAAATTCCCCCTCACTATTCATTCATAAAAACGAATCGATAAGCGTATTTATCCAATTGGATTAGCAATCGACCGCTTCGCAGAATGTGCATAAACCTACGCATTCAGGAGTTTTTATGTCGCATTCCATGATTAACGATACCCCGTTCGACGCCGTTGAAATCCTTAAGGCGGCGAAACCCGGCTTTCAGCCGCGCATCGCGTTTATTCTCGGCTCCGGTCTCGGGGCGCTGGCCGATAAGCTCGATAACAAAACCGTTATCTCTTATGAAAAGCTGCCGGGGTTCCCGGTGAGCACCGTCATTGGTCACGCCGGCGAAGTGGTGATGGGCTCGCTGCACGGCGTGGATCTCATCTGCATGAAGGGGCGCGGCCATTTTTACGAAGGCGTCGGAATGGGCATCATGACCCACGCCGTGCGCACCTTTAAGCTGCTCGGCTGCGAATTTATGTTCTGCACCAACGCCGCGGGCTCGCTGAACCCGGACATTCCGGCGGGCAGCCTGGTGGCGCTTAACGATCACATCAACACCATGCCCTCCACGCCGCTGGTCGGGCCGAATGATGACCGCTTTGGTCCGCGTTTCTTTAGCCTCGCCAACGCGTATGACAAAGATCTGCGTGAAAAACTGCACCACACTGCCCGCGATCTGGGTCTGAAACTGCACGAAGGGGTGTTCGTCTCCTATCCTGGGCCGAACTTCGAAACCGCAGCCGAAATCCGCATGATGCAGAAAATCGGTGGCGATGTGGTGGGTATGTCGGTGGTGCCGGAAGTGATTGTGGCGCGTCACTGCGGCCTGAAAGTGCTGGCGGTGTCGGCCATTACCAACATGGCGGAAGGCCTGAGCGACGTGGAACTCTCCCACGAGCAAACGCTGAAATGCGCGGCGATGGTGACCGACGATTTCATTCGCCTGATCAGCCAGTTCGTGAAGAACTGTCGTTAAGTTCCCGTCCAGCGGCGGGCGTAGTGCCCGCCAGGAGAAATGCAGATGTCAGAACATTATTCTCGCGGCAGTCTGAATGCGATCTCGTATCTGAGCTATTACTTCGTCGGCGCGCTGGTGTCGACGCTTGGGATCGTGCTCGGCCCGCTGTGTGCGGCATTTAACAAAGATCCGAGCTTTATCGGTCAGGTATTCACGCTGATGAACATCGGCATGTTTGTACCGATCATGCTCGGCGGCATTTTGATGAGGAAATGGGGCCTGCAAAAGCCGCTGGTGATCGCCGCCGCGCTGACCATTCTCATCAGCGCCCTGCTGTTCGTTACCCCGACGCTGACCATGTTCAGCGTGGCGGTCGCGATTATCGGCGCCTGCGGCGGGATCTTCATGACCATCGGTAGCTATCTGGTGGTGCGCATCAACCCGGACGAAAAGAGCCGCTCCTCGGCGCTGATTTTTACCGACTTCTTTTTCAGCCTGGCGGGCGCAACGCTCTCGTTCCTGCTGGCATGGATGTTTAAACTCGGCGCAAGCTGGATAGCGATGTACGCCATCATGGGCGGTCTGGGGGTGATTATGCTGATCCTGACATTGCGCAGCCGTTACCCGAGCACCGAAGCACCGGAAGCGGCACATCAGGAAGTGTCCAGCAAAGAGCCGTGGGGTCGCCCGGTATGGCTGTTGTGCGGCGCGCTGTTCCTGTTCCTGCTGGCCGAGCCGATTTTCACCATGTGGACGCCGGGCTATCTGCAATGGCGCTTTACGATTAAGCCGGAAGAAGCCGCGCTGTACACCACCGTGTACTGGGTGGCGAAGGCTATCGGCCTGTTCCTCAACCAGTTCACCGTCAAGTGGATGAAGCTGCGCACCTTCCTGCTGATTTGTACGGCGGTGGGGCTGGTGTCGATTGCGCTTATCACCAACAGCGCCAATACCACGCTGATTTTGATTGCCTGCGGCGCGTTTGGCTTCTTCAACTCCGGGCTGTTCTCCGGGTTGATGAGCTACGGTTCATTGCAGGTCAGCCACAGTTCGCCAACGCTTATCTCCGCCCTGCTCACCTGCGGTACGGTCGGTACGCTGCTGTTCGCCACCGTCTCTTCGCTGGTCAACAGCCACTTTGGCCTGCATGGCGCGGTCAACGCCTCGACGATTGCCTATGCGCTGCTGATGGTCACGTTGCTCATGGCGGTTGCCTGTAGCAAAGCCGAACGCCTGCATCAGGGCGAGGCGGTCGCAGTTTGACAGCGTTCAGGGAGGGTTGCATGATACCGCCACCCTCCTCCTTCACGGTGCCCGGCATGCTCGATCCTCAGGCCAACAGCCGCATTCGCTTTCGGATGCTGCGCTATTTTCAGACCCTTGCCGACGAGCTGCATTTTGGCCGCGCCGCTGCGCGGCTGAACATCTCTCAGCCGCCACTCAGCATACAAATCAAAGAGCTGGAAGAGATCCTCGGCGTGGAATTGTTCGAACGCACCAGCCGCAAAGTCGTGTTGACTCACGCCGGAAAAGTGCTGAAAGCCGAAGTCGACCGGCTGCTTAACGCCACCGAACAGTCACTGAACTATGTGCGCCAGATTGGCCGCAGCGAAAAGCAGCACATCAACATTGGAGTGATTGGCAGCGCGATGTGGGGTCCGTTGCTGGAACGCATGAAAGCGTTTCGGGAAGCCAATCCCGATGTGAACTGGACTCTGCACGAACTGGGGCAGCATGAGCAAATCACAGCGCTGCGCGCCCGCACCATCGACATCGCCATCAACCGCAATGTGATTCCTCACGTCGAAGCGAAGATCCGCTGTCAGTTGATCGCTCGTGAAGCGGTGAAGGTCGCCATGCATGAAAGCGATCCGCTGTGCCGTCGCGGTAAAGTCTCGCTTGGCGATCTGGCGGATCGGCCATTTATTTCACTCTCCTTCACCCGCAGCGATTTTGCCCATCAGGTATATGAGCACTGTCTCGAACTGGGTATCTCGCCGCTGATTACCCATCAGGTTTTCGAGCCGCAAACCGCGCTGGCGCTGGTCAGCACCGGCAGTGGCGTGGCGCTGTTGCCGGAGTCCTGCGCGCTGATCCACTGGCCCGGCGTGGCATTTCTCCCGCTTGAAGAGACGATCCCCGCCGACCTGTACGCATTGTGGTACGACGAACCATTACCTGAACTGTTCACCCGTTTTTTACAGGCACTGCGCGGTTAGGGTGGCGTTTTTCCGCCGCCTTGCTCCTGCGTCTATTTTTTACGAATAAGAACAATCGCAGAGAGAATATCTAAAACTGGCGATTACACCATTTTAATAATAACTTCACTTAATATTCACTGTCCCGCCTTTTGGCGCAATCCCACCTCATCCATTTGATAAACAATAAATTTACCCCCTGTCCAATTGTGGACCATCTTGTGAGCGATGTATTCATTCATCAATGATATTATTTTTAGCGTCGTTAAAAATATAAAATTAAACCATCATGGTTGATGGGGTACTTTTGCGCAAAAACGTAAGGATTTGATCATATAAATTAGTTTTCGAGTTATGCTTCGTATCATTTTATTTATTGTATTTGTAGTTTCCTCCTCAACCACCTTTGCTTTTGAACACATTATTCCCGGAGAATGGGGAGACGGTAATTTTTATACGTTGAAATCATCGACTCCGCCAATATCCGCCTCAAAAGAGGGGGATTTAAAGCAACGTATTATGGATGAATTTGCGGTATGGAAAGGAACCCGTTATCTCTGGGGCGGAGATAGCCATAATGGCATTGACTGTTCGGCTTTCACCCGCAGGGTGATACACACCGTTTCTCATCTGAATTTACCGAGAACAGCCGCAGAGCAGAGTCACATTGGTTACCTGATTCAACAGGAACAACTGAAACCTGGGGACCTGGTCTTTTTTATGACAAAACCCAATGTTCGCCATGTCGGTGTCTTTGTCGGTAATGATCAATTTATCCATGCCTCCAGCTCTCATGGTGTGATGATCTCCCATCTGTCTGGGAGTTACTGGCAAGAACATTTTCTGACCGCCCGGAGAATGAAGCCTGTACGGGAATTTTCGTAACGTTCAGATTGGCCACCGTCAGATTGAGAACCAGGCAATCTGACGGGCAATCCTGTCTGGCGAAACGCCCGAAGACCGGCTGCACCAGGTTTCGCCGACGACGACCTGCTAACGCCGCTTTGCACGATCGTCCCGTCTGGCTCTATCCTTACCCTTATGAATAAAATTGCTGAACTCAAACGCGCCAAGTTGCTGGCGCTCTCTTTGCTGCTGATGGCTGCGGCAACGTTTGTCATTACGCTCTTTTTGCCGCCCAACTTTTGGGTGCTGGGCATTAAGGCGATTGCCGAAGCCGCGATGGTCGGCGCGCTGGCCGACTGGTTTGCGGTGGTGGCGCTGTTTCGCCGGGTGCCGATTCCGTTTATTTCTCGCCATACGGCGATTATTCCCCGCAATAAAGAGCGGATCGGCGAAAATTTGGGGCTGTTCGTCCAGGAGAAGTTTCTCGATACCCAGTCACTGGTGGCGCTGATTCGCCGCCACGAACCGGCCAGCCTTCTCGGTCACTGGTTCAGCCAGCCGGAAAACGCCCAGCGGATAGGGCAGCATCTGTTGCAGATCATGAGCGGTTTTCTGGAACTGACCGACGACGCCCGCATTCAACGGCTGATCAAGCGTGCGGTGCATAAAGCCATTGATAAGGTAGATCTTTCCGGAACCAGCGCAGCAATGCTGGAGAGTATGACGAAAAACGATCGCCATCAGGAGTTGCTCGATACGCTGATCGCCCAGCTCATCGCCCTGCTACAGCGTGACAGCTCGCGGGCGTTTATCGCCCACCAGATCGTGCGCTGGCTGGAGACGGAGCACCCGCTGAAAGCAAAAATTTTACCGACCGAATGGCTGGGAGAACACAGCGCCGAACTGGTTTCGGACGCCGTCAACTCACTGCTCGATGATATCAGTCACGATCGCGCCCATCAGATCCGCCATGCGTTCGATCGCGCAACGTTTACCTTGATCGACAAACTCAAACACGATCCGGAAATGGCGTTGCGGGCAGAGAATATCAAAGCGTATCTGAAAGAAGATGAGGCATTTAACCGTTATCTCGGCGAGCTATGGGCGGATGTACGTCAGTGGCTGAAAGCGGATATTAATGCCGAGGATTCCCGGGTGAAACAGCGGATCGCGCATGCCGGGCAATGGTTTGGTGAAACGCTGGTTGCCGACGACGCGCTGCGCGCATCGCTGAATGGTCATCTGGAGCAGGCCGCGCGTAAGGTTGCGCCAGAGTTTGCCGCGTTTTTGACCCGTCACATCAGCGACACGGTTAAAAGCTGGGACGCGCGGGATATGTCGCGGCAAATTGAGCTGAACATCGGCAAAGATTTGCAGTTTATCCGCGTCAACGGCACGCTGGTCGGCGGCTCCATCGGGCTGGTGTTGTATCTGCTCTCGCAAATTCCAGCTTTGCTGACGCTGCCGAACCTTTAACACGGACGTAAAGCCAGGGATTGCCGGATGGCGGCTTCGCCTTATCCGGCCTACAGACTGCACCTAATTCGGCCAAACGGCGCAGGATTATAGGCCGGATAAGGCATTTATGCCGCCATCCGGCATAAACGCTATCGCGTTGCCTCAAGCCAGTTTCCTTGGTCCATTTCCAGCAACAGCAACATGGTGAGCGCCTGCGCATAAGGCACTGGTGCCATCGCGATGTCACAGTAATACTGAATATCCCAGCCGAGCATCGTCCCGCGTGAAGCTTCCAGCACCAGACCGCTATCGTCCACCCGCGCCATCACGGCGTCGAACGCGCGCAGCGCATTGGCGCTGACTGAATCATCCAGAATCCCCATCCGCACGCCACGCAGCATGCCGTAGGCAATGCCTGCCGTTGCGGACGATTCCTGCGGTGAAAGCGGATCGTCAAGCACCGTATGCCACATGCCGTTGTCGGCCTGCAGTTCGCAGAGCGTGCGAACCTGGCGCGCCACCACCTGCGACAGAAAGCGCCGCACGCTGGTGTCGAGATGCTCGCCCATCAGCTCGATAAACTCCGGGATCGCCACGGTGATCCACGCGTTGCCCCGCGCCCAAAACGCCCCGGCGTAATGGTGTTTATCGACAAACGTCCAGCCGTGATACCACAGCCCACTCGCCGGATCGCTGAGATAGCGCGTGTGCAGCAGGAACTGATATCCCGCTTCATCAATCAGATCCTGACGTTTCAGCGCAATGCCCGCCACGCCAAGGAACAGACAGGTCATAAACAGCGTGTCATCCCACAGCTGGCCGGTATTGGCCTGCTCTTTCACCACATGCTGAAAACCGCCCTCTTCCGTTTTTGGCAAATCACGCAGGAGCGCATCCGCCCAGTCGTTGACAACGGTCAACAGATCCTGACGCTGATGATGTTTCGCCACCAGCGCCAGTGCGATCATCGGCGCCGTGGTGTTGATCTGCATCTCCGGCAACCCTTTGCCGATCTGCGTTTCGTACCAGTTGAGGATCGACTGTTGCAGCGCTTTGTCCTGCTGGAAATCCGCAAAACGCCAGAAACCGTACAGCCCGACGCCTATCTCCCACTCCCACTCTTCGAAGTGGATGGAGAATCCGTCGCTGGTGCCCACTTCATCAAGGTTTTTCAGACGGCAAAATCCGCGAACTACCTGATCCAACGTTCCCATCAGTGCATCACGATTCATGCCTGAACTCCTTTAATCAGTTTGCCCGCACGATCGCGCAGACTCGCATCGTCTGCCATGAGGGCGAGAGCAGACAGCCCTCGATAATCAACGGGATAGCTTACTACTGCATTCAATTCGGCCAGCCCCTGTGCTTCAACCACGCTGAGCCAGTTTTCCAGCCGCGCTTTGGCGATCGCCTGCTGGTCGCGCCCTTTGCGACACGAGGCGATAAACAGCCCGTCCGGGAAGCTCTGCCCCGCCAGATACTGCGCGGCATGGAAAGCCAGTGCGTGATTCTCTGTGTCGAAGCGCATGGCGTCGCATCCGCGCTCATCGGGACCATAGCGATAGCCCATCAGCGTGGATTTTATGCGGCGGAACATCACGTCGGAAAAGTATTCGCCCTGGTGGCAACGCCAGATTTGCAGCAGCGGTAGCACGGAGAATACCGAACCTTCTTCGCGTGCGCTGATATGCTTGAGAGCGCTGTACAGCAGCGCATCCGCCTGTGGTCCGTATTGACGCTGTTGCATCAACGTCAACAGGTGGCTGGCACAGGCGTTCGTTTGGGAAACCACCGGATGCTGCGACGTGCATTGATGTTCAGCCTGCACCTGGCTGTGAGGAAACGCCGCGCTCAGCGCTTGCGCGCCCAGATAGACCATCTGCAGAGCGCAGGCCATCTCGCGCTCCGCCAGCTCATCCAGATGGATAAGCAGACTGTTTTTGCCTGCGCGTAACGGGATTTCAACGTCGGTATGCTGCATGAAGTTGCGCGTAAACGGCGTGAAGCAGGCGACTTGAGCGCCCCGACACCAGACCCGAACCCCACCGCAGGTTCCCAGACGAAAGGCGAAGGTCCCGGTGGACGGCGCGTAAAGATCTATCGCCAACCAGCGCTGAACGTGAAACGGCAGCGGACTGAAGTCGGGGAAAGAGACCACGCCGTTTTCATCGGCGATAACAGCTTCATTGCAGGACAGAGCCACCGCGGGATTGACCACGCGCTGCGCCAGGTTTTGACGAAACACGTCGCGACAAAATGATTCACTGGTCGCCGGGTCCGCCCCTTCGCCCGTGTAAAACTCGGCAAAGCGTTCTTTTTTTGCCGCTGAAAACAGGAAACGCGTCAGTGCGTCTCCCTGTACTACTTTCCAGTCACCCTGTGACATATTTACTCATCTCCAGCAGAATTCATGCTATGGGCGATATTTTCAGCGGGTTTGATTTTTGAGGCGAGCAACCATTTTTGGGGAATATCGGGTTATGCCTGACAACTCACAATCCGGAGAATACCAGGCGACAGAGCGTGACGCAGATCACACCCTATTGAGGGTGATGGCAATGCGGCGTGATGCAGATCACGCAAAATTTGAGCCTCCGCTCATTTTCGTGATCTGCGTCACACAAAAATTACCCTTTCAGGATTTTAAGTTCATCGCTCAGGCTGTCTGCCAGCGATCGCACCCGCGAGGCGTCAAACAGAACGTGCAGACCGGGTGACGCATCAGCGTGTTTCTCACAATAATCTTCCAGCTCTGCCGCGCTACGGTACAACTCCTGAATGTTGATCTGGCAGATCTCGCGCATGCTCCAGCTGTTCTCCGCTTCATGAGCAAAACGCAGGGTGAAAAAGGCTTTCTGGGCATGTAAAAACAGGTGGCAGTAGAGCGCAAAACCTTGCCATTCCTCCAGCCAGCGGCGTTTTAGCGCCCAGGGAAAGGCCGCCGTTTGCGCAAAACTCAGCGCCTGATCACGCAGCGCTACCGCCGCCTCACGGGCTTCGTCTTTTTCACTGGCAATACGCGAAAGGCAGGCAGCAGAGGTTTCGACATCGCTACGATCGAAGGTGATGTCCCTCTCCGAGCCCGGTAGCCAGTGGTTGCGGTTTAGCTGCCCGTACAAACTCCAGACCGCCTGACCGTAGCTTTCCGGTACCTGGCTGTGACGGTGAAAAACGTGGTCACGCACGTAGGTGGCCTTGTACAGCACCTGCCCCGCCTGTTCCATCAGCGAACAGAACGTTTCAAACGTTTTCTCGTCGGGACGCCAGCCGTAGGTTTCATCAAGCCACCAGGTCATCAGTTGCGCTTCGGTATAGTGCGTTCCGTTACTGGCAAGCATCCGGCTACACGCCACCAGATTGCAGGCGCTCAGGGTGCCCATGATCCAGTGGTTATCGACGCCTTCCCAGCTGGCTTTACATACCGCGCCACGAATCGCCGGGTTGCTGCGACACCACAACAATCGCCCTTGCAACTCATTGATACGCGGGAACGGGAAAACGCCCCAGCCGACTTCTTCGCCGACCAGATCGATGTCGGCCCACACTTCACGCTCACGAACCTGCAACAGCGCCGGGTTGTTGGGAAAGGAGGGCCAGAACCGTTCAGGCGTGAGTTTGATGGAGACGCTGACGCTCTCCGGCAACGGGCGGATCGCCGCCAGCACATTGCCGAGATCGTGATTTCCGGCAGGGAATACGCGCAGCACCAGATGTTTGTTTTCCGCCTGCATCACGCGGGATAACGTATTGAAACAGCGGCTGTAAATGGCAAAACTGCGCTCGTCACGCTGTGGCTGCGTCGTGTCGTCTTCCGACGGTAGCTCCCAGTTAGGACGCGAAACCGGCAACAGGCCATCGGTGTTGGAAATCGCCACCAGTAAACCGGTAAGCGCCGGAATGCGCTGGCAAATCAGTGAGACTTTGTCGGCGAGATACCCGCACCAGAAATCAACGTCAAAGCGGACGCCACGGCCAGGTTCAAACAGTTGCGGATGCGCGAGCAGCAGATCGGTCGGAAAGTTAAACTCTTTGGCTTGCAGGTAAAAACGCAGCCCTTTTTGCTGACAGAGTTTTCCCAGCCGGTTGAGATAAACGCAACGGGCGCGCTGCTGACTGGAAAGGCGGTCATTATACTGATGCGGCGTATAGCCTTTAGGGGAAACCAGTTTGTCGAACAGATCGACTTGTCCAACAATAAGGGTATTAAAATCATGCGCTACGGCCCATTCGACCAGTTCGCAGGCTTTTTCCCAGTTCCAGTACGCCTGATTGTTAAGTTCCAGCGCTCGCGTTTGCCACATCTTCATTTACCTCTACCGCACGTTTTCGCCCGTATAGATAGCATAGAACAAGGCGTTTGTGCGCTGGTGCCGCACGATATCACCCTTATTTAATCGTCTTTATTTATCATTCAGAATTACTTAAATTTTTTATATTTACTGGCGCAATATTTTCTTGATTTTATTTAACGCTATCGTAATAAAAAATGCGCCCACCCCAAAAGGGGGATTCCGTTATTTACGCATCCTGCCCTCGTGAGTTTTAACATTGTCACCCGAAGATAAAACATTCTGATTTTATAACGTGAAAAACTATTGTTCCCCCCGTGTTGACGGAATTCCTCAGAGACGACGCTCCAGACATTGTCGCTCCCCCATGAGGTTACCATTGATTATTTTACTTTTTATTATCATTTACCTATGTATGATAACAAAATCAGCATGAGAGAAGGAAAGAGAACACGGCATGATTCAGAGGAACACCGATTCGGATCGCTATTCCATCAGGACGTCGCTTTTTGGCATGCTGGTACTGGCGCTGGGCATGGGGATTGGCCGCTTTCTGTATACCCCGATGTTGGCGTTGCTGCTGACGGAAGGTCATTTCTCTTTCAGCCAACTGTCGTGGATAGCCAGCGCTAACTATGCTGGCTATCTGGCGGGAAGCCTGTTGTTCTCCTTCGGCCTGTTCCATCTTCCCTCACGTTTACGCCCCATGCTGTTGACCTCAGCCATTGCGACCGGGGCGCTGATCGTCGCGATGTCGGTGTTCACGCAACCCGCCCTGGTGATGTTGATACGTTTTCTGGCGGGGGTCGCCAGCGCCGGAATGATGATTTTCGGCACCATGATCGTGCTGCACCATACCCGTCATCCGTTTGTGATTGCCTCTCTTTTTTCCGGCGTTGGCGCAGGCATTATTCTGGGTAACGAGTATGTCATCGCCGGGATCCAGATGTCGTTGGCTTCTCACGCACTCTGGGCTGGTGCAGGCGCGCTCTCCGGTCTGTTATTGCTGTTGCTGATCGGCCTGATGCCCCATCGCGCTCACGCGCTGCCTCCTGCGCCACTGGCGAGTGCGCGAAATCCTGTCATGCGCTGGTGGCAACTGGCGCTCCTGTACGGCCTTGCCGGATTCGGCTATATCATCGTCGCCACCTATTTACCGCTGATGGCGCGCAACGCGGGCTCACCGCAAATCGCCTTACATCTCTGGTCCCTGGTGGGACTGGCGATTATTCCGGGCTGTTTCGGTTGGTTATGGGCGGCAAAACGCTGGGGAGTGTTGCAATGCCTGACGGCGAATCTGATTATTCAGGGCGTCTGCGTGATACTGACCCTTGCCAGCGACGCTCCGCTACTGCTCATCGTGAGCAGTATCGGCTTTGGCGCGACCTTTATGGGCACCACCTCGCTGGTAATGCCGCTGGCACGCCAGTTGAGCGTTCCCGGCAACATCAATCTGTTGGGCGTCGTGACGCTGACCTACGGTATCGGCCAGATCGTTGGTCCGATGTTAACCAGCATGTTGGGCAGCGGTTCAGAGGCGCTGACTCACGCCACCCTGTGGGGCGCCGCTGCGTTGTTCTTCGCAGCCACAATCAGCGCAATACAGCTGTATAAACGTTAGCGCCCGTCACGGCGTAAACGGATTAATACCCTTCCCCTCTTCCTAATCTATGCAAGAAACGCATAGCTCGAAACATACTTGCATTTTCCCCTTTTCCCTATGACTGATAAGGTCATTTGGTTTCAGGCCCGACGTGGCCTGTCGCTGCAAACACACATTATCAAAAAAATATAACGGGGTTCACTATGGCGCAACAAGGGGAACAAGCGGCCATACCGCTTGCAACGGAAAAGGTTGGCATTAAAGGCTATCTGGCATTTTTTCTGACCATCATTTTCTTTTCGGGTGTTTTTTCAGGGAGTGACGGATGGTGGCGCGTGTTTGATTTTACCGTGCTAAATGGCGGGTTTGGTCAACTTCCCGGCAGTGCAGGACACGCCACCACGTCATTTCGCGGTGCGGGTGGCGCTGGGGCAAAAGATGGCTTTCTGTTCGCACTGGAACTTGCGCCATCGGTGATTCTCTCTCTGGGCATCATCGCCGTCACCGACGGTCTGGGCGGTCTGCGTGCGGCTCAACAGCTGATGACCCCAATTCTCAAACCGTTGCTGGGTATTCCTGGTATTTGCTCACTGGCGTTGATCGCTAACCTGCAAAACACCGATGCGGCAGCCGGTATGACCAAAGAGCTGGCGCAGGAAGGGGAAATTACCGAGCGGGATAAAGTCATTTTTGCGGCGTACCAGACCAGCGGTAGCGCCATTATCACCAACTATTTTTCCTCCGGTGTCGCCGTGTTCGCGTTTCTCGGCACCTCCGTGATTGTCCCGCTGGCGGTGATCCTGGTCTTTAAATTTGTCGGCGCGAATCTGCTGCGCCTGTGGATTAACATCGAAGAACGTCGTCACCCTCTGCAAGGAGCACAATCATGACCACTCAAGTTCGCAAAAACGTCATGGACATGTTTATCGACGGCGCCCGTCGCGGTTTTACCATTGCTACCACCAACCTGTTGCCTAACGTCGTCATGGCGTTCGTGATTATTCAGGCCTTAAAAATTACGGGTTTACTCGACTGGGTGGGACACATCTGTCAGCCAATCATGGCGCTGTGGGGGCTTCCCGGCGAAGCGGCAACCGTTCTGTTAGCCTCGCTGATGAGCATGGGCGGCGCTGTCGGCGTCTCTGCAAGCCTGCTCACGGCTGGAGCATTAAGCGGCCACGACGTCACTGTTCTGCTCCCGGCTATCTATCTGATGGGTAACCCGGTACAGAACGTCGGTCGCTGTCTCGGGACTGCCGAAGTAAACGCCAAATACTATCCCCATATCATCGCGGTGTGCGCCATCAACGCATTACTTTCGATCTGGGTTATGCAGCTTATTGTTTAGTAAGGAGCCATCATGGCTGATCTATCCGCTGCAGATTTTACTCTGCTGCAGGGGGCGCATCTGTTTGCGCCAGAAGACCGGGGAATTTGCGATGTGTTGCTGGCCAACGGCAAGATTATTGCCGTTGATACCGCTATCCCGGCAGACATTGTACCGGACTGTACCGTCATTGATTTACACGGGCGCATTCTGTGCCCGGGCTTTATCGATCAGCATGTTCATTTGATTGGCGGCGGCGGTGAAGCCGGCCCCACCACACGGACGCCGGAAGTGACGCTGAGCCGCCTCACCGAAGCGGGGATCACCACTGTGATAGGTTTGCTGGGTACCGACTCCGTCACCCGCCATCCGGAATCCTTACTGGCGAAAACCCGGGCGCTGAATGAAGAAGGGATCACCGCCTGGATGCTGACCGGCGCGTATCATGTGCCTTCGCCGACCATCACCGGTTCTGTAGAGAAAGATGTGGCGCTGATCGACAGCGTTATCGGCGTGAAATGCGCGGTATCCGATCACCGCTCTGCCGCGCCTGGCGATTATCAACTGGCCAGTATGGCGGCGCAATCCCGCGTTGGCGGGCTGCTCGGCGGAAAACCCGGCGTCAGCGTATTCCACATGGGCAGCAGCAAAAAAGGGTTGCAACCGCTGTATGACATTCTGGAAAACAGTGATGTGCCGATGGGGAAACTGCTTCCGACCCACGTGAACCGCAGTGAATATCTGTTCGATCAGGCGCTGGCCTTCGCGCTCAAAGGCGGCACCATCGATATCACCAGCGGTATTCCCGGCCCGGTGACGCCGCCAGACGCTATCGCGCGCGCAGTGAAAGCAGGCGTTCCGCTTGCCCAGGTCACGCTCAGCTCTGATGGCAACGGCAGCCAACCGCTGTTTGATGCGGCCGGCAACCTGACAGGCATTGGTGTTGCCGGTTTCGACAGTTTGCTACAAACCCTGCAAGCGTTGGTTAACGACTATGGTTTTACGCTGACGGATGCGCTACGCCCGCTGACCACCAGCGTGGCCGCGTTCCTGAGCCTTTCCGCTAAAGGTGAAATCCTCCCCGGTCGCGATGCCGACCTGCTTGTCATGACACCGGAACTGCGCATTGAGCAGGTTTACGCGCGCGGAAAACGGATGGTCGTGGACGGTAAAGCCTGTGTAAAAGGGACGTTTGAGTAGGTCTAAACGGTTGTCAGCCGTTCGAATGAACGTAGAATGCGCAAACGAGCGGCTGACAGGTAAACAGGAATGGACGAGAGTGGTGCAGGTTTGCATAACATTGAAACAAAATGGCTTTATGATTTTCTGACCCTGGAAAAGTGCCGAAACTTCTCTCAGGCTGCGATCATCCGTAATGTCTCACAGCCTGCGTTCAGTCGTCGGATCCGCGCGCTGGAAAGCGCCGTGGGCGTCGAACTGTTTAATCGCCAGATCTCCCCACTGCAACTCTCAGAGCAGGGCAAAATCTTTCACTCTCAGGTTCGCCATCTTTTGCAGCAACTGGAAAGTAACCTGACGGAACTGCGGGGCGGCAGCGACTTTACACTGCGTAAAATCAAAGTTGCCGCCGCGCATTCGCTTTCCCTCGGCCTGTTGCCGGGCGTTGTCAGAGCGATGCCGACGCAGTTTACCTGGTCCGTTGAGGCAATTGATGTCGATCAGGCTGTCGATATGCTGCGGGAAGGGCAAAGCGATTTTATCTTTTCTTACCACGACGAAAATCTGCTACAGGCACCGTTTGCCAACATTCGTTTGTTCGAGTCGCAACTCTTCCCCGTCTGTGCCTGCAACGAACAAGGGCAACCGCGCTATTCCCTTGAGCAGCCCCACTTCCCCTTGCTGAACTATAGCCGCAACTCCTATATGGGCAGGTTGATAAACCGCACGCTGACCCGCCACGCTGAGCTCAGTTTCAGCACGTTTTTTGTCTCTTCAATGAGTGAATTGTTAAAGCAGGTCGCGCTGGACGGCTGTGGGATCGCCTGGCTGCCGGAGTATGCCATTCGCCAGGAACTCAGCAGCGGGCAGTTGATCGTGCTGGACAATGACGCGCTGGTGATCCCAATCCAGGCTTACGCGTACCGCATGGACACGCGTATGAACCCCTTAGCGGAACGTTTCTGGCGGGAACTGCACAGCCTTCACACCGCCCCCTGAACACTATTCAGGCATGAGCAAACTGTTCCGGCGCCAGCGCGGTCTGTGTGTCCGGCCAGGACTCATACCAACGGATAGCGGCGCGCACCAGTGACGCAGTCGAGTCGATAAAGCGGCAACCAGCGGCCTCCTCATGCCCGGACACGATAAGGGGAATTTCAGTACACCCCATGATTATCCTCTGCGCACCACGGGAAATCAGCCGTTCAATTTGCGGAAACAACAGCGTTTCCGCCGCCGGCTTATTACCGCTTTTCAGGGCATAAATGGCCTGCATCACCTGTTTCTGTTCCGTTTCTTCCGGCGGGATCAGAGTGAGTCCCTGCGCCATCGCTTTTTTCTGATACAGTCCTGTCGCCAGCGTGGCGTCCGTCGCCAACAGACCCACGCGTTTGACCGATGGAGGGATTTCGCCAAGGGTCGCATCCAGAATGCTGATCATCTCAGCCTTTGCCACGGCCCGCAGATCTTCAAACCAGTAATGGGCGGTATTGCAGGGGATCACGATACATTCCGCTCCCGCCGCCTCCAGCATATGCAGATAACGTTCAAGATAGTGATAGGGAGAAGGGCCGCCGGACAATAAACAGGCCGTGCGATCAGGAATATCCGGGATAGAGCTCACAATCAGCGGAATATGCTGCTGATCGCAGCTGGCACCGCGTAAGTAAACAAACTTTTCCAGCATATCTGCCGTCGCTGCTGGCCCCATTCCACCTAAAATCCCAATCGTATGTTTCATCGCTTTCCCACTGCTCAGCTTGAGTTCAGAAACACACTATCAGCATGATGTTTAGCTAAAAAATGCCGTTTTATTAGCGGCTATGCGTAAAAATCATAGCCCCCACTTCCCCGCGACGACCGGTTGCCACTGTGAACAAAAAGCTTTACACCCTCACAAAACAAAGAACGCTGAGGCTATCTTTTAAGCGCCTTCAGCGCAGCATAAAATAGCGCCGATGTTTCAAATGGAGGATTGTTGTTATGTTGTTCTGGAAAAAGATGGTGAGAAGAATCGACGCGTTCGCAACGCTGCTCCCACCAGGCTACTTCCGGGTGTAAAACCAGGCTGGCCTGTCACCGACAGGCCTGATTCCCTTTCCCTTCTTTGCGTTTACGCAATCCGGATGTTCTTAACACCACCACCCACATCCGTCGCCAGGCATAACGATACACCAGCGGATGCTGCCACCTGAGTAATGTCAGAAACATAGCGACTCCTTTCTTGCCTGAAGAGCTAGCGGAATGTTGGCAGCAAGCCAAAGACATCCAGAACGACGGTCAGATAGACAATCCCGCCTCCCACAATCACCAGGTTCAGCACCGTATTGTTACAAGGAGAGGTGTAATGCGACGTCGCAAAACGCTTACGCGCGGCTTTGACCAGAATAGGAGGCAAGATCACGCTCCAGATGGTAAACGCCAGACCCGCGTAACCAATCGCATGCACGAAGCCGTTCGGGAAGAAGAAACACACGGCGGCGGGCGGGAAATAGGTCACCAGAGCGGTTTTCAAACGTCCGATATTGTCATCCGGGAAGTGAAACAGATCGGCGATATAATCAAACAGACCCAGCGTGGCCGCCAACAGTGAACTGGCAACCGCAAAATTGCCGAAGAATGTCAGGATCAAGTCCATATACTGGCTGGTAAATAACCCGCTAATGGCTTCCACAAACACATCAATATTCCCCCCTTTAGCAATGATGGGAGGAAAGTCCGCACGACTGATATTCCCCATCGTGACCGCCAGCCAAAAGATATACAGCAGCACGGCAAAGAGCGTACCGATGATGATGGAGCGCGTAATGTGGGGGATACCTTGTGTTCCGTAGAGTTTAACCAGGCTCGGCACGTTGCCATGAAAACCAAAAGAGATAATACAAAACGGTAGCGTCATCAGAATGTACGGCAGGTATTGGGCATTCGGTAGCGCGATCTCAGCGCTATCGGCCAGTTTTGCCACATCAATATGACCGACCAGCCCGGAGAAGGTGGCAAAAAACGCCAAAAATTTGCCGATGATCAGAACCGTCGTAATTCTCCCGACCAGCAATGAGCTGTACCACGCGATCACGCCAACCAGCATGCTGACAAGGACCACTGATATATTTGCAGGAAAACGAACGCCACTGTATTTGAACACGGTCTGCGCCATCACCGCCGAAGAGCCGGAGATATAAGCGTAAGTTAAAATATACAACACAAAACCAAAGGCAATCCCAACGACAACATTCCACTTTTGCCCAAGCAAATCCTGAGTAAACGTATTAAAACTGGCTCCAGCACCATAGTGAAGGTTAACCTCAACCAACATCAGGCCGGTTAACAACATCATGATGGCAATAACAATCAGAATGACAGAAGCGCCGGGAAACCATACGCCAGCCATCGCAATAGGAAGAGAAAACATCCCCCCTCCCACCACGGTCGCAATGACAAGCATTGTCCCGCTAATTAATCCGGGGGTACTCTGTCTTTCAATGGCATTAATATCCATAATAAATGTTCCTGTTGACTATTATTTATAATTACGGCTGTCATTTGTACATCTTCGGATAATGAACGTGTTGAAGTCAGGTTTGCATTTTTATTAGTCAGCAAAGTATCGCCGATACGGTAAAGGCTTCCTGTTCTGTGAAAATAAAAACAAAAAGGCCCCAGTTACCTGGGGCCACGAAAAAATTAAATATAATCAAATCGTGCAGTGAAGAAGCGTAACTGCTTAGGCTCATAAATGAACTTAAGCCCACGAATATCTTCTTTATGCTGATACAGTTTGATAATACCGTCGGCCACCACATCCATATGTGCGTAGGTGTAAACACGGCGTGGGATCGTCAGACGCACCGTTTCCAGTTTTGGACGATGGTTCTCACCGGTCTCTTTGCTGCGACCGGCAGAGATAATACCGCGCTCCATACTGCGCACACCTGTTTCCACGAAAATACTGGCTGCCAGACTTTGTGCCGGGAACTCATCTTGCGTCAGATGCTCACAGAAACGACGCGCGTCCAGGAACACCGCATGACCGCCGATCGGCTCAACAATTGGTACACCTGCCGCCTTCAGTTTATCGCCCAGGTAGCGAACCTGTTTCACACGGTGCTCAATGTATTCGAACTGCATGGATTCACGCAGACCAATAGCCATGGCTTCCATATCACGGCCCGCAAGGCCGCCGTAGGATGGCATCCCTTCGTAAACCACCACCAGTTCTTTGGCCTCGGAGAACATTTCATCGTCGTTCATGCACAAGAAACCGCCGATATTCACCAGGCAATCTTTTTTGCCGCTCATGGTGCAACCATCAGCATAACTGAACATTTCATGTACGATATCTTTGATGCTGGTATTCTCGAACCCTTGCTCCTGCTCTTTGATGAAATAGGCGTTCTCTACGCAACGGGTCGCATCGTAGAACACTTTAATACCATGAGCCTGAGTTAATTCTCTGACGGCGCGCATATTCGCCATCGAAACAGGTTGACCGCCCGCGAGGTTAACGGTGACCGCCAGGCAAATATAGGCAATATTCTCTGCGCCTTTTTCATCAATCAGTTTTTGCAGTTTATTAAGATCAATATCACCTTTAAACGCAATATTCAGAGCCGCATCGTGCGCTTCATCACGTACGATATCGACGAAGATCGCGCCATTTTTTTCCTGGTGATAACGCGTCGTGGTGAAATACATGTTCCCGGCAACATACTGCCCCGGTTTAATCGCCAGTATTGACAGCAGGTTTTCTGCGCCGCGCCCCTGGTGAGTAGGCACAATATGTTTAAAACCAAACAGTTCTTGTACTGTTCTTTCCAGGTGATAGAAGTTTTCGCTCCCCGCATAAGCTTCATCACCAATCATCATACCAGCCCACTGCTTATCACTCATCGCGTTGGTGCCACTGTCTGTCAGCAGGTCGATATAAATATCTTTCGAGTTTAACAGGAAAGTATTGTAACCCGCTTCCTGCATTTTCTGAATGCGCTCATCACGCGAGATCATTGATACAGTTTCAACGCTTTTAATACGGAAGGGTTCTGCCGGATAATTCATTTTGTTTCTCCAGTAAACAGTGTTCATGTTCGTATTAATGTGAAGTAAAGCACCCTTATCTCATCAACAGAGGCTGAGAAGATATAACTATTCACCGCCTGAAGCAGGGGTGGAAATAATGTGTTGGCACTATGCAAGATTTAATTACCGAAGAAAATAGCCGCAACAGCATTAGTCATTTCAAATGATAAAGAAAAGTGTAAATACGCGTGATATAAATCACACGTTCTTTTCTTAGCTTTTCATATTCAACAAGTTATTCACTACACCGTGAATTGCAACGTCCCTCCAGACGCTGTAAAAGCAAGAACCGACTGAAAACATAACTTTCCAGCCCCTTTTCAGCTCACTGTCTCTATTTTTAAGAGTGGATATTGTGAGATTACGATCACCCTCCACCGTTAATTTTGTGATTAGCATCACCAAAAGCGTAAAGTAATTTGTACAAAACAGTGTACTTTCAGAAATTATGATTTACTTCAGAGATCTACTTCACGTTTTTCTGCAATGGTTTTGCAATGCCAGATCTGACGCGTGAGACAATTAGCGGGAATGTTTTTTAATGGCGTGAAATGGCTATTTTCCGACATTCTAATTTTCTTAAAATATATATAAAGGCGTCGATTATATTTTATATCCACTCAGAGGGAATTGCCTTTTTCTGATCATGCATACAGTTATTTATCATTATGCGGGGGCGTTGCTACCTTCCTCCTTACAAATCTCTGCACGCAAAATAATTTCACCCTCTAAAAACTTTACTATTTCATAACAATCTTTCTTTTAATCGTCTGACATTAGAAAAACAAAATAATTAACAAAATAACAACAGATAAAATCAGCGAGGATGAAACCAAAGATCATCGTTTTATTTTAAATGCCACCGTCATCACCAATAAGACGTATTTCAAATGAATGTGCATCAGATCATTTGCGATAAAGGACACAAAATTTAACTGCCATTGGCGAAAAAACTTGCTGTTTAACCTAAAACCCTTAACGTAGCGAAAAATTGGTTTATACCAGATTGGTGAGCATGAAAGACAAAAGCTATGTAGATATCATCCGGGAGCGTCTGGAAAGGTGGTTATCTGAGACAAATCTGGCTGCGGGTTCACGGCTTCCTTCAGAGCGGGAGCTATGCGAACTGCTGGATACCCGCAGAATGACGTTGAGACAAGTGTTACTGGAACTGGAGGTGGCATCTCTCATCTTCAGGAAAAATCGTAGCGGCTGGTTTATTGCACCTAAGCGTTTCATCTATAACCCAAAAGCGCAGTCCAGCTTTAATGCCGAAGCCCGCGCCCAGGGGCGACAGCCATTTTGGGGGTACCTGGAAGAGGAAGTGTGCGAAGCGCCTCCCGCCAGTGTAACGAAGGCGTTCTTTGAAAATACCAGCAGCTATCTCATCACCGGCTGGTGTGGTCTTGATGGACATAAGGTTTTTTATCATGAGTCCTACATTGACGCCGACTTCGCCCCTGACTTTGTTAATAAAATCAACAATCAATCATTTGCCGAAGTCTGGGAAAGAGAGTTCAGTCAGTTCCTGAGTATAAAAAGCATGGTATTTAAACCCGTAAAAATACCTGATCAGGCATGCAAGGAGTTGGGTGTTGCACCAAATTCTTTCGTCATTCTGGTCGAAAAACATCGGGCAACACGCGAGAAAAGAGTGGTTCAGGTTGACTTTGAGTACTGGAGACTGGAGTCCGTTGAACTCTATATTAAAGATGAATGAGGGTGAAAATGAAAACAACAGAAAGGGTATGCCTCGCTGAGCGAGCCAGCAATATTCCCCTATATTTGCATGCCTATGCATTTCATTTAAATATGCGGTACGAACGGATTCTGCCAGGCGATCTCCTGGATATTGCGCATCAGCATCAATTACAGGGTGTGAAGATTCATGTTGAGGATGGTGAAACTCAGGCCTTACAAATGTTGAGTGACCATCAGTTATTTGATTTCAGGAAAAAAGCAGAAGACTACGGCCTGGATGTAAACATTGAAACCAGCGCATCAGATAAAAAAACGCTGGACGATGCTATCAGGATTGCCCATGCGACAGGCGCTTCATCCGTTCGTTTTTACCCTCGCTATGAAGGGCATCTACAAGATGTCATGGAGAAGATAGCGTTAGATATACAATATTTATCTCAGTTTGATGATTGCGGCTTAACATTCACGATAGAGCAGCATGAAGATTTGAAAGGAGAAGAACTGGTCAGTTTAGTAAAACAGAGCGGGATGAAGAATCTTTCCATTCTTTTTGACTTCGGCAATATGATTAATGCCAATGAAAAGCCGCTCGACGCTCTGAAAGTCATGGCACCGTATATAACGCAAGTACATGTAAAAGATGCCAAAATAATTCAGGATGGTGCCGGCTGGGCGCATGAAGCGTGCCGCTCCGGGCATGGGGATTTACCCATGGAAGAGATGCTCAAAGCGTTATTGCTGCTGGGAGAGGACAAGCCCCAGGTTATTTCCTTCGGTCTTGAAGAAGAAGTTGATTACTTTGCCCCCGCTTTCCGCTTCGACGATGAGGGAGATAACCCGTGGATCCCCTGGAGAACTGCGAGTTATACGCCGTTACCGGATGCCGATAAAGTTGATGAACGTCTGGCGCTGGAAGCAGAACACGCGATAGAACAAATTCACTACGTCAGGAATATCTGTAATAAGTTTATTAACGAATAATTATTTCAAATATTAAAAAGTAATCTTACACAAAGACACTTACATCGACTTTCTTACTCACCTGATATTACTCAGGTGAGAACAGTGAAAGTTATTATCTCTATTCACTTATAAACGTGAAGGTATAATTATGTTCATGAACAAGTGGGCACGGCTGTGCTTTTTAGTCCTCGGCGGAGGAACGATATTTAAGCTTTCCAGCATGAAGGATGTATTTTACGTCCCAATGCAAAATGACTGGGGCTTAACCAATACCCAAATCGGTCTCGGTTTCACGGTATATACTATTGTCCAGACGACTGGGCTGTTTCTTTCCCTTTATATTGCTGACCGTTATTCCAAGAAAATACTATTACCCTTTGGGTTGATTGGTGTTGGACTCTGTGGATTGTATTTATCCACACTGCCTTCATTCACCGGTTATCTCTTCTGTTTTGCGGCAATGGCCTTCTTTGGCGATGTCATATTCTGGCCCGTATTGTTAAAAGCCGTACGCCTGCTGGGCAAACAGGAAGAACAGGGACGCATGTTTGGTTTCCTTGAAGCCGGCCGTGGTGTTGTGGATGTGATTGTCGCCTCCGGTGCCTTGTTTGTTTTTGTACAGTTTGGCGAAGGCAAAGCAGGTATGCAGGCGGGTCTGCTTTATTACACGTTAATTACGCTCACCGTCGGGGTTATTACCTATTTTATTGTGGGCGATGATGACAAAGTTACCGCTCGCGATAACAGCAGTGCCAATCTGGAAGTACTCAAAGGCATCAAACATGTTCTGACCTGCGCTAACGTGTGGCTGGCTGCATTTGGCATTTTCTTTGTGTACGCCGCGTACTGTGGATTAACCTACTTCATCCCTTTCTTAAAGGATATCTATATGTTGCCGGTGGCCCTTGTGGGGGCGTACGGTATCATCAACCAGTATGCGTTAAAAATGGTCGGCGGCCCGATTGGCGGATTCCTTGCCGATAAAGTCACTAAATCGCCAACGGTCTATCTGAAATGGACATTCCTGATCGCCGCAATTGCCATGATCCTCTTCATTCAGTTGCCGCATGAGTCTATGAATGTGTATGTCGGGATGGCAGTAACATTAGGGTTTGGCGCCATTATTTTCTCCCAGCGCGCTATTTTCTTTGCGCCAATGGATGAGATCGGCATCTCACGTCAGTACAGTGGTTCCGCGATGGCCTTTGGTTGCATCATCGGCTATATGCCAGCCATGTTTGCTTATACCCTGTACGGTTCGCTTCTGGATAACTTTAAAGGCATTACCGGCTATAACTATGTCTTCAGCGTGATGGTGGCGTTCAGTCTGATGGGCTTCGTGTGTTCAACCCTTCTCACCAGAAGGATCAAGAAACAAAAAATGGCGTTAGAAGCAACGTCAGCATAATTGAATGGTCGATGACTTTTCCTCCCCGAAATTGAATACACCGACGGTGAGGAAAAGAAAGTAAGGATCGTCAGTTTCATACTTAAAAATGGCAGCCGGGTAATCCAGCTGCCATTTCTCCCCTCAAAATACGGCGTCATTTTAGGATTTCAGAACCGTATTACTTTTCTGATTACGCCAGACAGGTGTCGCTTTTTTCAACCAATAGTCCACGCTGACATATTTCCCGCCCCCGTAGATCAACAGAACTAATAGCATGATGAAATACGTGGCAGAGAATTCAATACCGTTGTTCAGGATAATCGGATCGCCCAGTTGCGTAATATAGTTATAACGACCGGGAAAGTTTTCCATCAACCACTGGAGAAACGCCGTCATTCGCTGACTGGATTCCATACTGTTACTGGCGATAGCCAGCCACCCGTGCGACCAGTGAACCATCAGACTGGCGACGCTCATCACGACGATCATGGGGATGGCGATGATTCGCGTGAACAGCCCCAGCGTAATACAAATCAGCCCCAGCACTTCGGTAGACGTTGCCAGAAACGCCAGCAGCCAGGGAAACGGCAGCCCCAGCCCCCCCTCTGCTGTCGGTTGCGAAAACCAGGCCACCGTTCCGCTAAACCCCATGACCTTTGAATGTGCGCCCGCAAATATCACAGGAATTAAAAAAAGGCGGATTAGCAGCAGCGCAATAAAGTCTGCTTTCTTTATTTTTTCTATAACGCGCTTGTACCACGAAATTACGTTTATCAACATAGCATCACCCTTTGAATTTTAAAGACAAAAGTTCGTCGTTATTGTTGGTTTCCAGCCACGAGCGCAAAGAAAAATCAGCTAAAAAAAGTGAGGCCATATTTAGCAAACGTTCTGCTGAAATTACCTGATGGTCAATCACTGATAACAGTCGCACATCAATTTGGCTGAGTTTCTTCTGGTACAGCGCATTATTATGTTTCCGATAGAGCGCATAATAATTCAGCCGCCCTTCATCTTCGTAACAAGGCTCTCCCTCGTGTAACCGAAACGGTAAGGCCACCATCTTCAGCGTGGGATTTCGCACCACGTCCATATCGGCAGTCAGTGCTAATGGCAGCGACATTTTCAACGGACGTGGAACGTGACTGTCATCGATTTCCACGGCGTACATCAGCCATTCATATTCGATCAACGCCAGATCATGAGGCGACAACTGACGTTGCTGACGGATAAAAAGCAGCAACTCCGTCGCCACTTGATGAAATTCCGGTTGGCTGGCCTGATGCTGGTAGAGAAAGGCATCCGCCAGCGCCTGAATATCTGCGCTATTGGCACGTTGACAAAATAAAGGAAAGACGTTTTGCAGCACGCCGCCAATATTTTCTCTGACGATTTTCCGATACAGCGACATACCACGAGAACAGGTTTCACCCGTTGTTGCTCTGGCCCGAAGCTGGGCAGAAAACGTGGCCTCCATCTCGACCAATAATGCAGGTGCTAAATAATGTGTTGTCACAGGCGCTCTCTTTTATAAAAGATATTCCCTGATTTGCGTTAATTCCGAACATAACGCCTCCAGTGGTGGAACGTTGTTATCTCGTTCCAGCAGCAAAGGTCTCGCGCCATGAAACCGAACGGTTTGTTTTGCCAGTGTTAATACCTCTTCCTGTACTGGCATCCCATGAGTGTCGAGCCGGAACTCCTCATCCTCCAGATGACCTGCAATGTGGTAATAGATAATCGACGACGACGGAATGCTACGAATATACTCAAAGGCATCGAACCCATGATTACAGGCATTCACATAGACGTTATTAATATCCAGCAGCATTCCACAACCGCTAAGATTGAGGAGTTCCCCCCAAAATTCCGCTTCCGGCATTTCACCCGCGTAACGGTGATAAGAGGAGATATTTTCAAGAACCAACTGCCGACCCATCATATTTTGCACCTGGTCAATACGTGCGACTAAATAAGGCAGTACATCGGTAAAATAAGGTACCGGCAGTAAGTCGTAAAGATACCCCTGACTATCCCGAGAAAAACATAAATGGTCGCTGTAAATATCAATATGGTATTCGTCGAGAAAACGGCGAACATCATTGATATATTCGCTATTTAATGGGCAGCTATCACCAACAGATAAACTCAGTCCGTGCGCAATTAACGGATATTTTTTGCTGATGTCTGCTAAATGTTCTTTCCTGGCACCGCCAATATTCATCCAGTTATCCGGGGCCAGCTCGAGAAAGTCGATATCCTGACGGTAGGGTTGTTGCAGCAACGCCGTAATATGTTCGCTCCGCAACCCTATTCCTGCCCCCTTTGAGGTTATTTCCCGCATACGCCGCTGACACACTTTTCAGCGTTCGCCAGTTGGGAAGATTCAGGCTTATTTATACCTTCACCTGTTAGCCCACATTTACCGTCTCTGGCGCGCACCAGTTGATCCTGAGGATCATGCTTAAGCGCGGCCTGACTGTATATTTTCTCAGTACCGCATTTACCACTGGCACATTTACCGCTGCTGGTTGGCGCTTTATTCTGCACCTGACTGGCGTTGCTGCTCGCCTCTGTCGCGCTTACGGGGGTCACCATTCCGGCGGCCATCATGGAACCCACGACGATTGAAAGTACGATATCTTTTTTCATCGGTTATTCCTTCGCACTGGCTAATGAAATCGGGAAACAGGAGAGATCGCGACTGCTATAGACGGGGCCGTGGTAATACTGTTTCACAATGTCGATGGATCTCTCTTTGAGACGCAACCCCTTGCCCATAAAGTGATTCAGCACCAGCACTTTGGGATTAATTTCAGCGGCCACCTTGCCCACCACATCCGGCGCGGCATGAATAAATTTCGAGGTTTCGTCAGTATCTTCATCAATGGCTAACGGCATCACCAGCATGTCCGCGCCTTTGGCAAAGCGGGCAAACGCGTTATTACTGCCATTCTGATCTGCTGAAACAACAATCGTACCTTTCGCCGTTTCAATACGGAACGCCAGGCAAGGAACATCTCCGTGAGGAATACCCAGGGCAGTCACTTTCATTTCATCATCCTGATACACTAATTGCGGGTCAGTGGCGGTGTAATTAATATCCTTAACGTGACTCGCAAGTTGTAAACCATCTGTCGCGTTATACAGCCCATTCAGATAGGAATATGCGCCATTTTCTTTTTTAAAGAGCGCATCAAAATATTGCGTCATTGACGGGAATACGCCGCCGCTTTCCGGCCCCGCAAGGTTAATAGTCTCCTTCTCCTTCAGGAAATAGCCACCTTTTAAAATCGGTGCCAAATCAGAGACGTGGTCAGTGTGAAAATGGCTGATGGCAATCAGTTTTAAATCTTCCAGACGGGCGCCCGATTGACCAAAACGTAAAAAGATACCGCCGCCAGCATCAATGAGAATGGCCGACTTTCCATTTAGCCAAATGACCTCTCCCGATGAAGCTCGCTGATCATCGGTAATTGGCCCACCAGTGCCCAATGTTTGCAAAGTGAAATCCTTATTTTCACACTGCAACCCTGCAGCCAGCACATTGACAGAAAAAAACAGAGAAAGTGTCAGCAATGACGTTTTTCTTAAATACATTAATTTTTTACTTCCTTTCATATATATTTAACCCTGTATATTAGGTGCTGAAATCTCTATTCCTGCCAGACAGTTAAAAGTGTAAAGGAAATGTAATTCAAGTTTTAAATATGATGAAACCCATAATTTAACTTATCGATATCTGTTTTCTTGATAAGCAATGCTGCATGCAAAGACTACTGGAATAACCTGTATTAATTCACATTGTTACCTCGAATAACATTTATAAAAGTAAGGATTAACTTCGTAAAACCCCAACCAGATAACAGGGAAAATAAGCAAGAATAGCTAAAATATAATTTAACGATAAAAGTGTTTTACTTAACCGGGCTACCCGATAAGCAATAATATTCTCACCGATAAAAACATATTTTTACGCTGGGTTATATGCTTAACGAAGCAACACTATTGTACGTCCGGAGAAAAAATGAACGTCATACCTCAATTAGGATTATCCATGAAGAAATTGCTATTTCCCTTCGCCGCAATAACCACAGTCAGTATGTTCTGTCCTTCAGTGATTGCGGAGTCACTACAGGAACAACAGCGACGTTACCAGCAGACGTGGCAGCAAGATAACGGTCCGCTGGTACAAACACCACCCGGCCCGCTGGCCGCATTCCTGGAGAAACAGGCCAGCAAGCCTCCCGTGGTTTACGATGCATTAAGCGCCAGAGAGGGGTTAGCGGCGCTCACCAAAGCGAACGTCACCACTTCAGATCCGATGGCAGCCGTGCTCAATGATGAAGTGGACACCGGTGAACGGCGCATCCCTGTTCGTATTTATCGCCCTACTTTGCAGGGAAAACAGGATGTTTTGCTCTTTATTCATGGTGGCGGACATCTGAGTGGTTCGGTGGAGGTGTACGATCCTGTCGCCCGCCATCTGGCGACAGCCACCGGAAACACGGTCATCTCTGTTGACTACCGCCGGGCACCGGAAAGTCCCTATCCGCAGGGGCTTTCTGATGCGTGGGCGGTGGCAGAACAGATCTACACGCTGTTAGATCGTCTGCAAATTCCGTATCAGCGTCAGCTAACGGTAGCCGGAGACAGCGGTGGCGGCGCCTTTAGCGCCACGCTTGCACAAGCGTTTTCGCGCACTCATCCAGGACTGATTAATCGGCTGGTGCTTATCTATCCAGGCCTGGATTACACTCTGGCCTGGCCGTCAGTAAAAGAAAATGGCACGGGAAAACTATTAGATGAAAGTAAGATCCGTTGGTATTTTCACCAGTACTTCCAGCATGACGAAGATCGTCAATCGGCGTCGCCGCTCTACCTGCCTGTGAGCAAAGACTTTCCGGAAACACTGCTATTCAGCGCGGGCCTTGACCCACTGCGTGATGAAGGGTTTGCTTTTGTCGCCCGTCTGGAAGCCGCAGGGGTTCCGGTAACGCACCGCCATTTCCCAGGTATGATCCACGCTTATCTGATGCTCGAAGACAAAGTACCGGAAGAAGCCAGGGCAACCTATCAGGCTATTGGGGAGTTCGTACGTAATTCGGGTTGACCCATGAGCCGGAGTAGAAAGCGCCAGGCAGCCACTGGGCGCTATGACGCGGAGCGACAGGTCAGTGACCTCGACACAATATGCCCGAACTTATCCTGACAACAGTACTGTTATTTTAAATCTGACGAAGACTGAAAAAACGGGAATGACGCGTATACGTCAATCCCGTTCTTCACTTCCTGAAAAATATCAACTGAGCGGTGGCGTACGTGGCGGCACCAGACGTTTGCTACCCGTTGCCTCATAGGCCGCAGCGAAGCACAGTAGGTTGTTGTCGTCATAAGCGCGCCCCGCGAAGGTCAGCCCCACTGGCATGCCGATGTCAGCCATCACCCCCATTGGTACGGTCACCGTCGGCACCCCCAGATGGCGAATCGCAAGGTTACCGTTTGCAACCCAGATACCATTACTCCAGGCAATGTCGGCTGAGGCCGGGTTAACGTGCGCATCTGCCGGACCAACGTCAGCCACGGTAGGGAACAACACAGCGTCGAGTCTGAGTTCATCCATCCAGTCTTCAAGATCCTGCTTACGAGTCTTCTCCAGGCCGCGCAGACCGTCCGGCACGCTAGCTATCTGGTTGTACGACTTGATGCCTCGTTTGGCCATATTGACATACTCCTCCATACCAGCAGCAAGATCGCCCTCGCGGTTCGGCAGGGTACCCAGATCGTGTGGGAAGATCTGCGGCCCATTGGCATCAGCCAGTTTATTCAGTTTCGGATCACCGTTAGCGCGCAGGAATTCGTCAAAAGCCCAGCCAGACAGCTCCCACAGCTCATCATTGAGAAACTCTGGTGAGACAATGCCACGATTGTACACGGTCGGTGCTCCAGGGCGGTCACCCTCGCAATTGGATACCAGCGGGAAGTCGACCTCCACCACTTCGGCACCAACCATTTCCAGAGCCTTGCGTGCGGCTTCCCAGAGTTCGATCACCGATGCGCGAGTGTGAATACGCTGACCGGTGGGACCGCCAATACCTGGGTTTTCGCTGGTGCCAGCCAGTTCATCTTTGTTGATGAACATGCGTGGCACGCCGAGGCGCTTACCTCTCAGAGTATCTGCCCTGCCGACAAGATCAAGGTAGGATGCCGGACGCACTTCCGAAGCCTTGGGAATTTTCACCCAGGGTTGCAAACGCCACAGGTCGCCACGAGTGATCGGGTCGTCAGCAACCACGACATCAAGGACTTCCAGCAGATCGCCCATAGTACGGGCATACGGCACAACAACATCCATTGTTGGCGTCAACGGCCAGTTGCCGCGTACTGAAATCACACCACGTGACGGGGTGTAGGCGCACAGACCGTTGTTCGAAGCAGGCCCCCGACCGCTCGACCATGTCTCTTCAGCCAGGCCAAAGGCGGAGAAGCTGGCTGCTGTGCCAGTACCGGCGCCGTTAGAGGAGCCGGAGGCAAACGGTGCAGTGAGATATTTGGCGTTGTACGGACTTTCAGCGCGCCCGTAATGACCGCGCTGCATGCCGCCATTGGCCATCGGCGGCATGTTAGTTTTCCCCAGGCAGATGGCGCCTGCGGCTCTCAGCCGCTCGACGGCAAACGCATCGTATTGGGCGATCAAATCCTTGAAGGCCGGACTGCCAGAAGCAGCGGTAAGGCCTTTAACCAGGTAACTGTCCTTGGCGGTATAGGGAATACCGTCCAGAGGGCTCAACACCTCACCACGGGCACGGCGAGCATCGGAAGCTTCGGCTTCCCTGATCGCATCGGGGTTACATACCACCACCGCATTCAACTTAGTCTCCGTCTCAGGGCCATTGTAGGCATTGATTCGTGCGAGATAGGCCCTAACCAATTCGACAGCCGTAGTGCGACCGGATTCGAGCGCTTTGCGCAGTTCGGCAATAGAAACCTCGGTAACTTCGATCATGCTGCCATCTCCTGCAGAAAGATAAGTGGCTGACGGTTTCCGCTACACGGAGCTAACACATTGCAATCCATATAGTGCCTTTTCATAAGCGAGACTCCTTTGTAGATATATTCTACGTTAGTTTATTCAGGTATATATTTATATTTTCACTATGTGTGAAAAAGTTATTTCGTGAAATGATTTAGTTCTGTGAAGTTTTTTTCAGCCCGACGAATAATTATATCTCCCACAGCCAGTACAATGATTACCCCAGCCAGAATTGGGCCGCTATGATTCCACTCGATGATGCCTTTTGGTAAATCAGGGAAAATGAATAACATGGCACACATGAAAATAAATGCCATGCACAACAATGAGCAACCTATGGCAACAGGCAGGCCACCGGGGACTTTAAATGGTCTGGGTGTTGATTTATCGGAAATTCGCAGCTTAATAAAGGAAGCAAAGAACAGCAGATAACTGATAATGATGCAGGCACTGGAGAAAGAAAACACGGACCAGAACATATTGGCGTTATCGCCCTGAGCAAACCAGGCATAAACCAGAGTAATCACGGTAGATACGATACCGAGAATACGGTTGGCCCAGTAAGGGGTATTATTTTTGGGATGCCAGCGACCGATGAAAGCCGGTAGTTCTCCCTCCTTTGCGGCTTCTGCGGCTGCCCGACTGGGAGCCATAGCCCAGGTCACCTGGTTGCCAACAATTGACAGCATAAAAAAGATACAGACCAGAATAATTAATGGGCTACCTTCTCCAAGCAATGGGCCGAGCGCATCGACAATACCGGAAACCAGATTCAGGTTTTCCAGTGGAATGGCCATCAGGATCCCCATGGAACCAAACACATAAAGAAAAGAAATGGCCAATGACGCGAGAAGAATAGCTCTTGGCATATCCCGTACCGGATTGCGAAGTTCTTTTCCCATACAGGCAACCAGTTCAAGCCCGACGAGGTTATAAACAATCACAGCCAAAAATCCGATACCCGATGAAGCAGAGGGAAGCATCGTCTGAAGCGAAAATTCGTTAGCTGGGCCATGCGTAAATAGATGATAAAAACCAGCAACACCCAGGATTAAGATAACGGTAATTTTAAAAATGGCTCCGGATACTGTAAGCCAGATGCCTACGCTGGTTTTAAAATTAATAAAGGCAATGGTCAGCCAGCTCATAATCAAAACAATGACCACCTGCCACATCAGAGAAAGTTCAGGCATAAAAACACGGGCAAACATGCCTGCGAAAAGAATATACCCCGCAGGCATCCACAAACCACCCGCAAGCCAGTATAAATAAACGGCCCTGGTAGACATCCGTGCGCCAAAGGCCCTGCGGATCCAGTCATAGATACCACCTTCAGCGGGATAAGTTGTACCCAGTTCTGAAGTGATCAAGGAATAAGGAACAATAAAAAATATTAATGTTACCCCCCACCAGAACAAGCCACTGGGACCTATTGCTGCCGAAGCGGTAAGTGTTTCAAGGACAATAACCGCACACATACAAAATAGTGCGATTTGTGATATCCCCATTTTTCCATTATTGCTGTGAGAGTCCATAACAGGCTTCCTGTAATTGACGGTTTATGATTTTCCCGGTACACCAGTGGTGCGTTATCAGTGCGTTATCGTTTATACTGTTGAGCACTGATAATTATTAAGCAAAGTCCGTGCCATAAAATGGCAATACTTAATACATTGAATTTGTTTAAAATAAAAAAACAAGCAGTGATTAAAAATTTGCATCATGCTTAAAATTAAGCACAGCGCCAGATTTTAATCTGGCAGGAGGAAATGAAAATGAAAGTTGACATCGATCCAGAATTGAATGCGGCAATTAAAGTATTTGGTCATTTTTTCGATGTACTTGGGCAACCGTTTTCTGTCTTGAATAAATCAGGACAACACATTTATTATAATCAGGAAAATGCAGATCTGGATGAGTGCCAGCGAGAGGAAGTATTGGGCAAGAATATGCTGAGTGTTTTCCCTTCAATTCAGGAAGATGAAAATGAAATGCTCAGGGCATTGCAGCATGGAGAGGAATCAATTAATCATCAGAAAAGCTATTTTACACCAAGTGGTAAACTGATTGATTATCAACATACAACCGTTCCCCTCTTCAATTCCTCTGGAGAAATTATGGGAGTGATTGAATCAGGCCAGGACCTTTCCCGATTTCGAAAATTACAGCATAATTTGTCAGTGTTGAATGAAAAATTATTTAGTAAGGAGGAGGACGGGCTACCAGAAATCATTCATAACTCCGATGCAATGCAACACGTTCTCGATCGTGCCGCCCGACTGGCGGTAAGTAATGTACCCGTTATGGTAATGGGTGAAACGGGTACAGGAAAAGAGTTGCTAGCCAATTTCATCCACAATAAAAGCCCCCGGCGACATAAACCTTTTATTGCACTTAACTGTAGTGCGCTACCGGTAACATTAATCGAAAGCACTCTTTTCGGTACAGTTAAAGGGGGATTCACTGGAGCAGAAAATACCCGCGGCTATCTGGAACTTGCCAATGGTGGAACATTATTTCTGGATGAACTAAATTCGATGCCTGTTGATGTGCAAGGGAAAATTCTACGTTTTCTACAGGAGAAAACCTTCTGGAAAGTAGGAGGAAATAAAGAGTTAAAAGCAGATATTCGTATTATCGCAGCAATGAATGAATCACCTTATGAAATGATCCGACAGAAGCGATTACGCGACGATCTATTTTACAGGCTGGAAATCGGTATGGTGGTAATCCCTCCTCTGCGGGAGAGAAAAGATGAAATAATTCCACTGGCGCGCCATTTTATGGTCAAACACCAGGCAGTGAGCAATATGAAAGTCTATCCCTTCCCTGCGTCGATTGAAAAACAGTTACTTGAGTACGACTGGCCTGGCAATGTAAGAATGCTGGAAAACGTCATTGTGCGGAGTCTAATACTTCAGAAAGATACAGGCCCACTGAATGAACTTGTTTTTAACTGTGAAACAGATGTAGTCACTGGTTTTTCTGCAGAAGTACGACATCAGAAAATACCACAAAAAGAAACCTATCGTGAAAATTCTTTCAGTCAGGGGCTGACCTTAACGGATAAACTTGAGGAATATGAACACCAGCTTTTAATTGAAGCGTTAAAAGAGTCTCAAGGCTGCGTTGCTAAAGCTGCAAGGAAGTTGGGTATTTCCCGTGGGGCATTACAATACAAAGTGAAAAAACACAATCTTACATTCAGCCTGGAGGAAAAAAAGACTGAATAACAAAATTTAAGTGATGCCAGTTGTGTGATTTACCGAGGACTTCAGATCACACTATGGCTCGTGTTACACGACTCGGTAGGCGACTACTAATGGGGTGTGAATTTAATATAAAGTAATGTTACAACAGTATATTAATCTATTTTTTATCTAATCAAAATAATGTATTATATAAAAACCATCATCCTGTAGAACGGTTTGCTGATAATGGAAGTTGTTACATATATGCTATGCGTACATTACGCCAGATCATATATTCCATTACGCGCAAAGATTTATTCACCGTATTTTCACTCATCGGCTTGCGAGGGTTATGATCACCAATAAAGATCAGTTCATGATCACCACTGAACATCTTTATCTGCTTGAGAATTGCCAGAACTTGTCGGAAAAGAGGAACCAGATAAGGTGTACGCATTTTTGCTCCTCGCTGTAAGTGCTTAACCCCTTCAAAGCTTCTCGCTCGGCAGGAATCGTCCACATTGATGTTTCAAAATCGATCTCAGACCAACGAGCAAAACGTATTTCGCTTGAACTATCGCTTTTGACTGCGCGGATGGCGTGACCATACTGATCTTCGACAAAGAGACTCACCCGCGTTATCAGCGGCGCGATTGTCGGCACCAACGGCGGCGAGCTGCTGGCCGAAATCGGTCTGGCGATTGAAATGGGCTGTGACGCAGAAGACATCGCACTGACCATTCACGCCCCCCGACTCTGCACAAATCCGTGGGCCTGACGACGGAAGTATACGAAGGCAACATTACCGACCTGCAGAACCCGAAAGCGAAGAAAAAGTAAGCTGATACCGCGAAGAAAATTAACCCAACCTGCTGATACCACATAGTTGGGTATCTCTTTTATCACTTATCGATATGTAAAGCACCGATCGCCCCTGGCATCGGTGCTTTCTTATATATATATCGCAGAGCCAGATTCCCCGCCATTTTTCCGCTCACACAAAACCTTCTCCTGGCCAGCTTCACCGCGATGAACCTGCGTTACACATCCACTATTTTGATTCATATATGAAATGAACCGCATTCTGGCGCACTAGAGGGCGAATGCACCGCACGAGCAAGCATTGAATGTTATGCATTTGTTTTAATTTGGTTATTAATTCGGTGTTTTTAATG
>NZ_JANEWG010000050.1 GCF_028069725.1 Citrobacter sp. Awk 4
GCGTGACAGTCATCATTATTCTCCAGTTGTTGAGTTAGCAACACCATTGAGCCTGGTACGATAATATTGTGTAATTATTGTTGTTCGACATTCTGGCTGAATTGCAGAATAATGAATTCTGCTGGCCCCATGCCAACTTTGACGATCATTTTCTCCTGACAGACAGAATATATGTGTATTCTTTCAGACCATCAGTACATACCTAATTTGGAAAAGACTAACAGAAGCGAGTTGTCAACCATGCCTAATTTTTGCTTTCGGACTGTGCAATTTATGCTTCATATATATCAAAAGAGAATTTCCCTGTATCGTAAGACAGAATAAATTTCCCTACGACTGGTGCTAACAACATAGAATATTTAACGTGAGCTAACATCATTGCCTGAACCGTACAGGTGAATTGTTACTTCCCCCGCAATATTTCCACCACGGTGGTCAGCATTAACACCAATAACATGTTGTACTTCTGATTAGATGTTTATAAAGAATCGATGATTGTCGCTAACGCCATCATCACGCAAAATTTCTCACTACCGCGGAAGCAGACAATTGCAGCAGGGGCGGCCTGCAACGCTAACACATACTGACTATTATGGAATGTCTGCACGACACCGGCCGGGGCCATTACCCCCCCGGCGCTCAAGGGCCCAGCCTGCGGGACGGATGACACTAGTATCAACATTCGCCGTTTTGACACACTGACGAACGTCCTTCTGACCGACCGGGCGGTATACCATTCCTTCAGAACGGTCAGAAACAGGCTCGTAGATCGTAGCAATGGTCAAACTATCTTGTCCGGATATCTTCATGGCATTTAGCTTTGCGGTTAAAATTCGGACAAGTAAGACTCGGCAAGTCTGTAGGATTTAAGCAACTAAAATAAGAGTGCTTTTATAATTCACTTGATAAGCCATTTTTGCGCCAAGTGTGTGCGAAACCACTGTATTTTTAATGTTAAGAGTATTGAAAAGATATGTCTAAAGATTATACCTGTGGATTGTAAATAAATATTATATTTATCACCGGAGCTTGCCAATCCCAGACAACAGCGGACAATTTTTATACGGAGTGCACATGACTTTACTAATATCTAAAAAATTAAAATATTTTATTGTTTGTTTCGAGACCCGTTGTATTAATTATGCTGCGGATCAATTGTGTGTGACACGCTCACCTTTAGCTCGTGTTTTGTATGAACTGGAAGAAAAAATAGGAGGGAAGCTATTTATCAGGAAATATAACCAGATTGACCCCACTGAACTTGCACAGTCCCTATATGAAAAAATAAAACCTGTTCACGATTTATTATGTGATATTGAAAGTGATTTTTGCTCATCTCAAAAAAGCAACAGATTTGAATTGCTTTGTGATATTAGCGTTCCATTCATTATTTATCAGCACTTAATGACATGGTTAAAAAACACAAATCAACCTATAACATGCAGAAGGGTCTCCATTTCGTGCAAAGAAATACAGTCATTAAAAACCAATCCTAATGTAGGTATTCTTTCTTTCAGGAAAATCACATACAGTGAAGATGTTGTTTTCCATAAATACAGCGATGAATCATTGTTCATTATAATACCCAATAATATCCCAGATGAGTCATTGAAAAGCTTCAACGCAATCAAAAACGTAAAACTGTTCATCAGGAAAGATGTTTTTTCATCTGAACTTAAAGGAATTGTCTCCAAAAGTATATGCGATTTCATTCCACATGTTGAGATCATGGAAACTGAGCGGGATACTGCCTCGCTTCTCATTTCTGCCAGCGCCGGAGAAGGTATGTTACTTCTCCCTGAATGCTTAATCCCTTACTTCTCTCCCCCGGGTACGCGCACATTAGAAATTCCCAATATCAGGATCCACAGCGGGCTCTATGTTAATAGGAAGAATAAAAACAAGACTATTATTTCCGACTTGATGAAAATGTTAATTTCGATTACAAAACAAGAAAATTAAGACTCATAATCTCTCAGCACTGATTGCAGAGCCTCAATCTCTGGTGTGTATTTACGAATAATCCACATCAGAGACTCCAGGGCCACCGAAACGCCAACAGGTTCGTAATTCTCATCGACACATAATCTAAACGCCAGGGGAAGGCTGAATTCGCACATTGCAGAAGCAGCCTTCCATCAGGGGTTACCATCAAAAAAACCTACACAGATGGCGGTCTATTGCGAATAGCAGGTCACGGCAGACGGCATTTATAACGATGACCTTCTTACCTTTGTGGAACTAGCGTTAAAGAAAATTGACGAGAATGACACACTCTTTGACGTTGCCTGGGCCAATTACGGGAACAGTGATAAAAAATAATTCCTCGGGTTCCAGCAGAGTAAATTCACACTGTGCGAAATAAGCAAATACGATCAGGCTCAAAACAAAGCCCGGTTTCCCGGGCTATGAGATCACTTACCGCTAGCGGTAAGCATTAAGCGTACGTTGGCAGAGCGCTGAACGCACGCAATCGTCTTTGTTGAATCGGACAATCCCGACCATCTCATCTTCTTCAAAACGCGCTAACGCGTCACTGAGCCCTGACTGAACGTGAGCAGGTAAATCGCATTGGGTAATATCACCATTGACGATCACCGTGACGTTCTCCCCGAGGCGAGTTAAAAACATTTTCATCTGCGCAGCAGTCACATTCTGAGCCTCGTCGAGAATGACAACTGCATTTTCAAATGTACGTCCGCGCATATATGCGAACGGCGCGATTTCCACCTTACCAATCTCAGGTCGCAGGCAATACTGCATAAAAGACGCACCCAGACGTTTCACCAGCACATCATAGACCGGGCGAAAATAAGGCGCGAATTTCTCCGAAACATCCCCAGGCAAGAAGCCGAGATCTTCGTCGGCCTGCAGGACTGGACGGGTGACAATGATCCTTTCTACATCTTTATGTATCAGGGCCTCTGCTGCTTTTGCCGCGCTGATCCAGGTTTTACCACACCCGGCCTCACCCGTAGCAAAGATCAGCTGTTTACTCTCAATGGCGTTCAGGTAGTGCGCCTGAGCCTCATTTCGCGCAGCAATCGGTGTTGCGTCGCGACTGTCGCGCGCCATGCCAATTGCTTCTACGCCGCCCATCTGCACAAGCGAGGTGACCGACTCTTCTTCACGTTGCTTATGGCTACGCGAATCCCGTCTCAGCACACGCTTTGCTTCGCGACGAGCTTTGATCACTGCTTTTTGTCTTCCCATGGATAGCACCTTGAGTTGTAGGTATACATCACACGTGCCGCTGGCAGCACGATTATGCGCACACACATCTGAGGGTTGGCTTCCTTGTAAGCCATAGCTTGCTTTCTAAAAAGACACCACACGCGGCTACGCGCACCGTATACGGCGTCAGTAACAATGCTAAGAAGAAGTGAGAGAAATTTAGGGGTGACGAGTGGGCTACCGGAGGAGAAACTTCCGCGTAAGGTACTGCGGTTACTGTGAAAAACATGTCCAGTTGAGGACCTTACCATTCGCGATCTCCATAGTGAATGACCATCACTGCCGGGAACTACCGCTCATACGTATAATTACATCAGAATCGATCATTAACGCAACAACATTTTTACTTTACATTAACGAAAAATTCTCTTTGTGCTGACAGTAGTCTCTTACAGGGATATGACAAAATTATTTCAGAACATTGGTTAGCTCAAAAAATAATATCTTCATTCATGAGGATGAGAGGAATAGCCCCGCAGGAAAAGCGGGGCTGACCATCAGGCTTCCAGCAGGGATTGCCCCAGATAGCGGTCGGCGTTTTTTACGCCGGGTAGTGCGAAGAAGTAGCCGCCGCCTATCGGCTTAACGTACTCCTCGAGCGCTTCGCCATTCAGCCTTTTTTGCACGGCCAAAAAGCCTTTTTCCAGATCGTGCTGATAACAGACGAACAGCAGTCCCATATCCAGTTGTCCAGAATTGGTCACGCCGAGCGAGTAACTGTAGCCACGGCGCATCATCAGACTGGATTGGGTTTCCGCTGTGCGCGGATTCGCCAGTCGAATATGGCTGTCCAGCGCGATCACATTTCCTTCCGGGTCACTGGCGTAATCCGGTACATCATGTTCGTGCTGCATTCCCAGCGGCGCCCCGGTCTGTTTATCACGACCAAAAATGGTCTGCTGCTCTTTCAGCGGCGTCCTGTCCCAAAACTCAACGCGGAACTGAATCAGGCGGACAGCCTGATAACTGCCTCCTGTCGCCCACGCAGGTTCCCCTTGTTCTGCGGTCACCCACACCACATCCTGCATCAGCCTGGCGTCTGCGCTGTCGGGATTGGCGGTGCCATCTTTAAAGCCCAGCAGATTGACTGGCGTCTCTTTTCCCTTACTGCGTGCTGCGTGATCGGAGATAAACCCTTCCCGCTTCCAGCGCACGCTCAGGAGATCCGGTGTGTGCTTAATAATATCGCGTAGCGCATGAATCACCGTATCCTGGGTATTGGCGCAAATCTGTAAGAGCAGATCCCCGTGGCATAACCCCGCATCCAGTGAATCATTTGGAAAGCGCGTCATTTTCTGCAGTTTTTTCGGCAGATGAGCCTGTAATCCGTAGCGCTCATCGAACAACGAGTGCCCCACCGAGAGCGTCATAGTCAGATTGTCCGGTGCGATCCAGGCGCCGAGGATCCCGGAGTCCATAGGCGGCAAGCGCGGATTAGGCGTTTCAGGCGCGGGCCCTCCCGTCGTCAGGAAAGCGATACGGTGCGTCAACAAGCGAAACAGACGTTCGAGATCCGCTTTATCACTGGCCAGAATGTCAAAGGCCACCAGCACCATAGACGCCTGCTGCGGCGTGAGAATACCCGCCTGATGTTCACCGTAGAAGGGTTGCGTTTCGCTACGGGCATCCGGCGACAAGGTCCCCGGCGCACTTTGCGATTTTTGCGCATGAGCCACCGGACAGCCTCCCGCCAGCGCCAGCGCGCCGCCCAATGCTCCCATCCCTTTCAGTAAACGTCGGCGTGACGGTTCGCTCACGCCGTTTTCATTATCTTGCTGCATGGTGCTTAATCCAGACCCAGTACGCCGCGCAATTGAGACAAGTCTTCCGCCAGCGTCGTGATTGGCCCTTTCAGAGCGTTGCGATCGGCATCGGTCAGCTTGTCATAGGTTTCAAATCCCTCTTTAGTGCGATATTTCGCCAGGATTGCATCCACTTTCTTAAAGTTGGCATCCACTTTCGCCAGTAATTCTGCATTGGATTTTTGGAGCTGTGGACGCAGAAGGTTGACGATCTTTTGTGCGCCATCGATGTTTGCCTGGAAGTCCCACAGGTCAGTGCGGCTGTAGCGTTCTTCTTCACCGCTAATTTTAGTGGCGGCAACTTCTTCAATCAGAGCGGCCGCGCCGCCCACCACTTTTGACGGCGGGAACGCTAACTCGCTGATACGCGTTTGCAGATCAACCACGTCGGTATAAAGTTGGTCGGCATATTTTTCCATGCCTTTCGTACTGTTGTCGGCGAACAGGGCTTTTTCCAGGCGATGGAAGCCGGTAAATTTCGGGTCTGCCGCTTTCTGTTCGTAATCATCTTCACGCGCGTCGATACTGCCATCAAGATCAGAGAAGAGTTCCGCGATAGGTTCAATACGCTCGTAATGCTGACGCGTTGGCGCATACAGTGATTTTGCTTTCTCGATATCACCCGCTTTGATGGCATCGGTAAACGCTTTGGTGCCGGTCACCAGTTGTGCGGTTTCCGCCGTGACATAGGTTTTATACTCGGTAATCGCGCCACTCAGACTTAATATTGCGTTGCTTTGCGCCGCATCCGCCGTTGCACTGCCTTTCACGATCAGCTTCCCTTTCGGGTTGGTCAGCAGACCGCAGGTCATGTCATATTCACCCGGTTGCAGATTTACGGTCATTTTCTGACTGAAACCTGGGGCGATATTTTCTCGTTCTTCTACTACCATCACGCCTTTGAGGATTTCCCACTCCAGCGCTTTCTGGCTGTGGTTCAAAATAATGAACTGCGTTTTTCCGGCATTCACTGTGAGGGTCATCGGTTCACACTGTTTATCATTAACGGTGACTTTAACCTGTGGAATATCAGCTGCATGAGCAGTAAAAGCGGAGGCGAACAGCGCAGCAATACCCAGCTGTAGCGCGTTACGGCGGAAGTTAATCGTCATGACTCATCCCTTTAAATAAGTATGTTGTAACTAAATAATTTTCTGCGCCACATTTTTCAGGGTGCTGTACGAGACGCGGTCGTACCTGCACGAGGCGGCAGCGCAAACAGCACCAACGCCGGAATCAGATAGATAAACCAGACCGCGACTTCACTCACGCTGGGCGCTTCCTGATATCCAAAAATACCCTCCATCAACGTTCCAAACAGCGAATGGGTTGAGAGAATATTGCTCATATCAAATGCCACATCCTGGAAATGGTTCCACAGTCCCGCTTCGTGAAACGCACGGATCGCACCCGCGGCAAGCCCGGCCGCAACCAGCAAAATGAACAGGCTGGTCCATTTGAAAAAAGCGCCAAGATTAAGGCGGATCCCGCCCCAATAAAGTAAGAAACCGAGCACCACTGCGGTTGCCAGCCCCAGCATCGCACCCAGCGGTGGCCAGAACCCCACGTCCTGTTGAAACGCGGCCAACAGGAAGAACACCGATTCAAGGCCTTCACGGGCAACGGCGAAGAAGACCATCATGACCAACGCCCAGCCGTGATGATTTCCCCGCTGCAAGGCAGTATCGACAGCCTGCTCCAGTTGTACTTTGACGTTGCGCGACACTTTGCGCATCCAGAACACCATCCAGGTCAGGATCACCACGGCAATGACTGCCACAATGCCTTCAAACAGTTCTTGTTCCTTTTGTGGAAATTCACCTGTGGTTTCATTGATGATGATCCCCAGCGCCAGGCACAATCCCGCCGCCAGTATCACCCCAATCCACATCACACCAATCCAGCGACCACGCTGGGTACGCTTCAGATAGCTGGCGATCAAACTCACAATCAGCGCAGCTTCTAACCCTTCGCGTAACATAATTAGAAACGGAACAAACATGCCGTGGGCCCTTAAACGTTATTCTTAGTCAACTGATGCAAAGAAAAGTAAATTGCAGTGATAGTGATTATCATTACAGAGAAAGAAAACTCAAGCAGAATGTTTTGATTATGATGAAAGAATGTAAATACTTAGCTGATTAATGGTTATTAATTCTTTGTGGGATGCTGAGACGAAAAAGCCCGCACGTGGCGGGCTGGAGAGAGTTTTTGCCGGATGATGATGCGTAAGCGTCTTATCCGGCCAGCAGTTCGCTGCCTTCAGGCTCTGTTACTGCTCCTGCAGACGCGATGGCGGTGCCGAATGGTAGTGCGCATCCGCTTTCGCAAAGCGCGCCTGCATGGCGGCAGACGGTGCTTTGTCCAGCAGACTGAAGACGACGATACCAACGCTACCGAAAATAAAGCCCGGAATGATTTCATACAGACCCAGCCAGGCGAACTGTTTCCAGACGATGACCGTTACAGCACCGATGATCATTCCAGCCAGAGCACCGTTGCGGGTCATGCGCGACCACATTACAGAAAACAGTACCACTGGACCAAATGCAGCGCCAAAACCAGCCCAGGCGTAACTTACCAGGCCAAGAACCCGATTATTAGGGTTGGCCGCCAGCGCGATAGATACCAGCGCCACCACCAGCACCATCAGGCGCCCTACCCACACTAATTCTTGCTGGCTGGCACCTTTGCGCAGGAAAGCTTTGTACAGATCTTCGGTAATCGCACTGGAGCACACCAGCAACTGGCAGCTCAGAGTCGACATCACCGCCGCCAGAATGGCAGACAGCAGAATACCGGCAATCCACGGGTTGAACAGAATTTGCGCCAGTTCGATGAATACACGCTCAGAGTTCTGGTTAACCGCCCCAGCCAGTGCCGGATTATCGTTGAAGTAAGCGATACCGAAGAAGCCGACGGCTACTGCCCCCGCCAGACACAGGATCATCCAGGTCATACTGATACGACGCGCATGCACAATGCTGTGGTGCGAGTCCGCCGCCATGAAACGCGCCAGGATATGCGGCTGACCGAAGTAACCCAGCCCCCAGCCCATCAGGGAAATAATGGCGACAAAATTCAGCCCTTTGAGCATGTCCACATTCTCAATGCTCTTTTGCTTGATCACTTCCAGCGAGTCGCCAAAACCACCCACGGCGATAATGACCATAACCGGGGTCAGGATCAGCGCAAAAATCATCAGACTGGCCTGAACGGTATCGGTCCAGCTTACCGCGAGGAAACCGCCAATAAAGGTATAAATGATGGTCGCGGCTGCCCCTGCCCACAACGCCGTTTCATAGCTCATGCCGAAGGTGCTTTCAAACAGACGCGCCCCCGCCACAATGCCAGAAGCACAATAGATGGTGAAAAACAGCAGAATAACCAACGCGGAGATAATACGCAGAATGCGGCTATTGTCTTCAAAACGTCCGGTGAAATAGTCCGGCAAGGTTAACGCGTTATTGTTGTATTCGGTATGCACGCGCAGACGGCCCGCCACCAATTTCCAGTTAATCCACGCGCCTAATGTCAGGCCAATTGCAATCCAGCTTTCTGAAATGCCCGAAATGAAAATCGCGCCTGGCAGCCCCATCAGTAACCAGCCGCTCATATCCGATGCGCCCGCCGATAATGCGGTCACAAATGGACCAAGGCTACGGCCCCCCAGAATATAATCATCAAAGTTCTTCGTTGAACGCCATGCCATAAACCCAATTAATATCATGCCCAAAATATAGACACAAAATGTCACCAGCATCGGTGTGCTAATAGCCATCAAAAATCTCCAGAATCATTTATCGGCAATATCGATACTTGCCGTTTATCCCCTGCCGGAACGTGGCAGTGGTGTATATGTTTACCAGGGCGACCGTATCCTGCCGGAAGCTGTGGTCATTCACAATCGATTTAACACACCATTTACATCATTTTTTTATTCGACGGCATACCATTTTTCTATAGGTTGCACTCTCTCACATTTTTCAAGGTTGCACCTTTTAAAAGTGTTAACTACCGCAGAGAAAATAATTCACTTTTTATTTCCCGATTAGAGAACACCCAGCCAATATTTAACAATTCATTCATTTTTAAGCTTGCAAGCCACATCACACTTAACAAGGTTGCACAAAGTTGCAACATAGTAGATATTTCTCGATAACCATTAGTACTACTTACCAGAATAACAGGAGCACACGGCATGGGAACCACCACGATGGGGGTTAAGCTGGATGACGCGACGCGCGAACGTATTAAATCAGCGGCAATACGTATCGATCGCACCCCACACTGGCTCATCAAACAGGCAATTTTTAATTATCTGGAAAAACTGGAAAACAATGACGATCTGCCAGAACTCCCGGCACTACTGGCAGGTGCGGCAAACGAAGGCGAAGAGTCCCTCGCCCACCCGGATGAAATCCACCAGCCTTTCCTCGAGTTTGCTGAGCATATTTTACCCCAGTCGGTTTCACGCGCCGCCATCACCAGCGCATACCGTCGCGCCGAAACGGATGCCGTCGCGATGCTGATGGAGCAGGCTCGCCTGCCGCAACCTGTTGCAGAACAGGCGCATAAACTGGCCTGGCAACTGGCGGAAAAACTCCGCAACCAGAAAACGGCCAGCGGTCGTGCCGGCATGGTTCAAAGCCTGTTGCAGGAGTTCTCCCTCTCTTCGCAAGAAGGGGTGGCGTTGATGTGTCTGGCGGAAGCGCTGCTGCGTATTCCCGATAAAGCCACGCGCGATGCGCTGATCCGCGACAAAATCAGTAATGGCAACTGGCAGTCACACATTGGCCGCAGCCCGTCGCTGTTTGTCAACGCGGCGACCTGGGGTCTGCTGTTCACCGGTAAACTGGTGTCAACGCATAACGAAGCCAACCTCTCCCGTTCACTGAACCGTATTATCGGCAAGAGCGGTGAGCCGCTGATCCGCAAAGGCGTGGATATGGCGATGCGCCTGATGGGCGAACAGTTCGTAACCGGAGAAACCATTGCAGAAGCGCTGGCTAATGCGCGCAAGCTGGAAGATAAAGGTTTCCGCTACTCCTACGACATGCTGGGTGAAGCCGCGCTGACCGCGGTAGATGCCCAGGCCTATATGGTTTCCTACCAGCAGGCAATCCACGCGATTGGTAAGGCCTCGAACGGTCGCGGTATTTACGAAGGTCCGGGCATCTCCATCAAGCTCTCGGCGCTGCACCCGCGCTATAGCCGCGCGCAGTATGACCGCGTCATGGAAGAGCTGTACCCGCGCCTGAAGTCTCTAACCCTGCTGGCGCGCCAGTACGATATCGGTATTAACATCGATGCCGAGGAAGCCGATCGTCTGGAGATCTCGCTCGACCTGCTGGAAAAACTCTGTTTTGAACCGGAACTGGCAGGCTGGAACGGTATTGGCTTTGTTATCCAGGCTTACCAGAAACGCTGCCCGTTGGTGATTGATTATCTGGTAGACCTGGCGACTCGCTCGCGCCGCCGTCTGATGATCCGTCTGGTGAAAGGCGCCTACTGGGATAGCGAAATCAAACGCGCGCAGATGGACGGTCTGGAAGGTTATCCTGTTTATACGCGTAAGGTGTATACCGATGTTTCTTACCTTGCCTGTGCGAAGAAACTGCTTGGCGTGCCGAACCTGATTTATCCGCAGTTCGCCACCCACAACGCCCACACGCTGGCGGCGATTTATCAACTGGCTGGGCAAAACTATTATCCGGGTCAGTATGAGTTCCAGTGCCTGCATGGCATGGGCGAACCCCTGTACGAGCAAGTCACCGGTAAGGTTGCCGACGGTAAACTCAACCGTCCTTGCCGCATTTATGCGCCAGTCGGCACGCACGAAACGCTGCTGGCCTACCTGGTGCGCCGCCTGCTGGAAAACGGGGCGAATACCTCTTTTGTTAACCGCATCGCCGACGCCACGTTACCACTGGATGAACTGGTGGCTGATCCCGTTGAGGCCGTCGAGAAACTGGCGCAACAGGAAGGACAAGCCGGGCTCCCGCATCCAAAAATTGCGCTGCCTCGCGACCTCTATGGTGAGGGCCGGGAGAACTCCGGCGGTCTGGATCTGGCCAACGAACACCGTCTGGCCTCTCTTTCCTCCGCCCTGCTCAATAGCGCCCTGCAAAAATGGCAGGCGAAACCGATGCTGGAACAGTCGGTTGTCGACGGTGAAATGGTGCCTGTGATTAACCCTGCAGAGCCAAAAGATACCGTCGGTTTCGTGCGCGAAGCCAACCAAGGGGAAGTCGAGCAAGCGCTGCAAAGCGCGGTGGATAGCGCCCCTATCTGGTTTGCCACACCGCCGCAGGAGCGCGCCGCGATTTTGCAACGCGCCGCCGTGTTGATGGAAAGTCAGATGCAGCAACTGATTGGCATTCTGGTGCGCGAAGCCGGTAAAACCTTCAGCAACGCCATTGCCGAAGTGCGTGAAGCCGTGGACTTCCTGCACTATTACGCAGGCCAGGTACGCGATGATTTCGACAATGAAACACACCGTCCGTTAGGTCCGGTAGTCTGCATCAGCCCCTGGAACTTCCCACTGGCGATTTTCACCGGACAGGTCGCCGCTGCACTGGCGGCAGGCAACAGTGTGCTGGCAAAACCGGCAGAACAGACGCCGCTGATCGCCGCTCAGGGGATTGCGATCCTGCGTGAAGCGGGCGTGCCTGCCGGCGTTGTGCAGTTGCTGCCAGGTCGGGGCGAAACCGTAGGCGCGCAACTGACCGCCGATAATCGTGTGCGCGGTGTGATGTTTACCGGTTCAACAGAAGTCGCCACGCTGTTGCAACGCACGCTCGCCACACGCCTGGATGCTCAGGGTCGTCCGATCCCGCTGATTGCGGAAACCGGCGGAATGAACGCCATGATTGTTGATTCATCAGCCCTCACCGAACAGGTGGTGGTGGATGTGCTGGCTTCCGCGTTTGACAGTGCCGGGCAGCGCTGCTCTGCCCTGCGCGTATTGTGTCTGCAGGACGACATCGCTGAACATACCCTGAAGATGCTGCGCGGCGCGATGGCCGAATGTCGGATGGGCAATCCGGGTCGCCTGACCACGGATATCGGTCCGGTTATCGACCATGAAGCAAAAAGCAACATCGAAGGCCATATTCAGGCCATGCGCGCTAAAGGCCGTCCGGTGTTCCAGGCCGTCCGTGAAAACAGCGACGATGCCCGTGAATGGCAGACCGGAACCTTTATCGCCCCGACGTTGATTGAGCTGGAAAGCTTTGACGAGCTGCAAAAAGAGGTGTTCGGACCGGTGCTCCACGTGGTGCGCTACAACCGTAACAATCTGGATGCGTTGATCGAACAAATTAACGCCTCCGGGTACGGGCTGACGCTCGGCGTACACACCCGTATCGATGAAACGATCGCCCAGGTCACCGGCTCGGCACGTGTGGGTAACCTGTACGTTAACCGCAACATGGTCGGCGCGGTGGTCGGCGTGCAGCCGTTTGGCGGCGAAGGGTTATCCGGAACCGGACCAAAAGCAGGCGGTCCGCTGTATCTGTACCGCCTTCTGGCAAACCGCCCGGAGAAAGCATTGGGGACGACGCTGGCGCGTCAGGATGCCCACTACGCTGTCGATGCCCAGGTAAAATCAGCGCTAATTCAGCCGCTGGAAGCATTAACGCAATGGGCAGAAAACAGCCCGGAACTGCGCGCGCTCTGCCAGCAGTTCAGCGAGCTCAGCCAGTCCGGGACACAACGCGTACTGCCAGGCCCCACCGGGGAACGCAACACCTGGACACTGTTGCCGCGCGAACGTGTGTTATGTCTGGCGGAAGACGAGCAGGATGCCCTGGTCCAGATTGCCGCCGTCTTGTCGGTCGGCAGTCTGATTTTGTGGCCGGATGATAGCGCCCATCGTGAGCTGGCAAAACGCCTGCCTGCCGCCGTTGCAAAGCGTATTCAGTTTGCGAAACGCGATGGGCTGACGTCGCAACCGTTCGATGCGGTGCTCTTCCACGGTGACTCCGATCAGCTGCGCGCCCTGTGTGAAGCCGTTGCCGCACGCGAAGGAGCCATCGTTTCTGTACAGGGATTTGCCCGTGGTGAAACCAATATTCTGCTGGAGCGGCTGTACATTGAACGTTCCCTCAGCGTTAACACCGCGGCTGCCGGAGGTAACGCCAGCCTGATGACAATTGGCTAAGGCTGTGGTTAATTAAGGCTCCGGTAACGGAGCTTTTTTTATGGAGCCAGAGGGAAGCATGAACCGAATTTTACTGACGTGTGCTGCGCTGCTGTTGAGCAGTCAGGCGCTGGCCGATGACTGCGCAAACGCCAGCACGCAAACCGAAATGAACACCTGCGCCGCCGCACAATTTCAGGCAGCCGATAAAAAACTCAATGAGACCTATCAGAATGCGCTAACCCGCGCCGCGCCGCCGCAGCGTGAATTGCTGAAAAAAGCGCAGGCCGCATGGATTGCGCTCAGAGATGCTGATTGCGCATTACTCAGCTCCGGTACGGAAGGCGGTAGCGCTCAGGCCATGATCGCCAGTCAGTGTCTGGCGGACAAAACCGCTGAGCGCGACGCGTTTTTAGCCTCGCTGCTCCAGTGTGAAGAAGGTGATTTAAGCTGCCCGTTGCCGCCCGCCGGTTAACGCACGCGAATGCCTTCAATGATCATCCGCTGAACGCTCTCAACCGTTTGGTTAAAAAAGGCTTCATCACGCAGCGTTGCGCCCGTCACGGCTTCCACCTGAGGGGCAAAATCCGCGTAATGTTGCGTTGAAGCCCAAATCATAAAGATAAGATGGTGCGGATCGACAGGCGCAAGCTTGCCGCTGTCGATCCAGCCAGCGATAAGCGCAGATTTCTCGTCAATCAACTTCTTCAAATCGCCCGTTAACTCTTCCATCAGCAACGGCGCCCCCGCCAGCATTTCCATGCAAAACAGCCTTGAGGCCTGCGGGTAATCACGGGAAACCTCCAGCTTCAGGCGAATGTACTCTTTGATAGCCACCAGCGGTGCAAAATCCTCACGAAACGCCTTCAGCGGCGCCAGCCAGATGTCGAGGATCTGACGCAGTACCGCCACATACAGCGCCTCTTTTGACGGGTAATAATAGAGAAGATTGGTTTTGGATACGCCAGCCAGTTCAGCAACCTGCTCAAGCCGGGTGCCATGAATGCCATACTGGGAAAAGGTGTTTAATGCGGCGTTAAGAATGGCCTGGCGTTTTGCGCTGACGGCCTGTGAACGTTTACCTGGTTTTTTGACTGCGCTTTGTGCCATGCGCCCTCTCCTTTTTTATTTGCCATGATCATAACAAAACTTGCAGGGGTTAACCCAGGATTGGTTTTGCTTACTGAGGGTCCGATGGCACTTGCGACGCGTCGTCAGCGGCGTTCTCCACTGAAGGTGTTTTCCGTTTTAACTTCAATTCACTGACCAGCACGCCCGCAATAATAAATACCGCGCCCAACAGCGCCAGTAACGGTAAACGCTCCCCGGCAATGCGGCCAAAAATCCCTGCCCATACCGGTTCACCGGTATAAATGACCGTTGCCCGCGTCGGCGAAACGCTGCGCTGCGCCCAGTTCATCGTCACCTGAATAATGGCACTGAAGATCCCAAGGCCGAGCGCGACCACCAGCAATCCCGTGGACATCGGCGGGACTGACTCCCCGGCCGGAACCATAGCGATAAACGCCACCAGCGATGCCGTGGCCAGTTGCACCACCGTCACCCGACGGACATCGACCTTCCCCGCCCATGCGCTGATAAGAATAATTTCTGCGGCAATCGCCACCGCGCTGGCAAGCGTAATCAACTCGCCTTCGCCCAGCGCCAGTAAATTGTCGCCTGGCCCCGCAAGAAAAATCAGTCCAATGAACGCCAGCACGATGCCTGCGCAGGGCATCAAACCCGGCATCCGTCCCAGGCAAAGCCATTGCAGCAAGGGCACCAGCGGCACATACATCGCCGTGATAAAGGCAGATTTGCTGCTAGGGATGAACTGTAACCCCCAGGTTTGCAGGCTGTAGCCGAGCGCTATCGAGACACCGATCGCCACACCCGCTTTACATTCCAGCCAGGTTAATCCGCGCAATGTGCGCAGCGACAACAACGCCACAGCCAGCGCCGCTGTCGCAAAACGAATACCGACAAAGAAAAACGGCCCACTCTGCGTGACCGCATATTGCACGGCCAGAAAGGTACCACCCCAAAACATCGTGATGATGATGAGAATGGCTTCCTGGGGCTTTATGGAGAAGGAATAACCTGAACGTCGTGACATGGGACACCTGATGAGCAGAATCCCTTTAGTCTGCGTTGCGTTTTGTTACAGTTCAACCTTGCAGACCAAAAAAACCGCCGGAATATCCGGCGGCGGTGGCATCATGGCGTGTGCGTTTCACCTGAACCCAACGCCATGAAAGATTCAGACAGGCTAGCTGTTACGGTTACCGTGACTACTTTTGCCCCCTTTTTTGCCTGCTTCTGATGCACGTTGCGGATCGTTCTTGAAGTTACCCCCGCTGTTTTGGCCACCTTTACGGCCTGCTTCTGATGCTCTTTCACGGTCTTCCGCAAAGTTGCCGGAACCGCCCCGATGGTTTGCCATTACTGACCTCCGTCATTGATTAGACATCATACTGCATAGGTACCGAGGAGTGACTCCTCACACAACAGATGGACATCGCCATCATTTTCGCTGCGTGGGAATAAGCTTAGTGAAGATCCCTCTGGCGGCCAGTAAACCGTAATATCCTGCAACAGGATCACCGTAATAAAAGAAATAATCCCCCACGGAAATCAATAAGCCTTTCTTATGACTGGGAAAATCACATGGTTAAAAATGTATCATTTTGCGTCAACGAGAAGTTGTGTGAATATTGTTATAAATCAAAAGAATGGTTGTGAAATTTGCACTCTCCCCAGTACGTCATATCTTTAAATGGAGGTAGCGAATCGCTACGGAGACGATAAAACCGAGGAGTAGTGCAAAATGGCAAAAGTTCTGGTGCTTTATTATTCCATGTACGGACACATTGAAACCATGGCGCATGCGGTGGCTGAAGGGGCAAGTAAGGTACAAGGCGCTGAGGTTGTCGTTAAGCGCGTACCAGAAACGATGCATCCTGATATCTTCGCAAAAGCCGGGGGTAAAACGCAGAACGCACCCGTTGCAACACCGCAGGAACTTCCAGAATATGACGCAATTATTTTTGGCACCCCCACGCGTTTTGGCAATATGTCCGGTCAAATGCGCACCTTCCTGGATCAAACCGGCGGGCTGTGGGCTTCCGGCGCACTGTACGGCAAACTCGCCAGTGTCTTTAGTTCAACCGGAACCGGCGGCGGTCAGGAGCAAACCATTACATCAACCTGGACCACCCTGGCGCATCACGGCATGGTGATTGTGCCTATCGGGTATGCCGCACAGGAATTGTTTGACGTTTCACAGGTTCGTGGCGGAACGCCGTATGGCGCGACCACGATTGCAGGCGGTGACGGCTCACGACAGCCAAGCCAGGAGGAACTCTCCATTGCGCGCTACCAGGGCGAATATGTCGCTGGCCTGGCAGTAAAACTTAACGGCTAATCTTCAACAGGAGGATTCGAATGCCAACTCAAGAAGCGAAAGCTCATCGCGTCGGCGAATGGGCAAGTCTGCGTAATACGTCACCAGAAATAGCCGAGGCCATTTTTGAAGTCGCCCAGTACGACGAGAAACTGGCGGAAAAGATTTGGGAAGAAGGCAGCGATGAAGTGTTGATCAAAGCCTTCAATAAAACAGATAAAGATTCGCTCTATTGGGGCGAGCAAACCATCGATCGTAAAAACGTGTAGCGATCACTCCCCCGTTCGCACGGGGGAGCCTTTCACTTAGTTTGCCGCGTCGTTCAGTACACGATCAAACTTGTCGATCGGGCAGAATCCATTTGAATCTATCGGACAGCCTTTCAGCTCCAGCGTCACACGCTGCGCCGGTGATTTCAGCGTCAGAACCTCCGCATTACGCAATTGCTGCGAGCTTTGGTACACATACTCTATTTTCATCAGATCGCGATTGGCTTTACTGTCATGCCAGCGCTGGAACACGATTTTACCGCCAATCGGCGTACGTTCATTCTGGTTATGTAACTGATAGGGTTTGAAATCCAGCGCGGTCAACAGTGACGCGATATTTGAGTCATGGCCGACCAGGACGGTGATTTTCGGCGCGCTACTGCGCTCACTCACCAACGCTTTATCAATATATTTCACCAGCGGTTGGGCCACATTGCGCGCCACCTCGGCGGAGGTAAACAGGCTATCCTGATAACCGTTCTTCAGTTTCGACAGCACTTTCCATTGTTGGTCGGTTTTGATCTCGCCCCACGCCACCTTTTCCATCGGGAACCCTTCGTAATACTGCAGCGTAAAGGCATCGACCAGCGAATTTCCCACCTTCAATGGACCTGAAACGCCGGGTTCTTGTTGGTATTTCGCGCTAAAGTTGTCTTTGGCGTCGAGAAGCGAACATTGCTGTTTTTCTTTGCAGGACGGCGAGTCTTTGTAGTTAGTCATCTGCTCCAGCAACTGATAGCTCTCATTAAGATGCATCTGGCTGCGCTCTTTCTCCATCGCGAGAACCGCTTTCTGGCTAAAAGCCGCGGAATCATCGGTGATCACCGGGTTAAAGGTCGGGTCCATGGTGCCCATTTTTTCCTGATGGTGTACAGGAATGTCGCACCCCGGGAATGCCCCGGTGATAAAGAACTGCGCCGTCGCCACCGTGCGTTGCAGGCTGTTGGCGTAGGTGTAGACCGCATCCGGCGCCGGGCATTCGCCTGACTTCACCATCCCCTGCTCTGCCAGCCACTCACGCATATAATGGCCCATATACACTTCCAGTATCCCGCCTTTGGTGGTGAGCTGACCGCCAGGCACATCCCATTCAGGCCACTTGTTTGGCGTAGATTGTTCAAGGACGCTGCCATTATTGGCCAACGGCGCGCGCAGGTTATGGCGGCTCATCATTAACACTTGTTGCAGTTGATACCCTTCTGGCGTGCTCTGCGCCTGCGCGTGGCCAGACACCAATAAAACCCCTGCCACACTGGCGGCGAGTAACGATTTTTTCATCCCTACAACCTCTTGTTGTTATCAAATTTTTCTAAGTGTGACAGAAGTATGACATTTTTCCGGGAACGCTTTCGCAAAACGGAAGATTTACCGCAACGCGGTAATGCCAAAGTGAAGCTGAAGTTTACGGATCCCCAATTGCGTAAAAGTGACCTGGCGACTGCCCGCTGTGGTGGTGATCCATCGCTGTTGTTCGAACCAGGTCAACAGGGCGGCCCCGAGAACGCCCCCGGTATGGTAGCGCCGTTCGCTCCAGTCCAGGCAGCCGCAGCTCAACTTTCTACGCGAGACTCCCGCGCCAATCTCAATTCCCAGCTCGGTGAGTTTTGCCTGCCCCAGCGGCGTTAACGCATCGCCCTGGGCCGTTACCCATTGCCGGGAAACCAGGGTGTCAAAAAGCATGACGGCGATTTCTCCCGCAAGGTGGTCATAGCAGGTGCGGGCATGGCGTAAGCCTGGTGGCGTGGTAATTTTACGTGTCGCGGATGACGCCCACGCGACCCCCATTAATCGTTCCAGTAATTGCGCTATCTCTGTACTTGCCAGCCGAAAATAGCGATGTCTCCCCTGAGCCAGCGAGATAACAAAGCGTTGTTCACATAAACGCGCCAGATGCGCGCTGGCGGTGGAGGCTGAAACATCCGCCACCGCACTCAGTTCCGTTGCCGTCCACGCGCGCCCATCCATTAAGGCGCTCAACATGCGTGAGCGCGATTTATCCGCCATTACCGCAGCGGTCAGCGCCATCCTTGACTCGAGTTCGAACTGCTCTTCATTTTCTGAAATCAACGACGCCATAAGCCCCCCTTTGTCCCGGATAATCTGCATTAACCCTGGCACGCAATCCCCGCAACGTCACGATGGCACTTACACCGCCCGAACGATCATCTCGCTCCCGAGCCCCATCAGGCAGAGTAAAAAGCACCGCTTAAACACCTGCGGTGAAATCACCCGGCGAACACGGGTGCCGATCCACTGCCCGACAAGCGCGGGAATAATGGCGAATGCCGATAAGGTGACAGACTGAACCGGCAACGCGCCGTGCCACCATAATCCGAGCGCTAATGCCAGCGTCGAGAAGGTGAAAGAGATACCCAACGCCTGCACCAGCTCCTCTTTCTCAAATCCAAGGGACTGGAGCCACGGCACAGCGGGCATCACGAAAACACCCGTGCCGCCAGTCAGCAGTCCCGTCACCACGCCGACCATCATTGACACCGGTTTTTCACGCTGCGGATCGACCCGGATTCGTTTCCCGGCCAGTGTCCACAGCGCGTAAAGAATCAGTGCGACGCCAAGCGCAAACTGAGTGCGGCGGGTATCGCCACCTGCAATCCAGACGCTGGCAAGCAGTGTGGCGATGACGACCATGGAAAGCATCGGCCAGAGACGTTTTAGCAATGTTCGGGTATTGCCCCCACCGCCGAATTGAAACAGATTGCTGATCAGTGACGGTAACAGCAGCATCGCGGCGGCGGCAACCGGGGAGACCAGCGCCCCCAGAATCCCCATCGCCACGGTGGGTAGCCCCATACCAGTGACGCCTTTCACCATTCCCGCCAGTACAAATGTAGCGGTGATCATCAACATCAGGTAAAGCCCGGACTCCCAGAATACGACCATACGTTGTTCCCCCAGAAAAAAGCCGATACGCGATTTTGTCCGCGATCCTCAGGGTTTGCTTCGTTGGGGAGCGAAATATGGATGCCATGAATGTGCAGAATGAAATGTGGCGGACATGAAAAAATGCCGGGTTTCCCCGGCATGGTTTCAAAACGCGTTAGCCCACCATAGTCGAAGTTTCATCCCCCAGTAGCTGGTCCAGCCGCTGGTGGTGGAGACGACCTCTCCCTTTGAAACGATCACCAGCGTCGGCGTTACGCTGATTTCCCAGCGTCGGGATATCTCGCCACTCGCATCATTGATGACCGGAAACGTGACGTTTTTGCGCGTCAGCCAGCGAGAGACCTCAGCCTCGCTGCCAGAACGCAGCGCAATGGTCATCACGTTGACCCCGTCCTGGTGAAGTCGCGCGACATCCGGGGTCGTGAAACGACAAACACCGCACCAGCTTGCCCAAAAATAGAGCAAGACCGGATTCTCTTCGCTGAGTCTCGCCAGGGTGACGGTTTCCCCGTCCACCGTTTGCAGCGGCGTGCTGTCAAAAGTGGGTGGAACCTGTGGCGCGCGCCAGGCATCAACCAGTACCGTAACAACGGTCAGCAGCGCCAGCAAGATAAGCCCTTCGCGCAGCCAGCGCCGTAACTTACTGACCATTAGCCGCCGCCAGTTTCTCTTTGACAACTTCTTCAAGCGTCTCCCAGGGCACTGCGCCGGGGATCATTTCATCCCCGATGATTGTCGCTGGCGTCCCCTGAACGCCAACCAGCCGGGCAAGCTGCAGGTTGGTACTCAAAGTCTCATTGCTTTTTTCATCCAGCGTCACTGCGGCCGTACCTGCTTTTTCCTGCGCCTGCGCAATGCTGGCGGCGGTGTGATATCCCCGTTTCTGCATCAGTTTTTCATGCAGCGCCAGGAACTGTTCAGGATGGTCGCGCCAGGTCGTCAGCGCCGTACGTGCCGACAGAACCGAACTTTCCCCTTTAAAGGGCAACGGCTTAATCACCACCGCGACCTGGGGGTATTTCTGCACGATTTTTACCAGCATGGGATCAAGCTGTTTGCAGTAGGGGCAGTTGTAGTCCGTAAAGTTGATGAGCGTCAGCGTCGCCTTTTTCGCGCCAATGCGCGGACTGGCAGGATCGTTAAACAACGCTTCCTGAATCAGCGCTTCGATCTGTTTTTCTTGCTCCGGCGTAAACGGTGCCGCCTCTTTCGCCATACTCAAACCAGAGAACACTGTGAAGAGCAAAATAATCAGGTATTTCATGGCATAACTCCTTTTGCGTTTTCCAGCGTTTGTAGGACCATCTCCTGCGTCAGTAAGGTGGGTAACGCCTGGCCTTCCGGTATTCCGGGGCCATAAATTTGGTTAAATGGCACGGCAACGCGGCCACGTTTTTTCAGAAATTCAGACAACTCATCGGAAGGGAGCGTCCAGTCGCCGCGCAGGGCAACAACATCCGGCTGTTGCAGCGCATCCTGCACAGCCTCTTTCTGCAATACGTTGTATTTATTGACCTTACAGGTGATACACCAGTCTGCGGTGACGTCGATAAACACCCGTTTGTTTTGTGCCAGCGCGTGCTGAATGGCCTGTTCACTCAGGGGTTGCCAGACCACGCTCTCTTTTGTCGGGGCGTGCGTGGCAAGTCCGATGTGCGGCAGCAGAAGCGTTGCCAGCCAGATTGCGGATCCCAGCATCATCAACCCAAGCAGGCGTCGTAGTCCGTTCATCCAGCGACCGGGACGTGGCAAACTCAGCGCCAGGCCGGGGCGCAGCGCAACCAGCAACCACGGCAGGCTCATCCCCAATCCCAGTGCGAGAAACAGTCCCCACAACGTCGGAAGCGGTGCTGTCAGGGCCACCGCTACGGCGGTGCCAAGGAACGGTGCGCTGCACGGCGTCGCCAGCAGGGTGGCGAACGCCCCCTGCCAGAAATGACCGGACATCCCATTGCCACCCTGGGTCGCCAGTCGGGTTGTCATTGCCGAAGGAAGCCGGAATTCAAACAGTCCAAACAGGCTGGCGCTGAAGGTCAGCATCACCACCACCATGACGCCAATAAACCACGGATTCTGGAATTGAATACCCCAGCCGAGCGCCTGATTCGTCAACCGCAGCACGGTCATCAGCAGCGCCAGCGCCATAAAGGAGGCGATAATCCCCGCCACCGAAGCGAGGAATTGCCGCCGCACCTGGTGTCGGTTTTTCTCCTCCACCAGCAATACGGAGCCGAGCTTCATCCCCAGAACGGGCAACACGCAGGGCATCAAATTGAGAATAAATCCCCCCAGTAGCGCCGTCAGAACCACTTGCCAGAGCGGCAAGGCGGCGTTTTCTGCCAATGGCGCAGGGGCGCTACCCACCGGGAGCGTGCTCTCCTGCGCGATCCCCTCATTGGTCAATACCAGCGTGACGCTCTTCCCGCGGAGATCTGGCGCCCCTTCCCCCCAGCTATCGCGAACAGGGATCGTCGCCTGCAGTGTCGTCCCCGCAATATGGAATTGCGGTTTACCGATTTCCGCGTCATCGACAGTATCGAGATACAACCCAGGGGTTGACCAGCCTCCCGCCCGCTCGGCTTCAACCACCAGTTCCCCGGCGCGCGCGCCAACGGTAATGGAATCGGTCAGTCCCTGAGACAGGGGGAGTCGCCCCATCGCCTGAGCAAAGTCATGGGCAAAGGTCGCGTCCTGGTGGGACGGCGAAACGGAAAACGCATAATCGGTCAGCAGACAGACGTTGCTGCACGTTGAGAGCGTCAGGATGCCTGCGATTTTCTCCGGCGCTTTTCCCCGAATCACCAACGGAAAGCTGACCTGGTCGTGATACCCCTGAGTGGTCAGATTCGCCACCTCAAAACGCGAAGGCGTTGGCCAGAACCAGTCGACGGCGGGCATCTCGCCTTTCCAGGCAATCGCAGGGGCAACACCGCCCTCTCCAGGTGAACGCCAGTAGGTCTTCCAGCCGTTTTCCAGCTTTACCTCCAGCAACAGCCGAGTTTCGCCCTGCGCAGTGGTATCGGCACGCAGCCGCACACTGGCATGATCATTCTCCGCTGAGCGCAGCCAGCCGTTGTCTGCCGCCCAGGATACGGGCAGCCATAGCAATAACAGACAGAACAGCATCTGCCTGAAAATAAGAATCATATTTTTTCTCCATGAATAATTAACTTACCGTTAGCAAAAACCGGTCTGTCATTCACGGAAAACGCAAAAGCGGAGATGAACTCTGAGTGTGGGGGGCGAGATGGCTCGCGGAGGGAAAAACGGCAGGCGAACAACCCGCAGAGGTGCCAGTAGAGCAAGGAGCAGGCAGAGGACAATAATCGCCCCTTCAAACATCACGGGCGGTGACGCCAGCAGTGATTTCGCGCTCAGTTCGCACGGTGTGACTGACGACGTCGCCTCTTCAGACGGCACATCCGACTGGACGGCCACGACGGTCGCGGCTGTTTCCATCTGCAACGCGTGCAGACCCGCCATGCGCTGCGCGGTGCAAATCATCACCACGACACATGCCAGACACAGAAACCACCATCCCATCCGTTGTCGTTTTGCCATTACACCCTCACTGATTGACGCGGGTTATCTTAGCCCCTGAGGAGGTTTTGGCAACCTTTGGCCTGTAAAGTTATGTCCACAGCCTGATTTCGCGCCCGCAATGCCCTCAGGAGACCCGCTATCCGTGGATTGATCTCATCCAGCAAAATGATGTTTTTCGGTTTGCAGACGCGTTTCTTAGGATTACCCTACACTTAACGGTGATGCTTTTTCAGGGGATTTCTTTTGCATGCCGTGATTTATGAGAGAGAACGCTATGGAATTAAAGGATTATTACGCCATTATGGGCGTAAAACCGACGGATGATCTCAAGACTATCAAGACCGCCTATCGCCGACTGGCCCGCAAGTACCATCCTGATGTCAGCAAAGAACCCGATGCCGAAACCCGCTTTAAAGAGGTTGCGCAGGCGTGGGAAGTGCTCAGTGATGAACAGCGCCGGGCAGAATATGATCAGTTGTGGCAGCATCGCAACGATCCGCAATTTAACCGCGCATTCCAGCAAGGTGAAAACCAGAGTTATAACACTGAAGATTTTGATGATATTTTTTCGTCGATTTTTGGTCAGCATGGCCGACAGTCTCGCCAGCGCCCGGCAACCCGGGGGCACGATATCGAGATTGAGGTGGCGATATTTCTCGAAGAGACCCTGGCTGAACACTCGCGAACCATCAGCTATACCTTGCCGGTATATAACGCATTTGGCCTTGTGGAGCAGGAAATACCCAAAACGCTGAATGTAAAAATCCCGGCGGGCGTGGGAAATGGGCAACGTATTCGTCTCAAAGGCCAGGGAACGCCAGGCGAAAACGGCGGACCCAATGGCGACCTGTGGCTGGTTTTCCGTATTGCGCCGCATCCTCTGTTTGACATCGTCAACCAGGATCTGGAGATCGTCCTGCCGCTGGCGCCGTGGGAAGCCGCACTGGGTACCAAAGTCACCGTGCCGACGTTAAAAGAGAGCATTTTGCTGACGATCCCGCCCGGGAGTCAGGCGGGACAACGGTTACGCATCAAAGGTAAGGGGCTGGTAAGTAAAAAGCATACTGGCGACCTGTATGCGGTAATTAAGATAGTGATGCCGCCAAAACCGGACGCCGCGACAGCAGCCCTCTGGCAACAGCTGGCAGAGACACAAACGTCCTTTGAACCGCGCAAAGAGTGGGGGAAAGCATAATGGCGAATGTCACTGTCACCTTTACCATCACCGAATTTTGTCTACATACCGGTGTATCAGAAGAAGAACTCAACGAAATTGTCGGCCTGGGCGTGATTGAGCCTTACGAGCGCAAAGCGGCCCCCTGGCAATTCGACGACCATGCCGCCGCTGTCGTGCGACGAGCCTTGCGGTTACGCCACGAACTGGCGCTGGACTGGCCAGGCATTGCCGTTGCGCTCACGTTGCTGGAAGAGAATGCACAATTAAGAGAGGAAAACCGATTACTGCGTCAGAGACTTTCGCGCTTTATTACGCATCCGTAACCCACGGATGCCTGTCATAAACAGGGGGCTTTACATTGCCCCCTCACTCTTTTTCAAAATAAACAATCACCGCCGGAAAAATAACACTTTATAGGTACGACGTAGCGCAAAACGTTATTTATCTGCGCAGCCAACCATTATCAGGATATAAATCAATTCTCGCCTTTGGGTTCCGCCGTAGCATAGTCGCATTATAGATGCACGTTCTGGAAAAATGGGCAGTCATGAGCGAAACGAAGAGAACACGCTGGCAACGCCGTCAGGGAACAACAGGCGGGAAATTACCCTGGAATGACTGGCGAAATGCCCTAACCTGGCGCAAAGCCACGCAATATCTGTTGCTGGCCATCAATATTTATATTGGCGTCAGTTTCTATTTCTGGGTCCGCTTTTATGAAACGGGCGGTACCAGTGTGTATATTCCCAGGCCCGGCGGGATTGAAGGATGGTTGCCCATCGCCGGGTTGATGAACGCCAGATACACTGTGGAAACCGGTTTGCTTCCCCCTATTCACGCCGCGTCCATGCTGCTTCTGGCGGCGTTTGTTCTGATAAGTTTGCTGTTTAAAAAAGCATTCTGCTCATGGCTGTGTCCCGTGGGTACGCTATCGGAACTGCTTGCCAGTCTGGGGATGAAATGCATGGGGCGTCATTTTACGCTCCCCCGCTGGCTGGATATTCCATTACGCGGTTTGAAATATGTGTTGTTAAGTTTTTTTCTGTATATCGCGCTTTCAATACCGGCTCAGGGAATTCAGCTCTTTCTCATGTCACCCTACGGAATAATTATCGACGTTAAAATGCTCAATTTTTTCCGTCACATCGGTACGACGACGCTAGCCTGTGTGATTATTTTCACCGTCGCCAGCCTGTTTATTCGTCATCTTTGGTGTCGGTATTTGTGCCCTTATGGTGCCCTGCTTGGCCTTTTTTCTCTGTTTTCTCCGTTTAAAATCCGCCGTAATGCAGACAGTTGTATTGATTGTGGGAAATGCGCCAAAAATTGCCCATCACAAATACCGGTAGACAAATTAATCCAGGTGAGGACTATTGAATGCACTGGCTGTATGACGTGCGTTGAATCCTGCCCGGTCGCATCGACACTGGTTTTTTCAGTACACGCCCCTTCCGGAACACAACGCATTCCACATCAGAAAACGCAGCAACAAAGCGGCCTCTCGGGGGCCACCATGACTGTACTGGTACTGGGGATCGTCTTTGCCGCAGTCGGCATCGCCATGCTGGCGGGTGTCTGGGAGAGTCCCGTTCCCGAGCATCTCTATTTCCGGCTTATTCCACAAGCCAACATGATTGGGCATTAATTGCACGAACTCGCCGGATGTCAGGATAAAATATATCCTCTGAACCAGAGGGTATACTCACCGGCGGGAATTTTAGGCTTATCGATGCTATACTTGGGGGCATTTGCAAGTGGTTTAAAAAAGGAAAATTACCAACTTGTCTTCAAATAAATATATCAGCGCAGTTGTTATCATTATTGCCTGTACGACATCGATTTTTTTTGCCCTCTTCGCGCATGAATACCGTAGTCTTCAACGCTACATGGGATACATTGCTGAAAACGGAAAGTCTGCGTTATTCCATGAGGAATTCATTAACCAGGATATTGCATTTCGCTTATCGAGAGCATTTTCATCTACAGCGTCTCCGTCAGTAAATGAAGCGGATAAGATGGCTGACATATGCAAACACGTCGAATCAGAGAATACGATTTTCGGTTTAAATCTGGTGGGTAAAACCCTGACCGCTTTAGAGGGTACGCTACAAACTCACAATCCCTCGTGCGCGCAATGGGGCCAGGACGTCTTTGCGCTGCCTATTATTCAACATGCAAACACGATGATTTCGTCACAGTACAGTTTTTCGAACTACAACGGATATGTGTTCAAAAACATGCGGTATTACATTGATCTTGCACACAATTATATTTACATCAATCAGTTAGTCGATACCCGGCACTACAAATTCAGTAACTGGCTGGTTACCGATGATGACAGCATCAATATTGTTCGTAGCGCCCACACCATCAATATTGACGCCACAGCATTAAATGACTTGATGCAGGGTGAAAATATCGTTTCACATATTTATCATGATGGCTATACGAAAAAAAATATCATTAGCATGCTTACCCCTGTGTTCCGTCACAACATCGTAAAAGGAATATTAATTACCGATATCAACATTAATGATCTGGCAACGTCGTTTCATACCCTGGATCGTCCTTTGCTGTGGCAATTTTTATCTCTTTACGTTACTGATAATACCACCCGTGACAATATCATTTTCCATAACCCGTATATTAAAACGGCAGAGGCAATTAATTATGAAGCACCGATAACACAGTATTACACTCTGCATATTAAGCTGGATGCTCTTTATCTTATTATCAGCAATATGTGGTTAGTTGTGCTTTATATATTCAGTACCTGGCTGCTGTGCCGTTATGCTAAACAACAGTTTATACGTCATATGTCACTGTCTCACGACAATGTTACCGATGCGACGACCGGTCTCTACAATCGAAAAATAATGAACGCCAGTCTTGAGCAAAAAATCCGTACCCTGCTCCAGAAAAAAATCGCAGTCACGGTCATATCGATCGACAGCGATGGGTTGAAAAAAATCAACGACACGCTGGGGCATCATATGGGCGACAAAGCCATTCAATCTCTGGGCATGGCGATAGCCCAATCTATTCGTAAAAGTGACTACGGTATACGACTGGGCGGAGATGAATTCAGCCTGATTTTGATCGATTATACGCTGGCGAAATCCAGGGATGTTATTGCCCGAATCCAGGAGAATCTGACCACCCTGGATGAAGAAAAACTCGTGGCCTTCTCCTATGGCTGCTATCAGCTGCATCCTGATGACACGCTGGAAACCGCACTGTTAAAAGCCGACGATTTGCTGTATCAGCATAAACGGAATAAATACGGCATTCCGGAGCCGGGTAAGAGCTGAGTGGGTGATAATAGCGCCTCTCAGTGATGAGATAAGTAAACTATTCGTCAAACGTTTACAGGACAGGATCTTCAGGACGGCATGCCTGGCATCGCCGCCCTGCTGATTAAGATGGGGTTACGTCTTTGGTTGGTCGCGATGCTGTTCGAAATAGTTTCTCGCTTTTGTATCTGCTTCTTCAAAAGCGACAGGCGTTAAATTCTGCTTTGCGCTTTCCATAGCGCTCTGCGCATCAAAATTTCCATTAGCGACGGCCACCGCAGTCCATATATAGGCTTGCGCATAGTCCTGATCCACGCCTTTGCCTTCCAGATACATTCTCCCCAGCAGGCCCTGAGCTTCCGCATTTCCCTTTTTGGCTGCCTGCTCAAACCACTCAACGGCCTTTTTATCGTCCTGAGCGACGCCTTTACCTTCTAAGTACATCATCCCAATTTCCGCCTGAGAACCCCTGTCTCCCTGCTCCGCGGCCTTGCTAAACCACTCCAATGCTTTCTTATTGTCCTGAGCGGTTCCCTCTCCCTTTAAATACATTGCCCCGAGCATACCTTGCGCCAGCATATCGCCCTGGGGAGCTGCCTGGTTAAACAACGCAAACGCTTTTTTATAATCCTGAGCAACGCCAACAACCTCTCCCATGTAATACATAGCACCCAGCATACTCTGACCCAGTGCATCTCCGTGACTGGCAGCTTGCTTAAACAGCTCAAGCGCTTTTTGATGATCCATAGCAACGCCATCACCCTCAAAGTACCTTCTGCCGAGTTGACTCTGCGCCTGCGCATCCCCCTCGGCAGCACCTTGCTGTAAGACAGCCACCGGCTCTTTATTCCACTCTTTTGCTTGTCCCTGCGATGCGCCTACACCCCATAATAAGCCGATGAAAGTTAAGGCGAAGAGAGGTCGAATGTTCATAAAACGTAATCCTTGTTAAGAAAAATGCACATAATGAAGATGGCATACTAACAATCCAACCCGTTTGACCGGCGGTTGTGATCTGTATCAGAACTTTTGACGTTGACTGAATCGCAACCTTGTACCGAAAAACACAAATGTTCGGTTTATCCGCGTTTCTGTTCAGCACCATGTCTAACTGTCAAATGATACCCGCGACACAGCCAATAGTGAGATTCCGACGCATTTCCTCTGTGTTCAGCAAAGTGCCTCAAGGAGGCAAGCCCCGCGTTGTGCCCCGCTTTACCCCTGCACGTTCCAGGTGTAGCGGTCCTGCTGTTTACCGGGGTGGCTGACCGTCTCCGGCAGCCCCAGCCGGTTATAGCGGATGCGTGTCGTTTTCCCTTCTGCATCCGTCACCGCCGTCAGGTTGCCGTCTTCATCATATTCATAATGCGTGGTACGGTCCGAACAGTCGGTATAACGCGTCAGTTGTCCGCGCGCATCATGCGCCAGCAGCACCCTGCCACCCCGCGCATCCGTGCGGCTGACCGCCAGTCCCTGTTCATCATACCCGTAAAGCGTGACGCGCCCTTCCGGGTCCGTCTCCTGTAGCACCTGGCCGTGTTCGTTGTAACCCGCCTTCCCGCTTTGTCGTAATACCAGTGGTCATGGTAGTACATCTGCCCCGTGCGACTGGTCAGCCACCCGCTGCGGTCATAGCCGAACACCAGGCAGCCCCGCAGTTTGTCATTGATGCCACCGACTTCGCCGTCACCGTTCCAGATGTAATCCCGTGCCACACTGCGCCCGCCGGGAAGCTCCGCGAGTGATGAAATGAGTGTGAATATTGCGTGGTATTGCTCCAGATCCTTACTGAACAGGCGCAGGGATCTGAAATGGAACACCCCCTGACCGGGTTGCTGTGTGAACTGGTCTGGTTCTTTGCGGCAAAACTGAAAGCGCCACGCTGTCTGCGTACTGCTGATGGTGTGGTCTTTATTACAGATCTGATCCAGCTGTAAGATCCTGATCGCGGACAGTAACAAGGCACAGGAACTGCGTGAACAGCTTTATTAGGTTAAACAGTTGGTTAGTGGAATAAAGAAAGGCGTGGTTAGTGCGCTGAATAAGGGTTAGATAATAAAAATCCCGGGAGATCTTTATATCCCCCGGAATTTAGATGGTATTAACAATTAAATTTCTGATATATTGTTTCTCATTTAGCACAAAACCTGTAAAGATTTAACCCGCCTCTCAGTCCTATCGGGTCAGGATACGTAATCTATGCATTTCGCAAATCATATCACCAATCCCGGACATAGATGTTCAAAATCGTAACGTCATAATTCCATAACCTGTATTTATA
>NZ_JANEWG010000051.1 GCF_028069725.1 Citrobacter sp. Awk 4
ATATTATTTTGTATATCTGTTGTTTCTTCTGTTTGAACGCGGGTATAGCGCGATGGCCAAATAATGTCTGGAGAGGTTTCCAGCGCATTCGCAATGATCAACTCCGCACGGGGCCAGCTACGGGTAAACACGTTGCGTAACGAATCGGGAGATAATCCGGCTGCACGAGAAAGGTCTCTGAGTGTTATTCCTTTTTTTTCAAGTGCACTTTTAATATCTGCACGATGCCAGTCTTGGCTTTTTTGTTCCATTCTGTAATCCTAAGGGGATGTGTTATCGGCGCCGATATTTTTCAGGTTATAAATCGGGATGAGTAAAAGAAGGTTATTTTCTTTTCTCAACAGAGATATTGCCAGAATAAACCTGAGAATTCGCGGAAAAAGAAAAAATATTTTTATTGCATCAGAGGAAAGGAAAGAAACTGATGGCAGAAGAGTGGTTCACGGTGAAGGAATGCCTCGAATTGCCGGGGTTTCCGCGAAGCGAGCCCGCGGTTCGCAAACGTCTGAACTCGTACAGCGAAGGAAAAGCAGATCTCAGGCGCAAGCGCGCTAAATCGAAGGCTGAGGAGTATCATATCTCTGTTTTCCCTTTGTACTTGCATCCTTACCTGCATGAATACGAGGAAAAGGGTACGACTGAACCCTCTTCCGTCCAGGAAGTGGAGCCCAAAGAAATCTGGGAAATGATATTCAGGTTACTGACGCCGGTACAACGCGAGAAGGTGACGGGATTGTTCAGAGGGAAGGGGATTGATGCCGTATTCCCTTTTCTTTTCGACGACAGTTCTGTGCTTTGATGTCAGCCAGATAAGCGCAGCATACATATAAAAAACGCTTTCTCCAACGTCTTGCTGACGATGTTGTTTCGCCGTTTTCCTGGCCTCAAGGCTATCGGAACGGCTTCTGTCTTATTAATCTTAGCAAGTATGCCTGGCGGCGAGATTATGGCACACTTGCCCGGTTAACTCTCGTTCTCAAACAGGTACGACAGACGTGAAAATCCTCGTTGATGAAAATATGCCTTATGCCCGCGAATTGTTCAGTCGTTTGGGGGAGGTAAAAGCGGTTCCTGGTCGCCCCATTCCCGTTGCTGAACTCGAAGACGCAGATGCGTTAATGGTGCGCTCGGTCACCAAAGTGAACGAATCGTTGTTGAGCGGAAAGTCCGTTAAGTTTGTTGGAACGGCGACCGCAGGCACTGACCATGTGGATGAAACCTGGCTTAAGCAGGCCGGGATTGGTTTTTCTTCTGCGCCTGGCTGCAATGCTATCGCGGTTGTCGAATATGTTTTTTCCTCGTTGCTGATGCTTGCTGAACGCGATGGTTTTGCTTTATGCGATCGCACCGTGGGTATTATCGGCGTAGGGAATGTCGGCGGTCGTTTGCAGGCGCGACTGGAAGCGCTGGGCATTCGAACTTTATTGTGCGATCCGCCGCGCGCCGATCGTGGAGACGAGGGCGATTTCCGCTCTCTGGAAGAGCTGGTGCAGGAAGCCGACATTCTGACCTTCCACACGCCGCTTTTTAAACAAGGGCAATACAAGACGCTGCATCTGGCTGATGATGCGATGATTCGCCGCCTGAAACCTGGAACCATTTTGGTCAATGCCAGTCGTGGCCCGGTGGTGGATAACGCTGCCTTGTTGGCGCGACTGAATGCCGGGCAGGCGTTAAGCGTGGTGCTGGATGTCTGGGAGGGGGAGCCCGATCTCAATGTCGAATTGTTGGAAAAAATCGACGTTGGTACACCACATATCGCGGGCTATACCCTGGAAGGGAAAGCGCGTGGCACCACTCAGGTCTTTGAAGCGTATAGCGCATTTATTGATAATGCGCAGCAAGTCGCGCTGGATACGCTGTTACCCGCGCCAGAGTTTGGCCGCATCACACTTCATGGCACGTTAGATCAGCCAACGCTGAAAAGGCTGGTACATTTGGTGTATGATGTGCGGCGCGACGATGCCCCGCTGCGAAAAGTTGCCGGGGTTCCGGGTGAGTTTGATAAACTGCGTAAGAATTACCTTGAGCGCCGTGAGTGGTCATCATTGTATGTGATGTGTGATGACGCCGAAACGGCAGCGCTGTTGAATAAACTGGGTTTTACTGCCGTTTACCACCCAACACATTAATGTCTTCTTAATGCTCCCTGGCGAATAATTCGGCAGGGACGCTTATGTTTTTCTGGAGTAAATCACCATGTCTGAAGGCTGGAATATTGCCATCCTGGGCGCCACGGGTGCCGTAGGCGAAGCTCTGCTCGAAACGCTGGCCGAACGCCAGTTCCCGGTCGGTGAAATCTATGCGCTGGCGCGTAATGAAAGCGCAGGCGAGCATCTGCGCTTTAATGGTAAATCCATCATTGTGCAGGATGTCGCTGATTTTGACTGGACGCAGGCGCAGCTGGCGTTTTTTGTCGCCGGGGCTGAAGCCTCTGCTACATGGGTTGAGGAAGCCACCAACGCCGGTTGCCTGGTGATTGACAGTAGCGGATTATTTGCCCTGGAGCCTGATGTTCCGCTGGTCGTGCCGGACGTTAACCCGTTTGTCCTGGCGGACTATCGTAACCGCAATGTGATTGCCGTTCCTGACAGCCTGACCAGCCAGTTGCTGTCTGCGTTGAAACCGTTGATCGACGAAGGGGGACTTTCTCGCATCACGGTGACGAACATTTTGTCCGCATCAGCGCACGGTAAAAAAGCGGTCGATGCGCTGGCTGGTCAAAGTGCGAAATTGCTTAACGGCATTCCGATTGATGAAGATGATTATTTTGGTCGCCAGTTGGCATTTAACATGCTGCCGCTGCTGCCGGATCGTGAAGGCAGCGTGCGCGAAGAGCGCCGTATTGTCGATGAAGTCCGCAAAATAATGCAGGATGAGGGATTAATGATCTCCGCCAGTTGCGTACAGTCGCCGGTATTTTACGGTCACGCGCAGATGGTGAATTTTGAAGCGCTGCGCCCACTGGCAGCGGAAGAGGCGCGTGATGCGTTTTCTCGCGGCGAAGATATTGTCTTGTCTGAAGAGACAGACTTCCCGACCCAGGTCGGCGATGCCTCTGGTAATCCACAGCTTTCGGTCGGCTGTGTTCGTAACGATTACGGTATGCCGGAACAAGTTCAGTTTTGGTCAGTCGCCGATAACGTCCGTTTTGGCGGCGCGCTGATGGCGGTGAAAATTGCTGAAAAACTGGTGCAGGAGTATTTGTACTAATGTCTGACCCGCAACAACCGTCAGTTCATAAAATTGCGCTGGGCATTGAATACGACGGCAGTAAATATTATGGCTGGCAGCGTCAGAATGAAGTGCGCAGCGTCCAGGAGAAGCTGGAGAAGGCGCTTTCGCAGGTGGCCAACGAACGTATCAACGTATTTTGTGCGGGTCGTACAGACGCGGGTGTGCATGGTACTGGGCAGGTGGTGCATTTTGAAACCACCGCTCAGCGTAAAGATGCAGCGTGGACGCTGGGTGTAAATGCGAATTTGCCTGGTGACATCGCTGTGCGTTGGGTGAAAGCTGTACCCGATGATTTTCACGCCCGCTTTAGCGCCACGGCTCGCCGTTATCGCTACATCATCTACAATCATCGGTTGCGTCCGGCGGTTTTAGGTCAGGGCGTTACGCATCATTATGAGCCGCTGGATGCAGAACGTATGCACCGGGCGGCGCAGTGCCTGATTGGTGAAAACGATTTTACCTCGTTTCGCGCAGTGCAGTGCCAGTCACGCACGCCGTGGCGTAATGTGATGCACATTAATGTGACGCGTCATGGTGCGTATGTGGTGGTCGATATCAAAGCAAATGCCTTTGTACATCATATGGTAAGGAATATTGTCGGTAGCCTGATGGAAGTGGGCGCCCACAACCAGCCGGAGAGCTGGATCGCAGAGTTACTGACGGCTAAGGACAGACGACTTTCTGCAGCAACGGCGAAAGCGGAAGGATTGTATCTGGTCGCGGTAGATTACCCTGACCGGTTTGAACTTCCCAAACCGCCGATGGGCCCGCTGTTTCTGGCGGACTAATCAGAATGGCATACCCGGAATATGACGGGTACAAAAGGCAAAAGCACATATGGATCTGATTTACTTCCTTATCGATTTTATTTTGCACATTGATGTGCACCTGGCGGAACTGGTGGCGGAATATGGCGTGTGGGTTTATGCCATTCTGTTCCTCATCCTGTTCTGCGAAACCGGCCTGGTGGTCACACCGTTTCTGCCAGGTGACTCGCTACTGTTTGTGGCGGGGGCGCTTTCCGCGTTGCCAACCAACGATCTCAATGTTCACCTGATGGTGGGGTTGATGGTGGTGGCGGCGATTATAGGCGATGCGGTGAACTATACGATTGGCCGACTGTTTGGCGAAAAACTCTTCAGCAATCCGAACTCGAAGATCTTTCGTCGCAGCTATCTGGACAAAACCCATGCGTTCTATGAACGTCATGGTGGTAAAACCATTATCCTGGCGCGTTTTGTCCCCATCGTGCGTACATTTGCGCCATTTGTGGCGGGAATGGGACACATGTCCTATCGCCATTTTGCGCTGTACAACGTGACGGGCGCGCTGCTTTGGGTATTGCTGTTTACCTATGCGGGCTACCTGTTTGGCGATTTGCCGATCGTTCAGGAAAACCTGAAATTGTTGATTGTGGCGATTATCGTGCTCTCGGTATTACCGGGCGTCATTGAAATTATCCGCCATAAACGTGCGGCATCGCGTGCCGCAAAATAGAAAGTAACTCAGCGGTTCGACCACTTTTTTATCCAAAGTTTCGGGCTGTTATGTTTTAATGTGCAACATTCATGGTCTGTTGGGGGCAAAAATGGCATTATGCGCCCCCAAAGATAAAACTGGCATCGAACCAGGTTCAGGCAGAAAGGTCACTAATGAGCTGGATTGAACGAATTAAAAGCAACATTGCGCCCACCCGCAAGGCAAGCATTCCTGAAGGTGTGTGGACTAAGTGTGATAGCTGCGGTCAGGTTTTATACCGTGCTGAGCTGGAACGTAATCTTGAGGTCTGTCCGAAGTGTGATCATCATATGCGCATGTCGGCGCGCAATCGCCTGCATAGCCTGTTAGATGAAGGAACTCTTGTGGAGCTGGGTAGCGAACTTGAGCCGAAAGACGTGCTGAAGTTCCGTGACTCCAAGAAATACAAAGACAGACTGGCATCCGCGCAAAAAGAAACCGGAGAGAAAGACGCCCTGGTGGTGATGAAAGGCACGCTGCATGGCATGCCCGTTGTCGCTGCTGCGTTTGAATTCTCCTTCATGGGCGGGTCTATGGGTTCTGTCGTCGGCGCACGTTTCGTTCGTGCCGTTGAACAGGCGCTGGAAGATAACTGCCCGCTGATCTGCTTCTCCGCTTCCGGTGGCGCGCGTATGCAAGAAGCGCTGATGTCGCTGATGCAGATGGCGAAAACCTCCGCAGCGTTGGCGAAAATGCAGGAACGTGGATTACCGTATATCTCCGTCCTGACCGATCCAACAATGGGTGGCGTCTCTGCAAGCTTCGCAATGTTGGGCGATCTCAATATCGCTGAACCGAAAGCGCTGATCGGCTTCGCTGGCCCACGCGTCATTGAGCAAACCGTACGTGAGAAACTGCCGCCGGGATTCCAGCGCAGTGAGTTCCTGATTGAAAAAGGCGCTATTGATATGATCGTCCGCCGCCCGGAAATGCGCCTGAAACTGGCAAGCGTTCTGGCGAAGCTGATGAACCTCCCAGCGCCGAATCCGGATGAACCGCGCGAAGGTGTGGTGGTACCGCCGGTACCGGATCAGGAAGCAGAGGCCTGATAACTGAAAAGGGCAGGGCCATCGGCGCTGCCCTTTTTCTTTTCTCACCGTAGCGAATTTACAAAAATCATGGACAATAAACGTATCCCCAAAGCCGCGTCGCCCCTGGCCTCGTGGCTTTCTTATCTGGAAAACCTGCACAGTAAAACCATCGATCTGGGCCTTGAGCGTGTCAGTCAGGTTGCGGCGCGTCTTGGTGTACTGAAACCGGCGCCGTTTGTCTTTACGGTGGCAGGAACGAACGGTAAAGGCACGACCTGCCGCACGCTGGAATCCGTGCTGATGGCGGCGGGCTATAAAGTTGGTGTTTACAGTTCCCCACATCTGGTGCGCTACACTGAACGTGTGCGGGTGCAGGGACAAGAGTTATCCGAGTCTGCACATACTGCGTCATTTGCAGAAATCGAAGAGTCTCGCGGTGGAATTTCGCTGACCTATTTTGAGTACGGCACACTTTCAGCGCTGTGGTTGTTTAAACAGGCGCAACTTGATGTGGTGATTCTGGAGGTAGGGTTAGGCGGTCGCCTGGATGCCACCAATATTGTCGACGCAGATGTCTCTGTCGTGACCAGCATCGCGCTGGATCATACTGACTGGCTGGGGCCAGATCGCGAAAGCATCGGCCGCGAGAAAGCAGGGATCTTTCGTGCACAAAAACCGGCTATTGTTGGCGAACCTGAAATGCCTTATACCATCGCCGATGTGGCGCAGGAAACCGGAGCGCAGTTGCGTCGTCGGGGTGTGGACTGGCATTTTGAAGTGTCAGGCGATAGCTGGTCGTTTACCGACAGCAACGGTACGGTAAAGGATTTGCCATTACCGCTGGTGCCACAACCTAATGCCGCCACCGCGCTGGCCGCGCTACGCGCCAGTGCATTGAACGTCAGTGAACAAGCGATTCGCGAGGGGATTGCCCGTGCCATTTTACCGGGACGTTTTCAGATTTTGAGCGAATCGCCACGTGTTATTCTTGATGTCGCACATAATCCTCATGCGGCGGAATATCTTACCGGGCGCATGAAAATGTTGCCGAAAAGTGGGCGAGTGCTTGCTGTTATCGGTATGCTACATGATAAAGATATTGCAGGAACATTGGCCTGGCTGAAAAGCGTAGTCGATGATTGGTATTGCGCGCCGTTGGAAGGGCCGCGAGGTGCGACGGCGGAGCAACTGCTGGAACATCTGGGCAGCGGTAACGCCTACGACAGCGTAGCGCTGGCATGGCATGCGGCAATGGCGGACGCAAAACCAGAGGATACTGTGCTGGTGTGTGGATCCTTTCACACTGTCGCACATGTCATGGAAGTGATTGACGTGGGGAGAAACGGTGGCAAGTAAATTTCAGAATCGTTTAGTCGGCACCATTGTGCTGGTCGCGCTTGGGGTGATCGTGCTTCCTGGGCTGCTTGACGGGCAGAAAAAACATTATCAGGATGAGTTTGCCGCGATCCCGTTGGTACCGAAACCCGGTGATCGTGATGAGCCGGATATGATGCCTGCTGCGACGCAGGCGCTACCGACTCAGCCGCCTGAAGGCGCGGCGGAAGAGGTCAGAGCAGGGGATGCGGCAGCGCCATCCCTCGATCCGTCTCGTCTGTCGTTGAACAATACCGCCGATCTCGATCCGGTTCCTGAGCCTGTCGAACCACCCAAACCAAAACCGGTTGAAAAGCCGAAGCCGCAACCACCGCGTGAACAACCGGTTGCTGTGACGCCGACGCCGCCCCCTGCGCCGAAACCGGTCGTAGAGGAAAAACCCGCGCCGACCGGCAAAGCCTGGGTTGTACAACTGGGCGCATTGAAAAATGCCGACAAGGTCAATGAGATCGTCGGTAAACTTCGTGGCGCGGGGTTCCGGGTATATACTTCCCCCTCAACGCCAGTGCAGGGTAAAATCACCCGCATTCTCGTAGGGCCTGACGCTTCAAAAGACAAGCTGAAAAGTTCACTGGGTGAGCTTCAGCAGATCTCAGGCTTAAGCGGGGTGGTGATGGGTTATAGCCCGAATTAAGTGACGTTGTTGCCTGATGGCGCTACGCTATCAGGCCTGTAATTCGACACTTATTTCGGCCGGATAAGGTGTTTACACCGCCATCCGGCAGTGCCCATTGAGGCAAAAAGGACGATGGCGTTGAAGATTTTTTCAGCGCCATTTTTATTTACGCGTGGAAAGGAAATCCCTACGCAAACGTTTTCTTTTTCTGTTAGAATGCGCCCCGAACAGGACGACAGGGCGTAAAATCGTGGGACATGTATGGTCTGGATTGATTACGCCATTATCGCGGTGATTGGTTTTTCCTGTCTGGTTAGCCTGATCCGTGGCTTTGTTCGTGAAGCTTTATCGTTGGTGACATGGGGTTGTGCTTTCTTTGTCGCCAGCCATTACTACACTTACCTGTCTGTCTGGTTTACGGGCTTTGATGACGAACTGGTTCGAAATGGGATTGCTATCGCGATACTGTTTATCGCGACGCTTATCGTCGGCGCTATCGTCAATTTTGTGATAGGTCAGCTGGTCGAGAAAACCGGTCTGTCGGGGACTGACAGGGTATTGGGGATCTGTTTCGGGGCTCTGCGAGGAGCGTTGATAGTCGCTGCCATTCTGTTCTTTCTCGATACCTTTACAGGCCTGTCGAAAAGTGAAGACTGGAGTAAGTCGCAGCTTATCCCACAGTTCAGTTTCATCATCAGATGGTTCTTTGACTATCTGCAAAGCTCGTCAAGTTTCTTGCCCAGAACATAACTGAGTTCTGAGATGTGGCTTAACGAGGAAAAGACGTATGTGCGGTATTGTCGGTATCGCCGGTGTTATGCCGGTCAACCAGTCGATTTATGACGCGTTAACGGTGCTCCAGCATCGTGGCCAGGATGCTGCAGGCATCATCACCATCGATGCGAACAACTGCTTCCGCCTGCGCAAGGCGAATGGCTTAGTGAGCGATATTTTCGAAGCTCGCCACATGTTGCGTTTACAAGGCAATATGGGCATCGGTCATGTGCGTTACCCTACGGCTGGCAGTTCCAGCGCCTCCGAAGCTCAACCTTTTTACGTCAACTCGCCGTATGGTATTACGCTTGCCCATAATGGCAATCTGACCAATGCGCACGAGTTGCGTAAAAAGCTGTTTGAAGAAAAACGCCGCCACATCAATACCACTTCAGATTCTGAAATCCTGCTCAATGTCTTTGCCAGCGAGCTGGATAACTTCCGCCATTATCCGCTGGAAGCCGACAATATTTTTGCGGCCATCGTGGCGACTAACCGTCAGATCCGCGGTGCGTATGCGTGCGTGGCGATGATTATCGGTCATGGCATGGTCGCGTTCCGCGATCCTAATGGTATTCGCCCGTTAGTGCTCGGCAAACGTGATATTGGCGATGGCCGTACTGAGTATATGGTCGCTTCCGAAAGCGTTGCGCTTGATACGCTGGGTTATGAGTACCTGCGCGATGTAGCGCCTGGCGAAGCGGTATATATCACCGAAAAAGGCCAGTTGTTTACCCGTCAGTGTGCGGATAATCCGGTCAGCAATCCTTGCCTGTTCGAGTACGTTTACTTTGCGCGCCCTGACTCCTTTATCGATAAGATTTCCGTCTACAGTGCCCGCGTGAACATGGGCACCAAACTGGGCGAGAAAATTGCCCGTGAATGGGAAGATCTGGATATCGACGTGGTCATTCCGATTCCGGAAACTTCGTGTGATATCGCGCTGGAAATCGCGCGTATTCTGGGTAAACCGTACCGTCAGGGGTTTGTGAAAAACCGCTATGTAGGCCGTACCTTTATCATGCCTGGACAGCAACTGCGCCGTAAATCAGTGCGTCGCAAGCTGAACGCCAACCGCGCAGAATTCCGCGATAAAAACGTCCTGCTGGTGGATGACTCAATCGTGCGCGGCACAACTTCCGAGCAGATTATTGAGATGGCCCGTGAAGCCGGGGCGAAGAAAGTTTATCTCGCTTCTGCGGCACCAGAGATCCGCTTCCCGAATGTCTACGGTATTGATATGCCAACGGCGACGGAGCTTATTGCGCATGGCCGTGAAGTCGACGAAATCCGCCAGATTATTGGCGCAGATGGTCTCATCTTCCAGGATCTGAACGATCTGATCGAAGCCGTACGCGCCGAGAACCCGGATATTCAGCAGTTTGAATGTTCGGTGTTTAATGGTGTGTATGTGACGAAAGACGTTGATCAGCAGTATCTCGATTTTCTGGATACCCTGCGTAATGACGACGCTAAAGCGGTACAACGGCAGAACGAAGTGGAAAACCTCGAAATGCACAACGAAGGGTAATTTCCTTCTCCGGACAAGGGCGCGTTAGCGCCCTTGCTTGCAACTCCCCGTAAAATCCTGCAAAGTCAGCCCTGAAGCAAGAAAGGGCAAGTAAACATGAAACGACTCATCGTAGGGATCAGCGGCGCCAGCGGCGCAATTTATGGCGTGCGCTTATTACAGGTGCTGCGTGATGTTCCGGATGTGGAGACGCATCTGGTGATGAGTCAGGCGGCGCGGCAGACGCTGTCGCTGGAAACGGATTTTTCTTTGCGTGAAGTGCAGGCTTTCGCTGATGTTACCCATGATGCGCGTGATATTGCGGCCAGTATCTCCTCTGGTTCTTTTCAGACGGCTGGGATGGTGATTTTGCCATGCTCAATCAAAACCCTTTCCGGCATTGTGCACAGTTATACCGACGGATTATTAACCCGCGCAGCGGATGTGGTGCTGAAAGAGCGCCGTCCGTTGGTGTTATGCGTACGTGAAACACCGCTGCATCTTGGACATCTGCGTCTGATGACGCAGGCGGCTGAAATCGGCGCTGTGATTATGCCGCCGGTTCCGGCGTTTTATCATCGCCCTCAAACACTGGATGATTTGATTAATCAAACGGTTAATCGCGTTCTCGACCAGTTTGATATTGCGCTGCCACAGGATCTTTTCACCCGCTGGCAAGGGGCTTAATTTGCGTTTCCCTCGTACGTAATTCATTCCGTTGCCCTGTTTCAGGGCAATTTTGTAACCGCGATCATATCCTCAACATTTAATTCGTCAAAACTCACCGAAACGCTGCGGTTCAACCGCTATACCTGCTATCTTCAACATCAGGACAATATTGCAACGTTTTATTAACAAATTTAACGTCAAATATCCTCATTGACGTGAAAATGGCATAAGACCTGCATGAAAAAGTCTGCAAACACACAACACAACGTAAAACATAATAAAATTACGCCACTTGAGGGTTATGTATGAAGAAGACGGTTCTCGCTTTGTCTCTGCTGGTAGGACTTTCCGCGTCAGCGGCCAGCTACGCAGCACTTCCGCAGACGGTTCGTATTGGAACAGATACGACATATGCGCCTTTCTCATCGAAAGATGCCAAAGGGGATTTTGTCGGATTTGATATCGATCTGGGTAATGAGATGTGTAAGCGTATGCAGATTAAGTGTACGTGGGTCGCCAGTGACTTTGATGCGCTCATCCCGTCGCTGAAAGCGAAAAAAATTGATGCGATCATCTCTTCTCTTTCCATCACCGAGAAGCGTCAGCAGGAGATTGCCTTCTCCGACAAACTTTATGCCGCTGATTCGCGACTGATTGCCGCGAAAGGGTCGCCGATTCAGCCAACCCTTGATTCACTGAAAGGAAAACATGTTGGTGTCCTGCAAGGTTCAACGCAGGAAGCCTATGCCAATGACACCTGGCGGAGCAAAGGCGTTGATGTCGTCGCCTATGCCAACCAGGATCTCATTTACTCTGACCTGACGGCGGGACGTCTTGATGCTGCATTGCAGGATGAAGTCGCGGCCAGCGAAGGGTTCCTCAAACAGCCTGCCGGTAAAGACTATGCGTTTGCCGGTCCTTCTGTGAAAGACAAAAAGTACTTTGGCGACGGTACCGGTATTGGTCTGCGTAAAGATGATACCGAGCTGAAAGCCGCGTTTGATAAAGCGCTGGGCGATCTGCGTAAAGACGGTACCTACGACAAAATGGCGAAAAAGTACTTTGACTTTAACGTCTACGGTGACTGATTCGCCGCTGTGGGAAATTTACTGCACCGTTTTGGTTAACCAAAACGGTGCATGATAAGTGCCAGGCACTGTTATGGTGCAATTGTTGCTGTCGAAATGAGCATGAATGCATACTTAAGCGTTTTTCATGCAAATTAATAATGCCGGAAGGGTAGAATACTTTGCCTTGTCAGCCCGATTGATGGCACGATAACTGCTGCTGGTCCTGTAAAGATCCCCTATAAAAGACAGTCTGTTGAGGATAGTTATGAAAAAACTGGTGTTGTCTCTTTCTCTGGTCCTGGCTTTCTCCAGTGCTACTGCAGCATTTGCAGCCATTCCGCAAAAAATTCGTATCGGCACCGATCCGACTTATGCCCCGTTTGAATCGAAAAATGCGCAGGGGGAATTAGTCGGTTTTGATATCGATTTGGCGAAAGAACTGTGCAAACGTATTAATACACAATGTACCTTCGTGGAAAACCCGCTGGATGCGCTGATCCCTTCGTTAAAAGCGAAGAAAATCGACGCAATCATGTCTTCGCTTTCCATCACTGAAAAACGTCAGCAGGAAATCGCGTTTACCGACAAGCTTTATGCAGCAGATTCTCGTCTGGTTGTCGCGAAAGCGGCTGACATCCAGCCCACCATTGAATCCCTGAAAGGGAAACGTGTTGGCGTACTGCAGGGCACCACTCAGGAAACGTTCGGCAATGAACACTGGGCGCCAAAAGGCATTGAAATCGTTTCTTATCAGGGACAGGACAATATTTATTCCGACCTGACGGCAGGACGTATTGATGCCGCGTTCCAGGACGAAGTTGCTGCGAGCGAAGGTTTTCTGAAGCAGCCTGTAGGCAAAGATTACAAATTCGGCGGCCCGTCAGTGAAAGATGAGAAACTGTTCGGCGTCGGTACCGGGATGGGTCTGCGTAAAGAAGACAATGAACTGCGCGAAGCCCTGAACAAAGCATTCGCTGAAATGCGTGCTGATGGTACTTACGAGAAGCTGGCGAAAAAGTACTTCGATTTTGATGTTTACGGCGGCTAATCACCCCGGCAGTTGATAAAGCCCACTCCCTCCTGCTGATGCGGGAGGGTGAAAAAAGAGGCGAAGCATTACCACACACGACAGGACAGGCAGCATGTTGTACGGGTTTTCAGGCGTTATTTTACAGGGCGCGATTGTTACGCTGGAGCTGGCTCTCAGCTCAGTTGTGCTGGCCGTTCTTATCGGTCTCGTCGGCGCGGGGGCAAAGCTTTCGCAAAGCCGTGCGATGGGGCTTATCTTCGAAGGATACACCACCCTGATCCGTGGGGTGCCGGATCTGGTCTTAATGCTGCTGATCTTCTACGGGTTGCAAATCGCGCTTAACGCGGTGACCGACGCAATAGGGATCGGCCAGATTGATATCGATCCAATGGTTGCAGGTATTATCACCCTGGGATTCATCTACGGTGCCTATTTTACGGAAACGTTCCGTGGGGCATTTATGGCCGTGCCTAAAGGGCATATTGAGGCGGCAACGGCTTTTGGTTTTACCAGTTCGCAAACCTTCCGCAGAATTATGTTTCCGGCGATGATGCGTTATGCCTTGCCGGGGATTGGCAATAACTGGCAGGTGATTCTCAAGGCGACAGCGCTGGTTTCACTTCTCGGACTGGAAGATGTGGTTAAAGCGACCCAGTTGGCGGGTAAAAGCACCTGGGAACCGTTCTATTTCGCGGTGGTGTGTGGGGTCATCTATCTGGTATTTACCACGGTTTCGAATGGCGTACTGCTCTTTCTTGAGCGTCGCTACTCTGTGGGTGTGAAGAGGGCTGACCTGTGATCGAAATTATTCAGGAGTACTGGAAATCCCTGCTCTGGAGCGATGGCTATCGCTATACAGGCGTGGCGATCACCTTGTGGTTGCTGATTTCCTCCGTCGTGATGGGCGGGATTCTGGCCGTGTTTATGGCCATCGGTCGCGTCTCAAGCAACAAGTTCATCCAGTTTCCTATCTGGCTGTTTACCTATATTTTTCGTGGTACGCCGCTTTATGTGCAACTGCTGGTGTTCTATTCCGGGATGTATACGCTGGAAATCGTTAAAGGCACTGATTTCCTCAATGCGTTTTTCCGTAGTGGACTTAACTGTACAGTGCTGGCGCTCACGCTGAATACCTGTGCCTATACCACCGAAATTTTTGCTGGCGCTATTCGCTCGGTACCGCACGGCGAGATTGAAGCGGCACGTGCTTATGGCTTCTCATCGTTCAAAATGTATCGCTGCATTATTTTGCCTTCCGCATTGCGAATTGCGTTGCCAGCTTACAGCAATGAAGTCATTTTAATGCTGCACTCAACGGCGCTGGCATTTACGGCGACGGTGCCGGATTTGTTGAAAATCGCCCGCGATATCAACTCGGCAACGTACCAGCCGTTTACCGCATTCGGTATTGCCGCCGTACTGTATTTGATTATTTCGTATGTCCTGATCAGTCTGTTCCGTAAAGCGGAAAAACGCTGGTTGCAGCATGTAAAACCTTCGACGCACTGAGAACATGATGTCTGAGAATAAATTAAACGTAATTGATTTACACAAACACTACGGCGAGCATGAAGTGCTGAAAGGGGTATCACTGCAGGCCAATGCCGGGGATGTGATCAGTATTATTGGCTCATCCGGCTCTGGCAAAAGTACCTTTTTGCGCTGCATTAACTTCCTCGAAAAACCGAGCGATGGCTTAATTGTGGTCAACGGACAGAACATCAATCTGGTCCGGGACACCGATGGTCAGCTCAAGGTGGCGGATAAAAACCAGCTGCGTTTGCTGCGTACGCGTCTGACGATGGTGTTCCAGCATTTCAACCTCTGGAGTCACATGACCGTGCTGGAAAACGTCATGGAAGCGCCGATTCAGGTGTTAGGCTTGAGCAAACAGGAAGCCCGCGAACGCGCGGTGAAGTATCTTGCGAAAGTCGGTATTGATGAGCGCGCTCAGGGGAAATACCCGGTACATCTTTCCGGCGGTCAGCAGCAGCGTGTCTCTATCGCCCGCGCGTTGGCCATGGAGCCAGAAGTGCTGCTATTTGATGAACCGACTTCGGCACTTGATCCGGAGCTGGTGGGCGAAGTGCTACGCATCATGCAGCAACTGGCGGAAGAGGGGAAAACCATGGTTGTGGTGACACATGAAATGGGCTTTGCTCGCCATGTTTCCACCCATGTGATTTTCCTGCATCAGGGGAAAATAGAAGAAGAAGGCGAACCAGAGCAGCTGTTTGGTAATCCGCAAAGTCCACGCTTGCAGCAGTTTCTTAAGGGATCGTTGAAGTAACGTTTTGCCCGGTGGCGCAGCGCCAACCGGGCGTGCATTATGACGCACGCATCCGATGTTTACATTGGGTTACGTTCCAGGCGATACACCCAGTCATCATAGCGTATGCCATTGACCTCATACGCTTTCTCCAGCACCTGAGTTCGTACAAATCCCTGTTTCTCCAGTACACGCACGGAAGGTGTGTTATCCGCCAGTACGTAACCGTTAATCGCGTTTACACCCGTTTGGGTAAAGGCATACTGGCAGATTGCCTGGAGTGCTTCGCTGGCGATCCCTTTGCCTTGCGCCGATGGGATCACGGTATAGCCGACATCGGCTTCCTGTGGATGCAGATGGCTTATCTGTAGCCCAATATCGCCCAGGGGTGTCCCGTTTTCCTGCTCACGAATCACAAAGGTATGCTGTGCGGCAAGGCGACGGGCGAACAGAAGACGGGTCTCTCTTTCCGGGCTGATATCGGCCATAAAACGCATAATGTCCGGGTTTTCACGCAGCGCAAGGAAAAACAGCCAGTCTGAAGGTTGAAAAGGGGAAAGCGTGAGTCGTGGTGTCGTAATGATCGCCATAAAGTCGTTATTCCGGTAGTCAGGTTTATCACCTTACCACCGGAACGATTGTGATGAACAGTGGAGAGGATTAGCGGATCACATCCGCCAACGCTTCTTCTAAGTCGTACCAGCGAAATGCAAATCCGGACGCCTCCAGTCGTTTGGGAAGCGCGCGTTGCCCACCGAGAACCAGCACTGAAGATTCGCCCATCAGCAGCCGAATAGCGGTAGCCGGTACGCGAACAATCGCTGGACGGTTTAACGCATGGCCCAGCGCATGGGCGAATTGCTCATTACGCACGGGATACGGCGAAACCATATTGAAGGGGCCCTGCAGATCGTGATTGAGCAACCAGAGAATACCGTTGACCATATCATCAATGTGGATCCAGGCCAGGTATTGACGTCCAGTACCGATAGGTCCGCCCATCCCGAGACGAAAAGAGGGGACCATTTTCGCCAGAATCCCGCCTTTCGGCGCCAGTACCACGCCGGTTCGCAATAGACAAACCCGTGTTTTTTCACTTTGCGCGCTACTGGCTATCTGCTCCCAGCGTGCACAAAGTTTATGGGTAAACTCGTTGTGAGGTGGCTCTTCTTCTGTCACGACCACTTCGCCCAGATCGCCGTAATAACCAGCAGCGGAACCGGAGATCAGTATCGCAGGGGGCGTATCGCTGGCGTTAATTAAGTCCGCCAGCTTTTGTGTGATACTCCAGCGACTCTGGCACAAACGTTCCTTTTGCTGTTCGGTCCAGCGTTTATCGGCAATGGGTTCTCCGGCGAGGTTAATCACGGCATCAACGTGGTTGAGGTTTTTCTTGTCCTCCAGCCCTTTCCAGAGTATGACCCGGGAGTCCAGAATCTGGCGAGCCTTTTCAGGGTTGCGCGTCACGACCGTTACCTGATGTCCTGATTCCAGCAAACGGGGGATCAAATGACGTCCAATCAGACCAGTACCACCGGTTACCACTATTTCCATACCGCCTCCCGAAGTCTGCGCTTATCGTCGCCAGCTTAGCGTCATTGAGACGGAATCGGCGTAACGCAGCGCATGTAGTTTATCGATCTCTACTTCAGCATAAGTGACCCAGTGATGTTCACGTGCGATATCGAGCACATCCTGAGTTAATTTTTCCAACAATGAGAAGCGGTTGCTCTCAACATGCCGAATGATGCTTTTGGTGATAGTGCGGTAATTCAGCGCATCGCTGATGTCCTCGCTGGTGCGCGCGTGTTCCGCCGGATAATGAATAACAACATTGATAACAATGTCCTGGCGGTTGTTAATCTCTTCTTCTTTGATACCAATAAACGTGCGCAGGCGAAGATTTTTTATACGAATAATAGCGTCAGACTGTGACATTGCAGGTCTCCTCCATGTATGAACCTCTGCATGATACACGAGAATGGGAATGCTTTATCTCCCCGAACGGGGGCGCGTCTACTGCGCGTGCTGCATTGCCCGCACAGTCGCAGGGCGTGTACGGATCCGCTCGAACCAGTTATTGACCGCCGGAAACATATCGAGATCGATCCGTTGCCGTTGATGGGCATTTATCCAGGGCCAGCAAGCGATATCGGCAATGCTGTAATGATCGCCGCCTAACCACGGGGAAGACTCCAGGCGCTTGTTCAACACGGTGTACAGGCGCTGCGTCTCAATCTGGTATCGTTCAATCGCGTAGGGGATTGTCTGTGGCGCGAAGTGATTGAAGTGATGATTCTGACCGAGCATCGGGCCAAGCCCGCCGACCTGCCAGAAAAGCCACTGGAGCGTGGTATGTCGTTCGCGTAACTTTCCACTCAGCAATAGCCCGGTTTTTTCCGCCAGATAAAGCAAGATTTCACCCGATTCAAACAGACTGAACGGCGCGCCGCCGTCTGCGGGCGCATGGTCCACAATCGCCGGAATTTTATTGTTGGGCGAGATAGCTAAAAATTCGGGGTGGAACTGACTCCCTTTACTGATATCCACGTTGATCAGACGATAGTCAAGGCGGGTCTCTTCCAGAAACAGCGTAATTTTATGTCCGTTGGGGGTTGGGGCGTAGTAAAGGTCGATCATTTCAGCTCCCGTGCATCTCGAAAAATTGGCTGATCAACACAAGTATAGAAAGCCTCTTGCGGTATGTGAGTTTTCATCAAGTGACAGCGCGTAAAAGACTCTATATTTTGTGATAACGCCAAAACACCAATGAGGATAGTATGAGCAAGCCCGCGATAACGCTCTGGTCAGACGCTAACTTTTTTTCTCCCTACGTGATGTCTGTCTACGTTGCCCTGCAAGAGAAAGGGCTTCCCTTTACCCTCAAAACCGTTGATCTGAACAACGGTGAACATTTACAACCGACCTGGCAGGGATATGCGCTCACCCGGCGTGTTCCGGTGCTGGAGATCGAGGGTTTTGAACTCAGCGAATCTTCGGCCATTGCGGAGTATCTGGAAGATCGCTTTGCGCCGCCGCAATGGGAGCGTATTTACCCTCTCGATCTGCAAAAACGTGCTCGTGCCCGCCAGATTCAGGCATGGCTACGAAGTGATTTAATGCCAATTCGCGAGGAGCGTCCTACGGATGTGGTGTTCGCAGGCGCGAAAAAAGATCCTTTAAGCGAGGCGGGGAAAGCCAGCGTTGCAAAATTGTTTGAAACGGCAGGCAATTTGCTCGCCCACGGCAAACCGAATTTATTTGGCGAATGGTGCATTGCCGATAGCGATCTGGCGTTAATGATTAACCGTCTGCGACTACAGGGGGATGAGGTGCCTGAATTGCTGGCTGAATATGCAGCATTCCAGTGGCAGCGCGCTTCTGTCCAGCGTTTTATCGCGCTTTCCGCGAAGCGTTCTGGCTGATAATCCCTGCGTATTCCAGTATCATAGAGGGGTTATTTACGACGAGGAGTGAGTGATGAAACTGATGTTTGCATCAGACATTCATGGGTCGTTGCCAGCAACGGAACGTGTACTCGAACTGTTTGCTAAAAGTGGTGCACAATGGCTGGTGATACTGGGAGACGTGCTTAACCACGGCCCGCGCAATGCGTTGCCGGAAGGCTATGCGCCTGCTCAGGTTGCAGACCTGCTTAACACACAGGCCGGGCGGATCATTGCCGTGCGGGGGAACTGTGACAGCGAAGTGGATCAAATGCTGCTTCATTTCCCGATGACGGCGCCCTGGCAGCAGATACTAATGGAAAACCAGCGCCTGTTTCTGACGCATGGACACCTTTTCGGTCCGGAGAACCTTCCTGCATTAAATGCCGGAGATGTGCTGGTGTATGGGCATACACATCTGCCAGTTGCAGAAAAGCGGGGAGAGGTATATCACTTCAATCCGGGGTCAGTGAGCATCCCGAAAGGCGGCTTTAAGGCGAGTTACGGGATTCTGGATAATAATGTTTTACGTGTTATCGCACTCAATGATCAAAGTATCATTGCGCAGATGACAATTAATCCGTAATTTACCCCACAATTGTAAACGCGCCGTAAGAGCGCTAGATAAAGAAGGTTTCCTGATGGTGGAACAGCGTCGTTTGGCAAGTACTGAATGGGTGGATATTGTGAATGAAGACAACGAAGTCATCGCACAATCCAGCCGGGAACAAATGCGGGCGCAATGTTTACGTCATCGTGCAACGTACATCGTTGTGCATGATGGTATGGGCAAAATCCTGGTTCAGCGTCGTACCGAAACAAAAGACTTTTTGCCGGGGATGCTGGATGCCACGGCGGGTGGTGTGGTGCAGGCAGATGAGCAATTGCTTGAATCTGCTCGCCGTGAAGCGGAAGAAGAACTGGGTATCGCAGGCGTTCCGTTTGCTGAACACGGCCAGTTCTATTTCGAAGATAAACACTGCCGCGTGTGGGGCGCTCTGTTTAGCTGCGTTTCTCACGGCCCGTTTGCGCTTCAGGAAGCCGAAGTCAGTGAGGTTTGCTGGCTGACGCCAGAGGAAATTACCGCGCGCTGCGACGAGTTTACACCAGACTCGCTGAAAGCGTTGGCACTGTGGATGACCCGCAATGCGAAGAATGAAGCGGCCACGGCGGAAGAAGCAGAATAGTACTGTTTTGCAGAAGTAAAAAAGGCAGCCATCAGGCTGCCTTTTTCGTCTCATCGCCAGATAATCTGTTCGATTATCCGGCGAGATATTACTGCTGCTGTGAAGACTGAATCGCGGTCAGAGCGATGGTGTAGACAATATCGTCAACCAGCGCGCCACGGGACAGGTCGTTCACCGGCTTGCGCATACCCTGCAGCATCGGCCCGATGGAGATCAGGTCGGCAGAACGCTGTACCGCTTTGTAGGTGGTGTTACCGGTGTTCAGATCCGGGAAAATGAACACAGTAGCGCGGCCTGCAACCGGAGAGTTCGGCGCTTTTGACTTCGCAACGTCAGCCATAACAGCGGCATCGTACTGCAGCGGACCATCGATCATCAGGTCTGGGCGTTTTTCCTGCGCCAGACGCGTCGCTTCGCGTACTTTCTCTACATCGCTACCTGCACCAGAAGTGCCGGTGGAGTAGGAGAGCATTGCCACGCGCGGTTCGATACCGAAGGCACTCGCGGAGTCAGCAGACTGAATCGCGATTTCTGCCAGCTGTTCAGCGGTCGGATCCGGGTTGATCGCGCAGTCGCCGTAAACGTAAACCTGTTCCGGCAGCAGCATGAAGAACACAGAAGACACCAGGGAGCTACCCGGCGCAGTTTTGATCAACTGCAGCGGCGGACGAATGGTGTTCGCGGTGGTGTGAACGGCACCGGAAACCAGACCGTCAACGTCGTCCTGTTCCAGCATCAGGGTACCGAGAACGACGTTGTCTTCCAGCTGTTCGCGGGCAACGGTTTCGGTCATGCCTTTGTTTTTACGCAGTTCGACCAGACGAGCAACATAGCTTTCGCGAACCACATCCGGGTCAACGATTTCTACGCCGGCACCCAGTTCAACGCCCTGAGAGGCGGCAACGCGGGTGATCTCATCCGGGTTACCCAGCAGTACGCAGGTTGCGATACCGCGTTCAGCACAGATGGCGGCTGCTTTAACGGTACGCGGTTCATCACCTTCCGGCAGCACAACGCGTTTACCGGCTTTACGCGCCAGTTCAGTCAACTGGTAGCGGAACGCTGGCGGAGACAGACGACGGCTACGCTCAGAGGTCGCAGTCAGAGACTCGATCCAGTCAGCGTTGATGTAGTTAGCCACGTATTCCTGAACTTTCTCGATGCGCTCGTGATCGTCAACCGGGACTTCCAGGTTGAAGCTCTGCAGGCTCAGAGAAGTCTGCCAGGTGTTGGTGTTCACCATAAATACCGGCAAGCCAGTTTCGAAAGCGCGTTCGCACAGTTTGGTGATGCGCGCGTCCATTTCGTAGCCGCCAGTCAGCAGCAGGGCGCCGATTTCCACGCCGTTCATCGCGGCCAGGCATGCTGCAACCAGCACGTCCGGACGGTCAGCGGAAGTCACCAGCAGAGAACCTGCGCGGAAGTGTTCCAGCATGTGCGGAATGCTGCGCGCACAGAAGGTGACAGACTTCACGCGACGCGTGTTGATATCGCCTTCGTTAACCACGGTAGCGTTCAGATGACGCGCCATGTCGATTGCACGCGTTGCGATCAGGTCGAAGCTCCATGGCACTGCGCCGAGAACCGGCAGCGGGCTGGATTCTTGCAATTTAGCCGGATCAACTTTAACCACTTTCGCTTTGGAAGAGTCGTCAAAAATCTCGGACAGATCCGGGCGAGTACGGCCTTGCTCGTCAACAGGTGCGTTCAGTTTGTTAACGATAACGCCAGTAATGTTGGTGTTTTTGGCACCGCCAAAGCTGCTGCGAGTCAGTTCAATACGCTCGTTCAGCTGTTCCGGCGTGTCGGTGCCCTGAGACATGACAAACACGATTTCCGCGTTCAGCGTTTTCGCGATTTCAAAGTTCAGCGCCTGAGCAAACTGATGTTTACGGGTCGGTACCAGACCTTCAACCAGAACGACTTCTGCATCTTTGGTGTTCGCGTGATAGTTCGCGATGATCTCTTCCATCAGCACATCTTTCTGATTGCTGGAGAGCAGAGATTCTACGTAGCTCATGTTCAGCGGTTCTGCCGCTGGTACAGAAGAACTTGCACGTAAGATGGTCGTGGTCTGGTCTGGCGCATCGCCACCGGCGCGCGGTTGAGCGATTGGCTTAAAGACGCTCAGACGAACGCCTTTACGTTCCATAGCACGGATCACGCCAAGGCTGACGCTGGTCAGGCCGACGCTGGTTCCGGTAGGGATCAGCATAATAATACGGGACACGGTTTATCCTCTTTCGTTACCGCCGGTTTCAGCGGGTTACAAAACAGCACCGCCAGCAAGGCTGGCGGTGTGAAATCAGGCAGTCAGACGGCTCGCGTCTTGCGCGATAACCAGCTCTTCGTTGGTTGGGATAACCACCGCAGGACGGGTACCTTCTTTATTGATGAAACCAGATTTGCCGAAACGGGCAGCCAGGTTGCGCTCGTGATCAACTTCAAAGCCCAGCACGCCCAGTTTGCCCAGAGACAGTTCGCGAACCATCGCGGCGTTTTCACCGATACCACCGGTGAAGACAACGGCGTCCAGACGACCATCCATCAGCGCAGTGTAAGAACCGATGTATTTCGCCAGACGGTGGCAGTAAACGTCCATTGCACGTTTAGCGTCTTCTTTGGTGGTGTAGTTGTCTTCAACGTAACGGCAGTCGCTGGTGACTTCGGTCAGACCCAGCAGGCCAGACTCTTTGGTCAGCATTTTGTTGATTGCGTCAACGCTCATGCCCAGGGTGTCGTGCAGGTGGAAGATAATCGCCGGGTCGATATCACCGGAACGCGTACCCATTACCAGACCTTCCAGCGGGGTCAGACCCATAGAAGTATCGACACATTGACCATTACGGATTGCAGAAACAGAACCACCGTTGCCCAGGTGGCAAGTGATGATGTTCAGTTCTTCAACTGGTTTGTTCAGCATTTTTGCCGCTTCCTGAGTCACGAAGAAGTGGCTGGTGCCGTGTGCGCCGTAGCGGCGAACACCGTGCTCTTTGTACAGGCTGTACGGCAGGGCATAGAGATAAGATTCTTCCGGCATAGTCTGATGGAACGCGGTGTCAAACACGGCAACGTTTTTGTCTTTCAGATTCGGGAAGGATTTCAGCGCTTCTGCAATACCGATCAAATGAGCCGGGTTATGCAGCGGTGCGAAAGAGGCAGAGTCTTTGATGCCCTGAATAACGGAGTCATCAATAACCACGGAGCTGGTATACTTCTCACCGCCGTGTACGATACGATGACCAATAGCAGTCAACTGCGCAGACAGTTCTGGTTTTTGTGCCAGAATAGTATTAACGATAAAGTTCAGCGCTTCACTGTGAGCGGCGCCTGCACCTAAAGCCGCTTCTTGTTTGCCGCCGTCCATTTTCCATTTGATACGTGCTTCTGGGAGATGGAAACATTCGGCTAAACCAGAAAGGTACTCTTCACCATTAACTGCATCGATGATTGCAAATTTCAGTGAGGAGCTACCGCAGTTCAGAACCAGTACTAACTTACTCGACATGGAAGTACCTATTTATGATACGTGGCTAAAAAAACGTCAGTGAGCCATAGAGCGTAGCGCATGATGACGCTGACATTTATGATTAACATCATGCTCAATTATCTTTTTTGCATGATGGAAGAAATACCTTTGAGTCTATGCCATTTTGCGTATTTTTCAGCCAATGGCATACTGTATGTAAATTTGACGACTCAATAATTTTGTACTACTGACCATACAGGCCGACACAGGATACCTGATTGTGGGTATCGAAGACAAAATGTTTTGAACGTTGTTCCCTGCAGTTGTTGTTTTGCACAAATATTTTAATTTTTGTATGTGAAGTTGAGGTAAAGCCATGTCGACACCGGATAATCGCTCCGTAAATTTTTTTAGTTTGTTTCGCCGGGGGCAGCACTACGCAAAGACGTGGCCAATGGAAAAGCGACTCGCACCTGTTTTTGTCGAGAATCGCGTGATCCGGATGACGCGTTACGCCATTCGCTTTATGCCGCCCATCGCGGTGTTTACGCTGTGCTGGCAAATCGCGCTGGGAGGGCAACTCGGCCCTGCTGTGGCGACCGCTTTGTTCGCACTCAGTTTACCGATGCAGGGTTTATGGTGGCTGGGTAAACGCTCCGTAACACCACTGCCGCCCTCAATTTTGAGTTGGTTTTACGAGGTCCGCAGTAAATTACAGGAAGCCGGACAGGCGCTGGCGCCGGTAGAAGGTAAGCCTGATTACCAGGCATTAGCTGACACGCTTAAGCGCGCCTTCAAACAACTGGATAAAACTTTCCTTGATGATTTGTAATTGACCCCTGATTACGCATATAAAAGAAGGCATAAGATGCCTTCTTTTTTTTCACCGTAGTAGAAGTGATACAGGAGTCCCAAAATGGAAATGACTAACGCTCAACGTCTTATTTTGTCTAACCAGTACAAAATGATGACCATGCTCGACCCGAGCAACGCCGAACGCTATCGCCGTATACAGACGATTATTGAACGTGGTTATGGTTTGCAGATGCGTGAGCTGGATCGTGAGTTTGGCGAGTTGACCGAAGAAACCTGCCGTACGGTGATCGATATTATGGAAATGTATCACGCACTCCATGTTTCCTGGACTAACCTGAAAGACGCGCAATCTATTGATGAACGTCGTGTCACGTTCCTCGGTTTTGACGCGGCAACGGAAGCGCGTTACCTCGGCTATGTTCGCTTTATGGTGAATGTGGAAGGGCGCTATACTCATTTTGATGCGGGCACGCATGGTTTTAATGCTCAGACACCGATGTGGGAGAAGTATCAACGCATGCTGAATGTCTGGCATTCTTGCCCACGTCAGTATCACCTGAGCGCGAATGAAATTAATCAAATCATTAATGCCTGAGGGGGTCAGTGTGCAGTGCAAAGGTTTTCTGTTTGATCTGGATGGAACGCTGGTCGATTCATTGCCCGCCGTAGAGCGAGCGTGGTGCAACTGGGCTGATCGTTTTGGGCTCAATCACGATGACGTGCTGGGCTTTATACACGGCAAACAGGCGATCACCTCGCTAAGACACTTTATGCCGGGTAAGTCTGAATCGGAGATTGCGGCTGAATTTTCGCGTCTGGAACAAATAGAGGCCACCGATACCGCCGGAATTGTCGCTCTGCCTGGCGCGATTGCATTACTGAATCACCTCAATAAAGCCGGGGTCCCCTGGGCGATTGTCACGTCTGGCTCCATGCCGGTCGCGCGTGCTCGTCATAAGGCGGCGGGACTCCCTGTTCCGGAAGTCTTTGTCACGGCTGAACGGGTAAAAAGAGGCAAGCCGGAACCTGATGCGTACCTGCTGGGCGCACAGTTGCTCGGACTCTCGCCGCATGAATGCACCGTGGTTGAAGATGCGCCGGCCGGGATATTTTCCGGTCTGGCCGCAGGTTGTCACGTTATTGCGGTGAATGCGCCAGAAACGACTCCTCGTCTTGATGAAGTTGATTTTTCCCTGAATAGCCTTGAGCAGATTTCCGTGAACAAACAACCCAACGGAAATGTCGTGGTTCTCAGACATACCTGATCATGATTTAGCCCCGCCCAGCCGGGGCTTTTTTATGGCAGAATCAGTCGATACCCCTCATTACACAAGGATATGTTGTGAACGGTGAATTGATATGGGTCCTCTCCTTACTGGCGATCGCCGTTATCCTGTTTGCGACGGGCAAAGTTCGTATGGACGCCGTTGCTTTGTTGGTCATTGTGGCTTTTATTCTGAGTGGAACGCTGAGCATCACTGAAGCGTTTTCTGGTTTTAGCGATCCTAACGTTATCCTGATTGCCGCCTTATTTATCATCGGTGACGGTCTGGTGCGCACTGGCGTGGCGACCATCATGGGAACCTGGCTGGTAAAAATGGCCGGTAGCAGTGAAGTCAAAATGCTGGTGCTGCTGATGATTACCGTAGCCGGTCTGGGCGCGTTTATGAGCTCAACGGGCGTCGTTGCGATCTTCATTCCTGTGGTGTTAAGCGTGTCAATGCGTATGCAGACGTCACCTTCGCGTTTGATGATGCCGCTTAGTTTTGCCGGGCTTATTAGTGGGATGATGACGCTGGTTGCCACCCCCCCTAACCTGGTGGTCAACAGCGAATTGCTGCGCGAAGGGTTACACGGCTTTAACTTCTTTAGCGTGACGCCGATAGGACTGGTGGTACTGGTTCTTGGGATCATCTATATGCTGCTGATGCGTTTCATGCTCAAAGGCGATATGCCCGGGCAGCACCGTGAGGGGTGGAAGCGGCGTACCTTTCGTGACTTAATCAAAGAGTATCGCCTGGCTGGGCGTGCCCGCCGTCTTGCTATTCGTCCGGGTTCTCCGCTGGTGGGACAGCGTCTGGACGACCTGAAATTGCGCGAGCGCTATGGCGCAAACGTCATTGGCGTGGAGCGCTGGCGGCGTTTTCGGCGAGTGATCGTCAATGTTAATGGGGTATCGGAATTTCGTGCCCGCGACGTATTACTGATCGATATGTCGGCTGCTGAGGTCGATCTCCGTCAGTTTTGCAGCGAGCAATTGCTGGAGCCGATGATCCTGCGTGGGGAATATTTTTCCGATCAGGCGCTGGATGTCGGGATGGCAGAGATTTCGTTGATCCCTGAATCAGAATTAATTGGTAAATCGGTTCGCGAAATGGCTTTTCGTACACGCTACGGCCTGAATATTGTGGGGCTGAAACGTGATGGTGTTGCGATGGAAGGGGCGGTGGTAGATGAACCGTTGCTGACGGGCGATATTATTCTGGTGGTGGGAAACTGGAAACAGATAAGCCTGCTGGCGCAGCAGGGGCGCGATTTTGTGGTTCTCAACATGCCAGAGGAGGTCAGCGAGGCTTCACCGGCGCATAGCCAGGCGCCGCATGCGATTTTCTGTCTGGTGTTGATGGTGGCCCTGATGCTGACAGATGAGATCCCTAATCCTGTCGCCGCCATTATCGCCTGCCTGTTGATGGGTAAGTTTCGCTGCATTGACGCAGAAAGCGCCTATAAAGCCATTCACTGGCCGAGCATCATCCTGATTGTCGGTATGATGCCTTTTGCGCTGGCGCTGCAAAAAACCGGCGGTGTCGATCTGGTGGTGAAAGGATTGATGGACGTTGGGGGCGGTTACGGTCCGTATATGATGTTGGCCTGCCTGTTTGTGATGTGTGCCAGCATTGGATTATTTATTTCTAATACTGCGACGGCCGTGCTGATGGCGCCCATTGCGCTGGCGGCGGCGAAGTCAATGGGCGTTTCGCCGTATCCTTTTGCCATGGTGATCGCGATGGCGGCATCAGCGGCCTTCATGACGCCAGTATCGTCGCCGGTCAATACGCTGGTTTTGGGACCGGGGAACTACAGCTTCAGTGACTTTGTGAAGCTGGGTGTGCCGTTCACCATCATCGTGATGGTGGTATGTGTGCTAATGATACCGATGCTGTTTCCGTTCTGATTTTGTGTCGCGTTGCCGGATAAGACGTTTACGGCGTCTTATCCGGCAACTCTTATAGCGGAGAGTCCTGGCTGATCTCATCCAGAGATAAGTGGAAGCTTGGCACGAACACATCCATAAAGTAGTCCATCTCTTCGCTGCGGCGCGATTCCAGCGTTTTTTCCAGACGCGCTTTTGCCAGCAAAAATTCATTGTTGCCAGCGGACAACTCTTCCAGGCACTTCAGATAAGCGCACAGCGCATCGGCCTGTTTAACAATTGATTTTTCTTCTTCGCTGTAGGTTTGCTCATCAATCAGCGGCGCGAAAATATCACGTAGCTCCTCAGGCACCATATCGACCAGCTTTTGCTGAGCGATCTTTTCAATGGCTTTATATTCCTGCGCGATCTGTGAGTTAAAGTATTTGACCGGAGTAGGCAGATCGCCTGTCAGGACTTCAGAGGCATCGTGATACATTGCTAACAGTGCAATACGTTCTGCATTGACCTGACCGGCAAATTTACGATTTTTAATGGCAGCCAGCGCATGAGCGACCATGGCAACTTGCAGGCTATGTTCGGAGACGTTTTCCGTGCGGACATTACGCATCAGCGGCCAGCGGTTAATGAGTTTGAGGCGGGAAAGATGGGCAAAAAAATGGCTCTGCTTCATAGGGACCTGTTCATCATGACAACCTGAAGGTCATTTTGCGCAGAGAAAGCTGCCGGATGCAAATACCGGCAGCCAATTTCAGATGGGGCCTTAAGCCTGGTGATAACCCGACAGGAAACGCTCAAATTTACTGAGTGACATCTCAATATCGTCAATACGTGGCAGCGTCACGATGCGGAAGTGATCCGGCCATGGCCAGTTGAATGCGCTTCCCTGAACCAGCAGTACTTTTTCCTGCAACAGAAAATCGAGCACCATTTTCTGGTCGTCATGAATGTTGAAGCGTTTTGCATCAATTTTCGGGAACATATACAGTGCGCCACGCGGTTTCACGCAGGAAACACCGGGAATATCATTAATCAATTCCCATGCGCGGTTACGCTGTTCATAAAGGCGTCCACCGGGCATGATAAATTCGCTAATGCTCTGGTATCCGCCTAATGCGGTTTGAATCGCGTGCTGCGCTGGTACGTTTGCACACAGACGCATTGACGCCAGCATCTCCAGACCCTCGATATACCCCTTCGCATGTTTCTTCGGTCCGTTCAGAACCATCCAGCCCTGACGGAACCCAGCCACACGATAGGTCTTGGACAAGCCGTTAAAGGTGATCGTTAGCAGGTCCGGCGCCAGCGCGGCGATGGAATGGTGCTCGGCGTCATCGTAGAGAATTTTGTCGTAAATTTCGTCGGCAAAAATGATGAGATTATGCTGGCGAGCAATCTCAACAATTTCCATCAGCAACTCTTTGGAATAAACGGCACCGGTGGGGTTGTTGGGGTTGATGATAACAATACCACGGGTGCGCGGAGTAATTTTCGCGCGGATATCATCAAGGTCCGGGAACCAGTCAGAAGATTCATCACAAAGGTAATGTACTGCTTTGCCACTTGAAAGCGAAACGGCCGCCGTCCACAACGGATAGTCGGGCGCTGGCACCAGCATTTCATCTCCGCTATTCAGCAACGCTTGCATTGCCTGAACGATAAGCTCAGAAACGCCGTTACCAATATAGATATCTTCTACAGTGACATCGCGTATTCCGCGAGCCTGGTAATGCTGCATAATCGCTTTACGGGCAGAGTAGAGACCTTTTGAGTCGCAATATCCTTGCGCCGTTGGCAAATTACGGATGACATCAACCAGAATCTCATCGGGCGCTTCAAAGCCAAAAGGCGCGGGATTGCCAATGTTCAGTTTCAGAACTTTATTGCCTTCTTCTTCCAGACGTTTTGCTTCTTTCAGAACCGGGCCGCGGATGTCGTAACAGACGTTATCTAATTTGCTGGATTTTTCAATAGGGGACATGAATCTTGACCTTTTAGCTGTTATCGCCACTCCCTGCCGTGGAAGTCAGCACGGAACAATGTACTCCCACGACGGTGAGTTTTGAAGGGTCTGCAGTAGAAGATTTTGTCAGTATCGGGCGTATGAATGTGCTGTTAATGACTTTATTGATGCTAATTTATTGGGTTTATATTTTATGAAGTATGAATTTAATGGAGCATAATTCTTTATGTTGGCGTGGTTGTTGGTGTTTTGTTTTGTTAAAAAATAATCTATTTTTGTATCGAACAGCGTTCTCTGTAGACCTCCTGCAGGTAAATATTTCGTAAACACTGAAAGCTTGCAGCGCGTGACTGTTATAAATGTGTTCGGTGAACTTAAGGGTGTGAATCTATTGTTAAGTATAATTAATGAATACTGTGTTTATTAAT
>NZ_JANEWG010000052.1 GCF_028069725.1 Citrobacter sp. Awk 4
TACGGGCCGTAAGTAACAAAGTTGGATGCAAATGTCAGATCGTATGCGCCTGTTAGGGCGCGGCTGGTAACAGAGCCTTACAGGCGCATTTGAAAAACCTCCGGCTATGCCGGAGGATATTTATTTACAGAATACGGCTAATTAATTTGTCGATTCGAATGCGGCGTAGTCGACGGATCAGCTTGCGGACTTTATCGGGGTAGTCGGCAATACTCTGCAGGTCGCGATAATGCTTAACAATCGTAGTGTGCGTGCGGATAAGCTCGAGCTCTTTCTCACGCTGAGGCACTAATTCCTGCTTTGGATCGTGGATCAAAATCGCGTTTTCAAGATCCAGACGCCAGGCCCGAGGGTTAAGGTTGTTACCGGTGATGAGCATCCATTTGTCATCGACCCACATACCTTTCAGGTGATAGGTATTGTCGTCATCCTTCCACAGGCGCACAACGAGTTGGTCGGTATTCACGTAATACTGCAGACGGCTCAGGAAGCGACGCAGGTTAATCTCGTAAAGATATGGAAGCGCACCGATGATTTTGAACGGTTCATTCTCGGGGATGAAGAAGTCGTTCGCCGTTTTATCACCGACAATAATCTCGACCTTCTTACCATCACGCAGTAACTGAATGATGCTACGCACAAGGACGGCAGGGAGGTTGAAATAAGGCGTACAGATAGTGAGCTTGTGCTCCGTACACGGCATAAGATGGAAAATCGTCTTGTTCAGCAGACTGGATTTCCCTAATCCGACCAGCGGTGTCACGGAGAGTTGTTCGTTATCGGCATCCCCCTGGAAATGGTATGACGCATCGCGTAGCTCCTGACGGAACAACCGGATGTCATTTTTAATCTCAGGGCTTTTCGGACGATGTATATCATCCAGACGGTTCACGCCACGGCCGTTCATCAAATTCTGAGTGACCCACTCATACATGATGTTCGCCATTTGCGCATTGCGAATGAGCTGATAACGGTCGTAACGGTATTTATCATGTTGATGCAGATAAACATCGTTCAGGCTTGCGCCGCTATAGATGACGCTGTCATCGATGATGAAGCCTTTAAAATGCAGGACGCCAAGTGCTTCCCGCGTGTTAACCGGTACGCCGTAGATGGGAATGTCGATACCTGGATTTTCTTGCGCCATTCGGCAATACCAGTCAGCGTTGGTGTTAGACGCTGCTGCGCCAATACGCCCACGCTGCGCACGATGCCAGTCGACAAGCACCCGGACATCCAACTCAGGACGCTGCCGTTTAGCCGCATAAAGCGCGTCGAGTATGCCTTTGCCGCCATCATCCTGTTCAAGATACAGGGCAATAATGCAAATACGCCGTGTCGCGCTGGCTATTTTCTCCAGCAGAGTCTCCCTGAAATTAGCGGGAGTATAAAAGAACTCTACATCATCAACTGACTGAGAAATCTTAGGTAGTTGGGCAAGGTGTTGTTGATGTTTATTACGCTTAAATTTTGACAACATCACAGTGCATTTCTTCTCTGTTCATTGAAGGGTCCTCTGTACTATGCAGACGACATAAGTGGGCAATGATAACATCAGTACCCATTAAAGTGGTCAACATTTCCAGTACCTTACTCACTATTCCTCATATTGGGCAAGATTAAGCGTTAGCCCAACAATTCCGTCTTCGAGCTGGATATCAACCTCAAACCCGAGCTTTCGGGCCAGTGCCACCATGCCGCGATTGTTTGGCATCGTAATACCATTGAGGCGTCTCAGTCCGTGATCCCGAGTATAAGCAATCAATTTTTCCATTAACCGACGCCCTAAACCGAATCCTTTGAGATCAGAGCGCACCAGTACTGCAAACTCAGCATCGATATTATCCGGGTCGGAGATCGCGCGCGTGACGCCGAGGATCTCCTCTGTGCGATCATGACGCCGTACGGCAACAAATGCCATTTCCCGATCGTAGTCGATCTGCGTCATGTTGGCTAAATCTTCATGAGTGAATTCGTTGATCTCGCTAAAATAACGATAATAAAGATCTTCTTTCGTGACTTGAGAAATGAATTGCTGAAGTTGCGGTTCATCTTCAGGGAGGATAGGGCGGAACAGGCAACGTTCGCCATTTTTCATCTCCACCCACTCTTCGAGATGTTGTGGATACGGACGTACCGCAAGCCGGCTTTCGTTATCGCCTTCGAAAGGGGCGATATCCAGCGTCACATCCAGCGCAGTGAATTCGTCAGCGGATGCGAGCAGTGGATGGATATCCAGACGCTGAATTTCCGGGCAATCGACGATCAGGTTTGATACCTGCACCAGCAACCGGCTTAAACCTGTGACATCCAGCGGACGTAGCGCGCTTCGACCGCGGATTTTTTTATTCTTTATTCCCTGAATCACTAAATAGCGCGCCAGGTTCATGTTTAGTGGCGGCAGCGCAACGACGGCCTGCTCCTCAGGACGCCATTCCAAACCGCCTTCGCCAAGCATAATCAGAGGACCAAATACCGGGTCGTGTTCCACCACCACACGCAACTCTTGCGCTCCTGCGCGGTTGGCCATGCTTTGTACCAACAGGCCGTGGATTCGCGCCTGTGGCCAGGCCATTTTTACGCGATCAAAAATGGCATTGGCCGCCTGCTGAACTTCATTTGCCGTACGCAGGTACAGCATGACCCCCTGAACTTCAGACTTATGCGGAATATCCGGAGATCGCAGTTTTAACGCAACCGGATAGCCGATTTGTTCCGCGATATGCACGGCTTCCGCACTGTCGCTGGCAATCCAGGTTGGCAACGTCTGCAAGCCGTAGGCCTGAAGAATTGGCTGAACTTCATGGGTATCCAGTGATGTTGCACCTTCATCAATGGCCTGCTGCAATAGCTTGTGCGCCTCTGTGGTATTTGACGTCAGGTTCGTCGGCAGTGCTGGCGTTTCCCGCAATTGCTTCTGGTTACGGCGGTATTCCACCATGTGCATAAACGCCGTAATCGTGCCTTCCGGCGTACGATAGGTGGGCAGTCCCGCTTCGCTGAATAACTTGCGGGCTTCCTGAGAGGAGAATTCACCACACCAGTTGGTCAGCAAGGAGACGTATTTCCCTCTGGGATGATGCTTCACTGCTTCAATCAGCGCCTGGGCGTTTTCGGTCCCTGGAGCAACTGCGCTGGGGGAATGGATCACCATCAAGGCATCAAAATCCTGGCTGGCCAGCAAAATGTCCACTGTTTTGACAAAATGATCGCTGCTGGCGTCATCACGCAGATCCAATGGGTTGGCGATGTTGACGTGATCGGGCAGCGCTTCTCTCAGTTTGCTGCATGTCTCTTCGCTCAGCGTCGCTAATTTGCCGTTACGTGACCAAAGCTCATCCAGCGCCAGGGCAGCAGGGGCTGCGCCATTACTGATGATCATCAGTCGGTCGCCGCGCAGCGGGCGCATGTGGCTGAGCGTTTCGACCGCAGAGAAGAGTTCGTGGGTATCCTGGACGCGCAGCAACCCCGCACGCTGAATCGCGGCATCCCATGCGGGATCCATCCCCGCGCTGGTGTTGAGTAAACGCTGGGCTGCCGGACTACGACCGCTTTTAATGACCAGAATCGGTTTATTACGCGACGCGCTACGGGCGGCAGAGACAAAGCGCCGGGCATCGCTTAAATGTTCAAGGTAAAGCAGGATTGCGCTGGTCTTGCTGTCTCGCGCAAGGTAGTCCAGCAATTCATCGACATCAATGTCCAGACTGTCGCCTAGCGCGATAAAGTAAGAAAAGCCCATTTCCCGCTGCTGCGCCCAGTCCAGAATGGTATTGGAGACTGCGGCTGACTGCGAAATAAACGCGAGCTTGCCGCGCTTAATAGGCACAGGTGAGAAACTGGCGTTGAGGCCCTGCCAGGGCGCCAGTAATCCCAGACTATTCGGGCCAAGCAACCGCATTTTGAAACGTCGGGCGCAGGACTGAAGCTCAGCGTGCTGAGACGCCGGAGCCGACAAAATAATGCAGGTTTTGCATCCTTTCTCTCCCAGAGCCTCCAGCAGAGCAAGATTGCGGTTGGCATTGGTACAAAGGACGGCGAGATCGGGTGTAAAAGGCAGGCTGGCAATATCTGGCCAGGCAAGAACACCTAACACCGCCTTCCAGGTGGGCGTCACCGGCAGGACGGGACCGTTGAACCCTCCGGCCAGCAGGTTGCGCATCATCAGATAACCAGCTCGATGGGGCTTCATTGACGCGCCAATCACCGCAATAGATTTTGGTCGCAGTAGCGCTTCCAGACCACGCTGACTCATATCGGCTTCCTTATGGCACCAGTGACCGAATGATTTTAAACGCTTTCTGATAAATCTGCTGTGACGCTTCCTTGATGTTGCGTTTTTCCTGCCAGGTAACGTGTTTTAAAGCGGGAGAAGTGTTCGCCCAGACGGCTTGCGGCTTCGGCGTCGCCAGCCAGATCCAGCAGCGCAATGGCCACTTCGGCGGTGCAGTATTGCCCCTGTGCATGGACTTCGCGCAGGTGATAAGCGGAAAGTCGTGACAGATCGACTGAAATCACCGGCAAGTTGTCGAGATAAGGGCTCTTACGAAACATTTTACGCGCTTCCGGCCAGGTGCCGTCGAGCATAATAAACAGCGGTGGTTTCCCTGTCGGAGGTGTGAGAATCACGTCGCGCTCTTCCCCTGCATAGGAGGCCGGGAACACTACCATCGGTTGAAAATCCGGGTTTTTCACCAGATCGAGCAGCGCCTGCGGCGGCTCTGTACGCGACCATTGAAACGCAGTGGTATCGGGCAAAATATCCGCAATTAAACGCCCCGTATTACTGGGCTTCATCGGCTCGGTATCAAACATCACCAGACAAAAGCGGCTTTTCGCTTGCGAAGGCGTTAGCGTATCGCACAGACACTGTTTTAATGGCAGCAGGCATCGCTGACAGCGACGAATGCGGTTACCTCTGGCTAGAAAAGGACGCGTGGCGCGCGCGAGGCGTTCGGCGCGTAACTGGAGTACAGCGTTATCAGTCATGGGAGAATGCGTTGAAAAACGCTATTGTCGCAGAGGTGAAAACGGGGCACAAGATGCGCCCCGGAGAGATTACAGCGATTCGTTCAGCCAGCTATCAAAAGGGGCTTTTGGCACTGCGCCATTCAGCATATCGACAACTTCGCCTTTCTTGAAAATCATGATGGTTGGGATACTACGAATACCAAAACGGGCACTCAGTTCGCGTTCCGCTTCTGTGTTCACTTTTACAAAGCGAACTTTGCCGCTACGCTCTTCGGCGACATCTTCAAAGATCGGGGCAAAATTACGGCATGGGCCGCACCATGGCGCCCAGAAATCAACCACCACCGGGAGATCGTCCTTCAGCAGTTTATCCAGCGTTTCACCGGTCGCATTAATCACTTCTCCATCAAACAGGTCGTGACCACAGCGTCCGCATTTTGCCGCTTCCGCAATACGATCATCGGGAATGCGGTTAATAGCCTGGCAGCTGGTACAAACGGTATTCATAACTAACCTCTGGAAGAGTAAGGTAGACTTCCCGACAATTACGTCGGTATGTTTCTATTATGTTACATATTATCGGGGAGACTGTTTTAAACAACAATGTGTTTTATTCGATGAGTACAATAGTCATTAGCTTTTAAATGAAATAATGGCTAACCGATGACACATCAGGTAATCTGCGCGCTTCGCGCAGCGCAGGTGGAGAAAAGAAATGAGCGACGAACTGAAGAACAAAAACGGCAAGGTCAAAGTGATGTACGTCCGCAGTGATGATGACTCGGACAAACGCACTCAAAATCCACGTACTGGTAAAGGCGGCGGTCGCCCCGGTACTTCCCGAGCCGAAGGCGGTCGTCGCCCTGCCCGTGATGACAGAAAGGGCCCGAACAGCGAACGCGGTCGTGAACGTGGTCGTAGCCGTGATGTTGAACGCGACCGTAAACGTGAAGACTCGCCGTGGCGTACGGTTTCCCGTGCCCCGGGTGATGAAACGACGGAAAAAGCCGATCACGGTGGAATCAGCGGCAAAAGTTTTATCGATCCTGAAGTATTGCGTCGTCAACGTGCGGAAGAGACCCGCGTCTACGGCGAGAATGCTTGTCAGGCGCTGTTCCAGAGCCGACCGGATGCGATTGTACGTGCCTGGTTTATTCAGAGCGTGACCCCGCGTTTTAAAGAAGCGCTACGCTGGATGGCGGCAAACCGTAAAGCTTATCACGTGGTTGACGAAGCGGAACTGGCGAAAGCCTCCGGTACGGAACACCACGGCGGCGTCTGTTTCCTGATCAAAAAACGCAATGGTACGACGGTTAAGCAGTGGGTAAGTCAGGCAGGGGCACAGGATTGTGTGCTGGCGCTGGAAGATATTGCTAACCCGCATAACCTCGGCGGAATGATGCGTAGCTGTGCGCACTTTGGCGTGAAAGGTGTCGTGGTGCAGGATGCCGCGCTACTGGAGTCCGGGGCTGCGATCCGTACTGCTGAAGGTGGCGCTGAGCACGTGCAACCGATTACGGGCGACAGCCTGGTTGACGTGCTGGATGATTTCCGTCAGGCGGGTTACACCGTCGTCACGACGTCCAGCGCTCAGGGTAAACCGCTGTTTGCTACCACACTGCCAGAGAAAATGGTGCTGGTGTTAGGTCGTGAACGCGACGCCTTGCCGGAAGCTGCACTTTCTGCAGACGACCTGTGCGTGGCAATTGACGGTACGGGTAATGTTGACACGCTCAACGTCTCGGTGGCGACAGGTGTGTTGCTTGCTGAGTGGTGGCGTCAAAACAAAGCCTGATAGAAAAAATGCCAGCGAATCGCTGGCATTTTTTTACTCGCTCTCAGCCGGAACTACCGGCATCCAGTCAATTGGCTTTTCGCCCCGCTGTTCCAGCCACTGATTTGCCAGAACAAAGTGATTGCTGCCAAAGAAACCGCGATGTGCGGACAGCGGCGACGGATGTGGCGCTTTCAACACGTGATGACGCTGGGTGTCAATAATGGCGCCTTTTTTCTGCGCATGCGAACCCCAGAGCAAAAAGACTATCCCTTCCCGATGTTCATTAATCAGACTGATGACTTTATCGGTGAACGTTTCCCAGCCAAGGCTGGCGTGTGAATGCGCCTGACCGGCCCGTACGGTTAGCACGGTATTGAGCAGCAACACGCCCTGACGCGCCCAACTTTCCAGATAACCATGCGTGGGGCGGGTAAAGCCAGGTACTGAGGCCTCAAGCTCTTTATACATATTTAACAGCGACGGAGGCGGGGCGATACCGGGAAGCACTGAGAAGGCAAGACCATGCGCCTGGCCGGGTCCATGATAGGGGTCTTGTCCCAGAATCACGACTTTAACATCACCCAGCTCAGTGAAGCGAAACGCATTGAAGACATCCTTTTGCGGTGGATAAATCGTCATTCCTGACTGACGTTCTCCCGCGACGGTATGTAGCGTGTTAACAAAGTAGGGCTGCTGTTTTTCATCAGCCAGTACGTCATGCCAGGTTAATTCGGTGGCCATCTCGCTCTCCTGCGAATTTTTCAATACGCCTAGCTTAACTGCTTCTTTCTATGGCGCAAAATTCTGCATGCCGCAAAACCGGGCTTCCCCTAAAGAATGTTGAAAATTTATGTAAAAAGTTTATCGATGCGTGGAGTGTAAGTTGATGTAAAACAATAAAATCCACTCATCACCCTTTTCATGGTGTGGTTTTTGTTGATTTAAATCAAGGAATCAAGGGGGTGTGAGGGGTATATATACACTCAAGCAACAATGGTTTTACCAATTGGCCGCGATGGGCCAACCGAAATCAAATAATTTTGCCGGGGAGGCATCACATGATTACAGGTATCCAGATTACTAAAGCTGCTAACGACGACCTGCTGAACTCTTTCTGGCTGCTGGACAGCGAAAAAGGCGAAGCGCGCTGCATCGTTGCGAAAGCAGGTTTCTCTGCTGATGAAGTCGTTGCTGTTAGCAAACTGGGCGAAATCGAATACCGTGAAGTTCCGGTAGACGTGCAGCCGGAAGTTCGCGTGGAAGGTGGTCAGCACCTGAACGTTAACGTTCTGCGTCGTGAAACACTGGAAGATGCGGTTAAGCATCCGGAAAAATATCCGCAACTGACCATCCGTGTTTCTGGCTATGCTGTGCGTTTTAACTCTCTGACGCCAGAACAGCAGCGCGACGTTATCGCTCGTACCTTTACTGAGAGCCTGTAAGGCTCACGGGAAAATCCCCCAGTAATCCACTAATCAAAAGCGGAGGATGCAGGCGCATCTTCCGCTTTTTGCATTTCATCAGTAAAAAATCCGCACTGCGCAATAGACCAACAACAACGCCAGCACACCATTCAACTGACGGCCATAACGGCAGAAAACCGTCTGAAAAATATGCCCGGCCAGCGCCCAGCACACATTACCGAACGTCCCGATGATCGCCAGTAACAGGCTGACGCCTACCACCCAATTCAACTCTTTTGTATGCGGCAGTACAAATGTGGAGAGTGCGGTTATACCGTACAAAATGATTTTGACGTTGACGAACTGCAAACCAAAACTCGCCCAAAAACCGATCGGCTTTGACGTTGCGTTCCCCCCGGAAGTCGGACTGGTGGCAATTTTATACGCCAGCCACAGAATATAGGCCGCACCTGCCCAACTCAGTAAATGGACGATGGCGGGATCGATGATAGCGAGCGAAAACGAGATCCCGGCGCACAGCAACATGATGATCAAAAATCCCAGACTCATTCCCGCCAGCACGCGTGTGCTCTGGCGAAAACCATGCTGGGTAACGGAACTGAGCGCAAGGATATTGTTGGGTCCAGGGGTCAGGGCTGTAATCAGTGTATAGGTCCAAAAGGCACTTAAAAGGGTCGGCGTCACTTGTCATCTCCTCTGTTTTAGCAGACAGTACCCGATGTGAAACATTTAAAAAAATGAATGTTTTTAAACTCTGAATTCGATAACTTCGATAGGTTGGTGATTATGGATCTGCGGCGATTCATTACGTTGAAAACGGTCGTGGAAGAAGGCTCGTTTTTACGTGCTTCGCAAAAGCTTTGCTGTACACAATCGACCGTGACTTTTCATATTCAACAGTTGGAACGGGAATTCTCTTTGCAACTGTTTGAGAAGATAGGGCGGCGAATGTGCCTTACCGCAGAAGGAAAGAAACTGATGCCGCACATCCACGATCTGACCCGCGTCATGGAGTCCATTCGTGAAGCGGCAAGGCAGGATTCACAACCCAGTGGGGAGCTTCGCATTGCGACAGGGGAAACACTGCTGGCCTATAAAATGCCGCAGGTTCTGCAACGTTTTAAGCAACGAGCGCCTAATGTCCAGCTGTCGTTGCAGTCGCTCAACTGCTACGTTATCCGCGACGCATTGCTTAATGATGACGTTGATTTGGGGATCTTTTATCGGGTCGGTAATGATGATGCGCTTGAGATGAAGCCATTGGGAGAACAGTCCCTGGTGCTGGTGGCATCTCCATTACTCCAGGATGTTGATTTTACCCAGGAAGGTCGACACATTGCCTGTAGCTTTATCATCAATGAGCCGCAGTGTATTTTCCGCCAGCTGTTTGAAGGAATACTTCGCCAGCGGCGGATCACGCTGCAAAACACGATCGAATTGTGGAGTATTGAGAGTATCAAACAGTGTGTTGCGGCAAATCTCGGGGTGAGCTTTTTACCGCGATTCACCGTTGAGCGAGAGTTGCGCTCAGGGGAATTGAGAGAACTGCCATTCGATACAACGCCTTCAATCATGGCGTTGTGCGCACACCATGCGGGAAAAGCCGTCAGCCCGGCGATGCAGATTTTTATGGAGTGCGTTGAGGCGTGTTTTTCAACAGAAAATAAAAAAATGCCGGGCTAACTAACCCGGCGATTTTTTTACTCTTCGTTCGTCTGCGGTGGCGTACCCGCGCTGGCAGGTTTGCGACGCTTACCGATATTTTTCGCATCACGGTGACGTTTCTTCACGCGTGGCTTTTCTTTGTCTTTCTCTTTTTTCTTCTCAGCGCGTTTAGCCAGCACTTTTTTAGACGGCTTGCCGGTCAGTTTCTCACTCGGCGCACGCGTTGTCGGGCGAAGTTCATCAATGACACGCGCTTTCAGCGGTTCTTCAATGTAGCGACCGATCTTTAACAGCAGCAGGTGATCGTGGGCTTCGACCAGAGAAATTGCAGTACCTTTGCGACCGGCGCGGCCTGTACGGCCGATACGGTGCAGATAGGTATCACCACTGCGCGGCATATCAAAGTTAATGACGTGACTCACGTCAGGAATATCGATACCACGCGCGGCAACGTCGGTGGCAACCAGTACGTTTACGCGGCCGTCGGTGAGTCGCTTAATGCCTTCGTTGCGTTTGATCTGCGGCATCTCGCCTTCGAGATAGCAGTTGTTGATCCCTGCGGCACGCAGCATCTCGGCAAGTTCGTGTACGCGCTCGCGCTTACGCACAAACACGATAGTACGTGTGGCATCGTCTTGTTTTAGCAGGTGCTTCAACAGTTCGACTTTATGCTCTAAATTATCGGCACGGTAATACCATTGATGGATCTTTTTGCGCTCGCGCGTGGAAGGCGTTGCAGAAACTTCGACGGGTTCTTCCAGCAGGCGCTCAGCAAAATCTTTAATGGCATCGCCTTCAAGCGTAGCGGAGAACAGCATCGTCTGATTACGCCAGCGCGTTTCCCCAGCGATATGTTCAATATCCTGAGCAAAACCCATGTCCAGCATACGGTCGGCTTCGTCGAGGATCAGTGTTTCGACGGCGCGGCAGTCGAAGTTTTCTTCTTTAATATATTGCAGCAGGCGACCAGTGGTGGCGACCACGATATCCTGGTTTTCGCTAAACACTTCCGCGTGGTTCATGTATGCCACGCCCCCGGTGATGGTTGCGATATCCAGATGAGTGTGTTTCGCCAGTTCACGGGCGTGATCGGCAACCTGCATCGCCAGTTCGCGGGTCGGCGTCAGAATTAAAATTCGCGGCGGACCGGATTTCTTGCGTGGGAAGTCGAGCAGGTGCTGCAACGCTGGCAGCAAATATGCCGCCGTTTTACCGGTGCCTGTTGGCGCAGAACCGAGGACATCACGGCCATCGAGCGCAGGCGGAATGGCGGCAGCCTGAATGGCGGTCGGGCGAGTGAAACCTTTATCCTGGAGTGCTTCCAGCAGGCTTTCATCGAGTTCAAGTTCGGAAAAAGTCGTTACAGTCATGTTCTACCTCTGTGTGGGGCGCTGATTATAGACGTTACGGCTGCAATCTTCATCTGTTTGTATGGATATCGCTTCTCAGGTATTGTTTTCACCCGGTGCTATTGCCGTTTTTCCTGCAAGGTTGTGTTTTCATGCCCCAGTCTACATCCGTCGTTCGCCGTAATGGATTTACTTTTAAGCAGTTTTTTGTGGCGCACGACCGTTGCGCAATGAAAGTAGGAACTGACGGCATTCTCTTAGGTGCCTGGGCGCCTGTCGCGGGCGTGAAGCGAGTCCTTGATATTGGTACGGGGAGTGGGCTGCTGGCGCTAATGTTAGCGCAGCGTACCGACGAAAGCGTCATCATTGATGCGGTAGAACTGGACGCCGCCGCTGCCGAACAAGCGCAGGAAAATATTATACAGTCACCGTGGGCGCATCGCGTGACGGTGCACACTGATGACGTTCAGCAGTGGGTTCCTCGTCAGACTGTTCGTTTTGATTTGATCATCAGCAATCCTCCTTATTACGAGCAGGGGGTGGAATGTGCCACGCCACAGCGTGAGCAGGCGCGTTATACCACGACGCTGGATCACCAGACGTTGCTAGCCAATGCCACGGAGTGCATCACGGAAGAGGGATTTTTTTGCGTTGTGCTGCCAGAACAGATTGGCAACACATTCACGCAACAGGCGTTAAGTATGGGGTGGCATTTGCGGCTGCGTACTGATGTTGCGGAAACGGAAGCTCGCTTGCCGCATCGGGTACTGTTGGCGTTTTCCCCTCAGGCTGGGGAGTGTTTTAGCGACCGGATGGTGATCCGTGGGCCAGACCAGCGTTACTCTGAAAGTTACACGGCGCTGACCCAGGCGTTTTATCTGTTTATGTGAGTGCTTAATGGAGAGAGCACTGATGGGCCGGATTCAGGCAACAAGGCTGGATAATCCAGCGTGTAATGCAACCCCCGGCTCTCTTTACGCTGCATCGCACAGCGAACGATAAGTTCGGCCACCTGCACCAGATTACGCAGTTCCAGTAAATTGTTCGACACACGGAAATTGGCGTAATACTCGTCGATCTCCTGTTGCAGCATGGTGATACGGCGCAGGGCGCGCTCCAGACGTTTTGTGGTGCGGACAATACCGACATAGTCCCACATAAACAGGCGCAGTTCGTGCCAGTTATGCTGAATGACCACCAGTTCATCCGGATTCTCAACTCGGCTTTCATCCCAGGCTGGGAGTTGGTTAACGCCACGGGCATACGGCATGCGGCGGTCGATATCTTCAGCCGCTGACCAGCCATATACCAGGCATTCCAGCAGTGAATTAGAGGCCATGCGGTTCGCGCCGTGCAGACCGGTGTAGCTCACTTCTCCGATCGCATACAGACCATCGACATCGGTTCGGCCAAAATCGTCCACCATGACACCGCCGCAGGTATAGTGCGCGGCAGGAACGATAGGCACCGGCTCTTTGGTGAGATCAATCCCCAGACCTAGCAGCTTTTCGTAAATCATCGGGAAGTGCTGACGGACAAACTCAGCAGGTTTATGGCTGATGTCGATAAACATACAATCGGCACCAAGACGCTTCATTTCATGATCGATGGCCCGGGCGACAATATCGCGTGGTGCCAGTTCGCCACGTTCATCAAAGTCCGGCATAAATCGTGTACCGTCAGGGCGTTTAAGGTGCGCCCCTTCGCCGCGCAGTGCTTCAGTGAGCAGGAAATTTCGCGCCTGTGGATGATACAGCGCCGTGGGGTGAAACTGATTAAACTCGAGGTTGGCGACGCGACACCCGGCGCGCCAGGCCATCGCAATACCATCCCCCGAGGAGATATCCGGGTTGGTGGTGTATTGATACACCTTTGATGCCCCGCCCGTAGCCAGCACCACCGATTTCGCATGGCAGGTTTCGACGGCTTCTTTATTACGATTCCAGATCCATGCGCCAACCACCCGACGGGTTCCCGGCAAGCCAATTTTATCGGAGATAATTAAATCAACGGCATTGCTGCGTTCCAGAACACGGATATTAGGGTGGTGTTGCGCTTTGCTGACCAGTGTGGTCTCGACTTCTTTGCCGGTGGCATCGGCAGCATGCAGAATGCGGCGATGGCTATGCCCACCTTCGCGGGTCAGATGGTAGCTTTCTTCCCCATTAGCCTGAACATGGGTGTCAAACAGGACGCCCTGATCAATCAGCCATTGAACGCATGAACGGGCATTGCTGGCGACGAACTCCACCGCGTGACGATCGCAAATACCGGCGCCTGCAACCAGCGTATCTTCGACGTGGGAGTCAATACTGTCGGTCTCATCGAAAACGGCGGCAATACCGCCCTGCGCATAAAATGTCGAACCTTCGCTAACTGGCCCCTTACTCAGGACAATGACCTGATGCTTTTCAGCCAGGCGCAGCGCCAGAGAGAGTCCGGCAGCACCGCTACCAATAATCAACACGTCACAGGAGAGTTCAGGAATCGTATTCATTGTGTTTGTTTAATTTACTAAACAGTGTTTGGTCAGCATAGCACCACACCGCGCTTTACAGCACGTTTTATTTTTATATGTGTTGCAACCACTAAACATGAAAGGAGCAGACTGTAGGATGTAAAATACGGAAAATATTTTGCGAAGCAGGTCGTTAGCGCCAGATTATGTGATGAAATAAAGGCGCTGTTGGGTTACTCTGCAAGCGACTAAATGGGCATTTCTAAACAGATAGTGCGTTGTTCAGACTCTGTAGACTTATAATGAGAGATAATGACCTGTCTACAACATGACAAACAAAAACAAATGCGTAACGGAACTTTACGAAACTCTGACACTCTAACCCATTGCTTGCTCATAGTGCGGCTGATGGAGTGGCGTTTCGAGAGCGCGTGGAAATTTGGTTTGGGGAGACTTTACCTCGGATGAGCGAGCAGTTAACGGACCAGGTCCTGGTTGAACGGGTCCAGAAGGGAGATCAGAAAGCCTTTAATTTACTGGTGGTACGCTACCAGCATAAAGTGGCGAGTCTGGTTTCCCGCTATGTGCCGTCGGGCGATGTTCCCGATGTGGTGCAAGAGTCATTTATTAAGGCCTATCGCGCGCTGGATTCTTTCCGGGGAGATAGTGCTTTTTATACCTGGCTATATCGAATTGCAGTCAATACAGCTAAGAATTACCTGGTCGCTCAGGGGCGCCGCCCGCCATCCAGTGATGTGGATGCGATTGAAGCAGAAAACTTCGAAAGTGGCGGTGCGCTGAAAGAAATTTCGAACCCTGAGAACTTAATGTTGTCAGAAGAGCTGAGACAGATAGTTTTCCGAACTATTGAGTCCCTCCCGGAAGATTTACGCATGGCAATTACCTTGCGGGAGCTAGATGGCCTAAGCTATGAAGAGATAGCCGCTATCATGGATTGTCCGGTGGGTACGGTGCGTTCTCGTATCTTCCGAGCGCGGGAAGCTATTGATAATAAAGTTCAACCGCTTATCAGGCGTTGACGATAGCGGGATACTGGAAAAGGTATTAGGCATGCAGAAAGAGAAACTTTCCGCTTTAATGGATGGCGAGACGCTGGATAATGAGCTGCTTAAAGCGCTGACTCATGACCCGGAAATGCAGAAAACATGGGAGAGTTATCACCTGATCCGCGATTCCATGCGCGGAGACACCGCTGATGTTCTCCATTTCGATATTTCCGCGCGCGTTATGGCCGCGATTGAAAGCGAGCCCGTACGCCAGGCGACGCCGTTGATCCCTGAGGCCCAACCCGCACCGAACCAGTGGCAAAAAATGCCTTTCTGGAAGAAAATGCGTCCGTGGGCGGCGCAACTTACCCAAATGGGCGTAGCGGCATGCGTATCGCTTGCAGTTATTGTTGGCGTCCAGCACTATAACGGACAATCTGAAACGTCCCAGCAGCCTGAAACGCCGGTATTCAACACCTTGCCAATGATGGGTAAGGCTAGTCCGGTGAGTCTGGGGGTACCTTCCGATGCAACGGCCAGCGGTGGCCAGCAACAGCAGGTACAGGAGCAGCGTCGTCGTATCAATGCCATGCTGCAGGATTACGAACTGCAACGTCGACTGCACTCCGAACAGCTTCAGTTTGAGCAGGCGCAAACACAGCAAGCCGCTGTGCAGGTGCCAGGAATTCAAACTTTAGGAACGCAATCGCAGTAATGAAGCAACTTTGGTTTGCCATGTCACTTGTGACAGGTAGCCTGTTCTTCTCTGCTAACGCCTCGGCCAATCCAGCGTCCGGGGCGTTATTGCAGCAGATGAATCTGGCCAGCCAGTCACTCACTTACGAGCTGTCATTCGTCAGCATCAATAAACAAGGCGTTGAGTCTCTGCGTTATCGGCATGCGCGCCTCGATAACCGTCCGCTTGCACAATTGCTGCAACTTGATGGCCCGCGCCGGGAAGTCGTCCAGCGTGGAAACGAAATCAGCTATTTCGAGCCTGGGCTTGAACCGTTCACCTTAAACGGTGACTACATCGTTGATTCCCTGCCTTCTCTGGTCTATACCGACTTTAAGCGACTCGCTCCTTTTTATGATTTTATCTCCGTCGGGAAAACGCGTATTGCTGACCGTTTGTGCGAAGTGATCCGTGTTGTTGCGCGTGACGGTACCCGCTATAGCTACATCGTCTGGATGGACACCGAGACCCGATTACCTATGAGGGTTGATCTACTGGATCGCGATGGTGAAACACTCGAACAATTCCGTGTGATTGCCTTCAACGTGAACGAAGATATCGGCAATACGATGCAGACCCTGGCAAAAGCGAACCTGCCGCCTCTGCTTTCTGTTCCGGCTGGAGAAAAGACCAATTTCAACTGGAGCCCCTCCTGGCTTCCTCAAGGATTCAGTGAAATCTCCAGTAGCCGACGCCCGATTCCGACCATGGAAATGCCTATTGAATCTCGTCTGTATTCCGATGGCTTGTTCAGTTTCTCGGTGAATGTTAATCGTGCGACGCAAACCAGCACCGATCAACTACTGCGTACCGGGCGTAGAACGGTAAGCACCAGCGTGCGTGATAATGCGGAAATCACCGTTGTGGGTGAACTCCCGCCGCAAACCGCCAAACGCATTGCAGACAACATTAAATTCAGGGCCGCACAATGATTAAAGAGTGGGCTACGGTTGTCTCCTGGCAGGATGGTCAGGCGAGTGTGAGTTGTGATGTTAAGGCATCATGCAGCAGCTGCGCTTCCCGCACGGGATGCGGCACACGCGTGTTGAATAAACTGGGGCCCCAAACGACGCATACGATTGTGGTCCCGAGTGCCGAACCGTTGGTGCCGGGGCAAAAAGTCGAACTGGGTATTGCCGAAGGGAGTCTGCTGGGGTCAGCGATGTTGGTATACCTGTCGCCGCTGGCAGGACTTTTTCTGTTTGCCTCCCTGTTTCAGGTATTGTTCGGCTCAGACATTGCTTCATTGAGCGGCGCGATATTAGGCGGGGTCGGGGGATTTTTGCTTGCGCGCGGTTTCTCCCGCAAACTGGCAGCGCGAGAAGCCTGGCAACCGGTGATTCTGAACGTTGCCCTACCGCCGGGAATGCTCCGCGTCGAGACCCCTCCAGCCGAAACGAGCCAGTGATTTCACTGGCTTTGTTGTATTTTGCATTGCAAAAGCGATGTTGTTTCCAGTTCCCGCTATCCTTGCTCTATGAACATTTCCTCGCCTCAGCGTTGTAGTGTAGAATGCGGCGTTTCACTTAAACAGACGTTAAGCTCAGAACAGCGACTTCTCAAAGCCTGTCGAACCAGGCGTAAGGCACAATAATTACTCTATATGAAGAACATACGTAACTTTTCAATCATAGCTCACATCGACCACGGTAAATCGACGCTGTCTGACCGTATTATCCAGATCTGCGGTGGCCTGTCTGACCGTGAAATGGAAGCGCAGGTTCTCGACTCGATGGATCTTGAGCGTGAGCGCGGTATTACTATCAAAGCGCAGAGCGTGACGCTCGATTTCAAAGCATCTGATGGTGAAACCTATCAGCTTAACTTTATCGACACCCCAGGCCACGTTGACTTCTCGTATGAAGTTTCCCGTTCACTGGCGGCTTGTGAAGGTGCATTGCTGGTGGTTGACGCCGGACAGGGCGTAGAAGCACAAACCCTGGCGAACTGCTATACCGCCATGGAAATGGATCTGGAAGTGGTTCCGGTCCTTAACAAAATTGACTTACCTGCCGCCGATCCTGAACGTGTGGCCGAAGAGATTGAAGACATTGTCGGCATCGATGCCACCGACGCCGTGCGCTGCTCCGCGAAAACTGGCGTTGGCGTGACCGACGTTCTGGAACGTCTGGTGCGCGATATTCCGCCGCCGGAAGGCGATCCGGAAGGCCCGCTGCAGGCGCTGATCATCGACTCCTGGTTCGATAACTATCTTGGCGTCGTTTCGTTGGTGCGTATTAAAAACGGCACCATGCGTAAAGGCGACAAAATTAAAGTGATGAGCACCGGACAGGTTTACAACGCAGACCGTCTGGGTATCTTCACGCCGAAGCAGGTTGACCGTACTGAGCTGAAATGCGGCGAGGTAGGTTGGCTGGTGTGCGCCATTAAAGACATCCTCGGCGCACCGGTTGGCGATACGCTGACGCAGGCGCGTAACCCGGCGGAAAAAGCACTGCCAGGTTTTAAAAAGGTTAAACCGCAGGTTTATGCGGGCCTCTTCCCTGTCAGTTCAGACGATTACGAAAACTTCCGCGATGCGCTCGGTAAACTGAGCCTGAACGATGCCTCTCTGTTCTATGAGCCGGAAAGCTCAACGGCGCTGGGCTTCGGCTTCCGCTGTGGCTTCCTGGGGCTGTTGCACATGGAGATCATTCAGGAACGTCTGGAGCGTGAATACGATCTGGATCTGATCACCACCGCGCCGACGGTAGTGTATGAAGTGGAAACGACGGCGAAAGAGACTATCTATGTCGATAGCCCGTCCAAACTGCCGCCGCTGAATAACATTTATGAGTTGCGCGAGCCGATCGCGGAATGTCACATGTTGTTGCCTCAGGCTTATCTGGGGAATGTGATTACGCTGTGTATCGAGAAACGTGGCGTGCAGACCAACATGGTATACCACGGTAACCAGGTGGCGCTGACCTACGAAATCCCGATGGCGGAAGTCGTACTCGACTTCTTCGACCGTCTGAAATCCACGTCTCGTGGCTACGCTTCGCTGGACTATAACTTCAAACGCTTCCAGGCGTCGGATATGGTGCGTGTTGACGTGTTGATTAACAACGAGCGTGTTGATGCGCTGGCGCTGATCACCCACCGTGGCAATTCACAAAGCCGTGGTCGCGAATTGGTTGAGAAGATGAAAGAGCTCATCCCGCGCCAGCAGTTTGATATTGCTATCCAGGCCGCGATTGGGACGCACATTATTGCGCGCTCGACGGTGAAACAGCTGCGTAAGAACGTGTTGGCGAAGTGTTATGGCGGTGATATCAGCCGTAAGAAAAAACTGCTGCAGAAGCAGAAGGAAGGTAAAAAACGAATGAAGCAGATCGGTAACGTAGAGCTGCCTCAGGAAGCGTTTCTCGCCATTCTGCATGTCGGTAAAGACAGCAAATAACCCTAAGGAGTTGGCATGGCGAATATGTTTGCCCTGATTCTGGTGATTGCCACACTGGTGACGGGCATTTTATGGTGTGTGGATAAATTTATCTTCGCGCCAAAACGTCGGGAGCGTCAGGCAGCGGCACAAGCCGCTGTCAATGAGTCGTTGGACAAAGCCACGCTAAAAAAAGTGGCGCCTAAGCCCGGCTGGCTGGAAACCGGCGCATCGGTGTTCCCGGTGCTGGCGATTGTGCTGGTGGTGCGTTCATTTATTTATGAGCCGTTCCAGATCCCGTCAGGTTCGATGATGCCGACACTGTTAATCGGTGACTTTATTCTGGTGGAAAAATTCGCCTATGGAATTAAGGACCCGATTTATCAGAAAACCTTGATGGAAACCGGTCATCCAAAACGTGGCGATATCGTGGTCTTTAAATACCCGGAGGATCCGCGTCTGGATTACATCAAACGCGCGGTCGGTTTACCGGGTGATAAAGTCACTTACGATCCGGTTTCAAAAGAAGTCACCATTCAACCTGGATGCAGCTCAGGCCAGGCGTGTGAAAATGCGCTAGCGGTAACCTACTCCAATGTTCAGCCGAGCGATTTTGTTCAGACGTTTGCGCGTCGCAACGCAGGCGAAGCCAGCAGTGGATTCTTTGAAGTGCCGTTGAACGAAACCAAAGATAACGGTATTCGTTTGACTGAGCGCAAAGAGACGCTGGGCGAGGTAACACACCGGATACTGACTGTGCCAATTGCACAGGATCAGGTCGGGATGTATTACCAGCAGCCGGGTCAGCAACTGGCAACCTGGATTGTGCCGCCGGGACAATACTTCATGATGGGTGATAACCGTGATAACAGCGCGGACAGCCGTTACTGGGGATTTGTACCGGAAGCCAATCTGGTCGGTAAAGCGACGGCGATCTGGATGAGTTTTGATAAACAAGAAGGTGAATGGCCTACCGGTGTGCGTTTAAGCCGTATTGGCGGTATTCATTAATTCCTGATAAATGTACATGTTGTCGTCGTAATGGCGACAACATGAATTATTTATTGGATAAATCTCCCCAGACTAACGACATCCCCTGTCGTTGTGTATAGAATATTCCCCCGAAGTTTAAGGTTGGCGCCGTCTGGTCGCCACGGCACACGAAACAGCATTGGTTTCAAATACAGGTCTGTTTCGTGTGCTGGATTGTTGACGCATTCATTTATTGGTATCGCATGAACCCCATCGTAATTAATCGGCTTCAACGGAAGCTGGGCTACACTTTTACTCATCAGGAGCTGTTGCAGCAGGCATTAACCCATCGTAGTGCCAGCAGCAAACATAACGAGCGTTTAGAGTTTTTAGGCGACTCTATTTTAAGCTTTGTCATCGCTAATGCGCTGTATCACCGTTTCCCGCGTGTGGACGAAGGGGATATGAGCCGTATGCGCGCCACGCTGGTGCGTGGTAACACACTGGCGGAATTAGCCCGTGAGTTTGACCTGGGTGAATGCCTGCGTTTGGGGCCGGGTGAATTGAAAAGCGGCGGCTTCCGTCGTGAATCTATTCTGGCTGATACCGTGGAAGCGTTAATTGGTGGCGTATTCCTCGACAGCGATATTCAGACCGTCGAGAAACTGATCCTTAACTGGTATCAAAGCCGTCTGGATGAAATCAGCCCGGGCGACAAACAAAAAGATCCGAAAACGCGCTTGCAGGAATATTTGCAAGGTCGTCATCTGCCGTTACCGTCTTATCTGGTGGTACAGGTGCGTGGCGAAGCGCACGATCAGGAATTTACTATCCACTGCCAGGTCAGCGGCCTGAGTGAACCGGTGGTTGGCACAGGTTCAAGCCGTCGTAAGGCTGAGCAGGCTGCCGCCGAACAGGCGTTGAAAAAACTGGAGCTGGAATGAGCATCGATAAAAGCTATTGCGGATTTATTGCCATCGTCGGTCGCCCGAACGTAGGTAAATCCACCCTGTTGAATAATCTGCTTGGGCAGAAGATTTCAATTACTTCCCGTAAAGCGCAAACCACGCGTCACCGCATCGTCGGTATCCATACCGAAGGGGCGTATCAGGCTATTTATGTCGATACCCCGGGTTTGCATATGGAAGAAAAACGCGCCATTAACCGCCTGATGAACAAAGCGGCGAGCAGTTCCATTGGCGACGTTGAACTGGTCATTTTCGTCGTGGAAGGCACCCGCTGGACGCCAGACGATGAGATGGTGCTGAACAAACTGCGCGACGGTAAAGCGCCGGTTATCCTGGCTGTTAATAAAGTGGATAACGTGCAGGAAAAAGCGGATTTACTGCCGCACCTGCAATTCCTGGCAAGCCAGATGAATTTCCTCGATATTGTACCGATGTCTGCGGAAACCGGTATGAACGTGGATACTGTCGCGGGCATCGTGCGTAAACACCTTCCGGAGGCCATTCATCACTTCCCGGAAGATTACATCACCGATCGTTCCCAGCGCTTTATGGCGTCTGAAATCATCCGTGAAAAACTGATGCGTTTCCTGGGGGCTGAACTGCCGTACTCCGTGACCGTTGAGATTGAGCGTTTCATTACAAACGAACGCGGTGGTTACGACATCAATGGGCTTATCCTCGTTGAGCGTGAAGGGCAGAAGAAGATGGTCATTGGCAACAAAGGGGCCAAAATCAAAACCATCGGTATTGAAGCGCGTAAAGATATGCAAGAGATGTTTGAAGCGCCAGTACACCTGGAGCTGTGGGTGAAAGTTAAATCCGGCTGGGCCGACGACGAACGCGCGCTGCGCAGTCTCGGTTACGTTGACGATCTCTGAGGAGCACCCTGATGGAAGGCTGGCAGCGCGCTTTCGTACTGCACAGTCGCCCCTGGAGCGAAACCAGTCTGATGCTGGACGTCTTCACGGAAGAGTCAGGTCGCGTGCGTCTTGTCGCTAAAGGCGCACGTTCCAAACGTTCTAATCTGAAAGGCGCTTTACAGCCTTTCACGCCACTTCTGCTTCGCTTTGGCGGTCGCGGTGAGGTGAAAACCTTACGCAGCGCAGAAGCTGTCTCGCTGGCGCTTCCTCTCAGCGGTATCACGCTTTACAGTGGTCTCTACATCAACGAACTGATTTCTCGTGTGCTTGAGTATGAGACTCGCTTTTCTGAACTCTTTTTTGATTATCTGAACTGTATACAAACATTGGCTGGCGTCACGGGGACTCCCGAACCCGCTCTGCGTCGCTTTGAGCTCGCATTGCTCGGTCATCTGGGTTATGGGGTGGACTTCACGCATTGCGCTGGCAGCGGTGAACGGGTGGATGACACCATGACGTATCGCTATCGCGAAGAGAAAGGGTTTATCGCCAGTGTCGTGATTGATAACAACACCTTCACCGGACGACATCTGAAGGCGCTTGAGGCAAGAGAATTTCCTGATGTTGATACATTACGCGCCGCGAAACGCTTTACCCGTATGGCGTTAAAGCCGTATCTTGGTGGTAAGCCGTTAAAAAGCCGGGAACTCTTCCGGCAATTTATGCCAAAACGCGCAGTGAAAACGAATAACGATTAACGAGGATTGTCATGGCTGAATTACTGTTAGGCGTCAACATTGACCACATTGCTACTCTGCGTAATGCACGTGGCACCGCATACCCGGACCCGGTACAGGCTGCATTTATCGCCGAACAGGCGGGTGCCGACGGCATTACCGTGCACCTGCGTGAAGATCGTCGCCACATCACTGACCGTGACGTGCGTATTCTGCGTCAAACGCTGGATACCCGCATGAACCTGGAGATGGCGGTGACAGAAGAGATGCTGGCGATTGCCGTTGAGACGAAGCCGCATTTTTGCTGTCTGGTGCCGGAAAAACGCCAGGAAGTTACCACCGAAGGCGGTCTGGATGTGGCGGGTCAGCGCGACAAAATGCGCGATGCCTGCAAACGTCTGGCGGACGCAGGGATCCTCGTGTCATTGTTCATTGATGCCGATGAAGCGCAGATCAAAGCCGCCGCAGAGGTGGGAGCGCCTTACATTGAAATTCATACTGGCTGCTATGCGGATGCTAAAACCGATGCTGAGCAAGCGCAGGAGTTGGCGCGTATCGCCAAAGCGGCGACCTTTGCGGCAGGTCTGGGGCTGAAAGTGAATGCGGGTCACGGCCTGACGTATCACAACGTGAAAGCCATTGCAGCGTTGCCGGAAATGCACGAACTGAATATCGGCCATGCCATTATCGGACGTGCGGTGATGAGCGGACTGAAAGAGGCAGTTGCTGAAATGAAACGTCTGATGCTGGAAGCGCGTGGCTAATGGCGATCCTGGGCTTGGGCACGGATATTGTCGAGATTGCTCGTATTGAGGCGGTTATCTCACGGTCGGGCGATCGTCTTGCAAGAAGAGTGCTCAGTGACAATGAATGGGCCATTTGGGAGACGCACCAACAACCGGTGCGTTTTCTCGCCAAACGTTTCGCGGTAAAAGAGGCGGCGGCAAAAGCCTTTGGCACCGGAATTCGCAACGGTCTGGCGTTTAACCAGTTTGAAGTGTTTAACGATGAACTCGGCAAACCGCGTTTGCGGTTGTGGGGAGAGGCGTTGAAGCTGGCTGAAACCCTCGGTGTGACCAGTATGCACGTCACGCTGGCCGATGAACGACACTACGCCTGCGCCACGGTGATTATCGAGAGTTAAGCAAGGACCGTTTTAGAGTTTGTCCGCGTGGTGCATCAGGACAAACTTATCCCACAACTGCTCCTGCGTTTCGGCGTGTGCCGGATCTTTCAGAATCGTATTCGGGATCGGGCAGACTTTCTGACAGGTTGGCGTGTCGTAATGGCCGACGCATTCGGTACATTTGTCGCTGTTAATCTCATAGATAGCATCGCCCATGGAAATGGCCTCGTTTGGGCATTCAGGTTCGCACATATCGCAATTGATGCAGCGTTTAGTGATGAGTAAAGACATTTCAAAAAATTACCGTGAAAGCAGTTTAAAATCAGTAAGTTAATGCCATTTTGCTTTATTCGCTTACTGTGTTATCCAGAGAATTTAACGCTGGCAAACCCAATCCTGTAGCGCAAAAGCAGCATAGTGAATTTGTCCACCAGGAAAGACACAGCCACTGTGAGCCTGCTTTCAGGGCCTGAGCCGATAAGGAATGAGAATTCCGCGCACTGTAACACATAAACCGGATAGCCCCAATAATGACGATGGATTAGCCGCAGTTGAAACGTGGGAGGCCTGTAAATCTTGCTATACCCACTCGGCATTAAAATTTGTGTGGTTGTCGCTAAAACGATTTGCATCGTCCGGTGAATACTCTGAACTCGCGATTTGCTGTCGCGCGATAAAACATCAGGAATGGCAACGGGTGGCATACGCACTAAGTTTGTTCATGCTAATCCTAAACTAAAACGTTGCGATGGTGTGGTGATATCATATTGTTATAGTTGATTAACAATACTATTTGGGTTATTGTCATTTAATTGTTTTATATGTATTTATGGATAAGATAACGAAGTTATGAGGATTAAGTTATATAAATTCACTGAGGATGGAAGTAATGGCTATGTGTTTCGGTGGACAAAAAAGCATTATGAATATTGCATGGATAATAATATATTTCTTAGCCACGGAAATAAGAAGGTTTATAAGGAAAGAAATTTATTTGTTTTTTCGAAGGGCGATAAAATTAAAATTGAAGACAATGTTATCGCTGAGCAATACTCAACAATGCCAGTCAGGAATTTTTCCAGCGTTGGAGCATTCTCATTTCCGACCTGTCATTTTTCAGGCAATGTGACTATTGGTAGGTTTTGCAGTATTGCATCAAATGTAAAGATTATGGGTGGGAATCATCCAATGAATCGCTTTACAACTCATATGGTTACTTATAATGGAGAGTTTGATAAGTATGCTGTGGATGAGTTTGGCAGTTCATGGGAATTGAAGCCATTCATAACAAAAACTCACAATCCGATTATAGGTAATGATGTTTGGATTGGAAATGATGTCGTATTAAAAGGTGGGGTAAAAATTGGCGATGGGGCAGTTGTTGCCGCTAATTCAGTTGTGACTAAAGATATACCGCCGTATGCCATTGTGGCAGGGATTCCTGCGAAAATCATCAGATACAGATTTGCATCTGATATTGTTGAGGAGTTATTGAAAATAAAATGGTGGAACTATAACTACGTCGATTTACCTGATAATAATAAATGTGATGACATTAATTATTTTGTTAGGGAAATGAGTGATATGATTTCGTCTGGAAGCATACAGGTAAAAATATATAAAAAATTTAATCTTTCAGAAGTATTCAGAACACTTTGAACCATACTGGATTTGCGGAATAACGCTGTTGAGTATCCAGAAACCGCAATTGATGCTTTTTTTGGTGATTAACAGCGCCATCAGATACTCTCAAAACATCATAAATCGGGCGGGCATTATACGCGCATTCTTTGCTCAGACCAGTTTTTTTACCAGCGCCTCGCTGTGTCTGATGCGCTCCGGAGCGTGTTCCAAATCCTGTTGCACCAGCGCCATAAAAAGTACGTCAGTGAGCATCATTTGAGCATGTGTGGATGAAATGGCCGCACTACGGGTGGCCTGCTCCTCGGCGATTGTATAAAGGCAATGTGTGGCACGCTGCTGCAATGCGTTAGGCGTAAATCCGGTGATGGCCAGGATTTTCCCTCCGGCCAGCAATGTTTCATCCGCTGCCAGATTAAGTTCTCTGCGCTCACCCGTGTATGAGATGGCCAGCAGCAGATCCTCCGAAGAGAGCGCCTGAACCGTCGCCAGCAGGGCGTGCATATCGCGCTCGACGACAGCATTAAAGCCTATCTTCATGAGCTTCCAGGCAAAGTTTTGCGCAACAAGGCCAGAAGCGCCCATCCCGGTCAGGACAATCCGGCGGGCGCGACGTAGCATCGCCACACTCTCGATCAGCTTTTCTTCACTGTTGACGTCGAGCGTTGCGTGCATCGCCGCCACATTTTCTTTAATCAGTTTTTCGCCCACCAGACGCATGGGGTCATCGCCACGGATCAAATTGTGGACGGGAACAGACTGAGGATGCGAATTGCTCACCAGCGCTTCGCTGATCGCCAGTTTAAGTGCCGGAAATCCTTTAAAGCCCATTTTTTGCGCGAATTTCACCACGCTGGACTGACTGACGCCCACTTCGACGGCAAGTTGCTGCGAGCTGAGATGCCGCGCGTTATCCGGTTGCGAAAGAAGATAATCCGCTAGCTTCTTGTCGCTTTGTGCGAGATGGGGATAACGCTGACGAATACGGATCAAACAGTTCATGGGCTCTCCTGGCGAAAACGTGATGGCGACAGCGACACAAAATTTCACTCGCCTGAATGAATATAATATTCCATTATATATAATTATTATGAATTAANAATTCCTGAGGAGAAAAAATGAATCTCGCCGCGTTAGTTTCAGAAAGCTGCCGGATGTTGCGCGTGCTCGATGGTTCTGAATGCCCGCCATTCTGATGGCGCTCTGGCTGCCAGAGAAAAACTGTCGGCTAACCTGGGATTTTTGCGGGCGGCATTAGAAAACTAAACAGACGAGCATGCGGCGACGGGGAAGCGAGCCGTTTATCATTGATGTGAAACGGCTGCGCGCATTTGCGATTGTTGCCGGAAAAGTGATGTTCTATCTGTTAGGCTATTTAATAACAGTTATCGCCGGGTTCGTGCTAACCAGGCTTCAGAGTTCAACTTTCCAGAGGTGCAGGGTTTGACCAGCCACGAGCGTCGCGTCGTATTTTTTGATTTGGATGGTACGTTACACCAGCAGGATATGTTTGGCAGTTTCCTGCGTTATCTGTTGCGTCGCCAGCCGCTGAATGTGCTGCTCGTGCTGCCTCTGCTCCCGATCATTGCGATTGCGTTAGTGATAAAAGGGCGGGCTGCTCGCTGGCCCATGAGTCTCCTGTTGTGGGGATGTACGTTTGGTCACAGCGAAGCGCGCCTGAAAGCGCGTCAGGCTGACTTTGTGCGTTGGTTTCGGGATAACGTCACCGCGTTTCCGATTGTGCAGGAACGTCTCACAACCTATTTGTTGAGTTCTGATGCCGATATCTGGCTTATCACCGGTTCCCCGCAGTCGCTGGTCGAACAGGTTTATTTTGATACCCCGTGGCTGCCGCGCGTTAACCTGATCGCCAGTCAGATCCAGCGAGGCTACGGTGGCTGGGTATTGACCCTGCGTTGTCTCGGGCATGAAAAAGTCGCGCAGCTTGAGCGGCAAATTGGCACGCCGCTACGTCTGTATAGTGGGTACAGCGACAGCAAGCAGGACAACCCGTTACTCTACTTTTGTCAGCATCGCTGGCGCGTCACGCCGCGCGGTGAGCTCCAGCAACTGGAATAGTGCAAAGCAGTGCGTCTGTGTATAATGCGCCCGCTTTTATTACTGGAGTCTCCCTTTGTCTGAAGTCGAATTTAGCCACGAATACTGGATGCGTCATGCGTTGACGTTGGCGAAGCGCGCCTGGGACGAACGTGAAGTGCCAGTGGGTGCGGTATTGGTGCACAACAATCGCGTCATCGGTGAAGGGTGGAATCGGCCGATCGGTCATCACGATCCCACCGCGCATGCGGAAATTATGGCGTTGCGACAAGGGGGGATGGTGCTGCAAAACTACCGTTTGCTGGACACCACGCTGTACGTCACGCTGGAACCGTGCGTAATGTGCGCGGGGGCGATGGTCCACAGTCGGATTGGTCGGGTTGTGTTTGGCGCGCGTGATGCAAAAACGGGCGCAGCAGGCTCGCTGATGGATGTTTTGCATCACCCGGGTATGAATCACCGGGTGGAAATCACCGAGGGTATTTTGCGTGATGAATGCGCGACGCTGCTTAGCGATTTTTTCCGCATGCGTCGTCAGGAGATCAAAGCACTGAAAAAGTCATCGGCGGCGCCTGAATAAACGTCGCGTTACTCTTCCTCTTTTTTCTTTGGCGGCAACAGTAACGTTGGCGAAGACGTCAGGTAGGCTGAGGACGACTGAGACAAAAACGAGGAGAGGGAGAGCCTCTCGGTACCAAACTCCACCGGTGACACCGTCGGGTAGTCCTGCGCCAGTTTCAGCGTTTCCGCAGCCTGTTTTTCTTTCTCCTGCAGATAACCGACCAGGCTTATCTGATACTTTCGAATATTTTCCACGTAGGCGTAAGCTTCATGTCCGCGCGCATAGCCATAGGTCAACTTACTGTAATACGGCTTTTGGCTGAGCAGTGGCAAGCGCTGCTTTACATCGGACCAACTGTCCGGATTCCCTTTGGTTTTTACCGTTAATGCCCGGGCGTCAAGCATGTGCGCATAGCCCATGTTGTAAGCGATGAGCGCAAACCAGATGCGCTCTTCCTCGGGGACGGTATCAGGGACTTTGCTCATCATATCCTGCAGATAACGCGCGCCGCCGCTGATGCTCTGTTCGGCGTCGGTCCTGTCAGTCAGCCCCAGGCTCTGGGCGGTATTTCTGGTGAGCATCATCATGCCGCGTACGCCGGTTGGCGAGGTAGCTTGCGCATCCCAGTGCGATTCCTGATACGCAATGGCCGCCAGTAAACGCCAGTCAATCTCCTGCGCATACTTCTGAAACAGTGGTTTCAGATCTGGCAACACGCTATCCACCGCGCGTAAGAAGGTCCGGGTATCCACATAATCAAAGTCGCCGCCGTGACCCAAATATTTTTCTTCCAGTCGTGCCAGAGAGCCGTCTTCATTGATGGCGTTAAAGAAATCGAGCAGGGCGGCCGAGAGCGTGTGGTCATCATCCAGTTGGCTAAACCAGGTGACAGGCTGCTCATCGGTGACATCCAGCGCAACGGCCAGTTCAGGGTGAACGCGTTGGAACAAGCTGATAGCCACAGAGTCGGCGATGGTGTAATCCAGTTTGCCGCTAATCACCGCTTCCATCAGTTCCGTCGTGCCTTTTTTGGCATCGACTTTCCAGCTGAGTGCAGGGAACTTTGTCTCTTTCAGGGCGCGTAAGTCATTCACGACCACATGACCCGGCGCAATGGTGAGTTGGTTTTCATTCACGGTGGCAAGCGTTCGCGGGCGGTATTGTCCGACCCGATAGACCACTTGCTGAGAAACAGAGTAGTACGTTGGACCCGATTGGTAGTTTTTCACGCGTTCGCTGTTATAGACCAGACCCGCGGCCAGCAGGTCGGCATTGCCACTGTCCAGATCGTCAAACAACTGGCTAATGTTCTGACGCACGGTGATCTTCAGCTTTACACCTAAGTAGTTGGCGAACAGCTGCGCCAGCTCATAATCCAGACCGTACTTTTTTCCATTGAGGGTTGAGTAGGTGAGCGGCGAGTCAATGGTACTGACGCGCAGCTCTCCCCGCGCCTGAATAGCGGCGATACGATTATCGGCTTTACCGAACCAGGGGATTGATGGCCAGAGGGCCGCTGCCAGCAGCAGCGTCAGTATGCCGA
>NZ_JANEWG010000053.1 GCF_028069725.1 Citrobacter sp. Awk 4
AAATATTCCTGGTACCCTTTATAAAAATCCTGGACGGCGGATACGTGCACTTTGAGCATGAGACTCTCTCTCGCCTGGATGTGCAAACATTAACGAGCATTCAATTATTTTTTGAAACATCAAAAAATAAGGTCAGTAAGAAAAGTAGTAATTTTTGACATTTTAACGTTTTCACGAGAGTAACAAGGTATGTCGTGGTGTATTGACAGATTTAAAAACGGATGAAATTATGAAATTGTCTACGGATAGGGAGGTTCCTTATGGGGCTGAATATTAAATTAAAAAGCATTACATGCAGCAGTTGTTCTTTACGTTGTAATATCATGCCCGAGAAATCACCTCGATTACAGTACTGCGCCAATGCGTGTTTTTGCATGTGGCCAGAGCAAAGCATTTATTTTAATCGTGGAATCATGGATGGCATTTTAAATAATAATCACAACGCCAGATTAAGTGGTTATATTTTTGTGGATTTTTCAATTAGCTACCTTCGGCTGTTTCTAAATACGGAATGGCTCGAGTATCTCGCCAGTACGGGAATGGGGATAATTCTGGTCAGCGATCGAAATATGCAGTCGTTAGCAAACTATTGGCGGAAAAACTATACTGCTGTGTCGGCTGTCATCTACCATGACGACGGACTGGAGATCGCCAACGAAAAAATACGGCAAGTGTTCATTGGACGCTACCTGTCTTTTTCGAAAGGCAATACGCTCACGCAGATGGAATTTACCATTATGGGAAATATGGTGTCAGGGCAAAACCCACATCAAATAGCTCAAACATTAAATACGGATATACGCAGCGTGTATGCTTATAAGCAACGAATCGAAAAAAGAATGGGAGGTAAAATAAATACGCTATTTATCCATTCGCTTCCTATTGCAAAGGGAAAATCGCCCTTTCCGATGGTAAAGAAAGAATTTGATAGTTCGCTAAATGACTGGCAAAGGCATCGGTAATATCACCAGGGAGTGGGTTTCAGGATCGGAAGCCCGTAACCACTATGTTTTGGACACGCAGGGACATCCAGATGGGATACTACGAAGAAGAGACGCGAGCATTAAACGCTATATTGTTATTGATTTTTACCATGCAGACGGACAAGGCGTTTGCCGAACTGGAGCAGTCACTGCATCAACTGGCTTTCCCTCCCGCTGTACGACATTTATGTGAAAACGCACTGCAAAATCATATCGCCGCTCAGAGCGTACTACTGGCGCAACCCTCTGCTCAGCAAGAGGTACAAGCCGTCTCTTGCCTGTTACTGGCACTGGAGTCGATCAGCGGTTTTAAACATATTGAACGCTATATTACGCAGCGGAACCAAATATCCGTTTGTTGTTAATGATTCCGCTATAGTCGGGTGGCGCCCCCGACTATTTGATATAGGAATCCAGCACTTTCAAGATCACATCCAGATCTTCTTCGCGCTTTATTTCATCGCCCTGATGCACAATATGTTCGGTCAGATGGCCCTTGATCACTTCCCGCATAAGTCCGTTCACCGCACCACGTATCGCCGCTATCTGTTGTAAAACCGCCGCACACTCATGCGGTTCATCCAGCATTTTTTTTAAGGCGACCACCTGCCCCTGAATTTTGCTGGTACGCGCTTTAAGCTTTTGTTTGTCGCGGATCGTATGTGACATAGCAATATCCCAGTTGCATCAATCATGGCTAACTATACCTTGCAGATCTACTGGGGGGTAGTATTTGGTACTGGGGGGGAGTAGAATCAGCCGAAACAAAACAACTAAGAATCATTCTCATGGGTGAATTTTCTACGCTACTTCAGCAAGGCAACGCCTGGTTTTTTATTCCCAGCGCGATTTTGTTAGGCATATTGCATGGGCTTGAGCCTGGGCACTCCAAGACGATGATGGCGGCATTTATCATCGCCATTAAAGGCACCATCAAACAGGCGGTAATGCTGGGGCTTGCAGCCACACTCTCGCATACCGCAGTGGTGTGGCTTATCGCGCTTGGCGGCATGTATATCAGTCGGGCTTTTACCGCAGAATCGGTTGAACCCTGGCTACAGTTTATTTCGGCGATCATCATTCTGGGAACCGCGACCTGGATGTTCTGGCGCACATGGCAAGGTGAGCGAAACTGGCTGGCAGAGACGCATGACCATCATGAGCATCACCATCACGATCATCATGATCATGAGCATGAACACCACCACCACGAGCATGACCATCATCATCAAGAGCATGAACACCACCACCATGAGCATGACCATCATGACCATGCGGGGCTGGAGGGGTTAACCACAGGTTCAAAAGCCTATCAGGACGCCCATGAGCTCGCGCATGCCAACGACATCCAGCGCCGCTTTCACGGCAGAGAGGTGACGAACGGGCAGATATTGTTATTTGGCCTGACCGGCGGGCTTATCCCCTGTCCTGCGGCCATCACCGTACTGCTGATTTGCATCCAGCTTAAAGCCTTCACCCTGGGAGCAACGATGGTACTCTGCTTCAGTGTGGGTCTTGCGCTCACGCTGGTGGCGGTGGGAGTAGGAGCGGCAATCAGTGTCCAGCAGGCGGCTAAACGCTGGAGCGGATTTAATACCCTCGCCAGAAAAGCCCCTTACTTTTCCAGCCTGTTAATTGGACTGGTCGGTCTCTATATGGGTATCCACGGCTATATGGGAATCGTCAGTTAAAGCATGGGTTGCGGGAGACACCCACCGTGGACCCAGGGACACGGTGGGTGCGCACATTAGCTGGCGACGCTCCCCCACACCAGCTTGCCTTTATGGAATGTCGCGGTACGCGGAGAGATCCGCGCTACCGCCTCGGCAGAACAAGAGGCGTCCACCAGCACAAAACTGGCTTCATCCTGCGCCTTCGGCCAGACGCGCTCACCTTTATCATTCAAGGGCAACACATCCCCTGTCGCCAGGAACAACGCTCGCGACAGATTTTGCTCATTAGGACGAATGTAGAGCTGGGCGTACAGATTCGCTTTCTCCAGCATGTCGCCCAGGCCATACGGCGACCAGTGATCGATAACGCTGTCCGTACCGGTGATCACCGTAACGCCTTTATCGCGCAACTGTTTGAGCGGCATATGCAATGTGCCAATCGGCACCGTTGAGGCAATAGTGATTTGCTGGGCGGCCATGCGGGTTGCCAGCGCATCGACCTGTTGCTCATTCAGAGTGGCGAGCGCAAAGGCGTGGCTGATGGTTAATTTCCCTTTGAGTTGCGGCGTTTTTTCCACCCGTTCAACCATATAATTCACCGCCGCAACGCCCGCCGGGCTGGTTTCGTGCAGATGAATATCGACGCCTTTGTCATAATCCAGCGCAATCTGGAACATAGTGTCGAGGGATTTTTCCATTGCGCCATCCACGCTGGTCGGGTCCAGCCCGCCGACGTAGTGCGCCCCTGCCTGCATTGCTTCGCGCATCAGCGGTTCTGACTTTGAAAGCAGCAAACCATGCTGCGGAAAAGCCACGATTTCACACGCAAAACCCGCTTTGCGGCGTGCCAGTACCGCCTGTAAATTTTCGAGATTTTTAAGCCCGGAAACCGGCTCAATGTTGCAGTGGCTGCGCGCCACTGAGGTCCCTTTTGACTGTAACAGGTCAATCAGCTTTTCTGCCCGTTCCTGGGTATAGGGCTGTAACTCAGGCAACAACTTTTGCTCAAGCTTGATCATATCCTGAATGGTGGTGCCAGCCGGGCGATTCAGCGATCGCCACGGCCCGCCGTAGAAGGTTTTATCCAGATGGATGTGCATGTCGCGCATCGCGGGCAGCATCAGCTTCCCGCCCGCATCGTAATGCGCCAGAGTCGCGTCCGGATGGCTTTTATTGGCGCGCAGCGCAACAATTTTACCGTCCTGAATCTCAACGGTTTGCAGCTCGGTACGGGTATGTACCGCTACCTCATTCTCATAATCGAAGCCTGCTTCCAGCAGAACGTTATCCAGGTAGTAATGTGTGTCGTTGAGAGTCATAGCGCCTTTCGCGTCACCGGTTGTTCCGACAGAATTGGCAGCATACGCGACCGGAGCCGCCGCGCCAAACAGTGCAGCGGCGGTGACCATTTTGCCGCTCTGACTGAGAAACTCACGGCGGCTTTTGTTTTCCTTCATCGCATCTTCCTTTTATGAATGGACGATATGGGTTCCCGTTTCGCCGCGCAGTGCAGCGGGCAGACATTCCGGCGTGGTAATGATCACCCGTTTTCCGCCATGCTGCAGAAACGCCAGGCTGGCGACAATTTTGGGCAACATGCTGCCGGGCGGAAAATGCCCTTCCTGCATGTAGCGGGTCATAGTGGGGATATCCACCCGCTCCAGCGCCTGCTGCTCAGGTTTGCCAAAGTGAATACAGACTTTCTCAACACCAGTGGTGATAACCAGAATATCGGCGCGGATCTCGCGGGCCAGCAACGCCGTGGAGAGATCTTTATCGATAACCGCATCCACGCTGTGATAATCGCCCTGCGGGCTTCGCACGACGGGTATCCCGCCGCCACCCGCGCCAATGACCACAAAACCTTGTTGGGTCAGCGTTTTAATGGCATCCGCTTCGACAATCCGTTTCGGCTCCGGCGAGGCGACAACCCGACGATAGCCGCGACCGGAATCCTCCACAAAACGCCACCCCGGATTCACCCGTTGCAGTTCATCGCGCTGGGTGGCGTTAAAAAACGCCCCGATGGGCTTGGTGGGATGGGCAAAACCGGGATCATTTTTGTCCACCTCCACCTGCGTCACGACGGTCACCGCTTTCTGTTCCCCGCGACGCGCCAGGCGGTTGTTCAACGCCTGCTGGATCAGATACCCGATACCGCCCTGAGTATCCGCCACGCAGTTCGCCAGCGGAGTTAACGGCAGTCCTTCGCGTTCATGGGCGATTTCCGCACGTCGCAGATCCAACCCTACCTGCGGCCCGTTACCGTGGGTCAGCACAATGTTGTAATCCGATGCCAGCATCTCCAGCACCGTATCCGCCACTGCTTTCACCGCCTCAGCCTGATGTTCAATCGACTGGCTGGCGTTATCTTTGATAATGCTGTTGCCGCCAATGGCAACGACCACAAGTTCTTTCATCGTGTATTCATCCCATCAACGCATTCAGGTGGTTTTCGTCGGTTCCTGCGCGGCATCTGCCACAGCTTCCCGACTGTCGAGAAAATGTTTCAGTACAAACACACCGCTCACCATCAGGTAGGCGAGGACAAACATCAGGGAAGCGCCTTCGGCAATCCCCACCATCGGTGAATGGATCACGCCAAACAGCGACAGCAGTGCGCCACAGGCGGCAGCCACCGAGCCACGTAACGGTTTATTGATAATCGCGAAGATGGCGATACACCCCCACAGCATACTGGCGAGCGGCGCACCGCTGCCAAGATGCACCAGTCCGTCGTAATAGACGCCTTTACTGTGCAACAGAGCGCTGCCCAGTTTCGCCGCCGACGTCCCTGCCGCCCCCATCACGCTGTTCACGATAGTCAGCGCCCAGTTCGCTATCCACGGGAACAGGCAGATGAAAATGACCGGAACCTCTATTTTTGGCGTTTCGCGCACCACCTGGTTGGCGGTCACCACACCGATAAAGACCAGAATCGGTACGATGGCGGTCATCGGAATAATGGCGAGCATAAATGCCCCCAGTCCAAACAGCGGGACGAGGAACATAGTGACACCCGACGCCAGGGTATAACCGATGCTGGCACCCATCGCTTTCCACCCGGCATGCCCCACGTAAACGGTAACCGGGAACGGGTTCCCCATCAGACAGCCGAGCATGGAAGAGAGCCCGTTCGCCAGCATCACTTTACGAGTGTTGTACTCATCGCCAGCGGCGTGTGCGCTTTCGATGTTCTCAAGGTCAAAAATGTAGTTCGCCAGCCCCAACGGCACCGCTGAAGCCAGATACGGCAGCGCATGCGGCAGACCTTGCAGGAAGCTGTCGACATGGACTTCCGGCGGGTTGAAACCAAAAGAAGACATCGACGCTTTAATCGCTTCCGGGCTTTGCAGACCCGAAATCCACGCCAGAGCCGTACCGGCAATCAGCAGCAACAGGCCAGTGGGAATACGGGCAAAGATCGGTTTTTTACCAAACCAGTTAATGAAGATCAGCAGCAAGACGATGAAAGAGACCGTTGGCGCTTCGAAGGCCTGTAGCATTGGGTTCATCGCCAGCAGCAATAAACCAAGGCCGGAGAGACAGGAGAGCAACACTGTGCGCGGGATCATCTTACGGATGGTTTCGCCGAGGAAGGAACCACCAGCCAGGATCAGTGCTTCAACAAAACACCAGACCAGGCCTATCTGAATGGCGAAGTCGGCATCTTTGGTTTGCTGGTAAACCGGCATCAGTACGAGGAAGGTCACGGTAAAGATCGACGGCGCGCTCGGTCCGGACGGCAGCGCCGTCACATCGGTACGCCCCGTCTGTTTCGCCATCTGCATGGCAAACCAGGCATAACAGATACTCGCCACCAGCACTGCCAGACCAAAAGCAGGCGCAATGCGGCCATACACGATCTCTTTAGGGATCCCCACGACAAAGATAAGTAGCCCCATCATCGTCAGCAGGTTAGTCAGATTGTTGGTCATTAGCCCGAAGTATGCGGCCCAGTCACCACGTTTCCATTCTAGTTTTAGTCTGTTCATGGAATATCCTTCACAGGTTAAGCATCATTTGCGATCCCGACGATCGCCCGGCCTGCAGGTGAACAACGTTGTTCGCTTCGCTACTGTGGGGCTAACGGCGTTAGCCCCTGTGATTGTTATTGGCAGTAGCGGTCACGCCAGCTCAGAATCGCCTTCTCAAAGCAGGCAAACGGCGGGTGGACAATGCCGGCGCCGATCATGCCGATCCCCGCATCTTTATGCGCAATAGCGGTATTGATCACAGGCAGAATGCCGGTACTGCCGACGCGCGTAATGTCGATAGCCGTAGGGATCCCCATAAAGCCCAGCAGGGGAATGGTGACGTTCGGGTTCTCGCCCAGCGTTATCTCTCTCATCTGACGGGAGAAATCGATGGCTTCCTCCACCGTTCCTCCCACCAGCGCCACGATGGCGGGCGCAGTTGCCATGGCAAAACCCCCGATGCCGTAGGTTTCCGTGATAGCACTATCGCCGATATCGCGCCCGGAGTCCTCTGGCTTATAACCAGCGAACATCGGGCCAATCACCTGCTGCGCCGGACCAGTGAACCAGTGTCCAGGCAAGCCACTGATGCGCAAACCAAACTCCACGCCATTACGCGCCATAGTGGTCACGACAGTGCTGTACTCTATGCCGTGAGCGGCATCCATCGCGGCCTTACACATCGCCATCCACGTCGGGCCGGAGAAGTAGTCGCTGCTGGCGACAAACTCAAACACTTCACGCTGCTGCGCCACCGGATAGCCGGTCTGAATAATCCACGGCGTCAACGCCTGAATCAGCAGCGCGGTGCCTGCGTTGTTGCGGTTATGACATTCGTCGCCCATATGCAACGCCTGCGCCAGCATCAGCCGCAGATCGATTTCACCCGCCATTTTCATGGCATCGCGCAACATCGGTCCCATCACATCGCGCATCCACACCAGACGGTCGATGACGCTCTGATCGTTCGCACCCATGCGCAGGATCTTCGCCATCTGTTCGCTCAGGTTGGTATAAGCGCGATTGCCGTAGGTTTTGTTCTCCACGATGTGCATAAACATTGAGGCAGAAGTGACCCCCGCCATCGACCCCACACAGTCATGCTCATGGCAGGGCGAGAAGGTAATTTCACCCGAGGCGGCAAGCTCTGCGGCCTGCTCCAGATCGCTCGCCAGACCTTCAAATACCAGCGCCCCCGTCACAGCGCCTTTCATCGCACCACACATTTTTTCCCAGCGGATCGGCGGTCCGGCGTGAAGAATGGTTTTGCGGGTCATTCCCGGCACAACGTTGATCGCCTGGTCATAGCCAATCAGTACCGGATGGGACTGAATAATGCGCTCCAGCGCCTGTTGGTTGGCGGCGGCAATTTTCTCCGCCAGCGGGGAATCTGCAATATTATCCAGCGCGCTGACAACCTGCATGTTGCCCTGACCCGGCGGCGTCCAGTCGAGTTGGGTGACCGGTACATGCTGTTTTTTCAGGTCGTCGCTGAACATGGCAATGCCGACGTTAATCACGTTGAGTGGCTGGTTAAACAGTGACTGGCTCATCAGGCTTCCTCCCCTTTGCAAACAAATTCACGCGCCAGCAATCCGGTATTGGTGCTGCTGCTCGCCCAGATAACGCCTGCGTCCGTCAGCATCTGGCACTGTTTTGCCAGCGACGGCATATCGAGATCGGTACCGAGCACATAGCCCAAGATTTCCAGCGGACGTCCTTCTGCGGCGGCGATCGCCTTTGCTTCTTTGATAGCATCGATCATGACGCCGACCGGATCCTCGTGCGATCCAAACCCGAGGACAAAATCCATCACGACAACGCCCACCTGTGGATCGCGTGCTTCCTGTAACAGTCGGCTGATGCGATTGGTGGGATCGATCATCGGGTGCGGCTTGCCGTTGGTAAAATCGTCATCGCCAAAATCGAGGAAGGTATGCGCCACGCTGCGGTTGAGATCGGCCAGACAGCGGCTCGGGTCCGGGTGGATATTGCTATACACCTCGTCATGTTTTTCCATTGCCGCGAACATGGCTTCGTCGCACAGCGTGCCGCCGCAAAACAGGCCGCGAATGTATTTTTGCTGCGGCGTCAGGCGGGCGCGCACCTCTTCGATCAGCGGCCAGTTGAGCGGGTGAAGATCCAGACTCTCTTTTTTCACCCCTGTCAGCAGCACGGCTTTCAGCGCCGCCTCTTTGGTTCCGCGTGCAAACTGCAGGCCGTTTTCGTCTGCGGGTGGCTCTTCACGACCGAGGAAACAGACCACCACCGGTTTCTGACAATGGCGCGCGCGTTCCAGCACTTTGCGGGCAACGGCAGGCGCGGGAGGTTTGGAGATCAGCGCGATAATTTCTGTTTGCGGGTCGGCTTCCAGCATTCCGATGGCGTCCAGCATCATCAGGCCGCCAATCTTTTCACTCAGATCGCGCCCACCGGTACCGATAAGTTGGGAAATCCCCCCGCCAAATTCATGGATGCGCACGCTCAGTTCCTGGCTACCGGTACCCGATGCGCCAACAATACCGATATTGCCGCGCCGCACGGCGTTGCCAAAGCACAGCGCCGTACCGTTGATGATGGCGGTACCGCAATCCGGCCCCATCATCAGGAGCCCTTTTTCATGCGCCAGTTGCTTGAGCGCCAGCTCATCCTCAATGGAGACGTTGTCGGAAAAGAGCATCACATTAAGGTTGTTTTTCAGTGCCTGACGGGCTTCGCGGGCCGCGAATAAACCGTTGACCGAGATCACCGCCAGGTTGCTGTCAGGTACGTGTGCCTTCGCGCTGGACAGGGTGGCGTAGCGCGATTCATGCTGTCCGCCCTGCTCTTTATGGGTGAATAACGCATCAATGGCGACCAGCGTTTGCTCGTTCGCCGCCTCGCTGACGCCTTTAATCACAATCATCAGATCGCCGCTTTTCGCCTCATTCAACTCTGGCGTCAGCAGACCGAGATTTTTCAGTACGCCTTTATTCATCTCTGTGGCCATCGCCACAAACGCCTGTTCCACGCCTTCCAGTTTATTGGCGCGCGTAGAAATGGACATCAACGAGACGGAATCAAAATACGTGTTCTTTTTAACAACTATCCTGATTGACATAATTCCCTCCAGACCAGTGGCTCAAAGCGCAGGCATCCGCCATGCCGTAAAGCATGTCGCAGCCAGAACTTGAACCGATATTTTTAATGTCGGTAATAATGTGGGTAGAAAAATTATCTGACTCGGTAATGATATTTTTCACCAGTCGCGTAATACTTTCCCGATACCGTCGATGAAAAGCCTCCTCCAGCGTTATTTTGCTGAATAGCGTGGTATTTTCCCCGGCGTATCGTAAGGCAGTTAAAAATGTTTCCTGATATTTTTCCAGCGGATGCCCGCGGATAAATAAAATAATACTCAAACCCACTAAATAATCATCGGATGAAGGCGTTAATCCGATTCCAAGACCGATTAGACGAGTTATCGCATCAGTCATATTTTGTTGCTGTTGCAGCGCAGAAAGTAAACATTGGCGGCGCTGCTGTAGTTCTTTGGCTAATTCGCGATAAAAGGGATTATCGCCAGAATACAGAAATAGAGTGTCGTCACATCCGAGATGCTGATACAGCGTCCCGGCCCAGCGTCGCCAGGGAATGGCGGCAAAACCGTCTGCGCTTATTGATGCTTCAGGCATCAACCAACGCTTGCAGGCAACGGTTTCAATCCATTTATCATCGCCTATTGCGATCCCTGACGCCGTAAAGCTGACCTGCTCGCCAGGACGAAACAGGTGATTGCAATGCGCCAGCGCCAGACGGCAGCTGTTGGGGGCATTGTCGCAGCGTTCGCTGAGGAGTGTCAGTAATCGCTGCTGTCCGGGGATGAACAGGTTTACCGCCCGGGAAAAAACCTGTTCAACCCGTCCCTCCATTCGCTGTGCGAGAAACGCGCTATCTGCCGTTAACGCCCTGACGCATTGCCGTAATGGCGATGCGATAATGGCATTCCTCCGTCAGGCGCCTGCGGCAATCAGCAGCCCGGCAATCTCGTGATACCCCTTCTCCTGCGCCAGTTCCAGCGGGGTTTTACCGTATTTGTCCGTCATGTGCGGGTTCGCACCGTGATCCAGCAGCAGCTTGACGATCTCCTGCTGTTTTTCGCCGCCATCATTGAGCACAATAGCTTCCAGCAGCGGCGTCCAGCCGACAAAATTGGTGTGATTAACGTTAATATTCGTTCGCGTGAGCAGTTCACGGACAATCTCGACGTGACCTTTTTCACTGGCGGGCGTTATTCCCACGCCACCAAAACGGCTCAGACGTTCCAGATCAGGGTTGGCAGGTAATACCGTACGCAGCAGTGTTAAATCGTTGGTCAGGCAACTGATGAGGAAAGGGTTAAAACAGGTTTGGTCCTGTTTATTAATATCCGCACCCGCTGCAATCAATAAAGACACACAATCGTAGTGTTTATTCAGACTGGCAATAATAATCGCGGTACGTCCCTGACGATTAGTGGCGTTAATATCTACATTATTTGCCAGACAGGATTTTAATCCTTCAGCATTGCCCTGCTCTGCTGCTAACAGAAATTCTGTGATGAGTTCGTTCTCAGACATATTCCCTCTCCTGTCGTTTTTAGATTTCTTGCAATTCCGATAACCTGAGAATAGCAATAGAGTGATGAGAAAAACATCCGCTTAAATTTCATTCATCGTAAGCGCGTCGATTGTTGAATTAAATTTCACAATAAAGACAGAATGTGCGGCAGTGCAATCTTTCTCTTATGGTTAGCCTTCTTTCTCACCCGGGTAGCAATGCGTGATCGCCCCGCGCCAGGCAGCACAGCGTGTGGCCTGTCACTAAAACTCAGAAGTGTGATTCTCTTCAAATCAAATGTAACTTTAGTGTTAAATACCGTTCAAAACTGATTGCCTGCCATAAGGATTACAAATACATTCAACAATCGCTGCATGGCAGACTACAGATACAGGGCGGGAGGGAAGAAAAGATGAATTCGATTTTTACCGAGGAGAATCTGCTGGCCTTCACGATGGCCGCCCGCTATAGCAGTTTTAGTAAGGCGGCCGAGGAGCTTGGCGTAACCACCTCAGCCATCAGTTACACCATTAAGCGGATGGAAATGGGACTTGATGTTGTGCTGTTTACCCGCAACACGCGCAGCATTGAACTCACTGAATCTGGCCGCTATTTCTTTCGCAAAGCGACCGATCTGTTGAACGACTTCCACGCCATTAAGCGCAGTATTGATACGATTGCCCAGGGCATCGAAGCGCGGGTACGCATTTGCATCAACCAGTTGCTATATACCCCAAAACATACCGCCCGACTGTTGCAGGTACTGAAAAAGCAGTTTCCGACCTGTCAGATAACAGTAACAACAGAGGTGTACAACGGCGTCTGGGATTCCATCATCAATAATCAGGTCAACATCGCGATTGGCGCGCCGGACACACTGCTTGACGGCGGTGGTATCGACTACACCGAAATCGGTGCCATCCGTTGGGCGTTTGCTATCGCCCCGGATCATCCGTTGGCCTTTATCCCGGAGCCCATTTCCGAGAGCCAACTGCGTTTGTACCCAAACATCATGGTCGAAGATACGGCGCACACGATTAATAAAAAAGTGGGCTGGCTGCTGCATGGTCAGGAGTCGATTCTGGTACCGGATTTCAATACCAAGTGTCAGTGCCAGATTCTGGGGGAAGGGATTGGCTTTTTGCCAGACTACATGGTGCGGGAAGCCATGGAAAAATCGTTGCTGGTAACGCGTCAGATCCACAACCCTCGTCAGGACTCACGTATGTTGCTGGCGACCCAGCATTCGGCAACAGGCCGTGTGACCCAGTGGATTAAAAAAGAGTTTGGCCCACAGGGGGTGCTGACGGAAATTTATCAGGATTTGTTGCATCAGGAGTGATAGGCCGGATGGCAGCTATGCCTTATCCGACCTACGGTTCGGCACAGCTGTTTGCCGGAAAAGCGAAGCGCCATCCGGCGGGAAATCACGCTCAGGCGCGGATATCGTCATATTCACGAGTGTTATCAAACTCGTGTTTCGCAAACGGGCAGAGCGGAATGACCTTGCGGTGTTCCTGGCGCATTTTTTCCACCACTTTTGCCACCAGTTTTTTACCTACTCCCTGCCCTTTCAGACTGGGATCGACATCGGTATGCTCAATGATGCTCAAATGCTCCCCGGTAGGTACGAATACAATCTCCGCAACCTGATTGCCTTCAGCATCGTTAACATAAAATTTGTTATGACCTTCGAGTATTTCCATTCGTCCCTCGCTTATTTCTGCCGATACTTCAGCGCCCCGCTCGGGCACGTATCAATCACTCTGACCACCGTGGCGACATCCACTTCATCGGGGATAATCCACGGTTTGCGTTTCAGGTTAAAAAGCTTCGCGCTGCCACGCACGCAGTTCCCCGAGTGCTGGCAAATCTCCGTATTGAAGTAGACATCTATTTTCTCACCGGTATAAGCCCGGTACCCCGCTTCCAGTAATTCTTTATCCACGACATTGCCTCTGTTGTTGTAATGGTGTCGAGACTAAGCATAGTCCTGTGCGCGTCTGGCGACCACGATACATTCACTGAAATGATATTTTTAAAAATGCCGGGACGCGCTACATGCTGTTGAAATTAATCGACTTCAAGAATGTAGACACACCGTGCTCGGCGAACGAGGTTATGACGGTTGGGTGAAGGGATATAAAGAATCTCAAGGACACAGTAATACGTTCGCCACCTGGTTCCGCTGGATAGCCATTGCGATGATCGCCGATGTATTATGGCCACAATGGCAAAACTGGCGTTTTCGTAAAACGATCGGTATTAGTTATTTTAAGCCAACAGTCAGAAAATAAACCGTATATAGCACGTTGTTATATTTTCACAACAACAAGCTATTACCCGACAGCAACGACATTGAATAAACCATAATGCAAGGCAGGATAATATCCTGAGGCCAGCCTATACATATTGGTATACGTTACGGTCACCCCTTGCACGATGTACAATGATGTCTGTTATTGTTCTATAAAAAGACAGGTATATAATGGCCTGTCTTTTTTCTATTTACTTTTCTTATTTTACCGAATCGCAAAAGCACTTTTACCACGGAGGTCTGACATGAGTAATACGAATGATTTCAATGCATGTATGACCCTTTTCTGGCAACAGCACAAACCCGAACTCTTTCGTTTTCTGGTATCAAAAACAGGAGATGAGGAGAAAGCCGCTGACCTGCTACAAGAGCTTTTTCTGCGTGCCCGCGCTCATTCCGATCATTTTTGTGAGATGGAGAATCCGCGTGCATGGTTGTATCGCGCGGCACGAAATCTGCTCATCGACGAACACCGCAGCGCCAGGGAGTTTGTCGAACTGGGAGAAGAGCCCCTGCTGTCTGATACACCTTCTGATGCCATTTCAATGCTGAATATCTGTCTACCAGAAACCCTGCAAGCATTGCCAGAAGATGAGCGATGGCTGATTGAAGAATCAGATCTGAACCGGCGCCCGCAACAGCAACTGGCAGAAGAACTTGGCATCTCACTGACCGCGTTTAAATCACGTTTGCTGCGGGCCAGAAAACACCTGAGAGAAGTGATGACCGCACTCTGCCAGATTGAGGCAGATGACACATCTCCCGTCTGCTGCCACAAAAAAATGATGTAACCACGCATCTTTTTCCCACCACCTTCGTTTACCTCAGTGTAAAAGCAAATGACTAACACTGAGGTGAACAACACATGGCAAAAATCGAGATCTTTGAAGCAACTGGTTGCTGTGCCACCCGCAGCGTCGTGGTGAGCGACGAGGCGGTTAAATGGAACGCCAGCGCAGAATGGGCGAAGAAAAATGGCGTTGATATTCAGCGCTACAGCCTCGCGAAGAATCCGCAACAGTTCCTGAATACGCCCATTATCAAAGAATTTCTAAACACGTCAGGGATGGAGTCTCTGCCGGTCACTTTGCTCGACGGCAAGCTGGTGATGGCAGGCAAACTGCCGACTCGTGAAGATATCGCCCGATGGGCCGGTATTCCGCTGACTCAGGACTGGAGTGAAGACAATGCAGAGCCACGCTGCTGCACTATTCCACGTATGCCTTAATTCCAGAGGAGAAAAAACTGATGAATATGCCATTTTTAAAATCGATTCCCCCGTTTATTTTCTTCACCGGGAAAGGTGGTGTCGGTAAAACATCTCTGGCCTGCGCCACTGCGGTATGGCTGGCCGACCAGGGTAAGAAAACGCTACTGGTCAGTACCGATCCGGCGTCAAATGTCGGTCAGGTCTTTAGCCAGAGCATCGGCCACCGAATAACGGACATTGCCAGCGTAGACAATCTTGCCGCGATGGAAGTTGACCCGATGGCTGCCGCGCAGGCTTACCGCGATAGAGTGCTTGATCCGGTTCGTAACATGTTGCCCGCCGACGTAGTTAGCAGTATTGAGGAACAGCTTTCGGGTTCCTGTACGACGGAAATCGCGGCATTTGATGAGTTTACCGGTCTGTTAACCAACCATGAGCTGCGGGAGAAATATGACCATATCGTCTTTGATACTGCGCCAACCGGGCATACGATCCGCATGCTTGAGCTGCCGGGAGCGTGGAGCGGCTATCTGGAAGCAAATCCCGATGCCGCAACTAATCTTGGACCACTGGTCGGACTAGAGAAACAGCAACACCAATACGCAGATGCGGTTAAAGCGTTATCTGATGCCACGCTTACGCGTCTGGTACTGGTCGCACGCGCCCAGACTTCAACGCTGAAAGAGGTTTCCCATACGCACGATGAGCTGTCTGCTATCGGTTTGCAGCATCAACACCTTGCCATCAATGGCGTGCTGCCTCCTTTTGCGGGTGAAAACGATCGACTGACGCAAAGTATCCTGGCGCGGGAAGAGAGAGCGCTACGGGCAATGCCGGAGAATCTGGCGAGCCTCCCCCGTTCGCAGCTGTATCTGAAACCCTTTAATCTGGTTGGTCTGGAAGCCCTGCGGGAGCTATTCACAGAGAGTAATGCCCCACTGCCGATCCCCACGACAACGCTGAACACTCTGGATTTACCGAGACTTGCGTCGCTGGTGGATGAACTCAGCCTTACAGGTAAAGGGCTGGTCATGACAATGGGTAAAGGCGGAGTGGGCAAAACGACTGTTGCAGCATCGGTGGCGGTGTCGCTGGCTAAACGCGGTCATAAAGTCCATCTGACCACATCCGATCCGGCAGCACATCTGTCTTATACGCTGGATGGCTCGCTGCCAAATCTTCAAGTCAGTCGTATAGACCCGAAAGTAGAGACTGAGCGGTATCGTCGCTTTGTATTGGAAAATCAGGGGAAGGGCCTTGATGCTGAAGGACTGGCGGTGCTGGAAGAAGATCTCCGCTCGCCATGTACTGAAGAGATCGCCGTTTTCCAGGCCTTCTCGCGGGTCATCAAAGAGGCCGATGACCATTTTGTCATTATGGATACCGCACCGACAGGCCACACACTACTGCTACTGGATGCAACAGGAGCGTATCACCGTGAAATGGTGCGTCAGATGGGAAAAACACATGACCATATCATCACGCCCATGATGCAGTTGCAGGATCCGGAGAAGACGAAGGTGATTATAGTAACGCTGGCTGAAACAACGCCCGTGCTGGAGGCGGCAAATCTGCAGGTCGATTTGCGTCGGGCCGGGATCGAACCGTGGGCATGGGTTGTGAATAACAGCCTGGCAGCCGCTAAGCCGTCTTCACCTTTCCTGAAGACCAGGGCGAACCGCGAGTTGCCACTTATCTCTGATGTGGAAGAGCAGTATGCAAAACGTATTGCACTAACAGCGCTACAGAACGAAGAACCTGTTGGTATTGATCTGCTGGTAGAGATGGCGAAGTAGTAAAAAGGGGGCAAACACCCCCTTCATCTTTATTTCACTCGTTTACCTGTTTCATCAACAACTTTCTCGCCATCTTCCTTGGCAAAAGCCGCTTTCTGCGCATCTGGAAGGATATCCAGCACCACTTCAGACGGGCGGCACAGGCGGGTACCCAGCGGGGTCACCACAATCGGGCGGTTAATCAGAATGGGATGCTGCAGCATAAAATCGATGAGCTGATCGTCAGTAAATTTATCTTCCGCGAGCCCCAGTTCCTCATAAGGTTCAACGTTTTTGCGCAGCAATGCTCGTACTGCAATCCCCATATCGGCAATGAGTTTGACCAGTTCATCGCGTGAAGGTGGGGTCTCAAGGTAGAGAATCACGGTCGGTTCAGTACCGCTGTTACGGATCATCTCCAGCGTATTGCGCGAGGTGCCGCAGGCCGGGTTGTGATAGATGGTGATGTTGCTCATATCAGTATCTCATTACAAAGTGACAGAGAGACGTAGCGCCAGCGCAGCCAGCGTTACAAACAGCACAGGCAGGGTCATGATAATCCCGGTACGGAAGTAGTATCCCCACGTGATTGTCATATTCTTCTGTGAAAGTACGTGCAGCCAGAGCAGTGTCGCCAGGCTACCAATAGGGGTGATTTTCGGCCCCAGATCGCAGCCAATGACGTTGGCATAAATCATCGCTTCTTTGATAACACCGGTCGCGGTACTGCCATCAATCGACAATGCCCCTACCAATACGGTAGGCATATTGTTCATGATAGAAGAGAGGAATGCGGTCAGGAATCCGGTGCCAAATGTCGCAGCCCACAGTCCTTTATCCGCCAGTACGTTCAGCACGTCAGAGAGATAATCCGTCAGACCGGCGTTGCGCAGCCCATAGACCACCAGATACATCCCCAGCGAGAAGATCACAATCTGCCAGGGCGCGCCGTGCAGCACTTTACCGGTATTAATCGCATGACCTTTTTTAGCCACCGCAAACAGGATCGCCGCCCCCACTGCTGCAATCGCGCTCACAGGAATACCGAGTGGCTCGAGGACAAAAAAACCGACTAACAGAAGGATTAAGACTATCCAGCCGGTTCTGAACGTCGCTGGATCTTTAATGGCTTTTGCCGGTTCTTTCAGCCGCGCCAGATCATAAGTGGGCGGGATATCCTTGCGGAAAAACAGATGCAGCATCACCAGCGTGGCGACAATGGCGGCAATATCCACCGGCACCATCACTGAGGCATACTCCGTGAATCCCAGTTTGAAGAAATCAGCCGAAACGATATTGACCAGATTCGACACGATAAGCGGCAGACTGGCTGTGTCGGCAATAAACCCTGCCGCCATCACGAATGCCAGGGTGGTGCTTTTACTGAACCCCAGCGCCAGCAGCATGGCGATAACGATAGGCGTCAGAATCAGCGCCGCGCCATCGTTGGCGAACAACGCCGCCACCGCCGCACCGAGCAGAACAATCCAGGTAAACAGCAAGCGCCCCCGGCCATTTCCCCAGCGAGAAACGTGCAGCGCCGCCCATTCAAAAAAACCGGACTCATCCAGCAACAGACTGATGATAATGACGGCGATAAATGTTGCCGTCGCGTTCCAGACGATATTCCACACCACCGGAATATCAGCAATGTGTATCACACCCGACGCCAGAGCCAGTACGGCACCCAGCGTGGCGCTCCAGCCAATCCCTAATCCTTTCGGCTGCCAGATAACCAATACGATGGTCAGGATAAAAATGGCTCCTGCCAGTAACATAAAACCTCCTGACAGGGCAGCAACGCCACCCTGTCTACGTAAAAAATTAACCCGCGAGTTGTTTGAGTTTGTCGATGCCGGTCGGTTCTGACGCCAGTACGGGAACCAGAGCGACACGGCTGGCGTGCTGGCGTTTAACACTCTCGATCTGCGGACGTTCTTGTTGTGCTCGCAAGCAAAGCAGTGGCGAACGGGTATCCGCAATGGAAAGGCTGTTATTGATAATCCAGCCCCAGGGATGAATCCCTGCGCGTTCAAGGTCGGCCTGCAAATTTGCCGCCTCAAGCACGGGCGTGGTTTCCGGCAGTGTGACAAGCAACACTTTGGTGCGTTCTGGATCCTGAAGCTGCATCATCGGCGTGGTGAAATGGCCTTTTTCTCCCATTTTCTTCGCAATCTCGCGGTGGTATGCCCCAGTGGCATCCAGCAGCAACAGCGTGTGTCCGGTCGGTGCCGTATCCATCACCACGAAACGTTTACCCGCTTCACGAATCACCCGAGAAAAGGCCTGGAAAACGGCAATTTCCTCGGTGCAGGGTGAGCGTAAGTCCTCTTCCAGCAGGCATTTTCCCGCTTCGTCCAGTTCTTTTCCCTTCGTCTCAAGAACATGCTGCCGATAGCGTTCCGTTTCCTCGTGAGGATCGATCCTGCTGACCTGCAGATTGTTGAGGCTGCCGTTGAGGGTTGTGCTGAGATGCGCTGCAGGATCAGATGTTGTCAGATGGACATCAAATCCCATGTCGGCCAGTCTGACGGCGATGGCCGCAGCCATCGTGGTTTTCCCCACGCCACCTTTACCCATCAACATGATCAGGCCATGTTCATTACGAGCAAGATCATCGACCAACGCAGAAAGTGACGGAATGTCAGGGCGCTGTTGAAGGTATTCTTCAGAGGATGACGCCGCTACAGGCTGAGTGGAGAGAAGCCCGCTGAGTGCAGACACGCCGACCATATTGACCGGCTGGAGGAATAACGTGTCAGTTGGCAGACCGGAAAGATCAGCGGGAAGATTGGCCAGTGCCTCCTGTTCACGCTCCCATATTGCCGCAGCCAGTGTATCGTTTACCGCTTCAGTTTTGGGCAGAACGCCATTAATGACCAGGTACTGATTTTTAAGGCCGATGGCGGCAAGTTCCAGATGAGTCCGGGCGACTTCCTGCAACGTGGATTTTTGCAGTCGGGCAACTAAAACCAGTCGGGTACGCGCTGGATCAGATAACGCCTCAACGGCATGGGCATACTGTTCACGCTGTTTTTCCAGACCGGCCATCGGGCCGAGGCAGGACGCGCCCTCGGGATTGCTGTCAATAAAGCTACTCCAGGCGCCTGGCAACTGGAGAAGGCGAATGGTATGGCCGGTCGGCGCGGTATCAAAAATGATATGGTCAAACCGGGTCAGCAGAGAGGCATCTGTCAGCAATCCTGTAAACTCATCAAAAGCCGCAATCTCTGTTGTGCAGGCCCCCGACAGTTGTTCGTTGATGCTGGAAACAACGTCATCAGGCAGAAGGCCTTTAATAGGGTCAACGATTCTGGCGCGGTACTGTTGGGCAGCGGCCTGAGGATCAATCTCAAGAGCCGACAATCCTGGAACAGAGGCTATTGCCTGAATGGTATTGCCAATCGTCTGGCCAAACACCTGACCAACGTTAGAGGCCGGATCGGTACTGACAAGCAGCACCCGTTTGCCCTGCTCCGCCAGACGGATCGCCGTGGCACAGGAAATTGAGGTTTTGCCCACTCCCCCCTTACCGGTAAAAAACAGGTAGGGAGGAATATTCTGTAAGAATTTCATATGCCCTCCTGGCATTTTCAACAACAGGACGTATTACCACCACAGCAACCTGAAGGCGCTAATCCCACTTTCTCCAGTGGTATACCAAACCAGCGAGCCAGTTCAGCGCGTTTTGGGTAACGCCCGGCCATCACCGTTTCGCCATCCAGCAACAGCAGTGGAAGCCCTTCAGCCCCGGAAGCCTCAAGAAATGCTTTTGCCTTCTCGTTCTGAACGAAACTCATCGGCTGTTGCGCCAGGTTGTAACGTTCTATCTGAACACCACGTCCTTTCAGCCATTGCACATCCGCAGAAAAATCGACCAACACCTGATCGACATCTGTACCGCAGACGCCGGTGCTGCAACACATCGCCGGGTCAAATACCGTTAACGTTTTCATTTAATACCTCACATTCGAAAAATCATATATGTATAGGCAAATTTTTTAGATACAAACCGCTTTACCGCTACCAGAACAGTTGGCGGATGCCAGCTTACGGGCGATAGCCTGAACGTCGTCCTGTTGGCTTAACCAGGCCTGCTCTATAACCTGAGCAGCCCACGCCGGAATATGTGGAGATAAACGGTAATGAACCCATTTCCCCTGCTTACGATCCAGAAGAATCCCGCTTTCTCGCAGCATCGCCAGATGGCGGGAGATCTTAGGCTGTGACTGATCCAACGCCGTGCACAAATCGCACACGCACAATTCACCCATCTCTCTGAGCAGTAAAACGATGCCCAGACGCGTTTCATCGGAGAGAGTTTTGAAGAGTTGTAGGGAAGTCAGAGACATCATTCCTCCTGTTCAATGTAAAGACAGGATACTCTGCTCAAAAATAAAATCAAACACACATTCATAAAAACAGATATGAAAACAAGCATTCCTCCCTAAGTTCAGATGTGTGGCATAACGCTTACTTTGTGTATCAAGCTGACCCGAGCTTTCCTTCCTGTGCTTTCAGCTCAGTTTATGGTCAACGTACTGGCAGCCTTCATGAGCAAAGACTGCATGGGCATCTCTCTTTAGCCATCTTTAATGACTCTGAAGTGTCCTGGCTATTCAGCGATGAAAACGGCTGATACCATTACCACAGCATCAACATATCAGTATCCCCCCTTATTCATCTGTGGATATAGACGCTAACGACATCACTGTCTGGCATTTTTCCATGGGACTTTAACGGAGTCGTAATGCGTAAATTGAACATTGGTGCCCGGGGACATGACCTCAGTGGGCAGACCCCGGCAGAAATGGTGGCCTCTTCCCGTGAACTGGGCATTGATGGTCTGCAGCTGGCAATCCACAAAAGCTGGGAAGAGGCATACAAAGCTCGCGATATTGAGACGATTGTCGGCAATATTAAGCAGATTCAGGACGCAGGGATATCGGTGTTCCTGCTCGCCAGTTACTTCAACCCGGTCCATTCGAACACCTCATTTTTGGCCAGTGAGATAGAGCGCGCGCGGTTCAATATCGACATGGGTCTGCGCTGCGGTATCGGGCTTATCGGTAGCGAAACGGGCTCTCTGAATGACGATGCCTGGACATGGCATCCGGATAACCACTCGGAACCCGCCTTTCAACAGGTATTGGCCAGTTTCCAGCAGTTACAGCCCAATCTGGAACGTGCGCAATGTCGTTTCCTGGTTGAGCCTGTATACGATCATGTCATTTATGATGCCGACAGCCTGATGCGCCTGAATACTCAACTCGGCGAACACTTCTGCGTGACCTTCGATATTGCCAATTTGCTCAATGCTGACAATGCGGCGTCATGGGAGTCCATCGTCGAAGATTTCCTTAACCAGCACGGACCACGCATTCGTCTGTTCCACTTTAAAAATTTCGTCCTCGAAGGGGAGCAAAAAATCCCGGTTCGTCTGAATGAGGGCATTATTGATTATGTGAAAGTGCTGACGATGCTTGCAAGCCGCGGACTCACTCAGGTCCCAATCATCGTTGAAGAGTTGCAGGGAGAAGCGCTGAGCGACAGCGTATCTTATTTGCGTCAACTACAGTTTTGACCAGGCGGTCTGCCGTGACGTAGTGGCTTCAGGAACAGAATCGAGTGTCCTGGGTGTTGATAGCCATAAACAATACTCGATTCCCTGGAAGGAGCAGTTGCCGTTGTATTCTGGTGTTCCAGGAAGATGGAGTCCATCCGCACGTTAAACAGGGGGCAGCAGCACTTGTTGCCCTCTGTCCACAAGGGGACGAGATGACGCAGGCACTAATTCAATGCGACCTTTTTCATCGTACTGAGGAAGTGTTGAATGTTGGGGTTGGTATTTTTTGATCGGTAAATCGCATAGATATAACAATTGCAATGAAAGTCCGAGATGGGCAGAAATGCAATATCCTGTCGATTGTTATCAATGACGGTTTTACCCACTAAGGTAACCCCCAGCCCAGCGGCCACGAAGGATAACGCGGAATGTATTTCTCTGGCTTTGTAGGAAATCACCGGGGACAACCCATTTTGTTTGATTTTTGCAACAACGGTATCTGAGAACTCGCTTTTTTGATTACCCGGAAAAGTAATAAATGGCGAGTTGCAAAAATCTTTCAAAGTTATAAATTTATTCCTTGTAAGATAATGATTCTTTGGCACTGCTGCAAATAACGGGTCGATAAGAATCAACTCCCGGCAAAAATCATTATCTATCTCCTGCTTTTGCTCCATGGCACGGACGAAACCTAAATCAATAACCTGCTCAGCTAATAACTCATATTGATTTGTAGAGAGCCCTTCTTTTAAATTAATATCAATATGCCCGAAGCTATTAGTAAACTGCTTTATGGTTTCTGGCAAAATATTGAAAATAAGCGAGCGTATTACGCCTATGTTTAATGAGGTGGATTCAGAATTGGTGTAATTATAAATATCATTTTCAAACACATCGAAGTTAAATATAATTTCCTGTGACCGTTGATAGACAAACCGGCCAAATTTGGTCAGTGTCATTGGCCGGGTACTTCGATTGAACAACTCATTTTTCATTTCTTTTTCTAAGGCGGCGATTTGCATGCTGATCGTCGTGGCACCAATTTGTAATTCAGCTGCCGCAGGGTTAATACCATTTTTTTCAACAACCTTACAGAAGTACCTCAACTGCTTAACATTCATGCAATCCCCCAGCCTGTCACAGCAATTCATTGAATGCGTAAAATCTAATTAATACAGAACTTCTTAATAGCAATAAATTGAATTTTGTTAAAACCATGCTGTTGTGCTCATTCTTGACAAAGAATTTGGCCAAATTTAAACAAATTCACTCACCGCTCCGGTATAGCCCATTCACTGACCTTCAGGCATACCAACATCCGCATTCACATCAGTAACCAGATTACTATTTGCGTAAGGAACACCACTCTCCGTTGCCAGTCTCCCGGTACCAGAGAGCGGTGCTGAAAATTACCCATACAACGCTTGCGCGTTCGACTGGACTCCTTACTTATTATAAGCAGAGTTAATAAATTCGCATTTCTTTGACAGAAGTACTTGATCTACCCAAGAGTTATCTCGCTTACCTTCTTTAATTAATTTAATTAAATCGAACTCTTTCTCACTTTTACTTTTGGCCTTTTCGTAAATCTCTTTCGCATCACCAGGCGTGATCACGACAATACCATCGTCATCTCCAACCAAAATATCTCCCGGATTAACCACAACGCCACCCACGCTAATGGGAACATTAATTTCACCGGGGCCTTCTTTGAACGGCCCGGCGGGTGTTATGCCAACCGCGTAAACAGGAATATCTAATGTGGCCAGAACCGCGACATCACGAATGGCACCATCAATAATGATACCGGCAAGTTTTTTTTGCTCTGCCGTCCTTATCATTAGCTCGCCCATTATGGCATTAGAAACATCTCCACGGGCATCCACGATAATAATATCCCCCGGTAACGCCATTTGTAATGCTTTATGCACCATAAGGTTGTCTCCCGCCCGGGTTTTCACCGTAAAGGCAACACCTAATAGATTGTTTTTCCCTATTTTTCGGATCCGTGATGCCATAACGCTGGAACGGTTCATACAATCTGCGATATTTGCAACGGGCACCCCGTTAAAATTATTGACGAGGGTTGGGTCAGGGCGATTGAATTCAGTAAAGATCCTAAATCCTGTATTACTCATTTCACATCTCCTACGACAAGGTATTAACGGGTAGTTAGAAAAGACCAAGCCAGCGCCAGTAAGTTAAGGCCATCAGGCTATACACAAAGACAGCGACCGTACAAATTGGAATGCCCACTTTAGGAAAGTCGCTCATTCTCATTTCATTTGTGCCATAGACTAATAAGCTTGAAATAGTGTTAAAAAACAAGAACAAAGGAAATCCACTTATAATCATGCCAGCCGGCATTGCCAGGATTATCGGATTGATATGTGCAGCCTCAGCAATACTGATCACAATAGGAATGAGCATAGTGGCCATTTTGGTCGTCCCCATAAAGGGGATATGCATGTACTGCACAATGAAAATAACAATCAGCAGTAAGGCCAGAATTGAGACTTCACCAGAGACATTAATTAACTGGAATAACGATGTCGCTACCCATTTCGCGGCTCCCGTCGAGATTAACAGGTCTGCGATAATGAACCCCCCACCCATAATCAGCATAAACTGGAAAGCCGACGTCTTAGCAGCATCGCTCCAGTTGATTACGCCGAAGAGGAACATCAGACAGACACCGATAATCGCCGCGACTGTAGTATCAATGTTAGTAATGCTACCTGTCATCCACATCAATACGACGAACAGGAATATTAAACAACTCTTCCATTCATCAGATGACATTTTCCCCATGCTGTGCAGTTTTTCTGCAACAAGTTCCTTCCCGCCGGGAATTTCATTAACTTCTGCCTTAAATACAGTTTTAATCAACCACCATGCAAATATGGTAACAATCAGTGCCGGAGGGAATCCGTACATGAACCATTCAGCATAAGAAATCTTTGTACCGGTCGCTTTAAAGATGAAGTCAGCGGTAACAGGATTAGGTATTGTAGCCGTCAATATACCCGCACTAATAATCGAATTGGTAAAGGCCAGCGTTAACAATAATCCGACAGCAAATTTACTGCGTTCGTCTTTGGGTATTCCGCAATTCTTTTTGAAAATCTCTATAATACTAATACAGATAGGCAAAAGTGCCGCCGTTCTGGCAGCCGTAGAGGGAATGATAAATGCCAGTGCAATATTTGCTATAGTGATACCCAATGTAATGCGTACCGCGGTACAACCTACTTTTGACAACAGCCAATAAATTAACCGCTCAGCAAAACCACTTTTTGACATTGCAGGCGCCATTAATAGTGCAGATACAATTAAAAATATTGATGATGTTGAAAAATTATTTAACGCTTTTGGCACGGTCATTATTTGCAAACCAACCACCACTGGCACCATAATTAAACTAACAATGGCGAGCGGAACAGGTTCTGTGGCCCACAGGAAAATAATACCAACAAATAGCGCTAAGGCCTTTTGCCCCTCAGGGGTTAACCCTTCCGGGGTGGGTAGAAAACAGATAATAAAAACGATTACTACTGCCATCCCAAAAAAAAGGATGCTCTGCGCTGGAGTTTTTACTTTTTTTGCAGACATAATCTCCCCACTAATATTATAGTTAAATGAATTTGCATCCAGCAAAACCACTCGATTATTTTTATGTGGTATTTCCAATATGGTTTAAGAATTTAATAATCCATATTTAAATCCTTTATGATACGACTATCGTAATGTCTCCTAATTAATATCGAAAGACAACGAGACAGGATTGAACATAAGCTCAAAAAAAATGAATTAATACAAATTAGCAAAGATTCATTTGTAATTTTCTCGTTAAAACAGCCAATTAGGCATCAAGCAGTTATCGGATGACATTCGTTACTTATGCATATTTGTGACCTCATCATTATTTTTTAAAGTTCTCTGGTCGGTTGGAATCGAGTACGTCCTTGTCGGGCAATGATTTTGTCGGTGACACTGCATGATAGATAACGTGCTCAGCAGCGGCGTATTTGGAAGGACGGGCTATAGCGTAAAGCATCTCGCAGCCGCGCTCGAAAATAGTGAAACATGCCATAATGCCAAAGTTTTGGTTGGCCCCCCCCGGTTGCGTCACGAGGCAGTAAGTGTAAGAGGTGCATCTGGTTAGAGGGCGCAAGCAGCCTTTAACCCCTGTTCATCTGTGCCATAACGGGCAATTTTGAGAGGCAAATGAGCCTCGAGTTGACGGCGGTCTTCAGGTTCAAACGTGACTTTGGCTCCGATCTGAGGACGTGAACGCATGCAATAATATTCGACGCGCACAGCCGTGACGCCCGGCGACCTTTTCGCAGAAGGCTGAGTATAACCGCCAGGATCAACCCCAAAACCAGGTAAATAGACTACGAACCCATCACTTCCCCATTCGGGTTGGTAGATTCGATAAAGGTGGTCAGCAAACCCACGTCGCGTAAAAATGACTTTTCCAGTGATCCCTCCGTGCTGGTAAAGTGGGGAGTTGAGACTGAAATGTAATCGGGAGGGAACTCAGGGTGACGGGACTGATTGACTATCAGATTGAAAAATACAGCTTTACGGAGGCGGCTGAGACACCACGCCTCAACCAGCAGTGGGCGGATGTGATTGCGGAATGCCGCGAGGAGAAAGCAGACGCTCTGACGCGAGTGCGTATTGCCTTACTGAATGTGGATTACGTCACTAGCTTTGAGCTTCCCTTTCGTCTTCTGCTGACTCGTACCCCTCAGTTAATTGCCGACCTGCGTGAAGAATTTCAGCTCAGCCAGAAAAACGTAACCTTTAATGGAAAACGCTTTGGCTGCGTCTGGAGTCTGAAAGAGGATTTAATCGATATCCCTGAGACCTACCAGTACCGCCTTGCGACCCGTATACGACGGGTGGATCCAACAGGCATCACCGCAACGCCTTATCAGCACATCGCAAAAGAGGTGAAGGCTCCGCGAGAACGACTCAGGCAGGCGCTGACATCCGGGCTTCACGTCACCGCACTGGACGGGCTGTTCTGGTTTGGTCTTCAGCGCATCGCAGCCGATGTGCAGAGGCTGAGAAAAACAGGCATGGTGATAGCCACCTCGGAAACAGACGTCTTTGATAATCTAACCGGAACTACCCGGCGTATCCCTGTTTACCGGAGCGAAATAGGCTAAGCCTCGTATAGCCCTGACGCGATGGAATATGGGGCTGCTGTGACCACATTCGGTTTGCCACTACAGAGAAGGAAGTGAAACAACAAGGCGATCGGTCGGCTTCATCCTGAAGCGGATATAAAAGACGCCATTGCGCTGATAACGCCAGGTTCTTGAGTGGAGCATGTACTGAGACCTGAAGTCAGCCCACTATTTCAACGAAGTTGGCTACAGTGAGTAAAACTATTGGAAGGTTTTAAGCCGTATCTCTGAGGATTCAGTCAGTTGGAGTGATTTAAGAAAGGTTTTGGAGCGGGCGAAGGGAGCCGAGGACAACTAGCTAACTTCTTGTTTCTTAAAGACTGATGAATCCAGTGGTTACAGTGATAGTTACACATTGAGAGGCTGACGGTCAAGACTTGAAGCACGTAATATTCCCTCTAAAGGAATAGAACTCACGGTCTGACTACCCGGCCCTTTTGGTCTGACTCAGGGTCGGGCTATGGGGACTTTTGGCTCGCTCTTTATATTAGATAGGGTCTCACATTTTTCAGTCAAAACTCATCGTCTAAGAACCACCAGCCAAACAACAAGCGCTAACTTTAGCAGGAAGACCCCGAGATAGACTTTATGTAGGTCCATTAGGTCCTCCTCTTCCTGTACTTATGAACTAGATTACTAGTACAAAATAAAGGCCAGACATCCATTTCGTAAGTCTGACCAATAGTCGTTATTGTTAGTTAACTTGTCGCTAGTAATCCTAGCTGTCTTTAGTGAAACTCAGGCGTTTGACTACAGGCAGGACAGCAGTAGCTGAGCCAGTCCCCATCTTGATGGTCGTAGCAGCCTCAGCGACCACGAATACCTTACCGAGAATCTCAAGGTCATGGGACTGAGAGTCGCCATCACGGGACAGGACCACAGTAATGTTCTCGCCATCGTGACGGAAGCAACCGAAGCTCAGAGCCGTGAAGCGCTTAGCCATCATGAAGACGCCACGGTCTTCACCGTTGTAATAGGCGATGTCTGTACCCAGCATATCGACGATAGCGTCTTCACCACCGAAGCCCTGCTTAGCAGCCAGACGGGAGAGAGCCTTGAGGTGACTCTCATGGGCGATGATGCCGTAGTCAGTAACCTCAGAACCGAAAGAAGACTCGGTGTTCTCATACAGCGCGTCCATGATAGTGTCTGCCTTAGCTGTCAGGCTACCAGTCAGGACCGGAAGCTCTACAGTCTTCAGTAGCTTAGAGGATTCCAGC
>NZ_JANEWG010000054.1 GCF_028069725.1 Citrobacter sp. Awk 4
CGAGAACGCTAACGGGCTGGGAGTCTGACAGAGGCTGTCTTGCTAGCCTTGGTATGGAGAAAGACTTAATGTCGGGAGAGCTTCCGCATAACTTGACGCATCAAGACCAGAGGCGGAATGTATGGTCTCCCGATAGTGAGGGTGTAATCTTTCTAACAGTGATAGTTAAGCCCTACCACTGGTCATACATACATACCCAACCGCAAGCAACGACCCAATGTATACAGGGTCCCGATGCTTGAAGTCTGGACTGTAGGTAGTAATAGGAATTGTGTTACCACAATCATAATAATGACTTTGGATGAGCCTAAGGTACTAACTTCAGTCTGCCTCCTTAGGTCTTAACTTAAGTCTAACCTTAAGTCGGCATCTATTGGTCTGCCCCCCTACCCCCATCGCTGGTTGGTCTGGTCTCAGTGTCTGCCCGTTCTTCCTACTAGTGAGAGTTTATTACAGGCCAGAGCAGGCGCCGCTCTCAGCCTAATGACTCACAGTTGAATAAGGTCAGACTCAGCTACCGAATGTCGCTTACCATCGGCTGTTTGCCTGTACATTTGACCAGTAGCGCGGTTTAGTCGGACGTGAGCTGGCTTACCGCCAGTCAATACCTTACCGAGGACAGGTCCAGTCTGGTACTTGATGTCCGCAGCCTTCTGGTCCTTCTCCGTCCACTCGGTCCAACCATCAAAAGCAAACTCCTTGTGATGTTCTTGACGCAGCTCCTGAAGGAAGAGAATCAGGTCGGAGACTGAAGGCGACAACCGCGTGTAGTGTCGACCGCTAAGACGAAGCATAGCCCGATATTGGTCAGCTTTGGCGTAGTAGCTAATGCCCTTAGGCAAATAGTTCTGACGCTTACCGCCGTGACTATCTGCGTTCCATCGGTTCTCCTGATACGTGCAGACCCGTAGGTTGTCAGGATGGTCATTGAGACGATTACCGTCGATGTGGTCTACCACGTACCCGTCAGGGATGCGGCCTTTACACAGGCTGTAGATGACTCTGGAGCGACGATAGGTCTTACCCAGTACATTCACATTGGCGTAGCCTTGCTCACTTACAGCGAAACTCACAGGCTCTCCGGTTGCACGCCTGGATTTGCCGTAAGGTTTCTTAACTCGGAGTAGCTCCGGTATGGTTGAGTCGAAAGTTAGATAGTCGTACAGGCGAGTGCGGAAAGTGTCGGACTCGTAGCGTTTAGACATGTGATGTCCCTCCGTGGAAAGGTTAACGATGTGATTAGATTAAGTGTGGAAGACTTCCCGCATGGACGCTCCGCAAAGGACCAGAGGCGAGGCTGTGAGCTGGCGAGCAGCTAACGTTAATCTCCTGATAGTGAGGATGTAATCCATCCTACTGTGATAGTTAAGCCCCTCCTTATAGATTCCCTTGACAAAAGCATATAAATCATGTAGAGAGACCTAAGATGACTTTTATTTCAAACACTAAGCGAGTTCAACATGGCGACAATAATTGGGCTGGGTGTCATCCTGCTAGCGTTACTTGGGCATATATGGTCCCAGACAAAAAGAATAGAAAAGCTGGAATGGAACAACTGGCGGTTATCAGCAGAAAATGAAAAGCTGAAAAGTGAGCTTACCGCTAGGGACTAAGGGTCGCCCACCTTAACGACCCATCGCTTACCGCCCACTCAAGGACTACGGGGTCGACAACGCTACAGCCAGCGCATCAGCCAGACGTCCTACCGCGTGTCCCTTCCCGTACAGGTCGTAAGTGATTGACTGCGAGCTATGACCTAAGATGCCTTGAGCGTCCACCAGATTGACTCCACGCTCTTTCATACGGGTCGCCAGCCAATGCCTCAGACTATGAAGCGAGACGTTATCAGCGTCTGGCAGGGCCTCAGTCAGGACCCTTGAGTTAAACCAGTTAGAGTAGGCGCTCGGTGTCATCCCGAAGAGAGGACCATCATCAGGCTGAGCGTCTACCCACGACAGGAAGGACGTCAGGTCAAACCCATAAGCGCCATCGGTCAGCGGTACAAGTCGGACTGAATGCTTGTTCTTTACGGACTTCCCGTCCCCATCTTCATTAATGTCGATACAGACCAGTCCATTGTCCAAGGTTACAATGTCACGTTTAGTCAGGTGGCAGACCTCAGCAGACCGAGCACCAGTGACCACAGAGACCAGAGTCGCCCACCTGCGAGCCTCAGAGGTCGTGTGAGCGGTATGTCGTGTGAACTGATACTCAGCCTCTACCCGGACAAGAAGTCTCTCCAGCTCCTCGTCAGTGAATGCTCTACGCTTGGAGTCGATATCCTTGGTCAGCTTCATCCGTTCAATAGGGTTGCGGCCCTCAAGTTGCCCATTCATCAGGCCATAATCGAGACACATCTTCGCTTTGGTCAGCAGCTTGTTGATTGTCGATGGTCTCACCTCAGAAGCCAGCATAGCGTCCCTGACAGCCAGCCACTCAGAGCGAGACATCAGGTCCATGTCTTCAGGCAGGAACCGGGAGACAGTATTTAGTGAGGACGAGAGGTCCTTGTAGCTGGAGGACTTCAGGGTCTGGACCTTCTCAGCCAGCAGTGAGGACACAAGCTCAGAAAAACTACAGATAGCGACCTCAGGTTGGCGCTCCTGCGTGAATACTTCTGGGCTGACTCCCTGCTCGTTACTCAGAATTGCCATAGAGTCGCATATAGTTGAGTAATCCGTAGGGTTATTCATCACAATATCAATCAGGCCAGAGGTATCACCAGTGTCTACCCTCTGCTGTGCTGCGGTCAGGACTTCAAGCGCTAACCTTATGCCCTTCTGCTGGTCCAGACTCAGAGCCTGCGTAGCTGCTAGCTCCTTCAGGTTCGACTTCTCGTCCACCAGAGTAGCGACCTCAAGTCCATTCCAGTAGTCATCACTAGCGTCTGTCAGGAACTGCTCAGCCATAGACCGGAGGTGGTCCGTAAGCTCCTGTAGCGAGACTTCAGGTCTATCCAACATGAAGGCCTTAGCTGTGGCTGCAAGCTCTCTCTGACGCATTTTGGCTACTCTCCTGTGTGTGCTGCGGGTCGATACTGAAAGAAACGGTGTGGTCTGTCCCTTGAGTCTGAAGCGGATAGTATATCGACCATTGGCTCTACGGACTAACTGAGGCTTAGCTACGCCGAGTAGATTGATTTGTGTCAGCCTTGTGTCAGGACTTGAGGTGTAGACTTGCTGATACAGATAGGGAGACCCAGAGAAAGAACTGGATGAATACACAGTATTATCATGATTAATGTCAGTCATATCAGGACCTTAAGTAGCATTGAGTCAACTACTTCAAGTCCATCCATCCGTCTGACAATGGAGTCTATCTGGAACTATGCCGGCAACACCATCATCAACCAACACTCGGATATCAATAAAACGCATGAGATTTTGCAGGATGAATCGAAATGCGAAATGATCGTCGTGATAGAGAACTTCATGACCTCTTCGGCGAAGTATGCCGATATCCTGCTACCAGACCTGATGACCGTCGAGCAGGAGGACATTATTCCCAACGACTCCGCCGGTAATATGGGGTATTTAATTTTTATCCAACCGACCACCGCGCCTAAATTTGAACGCAAGCCGATCTACTGGATTATGAGCGAAGTGGCAAAGCGCCTTGGCCCGGATATTCATCAGCGATTCACCGAAGGGCGAACACAGGAACAGTGGCTGCAATATTTGTATGCCAAAATGCTGGAAAAAGATCCGGCGCTTCCCGCGTACGACGAATTAAAGAAAATGGGTATTTATAAACGTAAAGACCCGAATGGCCATTTCGTCGCCTATAAAAAATTTCGCGAAGATCCGCTGGCGAACCCGCTCAAAACCCCTTCGGGAAAAATTGAAATCTACTCCAGCAGGCTGGCAACCATTGCCAATACCTGGGAGCTGGAAAAAGGCGATGTCATCAGCCCTCTGCCGATTTATGCCTCCACATTCGAAGGGTGGGACGACCCCAAACGTAGTTCATTCCCGCTTCAACTCTTTGGTTTTCACTATAAGTCCAGAACCCACTCCAGCTACGGAAACATTGACGTCCTGAAAGCATCCTGTCGACAAGAGGTATGGATCAATCCGATAGACGCCCAACAACGCGGCATCGCCAACGGCGATATGGTGCGCGTGTTTAATGACCGTGGCGAACTTCGTATTCCCGCGAAAGTTACGCCGCGCATTCTGCCTGGCGTCAGTGCCATGGGTCAGGGCGCCTGGCATGATGCCGATATGTCAGGCGATAAAATCGACCGTGGCGCCTGCGTCAACACGTTGACCACGCAGCGCCCTTCACCGTTGGCAAAAGGGAATCCACAGCACACCAATCTGGTGGAAATAGAAAAAGTCTGAGTCCCGTCACTGAGTCGCCGCTGGCGTTTCAGCGGCGCGTTCAGTTTCTGTCTGGAGGGCAAATTCTGGTCGTGGCCAGTGATTCCCGCTAAAATGCCCAAAACCCTGGCTAAATTGCGGTTACTGGCTCACACGATTTAAGACGCTCGGTATGGCAGTTACAGGTTAATAAACTCGTGCGGGAAATCCGCACCTTTTAGGATGTTTTGCATGATCTCATTTTCACAATCTAACGAGTTCTCAATGGCGGCGCGGGTGCTTGGCGCCCTGTTTTACTACGCCCCCGAAAGTAGCGAAGCAGCCCCGTTGGTCCACGCATTAACCACAGAAGGCTGGCAGGAACAGTGGCCGCTTTCACCGACGCTGTTAACGCCACTGGTAACCACCTTTCAGGTAAAGAGCGATGAATCGCTGTCTGAGGCCTGGCAGAGATTATTTGTTGGCCCGTGGGCGCTGCCCTCACCGCCCTGGGGCTCTGTCTGGTTAGACAGAGAAAGCGTGCTCTTTGGCGACTCTACGCTGGCATTACGCCAGTGGATGCGTGACAACGGCATTCAGTTTGAGATGCAGCAAAATGAACCCGAAGATCATTTTGGTTCTCTTCTGCTTCTGGCCGCATGGCTCGCAGAGAATGATCGCCACACAGAATGCGAACAGCTTCTGGCCTGGCATCTGCTACCCTGGTCAACCCGTTTTCTGGACGTTTTCGTTGAGAATGCCAACCATCCCTTTTACCAGGCATTGGGTCAACTGGCGCAGCATACGTTAGCCAGCTGGCAGTCACAGTTGTTGATCCCCGTCGCGGTAAAACCGCTGTTCCGATAAGTTACCTGGAAACAGTCTGGGCATGCTTGCCAGTTGCGATCCCGGCGCGCTGGCAGTGTGTTTACTCCCCGTTCGTGCGTAGGTCTGTCAGTATGCTGTTTGGCGGTCGGCGGGGGATCTGGCTTTCTGGTCCGGACGAAAGAACACGTCTGCTGGAATTAACGGGATTGGCGACGCTGATGATTTGTGAGATGACCGGGGAATATCGTTGACTCCCCGGACTGCTGATTGCCTGCGTGATCGCGCCAGTGTTATCGCGAACGCTACGCCACGACTCTATCTACCGACAGCACGCTGCCAAGCATTGACATACGGATGTACTGCCCAAGCTCACGCTGCTCTGCGCGAGGCAGATAAGGCAGTTCACCGATCAAAGGTGCAGGGATTTTTTTACCCAGAACATCAATGATTTCTGCATAATGCGCAAGACCTGGGTTGATACGGTTGGCAACCCACCCCATCAAAGGAAGTCCATCGTTGGCAATGGCCTGAGCCGTCAACAGCGCATGATTGATGCAGCCTTCCTGGATCCCCACGACCATCAGTACCGGAAGTTGCTCCTGCACAACCCATTCGGATAATGGACGAAGATCATTCATCAGACTCCGCCATCCGCCAGTACCTTCCACAACGATGTGATCCACCTTCTCGCTCAGACTCGCCAGACCATTGGACAGCAAGGTGTAATTGATAGGACCACTGTGCGCCACGCTACTTTCATCTTCGCTTAACGCAATAGGGTTGATCGCCTCATAAGGCAACTCAAGAGATGAGACACTCTGCAGCACCAACGCATCTTTGTTGCGCAACCCTTCGGGTGTCTCTTTGCTTCCTTTGGCGACCGGTTTGTAACCCGCGACAGTTTTACCCCCTGACGCTAACGCTTGTAGTAATGCGCGGGAAACCACTGTCTTCCCAACAGAAGTGTCTGTACCTGTAATAAAGAAACGCTTCAGCATCACTAACTCCACCGTTATGCTTCAAAAATATAAGCCAGGAAAATAACATAGCGGAGAAAGTCTAAGGTATGACAAGGGGGATCGGCTTGAGATAGCGCAATTTTTCGTACGACAGTGAAAAAATGTTAACCCTGTAATAGACGAATCAACAAAGAGCCGTTATACATCGCGTCTTTTACCAGTGCTGCGCCCGCCATCGTCCCCTGATTTGAAAACTGCGTGCTCTCGACGGCAATGTGCTTACTGTATGCCGGGAGTGCTTGCTGGCGAATGCTGTCAGCAATGGCGGGAAAAAGAATATCCGCCGCTTTGCTTAAGGGAGAACCGATCAGGATTTTTTGCGGGTTAAAGAGATTCACCATGATGGCCAGAATACGTCCCACATGGCTTCCGACACCGCTGATGATGTCTTTCGCCAGTAAATCCCCTTCGAGGGCAGCCTGACACAGCGAATCCACCGTTAATGGCTGACCATGCAGCGTAGAACTCATCGACTGATTGAGGCGTAATTGCGCAAGCTCAAGGACACTGTCCACGCTGGCAATGGTTTCCAGGCAGCCGTGATTACCGCAATAACAGCGTTTGCCGTAGGGATCCACCTGCGTATGACCGATCTCGACCAGGCTACTGCTCCCCGCGTGAAGCAAATGGCCATCGGTGATGACGCCCGCCCCCACGTTGTGATCAATCACCACCTGAATGACATCGCGCGCACCGCGTGAGGCGCCGAAAAGCGCCTCGGCCATCGTCCATGCGCTGATATCATGCTGAATATAAACCGGCACACCGGTATGTTGCGCCAGCGTTTCCCCTAGCGCCATCTCTTTGACATCGTCATAAAACGGCATTCGGTGGACGATGCCATTCTCAGTATCAATAATGCCCGGCAGGGTGACGGCGATAGAGGTTAACCGTTCAAGTTGTTGTTGATGGCGGATAAAAAACTGATCGACCAGCGTGATGATACGATCAAGCAGCGGAAGGTCGGCGATAAGGGGAAGTTCAAGACACTCCTCCACAACCAGTTTGCTGCTCAGATCGCGCAAGGCAAGGAAAATCTCCCCGCGACTGATGCGGATAGATAAATAGTGCCAGGCTTCGGTTTCCACCATCAGCCCAACAGCAGGACGACCGCGGCTACCCGCTTCTTTGATCTCCAGTTCCTGCACTAAATGCGCTTCAAGCATTTCGCGGACAATTTTGGTAATACTGGCAGGCGCCAATTGTGCCAGGCGAGAAAGATCAATACGCGATACCGGCCCCAGCTGATCAATCAGGCGATAAACCGCGCCTGCGTTGGTCTGCTTGATTTGATCGATATGCCCAGGCTGACTATCAGCAACCACCGCTTACTCCCTTTATTTTCGCGCTCCGAAATAATCTGTAGGCTATGGTGAAGGAGTTCAACACTCGCCGTCAAATTTTTGCGTAGCCGTGTGATTTACTGCACATTTTCACTGCTTTTTAAACTAAATTAAGCACGGCTTACTGCGGATAACAGCTGATGGCGAAAGCGTTGCGCGGCATGACTTTGTTCATGGTGTTTTGGCCAGACCAGCCACATTTCCGAAACAGCGTCGGCTTCAGCGATCGGTATCCAGCACATTTCATCGATCTGCACGCGTTTAAAGGAGGCGGGAAGAATCGAAACGCCCAGCCCCGCCGCCACCAGCCCTATGATGGTCATGGCTTCCCCAACTTCCTGGGTAATGACCGGCGTCAGGTTATAGCGACGCATCAGCCCAAGGATATCGTCATACAGACCCGTCCCAACGTGGGGATCAAAAAAGACAAACGGCTCCTTCGCCATCTCAACCAGCGTCACCACCGGCTTTTGCGCCAGTCGATGCTCGCGAGGGATCATCGCCATCAACGGTTCATGCAGTATCACCTCCCGGTTGAGCGTATCCGGAAGCAGCGTATTGCGCAGCAATCCCATATCCAGCGCCCCTTCGCTCAACGGTGCAATCTGCTCACGGGTATTCATTTCGCGGGTCTGCATGTGTATATCTGGAAAATCCTGGCGAAACCCGGAAAGGGTATCGGAGACGGCTTTAATAAAGGGTGCCGAGGAGGTGAACCCGATGCGTAATTCGCCCGCCTCTCCCTGATGCAGACGTTCCGCCCGCGCCGCGGCCTCATTGACCAGTCCCAGTATCTGCCGACTGTCGGCTAAAAACTGCCTTCCGGCAGCCGTCAACGCCACGCTGCGATTGGTCCGCGCCAACAGCCGTGCCCCAACCTGCTGCTCAAGGATTTGAATCTGTTGGCTCAGCGGCGGTTGCGAAATATTAAGACGTGCGGCGGCGCGACCAAAATGCAGTTCTTCCGCAACCGCCACAAAATAGCGTAAGTGACGCAATTCAATATTCATATTTTAAAAGTATTATTTGAGACTATTAATATATTAGACAGAATATTTTGATTTTCCTACTCTTAAGTCTGATTCTTCAGCCGTTATTGTTGCGGCCAGTCTGGAAAGGGGGTGGACACATTCCCAGCCCGAAATGGCGCGAAAATCGCTTTATGAATCAGATTTTCAGGTGGTCATCCCCGTCACCTAAACTACGGGGATGCTAAGCAAGGATTTCACGTGAGCCGTACAACTATTGTCGATACCGCCCCGGCAAGCGATGTTGATGAACAGACTATTTCCCAGCCAAATCAATTTATAAAACGCGGCACCTCGCCGTTTATGCGCGTCACCCTGGCGCTGTTTTCTGCCGGACTGGCGACATTCGCCCTACTCTATTGCGTACAGCCTATTTTGCCTGTTCTATCCCATGAGTTTGGCGTATCGCCAGCCAACAGCAGTATTTCTCTTTCCATTTCAACCGCAATGCTGGCTATTGGTTTACTGTTTACCGGCCCACTTTCCGATGCCATCGGCCGCAAGCCGGTGATGGTGACCGCCCTGCTTCTCGCCTCCTGCTGTACGCTACTGTCAACCATGATGACCAGCTGGCATGGCATTCTGATCATGCGGGCCTTGATTGGGTTGTCGCTGAGCGGTGTTGCTGCGGTGGGGATGACCTATTTGAGCGAAGAAATTCACCCCAGTTTTGTCGCGTTTTCTATGGGGCTGTACATCAGTGGCAACTCCATTGGCGGAATGAGCGGACGCTTGATCAGCGGAGTCTTTACCGATTTTTTCAACTGGCGAATCGCACTGGCGGCGATTGGCTGTTTTGCGCTCGCCTCAGCATTAATGTTCTGGAAAATATTGCCGGAGTCTCGTCATTTCCGTCCCTCCTCGCTACGGTCTAAAACGCTGTTTATCAACTTTCGTCTGCACTGGCGTGACCGGGGTTTGCCGTTACTGTTCGCCGAGGGTTTTTTGTTGATGGGGTCATTCGTGACACTGTTTAACTATATTGGCTACCGGCTGATGCTCTCCCCCTGGGAACTGAGCCAGGCCGTGGTAGGACTGCTCTCTGTTGCTTACCTGACGGGAACCTGGAGCTCGCCAAAAGCGGGTGCCATGACCACTCGCTATGGTCGTGGTCCGGTGATGCTGTTTTCGACGGGGGTGATGCTGGTGGGGCTGTTAATGACGCTGTTCACCTCTTTATGGCTGATCTTTGCCGGTATGCTGCTTTTTTCTGCCGGATTTTTTGCCGCACACTCTGTCGCGAGCAGTTGGATAGGCCCGCGCGCGCGGCGGGCGAAAGGTCAGGCATCGTCGCTTTATCTCTTTAGTTATTATGTAGGATCTAGCGTTGCCGGGACGCTCGGCGGCATATTCTGGCATGACTACGGCTGGAACGGGGTTGGCGGGTTTATTGCGCTGATGCTGGTGCTGGCGATTCTGGTCGGCGCACGCTTACACCATCGACTACACGCCTGAAGATAAGAAACCCGGGCATCCCGCAAGGTGTAAAACGCCATGCCCGGGTATTCTTTCTGTCTCGACTAACAACCAACTACCACATTCCCAAAATGGAGGATGCCCCCACCATTTCCCTGATGGCGTCCAGTGCCAGAAGAGCAAATACAACCCAATAGATCGGATTCATAATGCTGTATGTGTTTGTTTTTATTTTCGTGGGCGATTCTACCGCTTCGCAGACTAAAAAAATGTACCGGTAAGCAAAACACCCTATTATGGTAGGAGTCATGACCCGCACGTTCCGCCGAAGAGGATACATGGACAATAAAAACTATCAACAACTCACCCGCACCTTTTTGCGTTTATCCCGATTTTCCCATCTCTCTGCCATCGCCAGTTGGGATATGTTTGCCATGATGCCTCCGGGAGGCAGTCACGCCAGAGGCGAAGCGCTGGCGGAACTGAGTGTTCTGGAACATCAAATCATCACCGACCCTACGGTGGCGCAGTGGATTGCCGCGGCCGAACAGGAAGATCTCGACGAGATTGAACGCGCAAACCTTCGTGAGATGACACGCCTGCATCATCAGGCGTCACTGCTGCCTGAGTCGCTGGTTGAGGCTAAATCACTGGCGGGAAGTCGCTGTGAACACGCCTGGCGCAGCCAACGTCCGGCAAATGACTGGCAAGGGTTTTCACACAATCTCAAAGAAGTGGTGAAATACAGTCGGGAAGAGGCGCGGTTACGCGCGCAAGCCAGGGGCTGCACGCCCTACGATGCGCTACTGGATGTCTTTGAACCGGATATGACCAGCGCGCAACTGGACGTGCTGTTTGCCGATGTGAAAAGCTGGCTTCCCGATCTACTGAATAAAGCCGTCGCCAAACAATCTGAGCGCCAGCTTATTGCACCGGTGGGACCTTTCCCAACCTCGGTTCAGCGCGAACTGGGACTGGAAACGATGGCGTTACTGGGTTTTGATTTCAACGGTGGACGTCTGGATATCAGCGCCCATCCCTTCTGTGGCGGCGTACCGGAAGATGTGCGGATCACCACACGTTACGATGAAAACGAACTTCTCAGCGCACTGTTTGGCGTCATCCACGAGACGGGACACGCGCGTTATGAACAAAACCTGCCGCGTAACTGGCCAGGCCAGCCCATCGCGCTCGCGCGTTCTACTGCTATTCATGAGTCCCAGAGTCTGTTTTTTGAAATGCAACTGGGTCGCAGCCAGGGATTCCTGAAGCACCTGATCCCAGCGGTTAAACGTCACTTTGGCGATCAAGCCGCCTTTGATGAGGCGAACTTTATGGCCTGGAATCAGCAGGTGAAACCTGGATTCATCCGTGTGGATGCCGATGAAGTTAGCTACCCTGCGCACGTGATTTTACGCTATGAAATTGAGCGGGCACTGATCAACGGCGATATTGACGTTGACGACATACCGGCGCTGTGGAATGAGAAAATGCAGGCCTGGTTAGGACTGTCGACTGACGGTAATTACCGCGACGGTTGTATGCAGGATATTCACTGGACCGATGGCGGATTTGGCTACTTCCCATCCTATACGCTGGGCGCGATGTACGCCGCGCAGCTGTTCAGCGCCGCAAGCCGGGCGTTACCAGAGCTGAACGCACATATCGCCGAGGGCAACTTAACCGCCCTGTTCGACTGGTTGCGGCAAAATATCTGGCAACACGGGAGTCGGTACACCACCGCGCAGCTCATTACGCAGGCAACCGGAGAACCCCTCAGTAGCCGGTACTTCCGCGAACACCTTGAAGCGCGTTATTTGTCATAACCCCGCCCAAAAACATGGCCCGATGGCGCAAGCTTATCGGGCTTTTTCCCTCTCAAAAACAGCCCCCTGCCAGCTTGTACATATCGTTACACGCCGATACCAATGACTCACGGAAGCCCTGAATTTACAGCGATATAGTTATTTCAACGGCCCCGCAGTGGGGTTGAATGAAAAACCAATTCGAGGGTATTAAAATGAAAAAAGTATTAGCTCTGGTTGTTGCCGCTGCTATGGGTCTGTCTTCTGCTGCATTTGCTGGCGAAACCACCACATCCACTACCGCTCCAGCGGTCACCAAATCGGCTTCCGCGACTACCACCCATCACAAAAAACATCACAAAGCCGCGACCCAGAAAGCGCCAGAACAGAAAGCGCAGGCCGCTAAAAAGCACACAAAAAAAACCGCAGCCAAACCGGCAGTAGAACAAAAAGCCCCTGAGCAGAAAGCGCAGGCGGCTAAAAAATACACCAAAAAACCGGTAAAACACGAAGCGGCTAAACCCGCAGCTCAGCCTGCTGCGTAAGACTCCGTCAGGTTCAATGGCGCTCCCCCGCGCCATGACACACGGCGCTAAATTGTTCTGATTTAGCGCCGTTCTTCTGGAGGGTACCAGGATGCCTCGTTACCGTTTTGAGTTCATTCTTATCGCTCTTATTTTATGCGCACTTATTGCCACGCACTTTTATCTTTCCTGATGTAGTTGTCTGATTTTGCTCCCACTTTTTTGCCGTCCCGTCTATAGTATTTACTGAGGGTTCAGTTTTAATAATCATAATTACCCACACAGAGTGTGATATGCACAAAACCATTGCTGTATTACTGGCTTCAGTTTGTCTTTCTCCTGTCGTGACTCATGCGGATGAGGTTGATACGACTGCCGCGGATACCCAAGAAGTCAAAACACTATTTTTTGGTCAGGATGATCGCGTGCAGGTCGCTGACCCAACCCAACCGCCCTGGGACGCAATTGGCCAACTGGAAACCGCCAGCGGGAATCTCTGCACCGCGACGCTCATCTCACCGCATCTGGCGCTGACGGCGGGACACTGTTTGCTGATCCCACCAAAAGGTAAGCCGGATAAAGCCGTCGCCTTACGTTTTGTGTCGAAAAAAGGACTCTGGCGCTATGAAATTCACGGAATTGAAGGACGGGTCGATCCCTCGCTGGGTAAACGTCTGAAACCCGACGGCGATGGCTGGATTGTTCCCCCGTCGGCGGCATCCTGGGACTTCGGCCTGGTGGTGTTACGCTATCCGCCCTCCGGCATTACGCCACTGCCCTTATTTGAAGGCGATAAAGCGGCGTTAACCGCTGCGCTGAAAACCACCGAGCGTAAAGTGACACAGTCGGGTTATCCGGAAGATCATATTAATGCACTGTATACGCACCAGGATTGTCTGGTCACCGGCTGGGCGCAGACATCAGTCCTCTCGCACCAGTGCGACACGTTGCCTGGCGACAGCGGATCGCCATTGATGCTGAAGACCGATGCGGGTTGGCAGTTGATTGGCGTGCAAAGCTCCGCCCCGGCGGCGAAAGATCGCTGGCGGGCGGATAATCGCGCGCTCTCCGTCACGGGGTTTCGTGACAAACTGGAAGCGCTGGCCCAACAATAACTCAGCAATGCCGTTGCTGGCGCAGCTGTAACAGCGACTCGATCGGCATCGGCTGGCTAAAGTAGAAGCCCTGAAGCTGATCGCATCCGGCAAGACGCAGCAGCTTCATCTGTTTTTCTGTCTCTACGCCTTCCGCAATGACCGCCATTCCAAGTGCGCTGGCAATTCGGATAGTACCGCTTACCAGCGCTGACGCCTGATCGTCATCATCCACCAGTCCTGCCAGCGATTTATCGATCTTAATGGTGTCGAAGTTAAATCGGCGTAAATAACCGATGCTCGAATATCCGGTGCCGAAATCATCCAGCGCTACCGCCGTACCCAGCAATTTTAAATTCGCGATGGCGGCGCGTGCCCGTTCCGGGCTTTCCAGCACATACGTTTCCGTAACTTCCAGCTGTAAACGCCCCGCCGGGAACCCGGTTTCCTGCAGGACGCCCGCCACTTTGTTCTCAAAATCCGGGTCGCGGAACTGGGCGGGAGAAATATTCACCGACAGCTTAAGATCGCTCAACGGCAGGAGATCAAAACAGGCGCGACGCAAGACAAACAGGCCGAGCCGGTAGATCAATCCACTGGTCTCGGCAATACGGATGAACTCATCCGGTTTTAATTCGCCGGCAGGTCGGCGATGCCAACGAGCCAGCGCCTCCACGCCAATCATTTTTTGCGATCGGGCATCAACAATAGGCTGGTACCAGACATCAAACTCTTCTCTTTCCAGACCGAGACGAATGTCATTTTCGATGACAATTTCTCGTTCCCGAACGCTGTTTAATGCGGAATCGTAATGCGTAATTCGCCCCTTGCCGGTACTTTTGGAGTGATACATCGCGATATCCGCCCGCCGGAACAGCTCGGAACTGGTACTCTCCACCAGCGAACCGCTCGCAATACCAATACTGGCGCCAATGTGGATGGTTCTTTCCCCCAGACAAATAGGCGTATTGAGATAATCAAGAACACTGCCGGCAAAGGCCGCGGCACGTTCCTCCGCTCGCTCGCCGCCGACCATCATCGCAAACTCATCCCCGCCCATGCAAGCCAGCATCCCTTCCGGAGGGATTTTATCTCTCAGCGTTTGAGCTATGGTGACAATCAGTTGATCGCCAACGTGATGACCGTAAATATCATTGACGTCTTTAAAGCCATCGAGGTCGATAAAGACCACGCTTTTGGTTCCCGGCTCACCGCTTAACCGGGAATGCTCCAGCTTTTCAATTAAAGCGCGGCGGTTTGGCAAATGACTTAACCAGTCAATACGCGCGATGCGTCTTGCTTGCTGCTCACCTTTTGCCAGTTTGTAGAGTCCAACACTGCTCAACAAAATAAACAGCAGAATTAACGCCGCCGCCAGCATGACAATCTGCGTAATGTCGCTTGAAGCCGCCTGTGCCGCCTGTACGCCGGGCAGGCGTGCCTGCCAGCTAAGATAACCAAGCACCTCTCCGGCCGAACTTTTCAGCGGTACATTGGGACCCGCCGAGGGGTCAGCAGTATAGGCAAGATTTTCTATCTGAAAGGTTTTACCCAATCCGCTCAGGATCTCTGCATTGAGGTGGCGGGTAATCACAAGGTAACGACGTTCATTTCCCTGAATGGGAAATCCTTCTGTCATCGGGCGAATTAATCCGATACCGACAAAAGCAACGCCTTCACGGGTGCGGGTGATTCCGGCGTAAATATTTTTTTCACTGGCGAGAGAGTACGCATGTTGGTCGTTCAAAAACTGCATACCCCGGCCAAAAAAACGGAGGTTATCTTCCATAAACGGCTTACCGCGGAAGGCGCCCCATAAAACGTGGAAGTGTTCGTCGAGGATAAAGGTGCCGTCGTACAGGTTATTGATCTTAAGACCTGAACCCCATGTTTTGTGTAACCACGCGGTGTCCAGCGTGGGTCGATAGGCTTCTTTTACCGCCTCGTCCCAGACGGCATTGTCCAGCACCAGTGACCATACGCGATTCACCGACGTCTGAACCGCCCCTTGTACGGATAACGCGGTACGGCGGTCGTCAATTTCGTTGGTTTTGCTGCTGATGAGGTGAAGAGAGAGATAAAGCAGTGCCACGACCGAGATAATCAGACCTATCCCGGCCATAAAAATCATAACAAACAGCGTTTTCGCTGTAGGAATATTACGCCAGTGCAACCAATTTGCCATTCGGATCCCTCGCCCGTCGCCTGACTAATTGTATTATTTATAGCGTACTACAGCCGGAAAATTTCGCTGCCTGATTCTTACAGGCAGCGATCACATCAGGCGAGCTTTATCATGACCATCCCGACCAACAGGAGCACCAGACCCATCCAGCCTTTATTATTAAGACGTTGGCCAAAAAGCACCCAGCCCGCCGCCAGCGTGGCGGCAATACCGAAGCCGCCCCACAATGCGTACGCCACGGAAAGGTCAATCCCCTTCACCGCCTGGGACAGCGCGCTAAACGCGGCCAGGACAGCGGCGAGAGACAACAAACCGTAAAATTTCCGCCGAAAACCGTCAGAGAATTTCAGAAACACGTTGGCGATAATTTCCAGCACGATAGCAGCAGCCAGCCAGGCGGCATGGACCCATTCAAACTGTTGCATGCGTCCCCCCTTTCACCGCTTTCACCGTTTTGGCGGGCTTTCGCGTGCCGGATTTAATCAGCACAATGCCAAGAACCAGGGTCGCCAGTCCGGCGATTTTCATCGCTGACAACGCTTCATCAAATAACAACACACTAAACAGCGTAATAAATAAAATACCGATCCCTTCCCACAAGGCGTAGGCGACACCAAGGGCAATTTTTTTAACAGCAAATGACAGAAAAATATACGAGAGCGAAATCATCACTAGCATCAAAATAAAACCGGTATTGCCATCGCTAACACTTGCCCATTTCATCGACAGCGTTCCGGTAATTTCAGTCGCAATAGCCAGTGCTAATAAAATCCAGTAAAACATGGTGCTTCTCCTGCTTGAGAATAAAGTCCTGCGGATTTGCTGTAAGCAGCAAACCAAAAATAGAATCAGATAGCTCAGCGCATTGCGCCAGCTCAGGCAGAAGAAGAGGACTAAAGCGCGTTGCGCCAGAGCTGCTCACCAGCAAGCAGGAAGGTAGAAGAAGTACGAAGGTGTGTCGATGTAGAAAAAAACGTCCTGAACATATTGTCCATAATATTACAATTATCCGCAGTGTTGCTTCTCGTCATCGCGGATGATAATTGTCCTCGGTAGTTAAACACACCCGATTTGTACCACAGCTATAGATTTAACTCAAAACCTTTTCACTTCTTTACCTCAATCGTTCAATTTTTGGTAGCGCTGTTCGACACAAATCACATTAATATAAACACCAGAAAACAGAATCCAGGAATTACCATGGCAAAACCAATTATCACGCTTAATGGTCTAAAAATAGTGATTATGCTGGGAATGTTAGTCATCATTCTCGCAGGCGTTCGTATTGCGGCGGATATCATTGTCCCCTTTATTTTGGCGCTATTTATTGCCGTTATTTTAAACCCGGTGGTACAACGGATGGTCAAATTGCGTATCCCTCGCGTGCTGGCGGTGTCATTACTGGTCGTTATTATTGTGATGGCAATGGTGTTGCTGTTGGCGTATTTAGGAACCTCCTTAAATGAACTTGCCCGAACGCTGCCGCAGTACCGTTCATCGCTAATTATCCCGCTGAAGAGCATTGAACCGTGGCTCCAGCGAGCAGGAATTGGCGTTTCTGTCGATGAACTGGCGAAATTTATCAACCCTAACGCGGCCATGACGCTGGTCACCAACCTGTTGACCCAACTGTCTAATGCCATGTCGTCTATCTTTTTACTCCTGCTGACCGTCGTTTTTATGCTGCTGGAAGTGCCACAACTACCCGGCAAGCTAAAACAGATGATGGCTAATCCCGCAGAGGGTATGGCAGCTATCCAGCGCGCCATTGACAGCGTTTCGCATTATCTGGTGCTGAAGACCGCCATCAGCATTGTGACGGGTCTGGTCGCCTGGGGAATGTTGGCGGCATTGGATGTGCGTTTTGCCTTCGTCTGGGGGTTACTGGCATTTGCACTGAACTATATTCCTAATATTGGTTCCGTGCTGGCGGCAATTCCCCCTATCGCCCAGGTGCTGGTGTTCAGCGGATTTTACGACGCGCTTGTCGTGCTGGCGGGATATCTGGCCATCAACCTGGTGTTCGGGAATATTCTCGAACCCCGCATCATGGGACGTGGATTAGGACTTTCGACGCTGGTGGTGTTTCTGTCATTGATTTTCTGGGGATGGCTGCTCGGTCCCGTTGGTATGCTGCTCTCGGTGCCGCTGACTATCATCGTTAAAATCGCGCTAGAGCAAACCACGGGCGGTCAAAGTATTGCGGTTTTGCTTAGCGACCTCAACAAAGCCTGATATAAAAAACGGCCTCCGCAGAGGCCGTTCACATCATTTCCGGATAACCGCTATCTTTAAAGCGCTTTCAGAATGGCATCCACGCTGGCTTTGGCATCACCAAACAGCATGTGGGTGTTTTCTTTAAAGAACAGCGGGTTCTGCACGCCTGCGTAGCCGGTGTTCATGGAACGTTTGAAGACGATGACGTTCTGTGCTTTCCACACTTCCAGTACAGGCATACCGGCAATCGGGCTACGCGGATCGTCGAGCGCCGCCGGGTTAACGGTGTCGTTCGCGCCAATCACCAGCACAGTGTCGGTGTCGCTGAAATCGTCGTTGATCTCATCCATTTCCAGCACGATGTCGTACGGCACTTTCGCTTCCGCCAGCAGTACGTTCATGTGGCCTGGTAAACGCCCTGCCACCGGATGGATCCCGAAACGCACTTTGATACCGCGTGCGCGCAGCTTCTCGGTGATTTCCGCCACCGGATACTGTGCCTGCGCCACCGCCATGCCGTAGCCTGGGGTGATGATCACCGAGTGGGAGTTTTTAAGCATGTCAGCAGTGTCTTCCGCATTGATTTCGCGGTGTTCACCCACTTCTTCATCCGCCCCCGTTGAAGAGCCATCAGTACCGAAGCCACCAGCAATCACGCTGATAAACGAGCGGTTCATCGCCTTACACATAATGTAAGACAGAATCGCACCCGAAGAACCGACCAGCGCACCGGTCACAATCAGCAGATCGTTACTCAGCATAAAGCCCGCTGCGGCCGCCGCCCATCCTGAGTAGGAGTTCAGCATGGAAACCACCACCGGCATGTCCGCGCCGCCAATCGACGCCACTAAGTGCCAGCCAAACGCGAGCGCGATAATGGTCATCACCAACAAGGCAAGAACCTGCAGGCCGACGCTTTCGGTACGGACAAAGAGCACCATCAGCAGGAAGGAGACCACCAGCGCCGCCAGGTTCATTTTGTGGCGGTTCGGTAACATCAGCGGTTTGGAAGAGATCTTCCCACGCAATTTGCCAAACGCAACAACAGAACCCGTAAAGGTGACCGCACCAATGAAGATACCGAGGAACACTTCCGTCAGGTGAATGTTCACCAGAATCGGCTCCAGACCGGCTTCGTGGTACAGGTAGCTGTTGAAGCCAACCAACACCGCAGCCAGACCGACGAAGCTGTGCAGGATCGCCACCAGCTCTGGCATTTCGGTCATTTCAACTTTCTTCGCCAGACGAATACCAATCGCGCCGCCGATGATCATAGCCACCAGAATCCAGGCTACATTGCCGGTATCCGGGCCAAAAATCGTGGCAATCAGCGCAATCGCCATCCCGGCGATACCAAAGTTATTACCCTGCTGGGAGGTTTCATGCTTCGAGAGCCCCGCCAGACTGAAAATAAACAGGATCGCGGCAACAATGTATGCAGCTGTAACTAATCCTCCAGACATGTGTTACCCCTTAGTTTTTCCGGAACATTTTCAGCATGCGCTGAGTCACGGTGAAGCCACCGAAAATATTAATACTGGCGATAAGCACCGCAATAAAGCTCAGGAAGCTCACCCAGCCGCCCTGCCCAATTTGCAGCAATGCGCCCACCACAATGATCCCCGAGATGGCGTTAGTGACCGACATCAATGGGGTATGCAGCGCATGAGAGACGTTCCATACCACGTAGTATCCCACCACGCAGGAAAGCGCGAACACCGTAAAGTGACCGAGGAACTCTTTCGGCGCCACATCCGCCAGCCAGCCAAAGAGGATGATGGCCAGAGCCATAAAGGCGAATTTACGCCACGGCGAAGCCGGTTTAGCGGGTTCTTTCGGCGCAGGTGCCGCTTTAGCCGCTGCCTGAGGTTGCGCAGAAACCTGGATCGGCGGTGCCGGCCAGGTGATTTCGCCGTCGCGCACAACCGTGACGCCACGAATCACCACATCGTCGAAATCAACGGTGACATTGCCGTCTTTTTCTTTGCACAACAATTTGAGCAGATTGACAAGGTTAGTGCCATACAGCTGGGAAGACTGCGTCGGCAGGCGACCCGGCAGATCGGTATACCCAATCACTTTCACGCCATTTTCGGTGGTCGTAATCTGGTTTGGCACGGTGTATTCACAGTTGCCGCCATTTTGTGCTGCCAGGTCAACAATCACACTGCCCGACTTCATGGAGTCAACCATTTCGCGGGTGATCAGTTTCGGCGCGGGTTTACCCGGAATAAGCGCCGTGGTGACGATAATGTCGACCTCTTTGGCCTGCGCCGCAAAGAGGGCCATTTCTGCTTTGATAAACGCTTCAGACATGACTTTGGCATAGCCATCGCCGCTGCCTGCATCCTCTTTAAAGTCCAGTTCGAGGAATTCAGCGCCCATACTCTGGACCTGCTCTTTGACCTCCGGACGGGTATCGAATGCGCGAACGATCGCCCCAAGGCTGTTTGCCGCGCCAATCGCTGCAAGACCCGCGACGCCAGCGCCAATCACCATCACTTTTGCCGGAGGAACCTTACCCGCCGCGGTGATCTGGCCGGTAAAGAAGCGGCCAAATTCATGCGCGGCTTCAACAATAGCGCGATAGCCGGCGATGTTTGCCATTGAGCTCAGGGCATCGAGAGACTGCGCGCGCGAGATACGCGGCACGGAATCCATTGCCATGACGGTGACATTACGCTCAGCAAGTTTTTGCATTAATTCCGGGTTCTGCGCAGGCCAGATAAAACTGACCAGCGTTGTCCCGGCATTCAGCAACGGAATTTCTTCATCTTCTGGCGCATTGACCTTCAGAATGACCTCTGACTGCCAAACCGCATTTCCATCCACAATTTCAGCGCCTGCTTGCACAAACGCCTTGTCGTCAAAACTTGCCAGTTGACCAGCGCCGCTTTCAATCGCGACGGTAAAACCCAGTTTCAGCAGTTGCTCAACCGTTTTCGGCGTCGCGGCGACACGGGTTTCATTGGTAAACCGCTCTTTTGGTATGCCAATTCGCATAATATTCCCTTCCATCGTTTTTTTTGATGATGGTTTGTCAGTGATCGCAAGATGCATATGCACACTTGCGGAAGAGGTAAACGTTACCTCTGCAAAATAAAACAGTAACAAACTCTTTATAACCTACTGAAAATAGCGCCTGTGATCTAGCGCCAAAAAGCAGTATTTATTGTTAAATTCGCAAAAGATGAACGATTCAGCCTGCAGACAGGGATAATGACCTTGAAATAGCGCTCTAAGGCCGATAATCCGCTCAAGCGGAGCGGCAAAACATGATTTAGCGCCACCCATAAACATACGATTAACATTAAATTAACTTATGCAATTCATGAACTTCATTAGCTTTAGCGCTTAAAAGCCTGTTTTTTAGACATATCAGGGAATGTGATCGGCTTTGTGATGTCACATAACACGATGAATGAAAATTGACGCAGACATTGACAGGAATTAAATGCAATAATCAGCCACGTTTCTAGTCAATAACAATACCAGTACCTGGTTTGCGCAAGGCGAAGGATTATTTTTATGAAGCTTAAGAACACTCTCCTGGCGTCCGCACTTCTTTCTGCGACTGCTTTTTCTGTGAATGCAGCGACAGAACTGACGCCGGAGCAAGCGGCAGCATTGAAACCTTATGACCGTATTGTGGTCACTGGCCGTTTTAATGCGATTAGCGATGCGGTAAATGCTGCATCCCGCCGTGCAGATAAAGAAGGTGCAGCCTCTTTTTATGTTGTTGATACATCTGACTATGGCAGTGGTGGTAACTGGCGCGTCGTGGCCGACCTCTATAAAGCGGATGCTGAAAAAGCAGAAGCCTCCAAAAATCGCGTGATTAACGGCATTGTAGAATTACCAAAAGATCAGGCTGTTGCGCTGGAACCGTATGACACCGTGACCGTGCAAGGTTTCTACCGTAACCAACCGGAAGTCAATGACGCTATCACCAAAGCAGCAAAACAGAAAGATGCGTACGCCTTCTTTATCGTTCGCCAGATTGACGCCAACCAGGGCGGTAATCAGCGTATCACCGCCTTCCTCTACAAAGAGGATGCGAAAAAACGTGTGATTCAGAGCACTGACGTGATTCCGGCAGATTCCGAAGCGGGACGCGCGGCACTGGCCGAAGGTGGCGAAGCGGCGAAGAAAGTTGAAATCCCAGGCGTTGCAGCAACCGCTGCGCCGAGCGCCGATGTGGGTCGCTTCTTCGAAACGCAATCGACCAAAGGTGGGCGTTACACTGTCACTCTGCCGGACGGGACAAAAGTCGAAGAGCTGAACAAAGCAACTGCCGCCATGATGGTGCCTTTCGACAGCATCAAATTCACGGGTAACTATGGCAACATGACGGAAGTCTCGTATCAGGTTGCTAAACGTGCCGCGAAAAAAGGTGCCAAGTACTACCACATCACTCGCCAGTGGCAAGAACGTGGTAATAACATGACCATCAGCGCCGATCTGTATAAGTAAGGCGCATCAGTAACAAAATAAGGCGGCTTTTTGCCGCCTTTAGTTTTTTTAATCATAAATCTGCCCATGATGATTGCATGCGCTCTCTTCTCTCCGTAAAATCCCGCGCCTTGAGATGCTTTCGCTATTTTTATGCATTTTGGCAAAATAATTATTCTCCCACTCTCGTTTTTACAACTGGATATCGATGGAAAAGAAACTGGGTCTGAGCGCGCTCACCGCGCTGGTACTAAGCTCAATGCTTGGCGCAGGTGTTTTCAGTCTGCCGCAAAACATGGCGGCAGTTGCCAGCCCGGCGGCATTATTGATTGGTTGGGGTATCACCGGCGCAGGTATTTTACTGCTGGCCTTCGCGATGCTGATTCTGACGCGTATTCGCCCCGACCTTGATGGCGGGATCTTCACCTACGCGCGTGAAGGCTTTGGCGAGTTGATTGGCTTCTGCTCCGCATGGGGGTACTGGCTATGCGCGGTTATCGCCAACGTTTCCTATCTGGTAATTGTTTTTTCGGCCCTCAGCTTCTTTACCGATACGCCTGAGCTGCGTCTTTTTGGCGACGGCAATACCTGGCAATCTATTATCGGCGCATCCGTGCTGCTGTGGGTGGTTCACTTTCTCGTGTTGCGTGGCGTCCAGACGGCGGCCAGCATTAATCTGGTCGCCACACTGGCAAAACTCCTGCCGCTTGGCCTGTTTGTCATCCTGGCGATCATGCTGTTTAAGCTCGACACCTTCCGTCTCGATTTTACCGGTCTGGTTTTGGGCGTCCCGGTCTGGGAACAGGTGAAAAACACCATGCTGATCACGCTCTGGGTGTTTATTGGTGTGGAAGGCGCGGTCGTCGTTTCCGCGCGCGCCAGAAACAAACGCGACGTTGGACGCGCTACGCTGCTGGCCGTCATCTCCGCGTTGGGGGTTTATCTGCTGGTCACCCTGCTCTCTCTTGGCGTGGTTGCCCGTCCGGAACTGGCGGAGATTCGTAACCCGTCGATGGCCGGTCTGATGGTCAAAATGATGGGGCCGTGGGGCGAAATCATTATCGCTGCAGGGCTGATTGTCTCGGTTTGTGGTGCGTACCTGAGCTGGACAATTATGGCAGCGGAAGTGCCATTCCTCGCCTCGACGCACAAAGCGTTCCCGCGTATTTTCGCACGCCAGAACGCGCAGGGTGCGCCGTCGGCGTCGCTGTGGTTAACCAACCTCTCTGTCCAGGTTTGTCTGGTCCTGATCTGGCTCACAGGTTCCGATTACAACACCTTGCTGACCATTGCCTCTGAAATGATTTTGGTGCCTTATTTTCTGGTCGGCGCATTTTTGTTGAAGATTGCCACGCGTCCCCTTCACCAGGCCGTGGGTGTCGGTGCCTGTATTTATGGTTTATGGTTGTTGTACGCGTCCGGCCCTATGCATCTGTTACTGTCGGTCGTGCTTTACGCGCCAGGGCTGCTGGTTTTCCTTTACGCCCGCAAGACACATACGCACGATAATGTGTTAAACCGCCAGGAAATCGTCCTGATTGGTCTACTGTTAATAGCCGCCGTTCCAGCGACGTGGATGTTGGTGGGGTAAGTATCGCCCCATCGTTTGATACCAAAAGGAGATTACGATGGGTAAGCATCCATCCTTGCCAATTCTTATCACCGGTGGAGGCCGCCGCATTGGCCTCGCCGTAGCATGGCACTTTCTGAATCAACACCAGCCGGTCATTGTGAGCTACAGGACGCGCTATCCTGCCATTGCGCATTTGGAAAAAGCCGGAGCGGTATGCATTCAGGCCGATTTTTCAACCGATGAGAACGTGCTGAGTTTTGCTGAAGAGGTCAAAACCAGGACTGACGGGTTGCGCGCTATTCTGCATAATGCCAGCGCCTGGCGGGCAGAAACGCCCGATACGCCGCTCTGCGATGTGTTGTCATCGATGATGCAGATTCACGTCAATACCCCCTACCTGCTCAACCACGCGTTAGAAAGCCTGTTGCGTGGACGCGGACATGCTGCCAGCGACATTATTCACTTCACCGATTACGTTGTAGAGCGCGGCAGCGACAAACACATTGCTTACGCGGCCAGTAAAGCAGCGCTGGACAACATGACCCGCTCATTCGCCCGAAAACTGGCCCCGGAGGTCAAGGTTAACGCTATTGCTCCTTCGCTCATTTTATTCAATGAAGGCGATGATGCTGAGTACCGTGAGCAGGCACTGAAAAAGTCGCTGATGAAAACAGCCCCCGGTGAACAAGAGGTCATCGACGTAGTGGATTATCTGCTCACCAGCGACTTTGTGACAGGACGCAGTTTTGCCCTGGATGGTGGGCGCCACTTACGTTAATGCAGCTTTACCCAACAGACGATCAGCAGCCAGGCGCTTAACCCCCAGCACACGACCGAGCCGCCAAGAGCGACCGGCAAGCGCATAAAACCGGTGAAGTACCACAATGAAACCAGATACACAAAATAGGGAATGATCGACCACATACTAAACACGATGGTCGTGCGTAACGCCTCTACCCCGCGCTCACTGGCCACAATATAGTGTGCAATGAGCGCAAACGTGGGAAACAGAGGGATTAACCCGGCGATATAATAATTTTTTGTTTTTGCCAGCAAACCGATCAACACCACCACCAGCGCACCCAGCGCGGCTTTTATAACGAGTCCCATTCCTCTGCCTTAACACATCGATAACATCAGTCACTAGCATAACGGAAGCGATCTCGTTTAGAAAAGAGTAATAGCAGGGAAAACAGCGGCAGTGTATGTTGTCGTTTTATTTTCATAATGAATGATATGAACACCATCGTATTTGTCGAGGATGAACCCGAAGTGGGTTCGCTGATTGCCGCCTACCTGGCCCGGCATGATATTGAGGTCATTGTTGAGCCTCGGGGCGATCGGGCTGAAGAGGTGATTCTGCGAACGCAACCCGATCTGGTGTTGCTGGATATCATGCTGCCAGGCAAAGACGGCATGACCATCTGCCGCGACCTGCGCGAGCGCTGGCATGGCCCCATCGTTCTGCTCACCTCGCTGGATAGCGACATGAATCATATCCTGGCGCTGGAAATGGGTGCCTGTGACTACATTCTAAAAACCACGCCGCCTGCCGTGCTGCTGGCTCGCCTGCGTTTGCATCTACGCCAGAGCGAGCAGTCAGCCCATACCAAAGGCATCCAGAGTGCTATCGTCGCACCGCATAAAACGTTACGTTTTGGCACGCTCGCCATCGACCCCGTTAACCGTACGGTGGTGTTGTCAGGCGAACAGATTTCGCTTTCAACAGCAGACTTTGAGCTTCTGTGGGAACTGGCAACACATGCAGGAACAATCATGGATCGTGATGCGTTGCTGAAAAACTTGCGGGGCGTAAGTTATGACGGGCTGGATCGTAGTGTGGACGTGGCAATATCCCGTCTGCGGAAAAAATTGCAGGATAGCGCCACCGAGCCTTACCGAATAAAAACGGTTCGCAACAAAGGATATTTGTTTGCTCCCCACGCCTGGGAAGACACGCAACGTGATTGATCGAGGACATTCATGAAAAAGGTGACGATGTGCGGACGTTTCGCACAAGCCCAACCCCATGAATGCGGCCTGGCTGATGCCGTCAGGTGTGACTTTGCCCTGATTCTGAATCTATCGATTGTTACAACGTCACGTATGATATCAGCATTCAGCTTCTGAGTTGAACGCGTGGAGCAGACGTTCAGTCCAGATGTTTATTCATTGAACTCGCGTTGGCCGTCATCCACTCAGCAAGAGAATCCAGTGTCGGACGCAGTGATTTACCCAGCTCGGTTATTTGATACTCCACTCTCGGTGGAACTTCAGCGAACACTTTTCTGTTCACCAGCCCACGGGCCTCAAACTGCCGCAACTGGCGAGTCAGTTCTTTCTGAGTGATAGGTCTGACTGCCCGTTGTAACTCACTGAAACGAACCGGTTCGTCTAATAAAATCAGACGATAGAGAATGGGTATCGCCCACTTACCGGCTATCAGATTCACAAAACTCACCATCGGGCATCCCGCGTTACTCTCTGCTAAAGCCGAAATATTTTTTGTCATTGGATCTCCGGTCTCACGTCATAGCATCCCATAGGGTTCCTTAGTATCCATATGGTGCCTACTTTCCAAAGGATACTGAAGGATAAATAATTACGCCACCAATAATACGTGGAGTGGGAAAATGGGCAGACTTGATGGCAAATACGCACTGATTACCGGTGGTACCAGCGGCATTGGTTTAGAGACCGCACGTCAGTTTCTGGCAGAAGGCGCAAAGGTAGCCATCACGGGTCGTAGCGAACAAAAACTACGGGAGGCAAAAAAAGAGTTAGGTGACGTTGTTCTTTTTCGAATTGAGGCCGGTGATATTTCTCAACAAACTAACCTGGCAGCAGCGTTACAAGAACGATGGCCGCGACTTGATATTTTATATCTCAATGCAGGTGATGTTACGCATAAGCCGCTGGAATCCTGGGATGAGCAGGCTTACGACGCTCTGATGAATACAAATCTTAAAGGCCCATTTTTCCTGATCAAAGCACTACTTCCAGTGCTTTCTAATCCATCCTCCGTCATTGTTTGTGGCTCAGTTAGCGCCCGTATTGGTTTTCCACAAAGCAGTGCTTACGCTGCAAGTAAAGCCGCGATCCTCTCTCTGGCACGAACACTTTCTGCAGAGCTTCATCCGCGTAGGATCCGTGTAAATGGCTTAAGCCCCGGACCGACTGAAACACCGGCACTGGACAAAGTTGGGGGCGGAGTGGACGAATATAAGCTCAGGGAAGATATCCGGGCTTTAGTACCCATCGGGCGTTTAGGGACACCCTATGAATTAGCTAAAGCAGCCGTTTTCCTTGCTTCTGATGAATCGTCATTCGTCGTCGGTACTGAGCTACTGGTTGATGGGGGCGTCGGTAATCTTTAGCGAGTGATATATCTATAGCGGCCTGATTGAATGACTGTCAGGCTGCTATGAGCGGACGCAAGCTATGTGTCATCCAGATTTATCATCTCCACTTAGCTAACGACATTGTTCTAATTCAACAGCATCGCGAACCTTTTCCAGGGCTTTACGCAAATTAGGAATGCTCACCGAGCCAAGCGCGATTCTTATAGCCTGTGACCTGCCCCCAGGATTAGATACAACCTTCAGTTAGTAATGTCGGTTGGTTTTTCTTCATATTTCCCGTTTCGCCAGTCCGCTGCAAATTCAGCTGGCGTCTGGTAATCCAGCGATGAATGTGGACGGCACTCGTTATAATCCTGCCGCCAGTCATTAATCGTTTTCCTGGCATAAGTAATATCGCCGAACCAGTGCTCGTTCAGGCATTCATCTCTGAATCGTCCGTTGAAACTCTCAATAAATCCGT
>NZ_JANEWG010000055.1 GCF_028069725.1 Citrobacter sp. Awk 4
GAATAGAGAAAATTCAGCAGGATGAAACATTTACACGTAAATTAGAAACCCGACAGTTAAAAAATCCAGAATATTGGTCCCCGGATTACGTGCTGGTTTGTAATTTAAAAGCATATTTTGTGAATAAAGCGATTAATTCTGGTCTGGTCAAAACCCCGTTGGTTGCATGGATTGATTTTGGTTATTGCCGTAAACCAAATGTCACTCGTGGTTTGAAAGTATGGGACTTCCCTTTTAATCAAAATAAAATACATCTTTTCACGATCAAGAAAGGGTTAAGTGTTTCGTCATTGCAGCAATCTTTCGATTTTATGATCGGTAATCATGTTTATATCATTGGTGGCGCGATTGTGGGTTCTCAGGAAAAATGGAAAGAATTTTATCCATTAGTTTCAGAGTGCCAGAAAATAACACTAGAGAATAACATTGTGGATGATGATCAGGGCATCTTTGTCATGTGTTATTACAAACGACCTGATTTGTTTGTTCTTAACTATCTGGGCAGAGGCAAATGGTTTGATCTCTTCCGCTGTTTCAAACGCACTGCGCTTGGCGCGAAGTTCCAGTCATTAAGGCTCCTTCTTTCCAGAAAATAGTTGCCCGATACAAACGTAGCATCCGCATTTTTGGCAAGGTGCCTCCTGAGGAGGGATCTTGCCTTATCAACATAGGGTTCTCACGCCTTACACTCTGTAAATTCTAATAAATTCATGCCATTAATTGCTTTTTGGCGCAAGTCACTCATTCTGAAAATCACGATAAGCCATGTGGATACGCGTGATTTATGCTGCATTTTAAAGAAGTGATAACGCGTCATCTCGTATCAATGTATAGGTTTGGGTAATATGTGCTGAAATTTGCCCTGTCTGGAGAATCGCAATGCGTGGGGATTTTTATAAGCAGTTGAACAACGATCTGGAAACCGCTCGTGTGGAAGGGGTGTTTAAAGAAGAGCGCATTATCACGTCTGCGCAGCAGGCGGACATCACCGTGGCGGATGGAAGCCACGTCATCAACTTTTGCGCCAACAATTATCTGGGGCTGGCAAATCATCCGGAATTGATTGCAGCGGCGAAAGCTGGCATGGATTCTCACGGTTTCGGTATGGCCTCGGTGCGCTTTATCTGCGGTACCCAGGACAGCCATAAACAGCTTGAGCAAAAACTGGCGACTTTTTTGGGTATGGAAGATGCCATTCTGTATTCCTCCTGCTTTGATGCCAATGGCGGCCTGTTCGAAACGTTGTTAGGCGCAGAAGATGCGATTATTTCCGATGCGCTGAACCACGCTTCTATTATTGATGGTGTACGTCTGTGCAAAGCGAAGCGTTTTCGCTACGCCAACAATGATATGCAGGAGCTGGAAACGCGTCTGAAAGAAGCGCGTGAAGCGGGTGCCCGCCATATACTGATCGCGACCGACGGCGTGTTTTCGATGGACGGCGTGATCGCCAACCTGAAAGGAGTGTGTGACCTGGCGGATAAATACGATGCGCTGGTGATGGTCGATGACTCTCATGCTGTCGGTTTTGTGGGTGAGAACGGTCGTGGTTCTCATGAATACTGCGATGTTATGGGCCGTGTAGACATCATTACCGGTACGTTAGGTAAAGCACTGGGTGGCGCATCCGGCGGCTATACGGCAGCCCGTAAAGAGGTGGTGGAGTGGTTGCGTCAGCGTTCTCGCCCGTACTTATTCTCCAACTCATTAGCTCCGGCGATTGTTGCCGCCTCCATTAAAGTGCTGGAGATGGTGGAAGCTGGCGGCGAACTGCGTGACCGTCTGTGGGCGAATGCGCGTCAGTTCCGTGAGCAGATGTCTGCGGCAGGCTTTACGCTTGCGGGCGCTGACCATGCCATTATCCCGGTCATGCTGGGAGATGCGGTGGTTGCGCAAGAATTTGCTCGCGAACTGCAAAAAGAGGGTATCTATGTCACCGGGTTCTTCTATCCGGTGGTGCCAAAAGGTCAGGCGCGTATTCGTACCCAGATGTCTGCGGCGCATACGCCTGAGCAAATTACGCGTGCCGTTGCGGCGTTCACGCGTATTGGTAAACAACTGGGCGTTATCGCCTGAGGATGTGAGATGAAAGCGTTATCCAAACTGAAAGCGGAAGAGGGCATCTGGATGACCGACGTTCCTGAACCGGAACTCGGACATAACGATCTGCTGATTAAAATCCGTAAAACAGCCATCTGCGGGACCGACGTTCACATCTATAATTGGGATGAATGGTCGCAAAAAACGATCCCGGTACCTATGGTGGTTGGGCACGAATACGTTGGCGAAGTGGTCGGTATTGGCCAGGAAGTCAAAGGATTTAAAGTGGGTGACCGCGTTTCCGGTGAAGGTCACATCACCTGTGGCCATTGTCGTAACTGCCGTGGCGGACGTACTCACCTGTGCCGTAATACGACCGGTGTGGGTGTAAACCGCCCTGGCTGTTTTGCTGAGTATCTGGTTATTCCTGCGTTTAACGCCTTTAAAATCCCGGACAATATCTCCGACGATTTAGCCTCTATCTTTGACCCGTTCGGTAATGCGGTACACACGGCGCTGTCGTTCGATCTGGTGGGCGAAGATGTGCTGGTATCAGGCGCGGGTCCGATCGGTATTATGGCGGCGGCAGTGGCAAAACATGTGGGGGCGCGTCACGTCGTCATCACGGACGTCAATGAATACCGTCTGGAGCTGGCACGTAAGATGGGCATCACACATGCGGTAAACGTCTCGAAAGAGAGCCTGCCTGACGTGATGGCCAGACTTGGAATGACCGAAGGGTTTGACGTGGGTCTGGAAATGTCCGGTGCGCCGCCAGCGTTCCGTGCCATGCTGGATACCATGAACCACGGTGGTCGTATTGCCATGCTGGGGATCCCTCCTTCAGACATGTCTATCGACTGGACAAAGGTGATCTTTAAGGGCCTGTTTATCAAAGGCATTTATGGTCGCGAAATGTTTGAAACCTGGTACAAGATGGCCGCGTTGATCCAGTCTGGTCTGGATCTGACCCCGATCATCACCCATCACTTCTCAATTGATGAGTTCCAGAAAGGCTTTGACGCAATGCGTTCGGGCCAGTCAGGGAAAGTGATCCTGAGCTGGGATTAATAGTAAAAGGGCTGGTTATCCAGCCCTTTTTTCTGAAGAAATCCTGAACGCTGCGAAAGCGTTGTTATAACCGTTTGCCACTCAGCAGGATTTTATTTTGCTGCTCATCTTCCGCTTAATTTGCGTTAGCGTTAATCCCGTTGGAAGAGGATGTTTTCCCCCAACCTTGCCACTGATGCTGGAAGTAAGTGACGACGGTGCTCTGGCGAATACTTTCACTCAAGACGTTAAAGAACTGGTCGGCATAGACCGGCGCTAACGGTTGCTTCGGTTTACACAGCTTCACGCCACGGAATGGATTGCGCGGTGCATTAGGCTCGCTGTTGCCTGGCGGCGTCAGGTTCGGTGTGGAAGTATCCACCTGAGGTTCGTTGAGCAATGCACCTGGACGCACCAGCGTGATGTCGGCCGGTAGGTTATAGACCATCTGTTGCAACACGCGCACCGTTGATGGGTGGGGGTGTCCGATAGCAATGGCGGACCCATTACGGCGAGCTAACTCAATGGCACGATTAAACTGATGACGGATATCCGCTTCGTTTTGCGAGTCATCAAGGAACACTTTACGTTTAATCACTTTCACGCCTGTTCCGGAGGCGGCCCGCATTGCCTGGCTGTTGCCGATAGTCATACTGTCGAGGAAGTAGAGATCGTAACGCTCCAGAGCCTGCATTACTTTTTGCATACCAAACAGGCTGGAGGTCATCGCACTGCCCATATGGTTGTTAAGCCCAACGGCATACGGCACTTTACTGACGGCATCGCGAATAATTCGTTCAATTTCGTCGCTGCTCATCTCCGGGCGTAGGGTGTCTTTCTCCAGCGGCTGCTTACTTAATGGCGCCATCGGCAAATGGATCAGGACTTCATGGCCGCTATTATGCGCTTTGGTTGCCATTTCACGTGCATGCGGCGCATTGGGCAGCACGGCGACAGAGATGTTGGAAGGCATCGCCAGCACCTGGTTTTCATTATGCGGGCGATAGCCGAAATCATCGATGACGATGGCAAGTTTGCCAGCAAAAACAGGGGTTACGAACGCCAGCAGGCTGACCAGTGAGAGCATAATATGGCGAAACTGAGGCAAAACTTATCTTCCCAACCACGGTTGTGGATTGACGGCCTGACCCTGGCGACGAATTTCGAAATAGAGCGCCGGTCGACCCTGACCACCGCTGCTGCCAACCAGTGCAATAGGTTGGCCTGCGCGCACTTGTGTACCGACACTGACCAACGCACTCTGGTTGTAACCGTAAAGGCTCATGTCGCCTTTGCCGTGTTCGACAACAACAACCAGGCCGTAACCTTGTAGCCAGTCCGCCAGAATAACCCGGCCATCCGCAATGGCTTTCACTTCGGTGCCTTCGGACGCACCGAGAACCATCCCCTTCCACCGTAGCTCACCCTGCAGTTGTTCGCCATAGCGATGCAGCGTTGGACCGCGTACTGGCCAGAATGCCTGACCACGAGGCGCACCCAGACCGCCGGTACGCGATATCAGCGATTTTTCGCTTTCGGTTGGTTTATAGGTGGTGCCTTTGCGAGTCGCTTCCTGTTGGCGATTACGCACTGCTTGCGCTTCGTTGGCTTCACGTTCAGCCCGCGCTTTCGCTGCGGCTTCTGCCCGTGCAAGGCTGTTACGCAGACGGGATTCGTTAGCGCGCATTTCGCTTAACTGCTGTTGGCCTTGCTGAATCGATGATTCCAGCCCGGAGAGTGTTTTTTGGCGCTCACTGCGCGCCTGTTCCAGTTTGGCTTGCTGGGCACGCTGTTCGTACAGCAGCGTCTGTTGCTGGCTTTGTTTCTCTTCCAGCTCGGCCTTTTGCGAGGCCACTTCTTCACGGGTTTGTTTCAGTTCAGCGATGGTTTCCTGACGCGCCTGATTCAGATATCCAAAGTAGGCTTGCAGACGCTGTCCACGCTGGCTCTCTTCGCCGCTGAGAATCAACTGAATTCCGGTATGCTCACCCTGGCGAAATGCGGCATCAAGCTGCGCGGCGAGACTGCGTTCCTGAGTGGCTTTTTGTTGCTCCAGTTTGGCAATAGACGCATTCATTTCCGCGATCTGTTTGTTTAACTGGGCGAGGGTGTTCTGGGTTTCACGCAGTTTACGGGCAGCGGCAGAAATGGCTTCTTCCTGGGCTTTTAACTGCGCAAGCAGGCTTGAACGCTGCTGCTGTTGCTGGCGCACCGCGCGTTCTTTTGCGGCGATATCCGCCTGAATGGATTTGAGCTGATCCCGCTCATCTGCGTGTGCGGAAAAGGCGCACAACAATACGCCAGCGCTTATTACGCTGGCGTAGATCAGAGGCCTGACTGAAAACCTTTGCGGTTTCACGGCCCATGTAATGGAATTAAACGCCTTTCCCCTCATGGGGAGGGATTATTCCACGATGAACAGCGGCTTACCAGTCATCTCTTGCGGGATTTCCATACCCATCAGCGTCAGCATGGTCGGAGCGATATCGGAAAGTTTACCGCCTTCTACCGCTTTCACGTTTTTAGCACCGACATAAATCAGCGGAACAGGCAGGTTGGTATGCGCTGTATGCGCCTGGCCGGTCGCCGGATCGCGCATTTGTTCAGCGTTGCCGTGGTCAGCGGTGATCAGCAACTGTCCGCCAACGGATTCAACGGCTTTGGTCACTTGCTCAACGCAGTGATCCAGCGCTTCAACCGCTTTAACCGCCGCGTCCATCACACCGGTGTGACCCACCATATCGCCGTTCGGATAGTTACAGATAATCGTGTCGTATTTACCGCTCTCAATGGCGGCAACCAGTTTTTCGGTCAGCTCTGCGGAGCTCATTTCCGGTTGCAGATCGTAGGTCGCCACTTTCGGAGAGTTGATCAGAATGCGATCTTCACCGTTGAACGGCTCTTCTACACCGCCATTGAAGAAGAAAGTGACATGCGCGTATTTTTCCGTCTCGGAGATACGCAGCTGGGTTTTATCGTTCTTCGCCATCCACTCGCCGAGAGTATTCGCCAGCGATGCAGGTGGGTAAGCCACTGCGGTTTTGATGTCGGCCGCATATTCGGTCAGCATCACGAAGTTAAGATTGACCACTTTCTTACGGGCGAAGCCGTCGAAGTCAGCGTTAACAAATGCACGGGTAATTTCGCGGGCACGGTCAGCACGGAAGTTCATGAAAATCAGCGTGTCGCCATCTTCCATTGCCGTGTCGGGCTGGCCTTCTGCACGGATCACCGTGGCTTTCACGAATTCGTCGTTTTCGTCACGCGCATAGGCGGCCTGCAGGCCAGCTACAGCGGTGTCAGTCTGGAATTCGCCCTGCGCCAGCGTCATCAGGTCATACGCTTTTTCTACGCGATCCCAACGGTTGTCGCGGTCCATTGCATAGTAACGACCGATGATGGAGGCGACGCGCCCTTTGCCCAGCGCGGCAAATTTGTCTTCGAATTTTTTCAGCGAGGATTCAGCGCTGCGTGGCGGGGTGTCACGACCATCCAGGAAGGCGTGCAGGTAGATTTTTTCTGCGCCACGTTCGGCGGCCAGTTCCACCATCGCCATGATGTGATCTTCGTGGCTGTGTACGCCGCCCGCAGACAGCAGGCCCATGATGTGTACGGCTTTACCGGCGTTTTTCGCCTGATCAACGGCTGCGGTCAGCGTTGGATTGGCGAAGAAAGTGCGTTCTTTGATTTCAACGTCCAGGCGAGTCAGATCCTGATACACGATGCGGCCTGCACCCAGGTTGACGTGACCCACTTCGGAGTTACCCATCTGGCGGTCAGGCAGACCCACTTCCAGACCGGAAGCATCAATCAGGGTATGCGGACGTTTTGCCCACAGAGCATCCATTACTGGGGTTTTGGCATTAAAAATGGCGTTATCCTGGCTGTCTTCGCGATAGCCATAGCCATCCAGGATCACCAGTACCATAGGTTTTTTAGAAACCGACATTGCGACAACCTCACACTCAATAGACAAAAATAATTGCGTAATTTTACTACAGCTGAATCGATAAAATAGCCCCAGAAGATCAAATAATGGCTGAGAGCGGTCTGGGGATGGCGCGGATTTACGGTTTTTTTTCCGTAGCACCCCGCAAAAATGCAATCCATTGCACGCTCTGGCTGTATTTGCGACAACGCGCAGGTATACTTCTTTCCTGGTTTTTTTAATCACTGAGTCGGGAGTTGTTACCCCCCATGCAAGAAATTATGCAATTTGTTGGCCGCCATCCCATTCTAAGTATCGCCTGGATTGCGTTACTGGTGGCGGTATTGTTCACCACGTTCAAAGGCCTGACCTCGAAAGTGAAGGTGATTACACGCGGCGAAGCGACACGCCTTATCAATAAAGAAGATGCCATTGTTGTGGATTTACGTCAGCGCGACGACTTCCGCAAAGGCCATATCGCGGGTTCAACTAACCTGCTGCCGAGCGAAATCAAAGCCAACAATGTCGGCGAGCTTGAGAAGCACAAAGGCCAACCGGTTATCGTGGTGGATGGCTCTGGCATGCAGTGCCAGGACTCTGCAACGGCGCTGATTAAAGCCGGTTTTGAGAAAGTGTTTGTGCTGAAAGAAGGTGTTGCAGGCTGGAGTGGTGAAAACCTGCCTCTGGTACGCGGTAAGTAAGCTGTAGATAAACACAGGAGCGAAGTCATGGCCAATATTGAAATCTACACCAAAGCGACCTGCCCGTTTTGCCATCGTGCAAAAGCGCTGCTGAGCGATAAGGGTGTGAGTTTCCAGGAACTTCCAATTGATGGCGATGCCGTTAAGCGTGAAGAGATGATCAAACGTAGTGGTCGTACGACGGTTCCGCAGATTTTTATTGATGCGCAGCATATCGGTGGGTGTGACGACTTGTATGCGTTAGATGCGCGTGGTGGACTGGATCCCCTGTTAAGCTAACGTACGTCGTTAACATTGCATCAAGACGGTATTAAAGGACAACATTAAAGGGTTTTCTCAACATGTCAGAACAAAATAACACTGAAATGGCTTTCCAGATCCAACGTATTTATACCAAGGATGTCTCTTTCGAAGCGCCAAATGCGCCGCATGTTTTCCAGAAAGATTGGCAGCCAGAGGTTAAACTTGATCTTGATACGGCATCGACTCAACTGGCTGATGACGTGTATGAAGTGGTACTGCGTGTCACCGTAACGGCTTCCCTGGGTGAAGAAACCGCGTTCCTGTGTGAAGTTCAACAGGGCGGTATTTTCTCCATCAGCGGTATTGAAGGGACTCAGATGGCGCATTGCCTGGGCGCATACTGCCCGAACATTCTGTTCCCGTATGCCCGCGAATGCATCACCAGCCTGGTTTCCCGCGGTACATTCCCGCAACTGAACCTTGCGCCGGTCAACTTTGATGCGCTGTTCATGAACTATTTACAGCAGCAGGCTGGCGAAGGTACTGAAGAACATCAGGATGCCTGATGAACCAAAGTAATGCTTCAATGACTGTGATCGGTGCCGGCTCGTACGGCACCGCTCTTGCCATCACACTGGCAAGAAATGGCCACCAGGTCGTCCTGTGGGGCCATGATCCTAAACATATCGCGACCCTTGAACACGATCGCTGTAATGTCGCGTTCCTCCCTGATGTGCCTTTTCCTGACTCGCTTCTCCTGGAAAGTGACTTAGCCACTGCGCTGGCGGCCAGCCGTAATATTCTGGTCGTGGTGCCGAGCCATGTCTTTGGTGAAGTACTGCGTCAGATCAAACCGTTGATGCGCCCGGATGCGCGCCTTGTATGGGCGACAAAAGGTCTGGAAGCGGAGACGGGACGCCTGTTGCAGGATGTCGCGCGCGAAGCGTTAGGACCGGAAATTCCGCTCGCGGTGATCTCTGGCCCAACGTTTGCCAAAGAGCTGGCTGCAGGTTTACCGACGGCAATTTCTCTGGCGTCAACGGATGACACTTTTGCTGACGATCTGCAGCAATTGCTGCACTGCGGTAAAAGCTTCCGTGTCTACAACAACCCGGATTTCATTGGCGTACAGCTTGGCGGCGCGGTGAAAAACGTCATTGCGATTGGCGCGGGAATGTCCGACGGTATCGGTTTTGGCGCCAATGCGCGTACTGCACTGATCACCCGTGGGCTGACCGAAATGTCACGTTTAGGTGCCGCATTGGGTGCCGATCCGACCACCTTTATGGGGATGGCTGGGTTAGGCGATCTGGTACTGACCTGTACTGACAACCAGTCGCGTAACCGCCGCTTTGGCATGATGCTCGGACAGGGCATGGATGTTCAGGGTGCGCAGGACAAGATTGGCCAGGTGGTTGAAGGCTATCGCAATACAAAAGAAGTTCGTGAATTGGCGCACCGTTTTGGTGTCGAAATGCCAATAACCGAGGAAATTTATCAAGTATTGTATTGCGGAAAAAACGCGCGCGAGGCAGCATTGACGTTATTAGGTCGTGCACGCAAGGATGAGCGAAGCCGCCACTAGCCGCAAGGATCTGTCATCATAAAATGACCCGGCCCGCGAAGAACGGGCCGGTCGTTAGCCTCAATACCTGGAGTCTGCAATGCCGTGTGAAGAACTGGATATCGTCTGGAATAATATTAAAGCCGAAGCCCGTCAACTTGCGGACTGTGAACCGATGTTGGCCAGTTTTTACCACGCCACGCTACTCAAGCATGAGAATCTGGGCAGTGCGCTCAGTTATATGCTGGCGAATAAACTGGCTTCGCCCATCATGCCTGCAATAGCCATACGTGAAGTGGTGGAAGAAGCCTACGCGGCGGACCCGGAAATGATCGCCTCGGCAGCCTGCGATATTCAGGCGGTGCGCACTCGCGACCCGGCTGTTGATAAATACTCAACCCCACTTTTGTACCTGAAGGGTTTTCATGCTCTGCAGGCGTACCGTATTGGCCACTGGCTGTGGAATGAAGGTCGCCGGGCGCTGGCGATTTTCCTGCAAAATCAGGTTTCAGTGACTTTCCAGGTCGATATTCACCCGGCGGCCAAAATTGGCCGTGGGATTATGCTCGATCACGCTACCGGGATTGTGGTGGGTGAAACGGCGGTCATTGAAAACGATGTCTCTATCCTGCAATCCGTCACGCTGGGCGGGACCGGTAAATCAGGCGGCGACCGCCATCCGAAAATTCGCGAAGGCGTGATGATTGGCGCGGGGGCGAAAATCCTCGGTAATATTGAAGTCGGGCGCGGTGCCAAGATTGGCGCAGGTTCTGTCGTTTTGCAGCCTGTTCCGCCGCACACCACCGCCGCTGGCGTTCCGGCACGTATTGTCGGTAAACCTGATAGCGAGAAGCCGTCCATGGATATGGATCAGCATTTCAACGGGATACATCATACGTTTGAGTTCGGCGACGGCATCTAACTTTCGAACTATCTTACTTGTCATCTTGAACCCGGGCTGTGCTCGCCATCCTCACGTACTGCGTGTACGCTGCGGTGGCTGCGCGCAGTCCGTTCCAATCTGACTGCGCTGATAACACCCGAAAAATCAATGCCAAATGCGTTCGTATGTCGGATAAGGCATCCACCGCCACCCGACAAAAATCAGCTCCGCAATACCGCGCCAGGATATCCCAGCTGTCTCCACGCTTCATACACGACCACCGATACCGCGTTTGACAGATTCATACTGCGGCTGTCCGGCATCATTGGAATGCGAATTTTTTGTTCAGCGGGTAGGGCATCAAGAATGCTGGCTGGCAGACCTCGTGTTTCCGGGCCAAACATCAGATAGTCGCCATCCTGATAGCTGACTGCGCTGTGTGCCGGTGTCCCTTTAGTGGTCAGTGCAAACAGGCGCTGGGGATTTTCTACCGCCACAAAAGCGTCGTAATCGTGGTGGCGCTTTACCGCGGTGAACTCATGATAATCCAGCCCTGCGCGGCGCAGGCGCTTGTCGTCCCAGGTGAACCCCATCGGTTCAATGATGTGCAGACGAAAGCCGGTGTTGGCGCAAAGACGAATAATGTTGCCCGTATTTGGCGGGATTTCTGGTTCGAATAGAACGATGTTTAACATGCTGCCCCCTTAGTGCGGGGGGCAGAATAGCAGAAATCACCCGTACTATGCGACGGTCAGGCGTTGTAGCTTGTAGCGTTGCAACTTATAAAGTGTGGCGGCTGCAGCCACGAGCGCTGGCAGACTGAGAAACATCAAAATACTGTCGGCCTGCCATTGCAGAGAGAGCAACTGCGCGCTGGTCAGGGTTCCGGCCACGCCGCCAAAGCGTCCGACACCCTGCATCCATGCGATACCCGTTGCCCGACAATGGGTCGGATAGAACGTTGCTGCCAGCGTTTGCAAGCCGGATTGCGCGCCGTTCATGGTGATCCCCATCAGGAAGATCAGCGTGCCAAACAGGAAGATGTGGTTGTTTTCAAACCCGAGCGCAAGGGCGAACAGCATGGTCAGAATAAAACCGGTGGTGACCACTTTGTGCGCTTCCCAGCGGTCCATCATCCAGCCTGCCAGCAGGATCCCTGCCGTGCCACCGAAGGTGAATAGCGAGGTGAGCCACGCCGATTCCGCCAGCGGGTAGCCCATTCCCAGCATCAGCGTTGGCATCCAGCTCAGTAACACGTAATAGATCACCAGCCCCATAAAGTAGGTTGTCCAGAGCATCAGCGTGCCGGGTAACCAGGGCATGCTGAACAGTTGCGCCACGCTGCCTTTTTTGTCCGCAGTGCGTTCTTCATCCAGATAAAACAGGGTGACTTGCTCAAGATTGCCCGTGATGAAACGCCGGGCGACACGTCTGATTTGGGCGATATCTTTACCACGATGCACCAGATATTTGACCGACTCCGGCAGGAAGAGCACCAGCAATACGGTTAACACCAGCGGGGCGATTGCACCCGCCAGCAGCACGCTATGCCAGCCGTAATGAGGGATAAGCCAGGAAGAGATTGCCCCGCCGCCCGCCGCGCCAAGAGGAAAACCGCAGTACATAGCGTTTATCGTCATCGAACGGCAACGCTTTGGCGCAAATTCCGACACTAATGTAATGGCGTTAGGCATCGCGGCACCCAATCCGAGCCCGGTGAGGAACCGCCAGAGCGTCAGCATATTCAGCGATTGCGCATATGCGGTGCCCAGACTGGCAAGGCCGAAAAACAGACAGGAAAAGACCAGCACGCGCTTACGCCCCATGCGATCTGACATTGGCCCGGCAACCAGTGCACCGAGTGACAGCCCCAGCAGTGCAGCGCTTAATACAGGCCCGAGATCTTGCTTCTGAATCCCCCAGTCGGCAGAAAGCGTGGGAGCAATATAGCCCATTGCCGCCGTATCGAATCCGTCAATGGCCAGAACCAGAAATCCCAATACGATAATCACCCAGTGAAAGCGCGAAAAAGGAGCGTCATCTATCGCCTGCTGGATATTCACTTTACCGGAATACACCATGTAACCCTCGCCCGTTGTGATGTTGGATGTGTGTGAATTGCTCTTGTATTTGCTTGTATATACATTTGCGATCGCACAAAAAATTGTCAAATTAATTTTGTGTAAATGTTAACTAATCGTTATTTTTGAATTAAAAATGGCCAGACTGAAATTCAGACCGGCCATTCGGAAACAGAGGATGTTAAGAGGGGGCGGAGTTACGCAGCGTCACCACGGGTCAGTGACGTTAGTGCGGCAGGCAGACTTTTTCCGAGCTCCTGTACCAGAGAATCACGGCTGATTTCGCTAATCGTTTTTGCACCGGTCAGCGTCATGGCCACTTTCATCTCTTTTTCAATCAGATTCAGTAAGTTGGCAACGCCCGCTTGTCCTGCCGTGGCTAGCGCGTAAAGATACGCGCGCCCCAGCAGCACGGTATCAGCACCCAGAGCAACCATGCGTACGACGTCCAGCCCGTTACGGATACCGCTGTCGGCCAGAATGGCGATATCGCCTTTGACCGCATCGGCAATAGCGGGCAGAGCGCGTGCGGAGGAGAGCACGCCATCAAGCTGACGACCGCCGTGGTTAGACACTACGATACCATCGGCACCAAAGCGCACCGCGTCGCGGGCATCTTCCGGATCGAGGATCCCTTTGATCACCATCGGGCCGTCCCAGAATTCACGGATCCACTCGAGGTCTTTCCAGGAGATAGAGGGATCGAAGTTGTTCGCCAGCCAGCCGATGTAATCTTCCAGTCCGGTCGGTTTTCCCAGATAGGTGGAAATGTTGCCTAAATCGTGTGGGCGACCATTCAGACCAACATCCCACGCCCATTGCGGGTGGGTGACTGCCTGCCAGTAGCGGCGCAGTGCGGCATTCGGGCCGCTCATGCCTGAATGAGCGTCACGGTAGCGCGCCCCCGGCGTTGGCATATCGACGGTAAAGACGAGGGTTGAGCAGCCTGCTGCCTTCGCGCGTTCCAGCGCGTTGCGCATAAAGCCGCGGTCGCGCAATACGTAAAGCTGAAACCACATTGGGCGTTTGATGGTCGGCGCCACTTCTTCAATCGGGCAGACAGAAACAGTGGAGAGGGTGAACGGAATGCCGTGGGCATCAGCGGCAGCGGCGGCCTGCACTTCGCCACGACGGGCGTACATACCACACAACCCAACCGGGGCTAAGGCAACCGGCATCGACAACTTTTCATTAAACAGCGTGGTTTCCAGGCTTAAGTCAGACATGTTTTTCAGTACACGCTGGCGAAGTGCCACCTCAGACAAGTCCTCTACGTTGCGGCGCAGGGTGTGTTCCGCGTAGGCGCCGCCGTCAATATAGTGGAACAAGAAAGGGGGCAGAATGCGCTGGGCTGCGGCGCGATAATCGCTGGCTGCTGAGATAATCATGCTTTGTTCTCCCTGGAAATATCATTATGGTCTCCGGGCAGGCGGGTGATTCGCGCCTGGCGGGCCTGGTCTTCATCAAATCGTTTAATCGTGGTGTGGACAAAACCTAAGTGGGCCATCATCGCCTGGCGTGCGCCTTCCGCGTCGCCTGCCACAATGGCGTCGAGAATGGCCTGATGCTGCTCTGTCAGACGGGCAAAGACGGGCGGAACCAGATACATACGCTGGCGGCTCTGTTTGACCGAAGAGTGCAGTACGTCGAAGAATCCTCGCATGGTCTGCAGTAGCACCACATTGTGCGACGCTTCGGCAATGGCGAGATGAAAGCGAACATCCGCCTGTGAGGCGATATCCGGGTCTTCACTCAGTGTGGCGTCAAAGCAGGTCTTAATTTTTTCTTTATCGATCTCAGTGGCGCGCATCGCGGCGTGCCAGGCGGTACTGGCCTCGATAGCATGGCGGGCTTCCAGGATATCAAAACTGTAATCCGGGTCGTCTGCCATCAGGGTTTTCAGTGGTTGAACGATATTTTGTTCAGACCAGGATTCATGCTGCCAGCGGACAAACGTCCCGCCGCCGCGACGGCTCAGCAGCACGCCCTCGCTCACCAGTTTTGCCAGCGCCTCGCGCAAAGAATTGCGCGACACGCCAAGCTGTAGGGCCAACTGGCGCTCAGCGGGCAATTTCATGCCCGCTTCCAGCTGTTGTTCTTCAATCAGCGCCCGCACACGAGAAGCGACCTCGTCTGACAGGCGTCTGGGCATCACAATCATGGAATCATCCAGGTCAGAACATAGGCCTGAAGCGTGGTGATCACGCCCACCATACAGGTGAAAATCAGGCTGTGTTTAACGGTAAAACGGAACAGGTCCGACTCTTTGCCGACCAGCCCGACCGCCGCACAGGCGATGGCGATGGACTGCGGCGAGATCATCTTGCCGGTCACGCCACCGGTGGTATTGGCGGCGACCATCAGTACGTCAGAGACGCCGATTTGCTGAGCGGCAGTCGCCTGCAGAGCGGCAAATAACGCGTTCGAAGAGGTATCTGACCCGGTCAGGAATACGCCCAGCCAGCCAAGGAACGGTGAGAAGAAGGTAAATGCGCTGCCCGTGTGTGCCAGTGCCAATGCCAGCGTTGAGGAAAGACCGGAATAGTTAGAGATAAAGGCGAACGCCAGCACCATCCCGATGGAGTAAATCGGCAACGCCAGATCTTTCAGGGTACTGCCGAAAGTCTGAATAGCGGCAGACGGCTTCATTTTCAGCCAGACGATTGACAGTAACGCGGCAAACAGGATGGCGGTACCGGTGGCTGAGAACCAGTCGAATTTGTAGACCGCAGCGTAGGCGGTAGCCTCGTGTACTACCGGCGGCATACGGGCGACCAGCTTGTCGAGATACGGAACCGGAACGTTAACCACCCAGTGGTACATTGCGCCACCCGGCGCAAACAGCGCTTTAAACGGTGGAATACTCCACAGCGTCACGGTCGCCGTCAGGAACAGGAACGGTGACCAGGCGCGAACAACCTGACCCGCAGTGTAGTTTGTACGGGCCAGGGTCTGATCGACCTGTGACGCGCCCATATCACCAAAGCGGAAGATGCGTACCGGCTGCCAGCGTTTCAGGAACAGGGTCAGACACACCAGAGAAACCAGTGATGAGATGATGTCAGGCAGCTCCGGTCCAATGAAGTTAGAGCTCAGATACTGGGCGATAGCAAACGAACCGCCCGCCACCATTACCGCAGGCCAGGTTTCCTTCACGCCGCGCCAGCCGTCCATAATCGCCATGATCCAGAACAGCACGATAATCGTCAGGAACGGCAGCTGACGCCCTACCATCTGGCCAATTTCAAAGCTGTCCAGCCCGGTGACCTGACCGGCAACCAGGATAGGGATGCCCATTGCGCCAAACGCCACAGGTGCGGTGTTTACTATCAGGCACAGTCCCGCAGCGTACAGCGGATTAAAGCCCAGACCGACAAGCAGTGCGGCGGTAATCGCTACCGGAGCGCCAAAACCGGCGGCCCCTTCCAGGAACGCGCCGAAGGAGAAGCCAACGATGAGCATTTGCAGGCGCTGGTCAGGCGTGATTGACAGTATCGATGATCGGATGATGTCGAACTGGCCTGTTTTCACCGAGATTTTATAGACGAATACAGCGGCAATAATGATCCAGGCAATCGGCCATAGGCCATAGAAGAAGCCGTATACCACGGAGGCCAGTGCATGATCGACCGGCATTTTGTAGAACAGCAGCGCCACGGTGAGCGCAATCACCACCGTCCACGAGGCGGCAACATAGCCTTTCAGCTTGAGCTTAATTAGAGCAAAGAAAAAGAACAGAATGGGGAGCGATGCTACCAGACTGGAAAGCCAGATATTCCCGGCCGGGTCGTAGTTTTGTTGCCAGAGATTCATTGCAGGTCTCCTGAGGGCCACGCACACAATGCAATGAGTCTGTGCTCATCTCTTGGTCACATTCTGTGTAAAAGTGGTCCTGCCAATATTGTTGTGTAGGGATAATGACAATGAATGGTTAACTAAATGTTATTTATTGGCAACGGCAGTGTAATGAAATTTTGGGGAAGTGTGAACCACTAAGCGGATTATGCGGGAATTGGTAGGGCCAATTGGAGGGCCGGGTAAGCATGGCTGCTACCCGGCAGAAGATCAGAATTCGGTCTTTGCGAAACCGGTCATCTCTTGCAGATTCATTTCGCGGCCTAACGCTGTCATCGGGTGTACGACCACCAGACCACGGACGCTTTTCTTCAGTTTGCCCATGTCAGCTTGTTCTTTTTTAGTAATCGCACGACGAAACGGCAGGTTCATCAATTTTTGTGCTTCTTTACTCAGCTTTTGGCTGTGAACGTCGCGCAGACGCGCAATTTCAGCTTCCAGGGTTGCTTTTTCTTTTTCCAGTTCGGCGTACTTCTCGGCACCTTCGACCAGGGAGAGATCGGCCTGCTGATGGCGGATGGCATCCAGACGATCGCTGAGGCGTTTAATTTCGTTTTTTTCGACTTCTTTCATGGGATAGCTTCTGATAGAAATAGGATGAATATCCTATAGTATGCGCGCAGAGCGGTATTATTCACAACTAATGGGATAAAAATAATGAAGTATGATAAGTATTATGGTGCTAATTATTTTTCATAGTGGACTGATTAAATAAGATTTTTAGATAAAAAGTGGAAGATGTGAAGATTATTTAATCGGTTTACGATTAAGCACGTTTTCCTCAATGCCATTATTCATCTGATCCTAAACTGCAATAGGCAGCCGCGTCTATGAAACGCGGAGAATTCATGGAGGGTTATCATGGGAAAAATCGGTGAGAATGCATCAGCTCTTATTGATAAGACTGTAGATTTTATGGCTTCAAGTCAGGCTTTCCGGGAATATCTGAATAAAACGCCGCCGCGTAATGTTGTCCCTGCTGAAGTACCGCATGAGAATGTGCAGATGTATCTGCAACGGCTGGAATATTATCGGAAGATATACAGGCCAAAGCAGGAAGAAAATCAGTAGGTCTGCACCGGGCTATTTCTGAAATGCTTTTTTTAAGCTGATTTTGGAAATCAGCTCGGTCAGAGAGAGCACCATAGTTGAGCGCACAGCTTGTTGGTAGCGCTGAATTTGCATGGCGTACAAACTCGGGTCAGATGTGTCGAAATGCGGCGACGGTGGAAGCGCCATCACGCAGTGTAGCTCGCCAAATGGGCCGAGGATTTCGTCGTCCGTAAACGCGTACTCATTACCGTCGTGATTCAACTCCTCACGCAGCGCCATCAATAGCTCGGCATCTTCATATTCCGGACGGCTGAGAACACCTAAGCCATAGATGAGTTTCAGACGCACAGAAAGATCGCCCAGCGGTCCGTCGCCGTCGAGCAACGGTTCTACAGCATATTTCACCGCGTAATCGTCTTTGCGGAATACCTGAAGTACCAGAATATTCACCGCCTCGGTGAGGAGATCCACGGCGGTGATCAGGAAACTTCGTACGGTTTTGCCAGCATTCAGACGTTCAAGCACACGATTTTCAAAGGCCTGGGTTTGTTCCATTATTGGCTGCATATCTGACAATCTATTATTCAGGCGCAGGATGTCCTGCGCCTGGTACGGCATCATAATGACTTTGCGTTATACGCGTTAACCGCCTCGGCAACGACATCGCTATTCGCATCCAGTCCGGAAACCTGTGCCAGCGCCGCCTGCGGGCCTTTCTCTTCAATCAGTGCAGCCAGTTCCTGAGCCTGTGGGTCTTCATCGCTGCGATAGTGCATCGCGCCGGCAATCCCTTTGACCAGATTGGCGTGAGGCAGCGCATATTCCAGCGTTCCGAGCAGCGGTTTGATCAGACGATCGCCCGCACTCAGTTTACGCAGTGGCTGACGTCCCACGCGCTCAACGTCATCTTTCAGATACGGGTTTTCAAAGCGACCAAGGATTTTCTTGATGTATGCTGCGTGTTTATCCGCATCAAAGCCGTAGCGTTTGATCAGCACCGCGCCGCTCTCTTCCATCGCGCCTTTTACCACCGCACGGATTTTCTCATCGAGAATCGCGTCACGGATGGTCTGATGACCTGCCAATTTTCCGAGGTACGCGGTTATAGCATGCCCGGTGTTCAGCGTGAAGAGTTTACGTTCGACAAATGCCATCAGGTTATCAGTTAATTCCATACCTGGGATGTTCGGCAGTTCACCTTTGAACTGGGTTTTGTCGACAATCCATTCGCTGAAGGTTTCTACGGTCACTTCCAGCGGATCGTTAGTGGCCGATGCAGAAGGCGGAACAATACGGTCTACGGCGGAATCCACAAAGCCCACATGCTGCTCAACCCAGGCTTTATCTTCCTCTGGTAGCGCATTCATCACATGGCCTTTCAGTTGGGTGGTGCCACGCACCATGTTTTCGCAGGCAATGATATTCAGCGGGGTTTCGATGCCCTGCGCTTTGCGTTTCACCAGACCTTTTGCGACCGCCGGTGCAATACGCTCCAACACCACCGGCCCAACCGCAGTGGTCACAATATCGACGTGCGCGATCAGATCAATAACCTCATCACCAATGCTGCTTACGGCATTCACATTGGAAACGGTTTCGACCTGCTCATTTTCACCCACAACATGAACCTGATAGCTATGACGGGCATTCAGGGCGTCGAGCACCACCTGATTTACATCCGCGAAAGTCAGTTGTATCCCCGCGTCGGCCAGAAGTTTGCCGATAAAGCCACGACCGATATTACCTGCGCCAAAATGTAATGCTTTCATAGTATTAACCTTCATTAATGTTTTTACCCGAGAGGGCTGGGGTGAGGGACAGTGAAACTTCCCCCCTCACCCAAACCCTCTCCCGTTATGGGAGAGAGTGGGACGTAGGCCCGATAAGCGTATCGGGCTACGAGATTTACCTACAACCTGCCAGCAGTTCCAGCACTTCATCCACGCTGGTGGTTTGCGCCAGACGCTCGATCACGGATTCATCATCCAGTGCGTTGGTCAGGCTGGTAATCACCTGGATGTGCTCGTTGTTGCGCGCGGCAATACCAATCACCAGACGGGCAATATCGTCTTCTTCTTCGCCAAAGCGAACACCTTCCGGGTACTGGCAGAACACCACACCCGTTTTCAGTACGCGGTCTTTGGCTTCAACGGTGCCGTGTGGAACGGCAATAGACTCGCCCAGATAGGTCGGGGTCAGCTTTTCACGTTCCAGCATTGCATCAACGTATTCCGGCTCAACATAGCCGCCTTTCACCAGTTGCTCGCCGGCAAAGCGAATTGCTTCTTCTTTTGTCGCTGCTTTGCGACCCAGGAAGATGTTTTCCGCACCCAGTTTGAACAGGTTGTTGTCGCCTTCTTCAAAGCTGTCTTTCAGATGATCGCGAACTTTCTCTTCGTTGACGTTGTGGCGCTGTGCCGCAACCAGACGCTCGGTCAGGCTGGAATACAGGCCGCTATCCAGGAAGTTGGTCAGCGAAATATGCTGCGCCTGAGGCACCTGGCGCATCGCACGCTCGGTCAGATCGCGGTGGGTGATGACCAAATCCACATCTGGCGGCAGGCTGTTGATTGCACTGTTGGTGACAGAGATGTGGGTCAGCCCTGCATCCTGCACTTTTTTACGCAGTACACCTGCACCCATGGCGCTTGAGCCCATACCGGCATCGCAGGCGACGATAATTTTACGCACGTGGCTCAGGTCGTTGGTGACATCACCTGCGGTCAGCGCAGATGCACCTTTAGACTCGGCTTTCATGTCGTGCATACGACGAGTTGCCGCGTCGATATCGTCCTCTTCTTCTTTTACTTTGCTGGTTTTCAGCAAAATAGAAGAGACAACGAAGGAGACTGCCATTGCTGCGCAGATTGCTGCGATGTTAGCAAAGTAGGCACCTTTTGGCGTCATCGCCAGTACTGCCAGGATGGAACCTGGAGAGGCTGGAGAAACCAGACCGCCGTTGAGAATGGTCAGTGTGAATACGCCAGTCATACCGCCAAGGATAACGGCGAGGATCAGACGTGGGTTCATCAGCACATACGGGAAGTAGATTTCGTGGATACCGCCCAGGAAGTGGATGATTGCCGCACCGCCAGCAGACTGCTTAGCGCTGCCGCGACCGAAGAACATGTATGCCAGCAGAACGCCCATCCCCGGACCCGGGTTCGCTTCAATCAGGAAGAAGATGGATTTGCCCATCTCATGGGACTGTTGAATGCCCAGAGGTGAGAAGATACCGTGGTTGATGGCGTTGTTGAGGAACAGAATTTTCGCCGGTTCAACGAAAATAGAGGCCAGCGGCAGCATGTCATGGACGACCATGAAGTTAACGCCAGCAGCCAGAATTTTGGACAGAGCTTCAACCAGCGGACCAATGCCGAGGAATGCCAGAATGGCGAGGATCATACCGATGATGCCAGCGGAGAAGTTATTCACCAGCATCTCAAAACCGGATTTGATCTTACCGTCGACCCAGCTATCGAAATGTTTGATTGCCCAGCCACCCAACGGACCTGCGATCATTGCGCCGAGGAACATTGGCATATCCGCACCAACGATAACACCCATCGTGGTGATTGCACCTACTACACCACCGCGATCGCCACCGACCAGACGACCGCCGGTAAAGCCTATCAGCAACGGCAGCAGGTAGGTGATCATCGGTCCAACAAGCTTCGCCAGCGTTTCGTTCGGCAACCACCCTGTTGGAATGAATAATGCGGTGATAATACCCCACGCGATAAACGCGCCGATATTTGGCATCACCATGTTGCTGAGGAATCGACCAAAGCTTTGCACCTTGATCTTAATATCGGATGACATAAAAACACCCCTTCTTATGTTGCTGTCGCGCAGGCTGGAAGCCCGAGGATTATTGTTAATGTGGCGGCAGAGGTAGCCGGACTCTGTAGATACTGCGAAATCTGGCACTGAATCGTTCAACTGTCCAGTCGACGACCTGTTGTGTGATTTTTGTCACATAAATATAGGGGGTAGGGAGGTATTTGATGTGATATTGATCACGATAGTGCTGTGTAAAAAAACAACAAAATGACCGAAGCGGCAAAAAATGGCAATTAAATGTGATGTTAATCACTTTTTTGCTTTGGTGTTTTGTTGGTATTTTGTGATGTTAATCACAAGATATTTTTACCGCGACGACGCGGGGATGTGATCCATCAGAGGTTATTCCCTCCACGTTAACGTCCCTGAAATTGAGCAACCTCTCACCGCGAAAATTTAGCATTTCGTGCTATGGCAAAAATGATGATTTCGAATTATGTTCAAAACATCAGCCATGACAGTCATCGGCTGCCTGCAATTTAAAACTCTTATTAAATGTGAACGCGAGGCAGGTATGTTTCTAAATTATTTCGCGTTAGGAGTGCTGATCTTCGTTTTCCTGGTTCTGTTTTATGGAATCATCGCGATTCACGATATCCCCTATTTGATTGCGAAAAAGCGCAATCACCCCCATGCCGACGCCATCCACACGGCGGGTTGGGTGAGCCTGTTTACGCTGCATATTATCTGGCCGTTTCTGTGGATTTGGGCAACGCTCTATCAGCCGGAAAGAGGCTGGGGCATGCAATCCCACGTCAAACCGGCAGGGCAGGAGCCTGACCCCGACATTGCCGCGCTGTCAGAGCGTATTACACAGCTAGAACAAAAACTGGCCCGGGCACAAACCCCCGACGATGATTCCTCTGTGGAGCGCTAATCATGGATCTGTTGATAGTGTTGACCTACGTGGCGTTGGCGTGGGCGGTGTTTAAGATTTTCAGGATCCCGGTCAATCAATGGACGTTGGCAACGGCAGCATTAGGCGGTGTGTTTATCGTCAGTGGTTTGATTCTCTTAATGAACTATAACCACCCCTATACCTTTACCGCGCAGAAAGCGGTTATTTCCATTCCGATTACGCCGCAAGTCACCGGGATTGTTAGCGAAGTGACGGATAAAAATAATCAGTTAATTAAAAAGGGCGACGTGTTGTTTAAGCTAGACCCTGTTCGTTATCAGTCGCGAGTCGATCGACTGCAAGCTGATCTGGTGACGGCGACGCATAATATACAGACGTTAAAAGCGCAGCTCTCTGAAGCGCAGGCCAATACCGCGCGGGTAAGCGCCGAACGCGACCGGCTGTTCAAAGATTATCAACGTTACCTGAAGGGCAGCCAGGCGAAGGTGAATCCTTTCTCTGAAAGCGATATCGACAATGCGCGGCAAAACTATCTGGCACAGGATGCTATGGTAAAAGGCTCTGTTGCGGAACAAGCGCAAATTCAGAGTCAGTTAGACAGTATGGTCAACGGCGAGCAGTCGCAGATTGTCAGCCTGAGAGCGCAACTGGCGGAAGCCAAATATAACCTTGAACAAACGATCATTCGCGCGCCCAGCAACGGCTATGTGACCCAGGTGCTCATCCGTCCTGGCACCTATGCGGCCGCGCTACCGTTACGCCCGGTGATGGTGTTTATTCCGGATCAAAAACGGCAAATCGTTGCGCAGTTCCGCCAAAATTCATTGTTACGTCTTGAAGCGGGTGATGATGCGGAAGTGGTATTCAATGCGCTGCCAGGGCAGGTTTTTCACGGCAAGCTGAACAGCGTTTTGCCGGTGGTGCCTGGCGGTTCTTACCAGGCTCAGGGTGCATTGCAGTCGCTGACGGTGGTTCCGGGAACGGATGGCGTTCTGGCGCTGATTGATTTGGATCCGAACGCCGACGTAGACGCCCTGCCTGACGGTATCTATGCGCAGGTGGCTGTTTATTCTGACCATTTCGCCCACGTGTCCGTCATGCGTAAGGTGCTGCTGCGCATGACCAGCTGGATGCACTATCTCTATTTGGATCACTAATAAAATGAAAGGCAGGTGTGCGACAAGCATCACCTGCCTTTTGCTCAATCCTGAGCCATACTGATATTTTTGTTGGCAAAAAGGACTGAACATGAAACTCATCGGCAGCTACACCAGCCCATTTGTACGCAAAATTTCCATTCTGTTGCTGGAAAAGGGCATCCCCTTCGAATTTGTTAATGAACTCCCTTACAACGCAGAAAATGGCGTAGCGGACTATAACCCGCTGGGCAAAGTCCCTGCGCTGGTAACTGACGACGGGGAGTTCTGGTTTGATTCGCCCATCATTGCGGAATATATCGAATTGCTGGATATCGCGCCGGCAATGCTACCGCGTGAACCGATGGCGTCGCTGAAAGTTCGGCAGCTTGAAGCGCTGGCGGATGGCATCATGGACGCCGGGCTGGTTTCCGTTCGCGAACAGGCGCGACCCGCAGCACAGCAATCAGAAACGGAACTGCTGCGCCAGCGCGAGAAGATCAACCGCAGTCTGGATGCCCTGGAGGGCTATCTGGCGAAGGGAACGCTCACCACCGATACGGTAAACCTGGCCACTATCGCGATTGCCTGTGCGGTGGGTTATCTCAACTTCCGCCGCGTGGCGCCAGGCTGGTGTGTGGACAGACCGCAGTTAGTCAAACTGGTCGAAACACTCTTTAGTCGCGAAAGCTTCGCGCGCACGGAACCGCCAAAGGCTTGACGCGCATTATGTCCGCCTGAACAAACTCACGGTACAATCCCCCCCTATGTCGCTCTCCCTCTCTGTCACAGAGAGGGCCACCAACAGCCAGGCTTTTTCATGACAACCGAAACGCGTTCGCTTTACAGTCAGCTTCCCGCTATTGATCGCTTATTGCGTGATAGCGCCTTTCATGCTTTGCGTGACACCCACGGGCATACCCAGGTGGTGGAGTTGCTTCGCCAGATGCTCAATGAAGCCAGAGAGATGATACGGGACGCGCAGGCATTGCCGGTATGGAGTGAAAACTGGGCGCAAGAGGCGAAAGCCCGGCTGGAAAAAGAGTCGCAAAGTGCGTTACGTCCGGTGTTCAATCTGACGGGAACGGTACTGCACACCAATCTCGGGCGTGCGATACAGGCGCAAGAGGCTATCGACGCCGTCGCTGATGCGATGCGCTCTCCGGTAACGCTGGAGTATGACCTGGATGATGCAGGCCGCGGGCATCGCGATCGGGCGTTAGCTGACTTGTTGTGTCGCATCACCGGTGCGGAAGATGCCTGTATCGTCAATAACAACGCGGCGGCGGTGCTGCTGATGCTGGCGGCGATGGCCAGCGGCAAAGAGGTGGTCGTTTCCCGCGGTGAATTGGTTGAGATTGGCGGCGCGTTTCGCATTCCGGATGTGATGCGTCAGGCGGGCTGTACGCTGCATGAGGTGGGGACGACCAACCGGACGCATGCAAATGATTATCGCCAGGCGGTGAACGAGAACACCGGTCTGTTGATGAAAGTGCATACCAGCAACTACAGCATCGAAGGATTTACTCACTCGGTGGATGAAGCTGAATTAGCGACGATCGGGATGGAGCGGAATATTCCGGTGGTGACGGACCTGGGTAGCGGTTCACTGGTCGATCTGAGTCAGTATGGATTGCCGAAAGAGCCGATGCCGCAGCAACTGATTGCGGCCGGTGTCAGCCTGGTGAGTTTTTCTGGCGACAAACTGCTGGGTGGACCACAGGCCGGGATTATTGTCGGTAAGAAAGAGATGATTGCCCGTTTGCAAAGCCACCCGCTGAAACGTGCGCTGCGGGCGGATAAAATGACCCTTGCGGCGCTGGAAGCGACGCTGCGCCTGTACTTGCACCCGGAAGCATTAGCCGAGAAATTACCGACACTGCGGCTATTAACCCGCAGCGAAGCGGCGATTCAGGCGCAAGCGCAGCGGTTACAGACGTTGCTTGCCGCGCATTATGGAGAGGTGTTTGCCGTCCATGTCATGCCCTGCCTGTCGCAGATAGGCAGTGGCTCACTGCCGGTTGATCGGTTGCCCAGCGCGGCACTGACATTTACCCCGCATGATGGGCGGGGAAGCCATCTCGACGCTCTGGCAGCGCGCTGGCGTGCGCTACCCACGCCAATCATTGGCCGAATTTACGATGGCCGCCTGTGGCTGGATTTGCGCTGTCTTGAAGATGAAACCCGGTTTATGGAGTTGATGTTGAAATGATTATTGCCACTGCCGGACACGTTGACCACGGTAAAACAACGTTATTACAGGCGATTACGGGTGTGAATGCCGATCGCCTGCCTGAAGAAAAAAAGCGCGGCATGACCATCGACCTGGGATATGCCTACTGGCCGCAGGCAGATGGCCGCGTGCTTGGGTTTATTGACGTTCCTGGCCACGAGAAATTTTTGTCTAACATGTTGGCGGGAGTGGGCGGTATTGACCATGCACTGCTGGTGGTGGCTTGCGACGATGGTGTGATGGCGCAAACGCGCGAACATCTGCAGATCTTAAAACTGACAGGGGATCCGCAACTCACCGTCGCACTCACCAAAGCTGACCGTGTGGATGAGGCGCGAATTGACGAGGTGCGTGAAGAGATCAAAATGACGCTGGCCCAGTATGGTTTTTCCGGGGCAGAGCTGTTTGTGACCGCTGCCAGTGAAGGGCGCGGCATTGACACGTTACGTGAACATCTACAGCAATTATCTTCGCGCACTCATGCCAGCAATCAGAGTTTCCGTCTGGCCATTGATCGCGCTTTTACAGTGAAAGGCGCGGGACTGGTGGTGACCGGGACTGCGCTCAGCGGCGAAGTCAATGTCGGCGACACGTTGTGGCTTACTGGTGTGAATAAACCGATGCGTGTACGTAGCCTGCATGCGCAAAATCAGCCGACTGAGCGCGCTCATGCGGGGCAGCGTATCGCGCTAAATATCGCGGGTGACGCGGAAAAAGATCAGCTTAACCGTGGCGACTGGCTGCTCTCTGATGCGCCGCCGGAGGCATTCACACGTGTCATTGTCTCTTTAGAACAACAGGTCCCGCTCACGCAGTGGCAGCCACTGCATATTCACCATGCCGCCAGCCATGTGACCGGGCGCGTTTCCCTGCTGGAAGGTTCGCTGGCTGAACTGGTTTTTGACACTCCGCTCTGGCTTGCTGATAACGACCGACTGGTATTGCGTGATATCTCCGCGCGCGCCACGCTGGCGGGGGCGCGCATTGTGATGCTCACTCCACCGCGTCGCGGTAAACGTAAACCAGACTACCTACAGTGGCTGTCGGCGTTGGAAAACGCGCAGGATGACAGCGCTGCGCTGGCGATTCATCTGGACCGTGGCGCCGTCAATTTGCCTGATTTTGCGTGGGCCCGCCAACTCAATGGCGAGGGTATGCGTCAACTGATTGATCAGCCTGGTTTTATTCAGGCAGGATACAGCCTGTTGAATGCCCCTGTTGCCGCCCGCTGGCAACGAAAAATACTCGATACGCTGGCGACCTACCATGAACAGCATCGTGACGAACCGGGACCTGGACGCGAGCGGTTGCGACGTATGGCGCTGCCAATGGAAGACGAAGCGCTGGTGTTGTTGCTGATCGAACGAATGCGGGAAAGCAGCGTTATTCATAGCCATCATGGGTGGTTGCATCTTCCCGATCACAAAGCAGGATTCAGCGACGAGCAGCAGGCCATCTGGCACAAAACGGAATCGCTGTTTGGCGATGAACCCTGGTGGGTGCGGGATCTGGCGCGGGAAACCGGATCAGATGAGCACATCATGCGGCAGGTATTACGACAAGCCGCGCAGCAAGGGATGATTACCGCAATCGTGAAAGATCGTTATTACCGTAATGATCGGATTGTCTCTTTTGCCAATATGATCCGCGAACTGGATCGGGAAAAAGGGTCGACCTGTGCGGCTGATTTTCGTGATCGACTCAATGTCGGACGAAAACTCGCTATTCAGATTCTGGAATATTTTGACCGGATTGGGTTTACTCGTCGTCGGGGAAATGATCACCTGTTACGGGATGCTTTATTATTCCCTGAAAAGAAATGATACGATTAATATAAG